>NZ_JALIGG010000058.1:0-713516 GCF_024764965.1 Scandinavium tedordense | reverse complement strand
GGCTTTGTTGTAATTGCGCCAGTTAGTGACTTTAAACTTCTGTTTTGCCATGGGACGACCCGTGTTGCCGGATGATGCGTGATCTGATCCTTTAACTCAGCAAAAGTTCGATTTATTCAACAAAGCCGCTAAACAAGAGAATATTCATGACGGGTAAAATCACGCTAGCCATGTTCGCATTCGCCGCGAACTCGATCCTGTGCCGGATTGCGCTCAAAGATGTGCATATTGATCCCCTGTCTTTTAGCAGCCTGCGCCTGCTGAGTGGTGCAATCGCACTGTTTATCCTGCTGCAGAAGCCATTCCTGAATCACCGGATTGAGTGGAAAGTGAAAAACGCACTTTTCCTCGCGGTTTACGCCATTGCCTTTTCGATCGCCTATGTTCATCTCGGCACCGCCGAAGGGGCGCTGCTGTTGTTTGGTACGGTGCAGCTGGTGATGACGGGCTGGGGGATTTATCGGGGTGAGAAATTAACCTGGCTGAAAAGTGCCGGGATCGCGCTGGCGGCGGTTGGGATTTGCTGGCTGCTGCTGCCGGGGGCAAATAGTCCACCGTACGTTCCGGCGGCAACCATGATGCTGGCCGGGGTGGGGTGGGCGGCCTACAGCATCGCAGGGAAAAGCGTTCACAACGCCACGGCGGCGACGGCGGGCAGCTTTATATTGGCCGTTCCCGTGGCGCTGTTACTGTCGCTGACCTTCAATCCGGCGGCGCACACGGACACGCACGGCGTGCTGCTGGCGCTGATATCAGGAGGGATTACGTCTGGCGCGGCCTATGCGCTGTGGTACGCCATCGTGTCGACATTGACCTCTTCGACGGCCAGCACCGTTCAGCTGAGTGTGCCGTGCATTTCGGCGCTTGGCGGCGTGGCGTTTCTCGGCGAGCACCTGACGCTTCAGTTGGTGGTGTCAACTGTGACGGTGATTGCGGGGATTACGATGACGATTTATGCCGATAAACAGGCGCGGCAAAAAGTGGCCTCGCTGTAAAACATACGGACCCATTCAGGGCTGGTGGAAGGTGAGGGTATAACCCTGCTCATGCCAGTGCTGGATGAGTTCCTGCTGACGGCGTGTTGGGGAAATGCCTGTCCAGACGAAAAGCTGCTGGCCGGGGAACAGCTCCGGGCGCGGGACATCCAGCGGTTCAGCCAGCACGGCAATGTGTAAACCTTGCTGAGAAAGACGCCAGGCTTCCAGCCACAGGCGTGTTCTGTCGTCGGTGTCCCAGCCAATCAGCAGGGCTTCGTTGCCGGCTTTTTTACGTGCTTCAGACAGGGCAGACGCAACGAATTCAATCAGTACCCCGTCGAGCAGGCTGCACATGATACGCGCGGTATTGTGATCGAGACTCAGGCGCTGACGGACAGGCACGAAAACATGGTCAATCAGGTCACTGGCGGAATGCTCGCGGCTCAGCGCGACGATTTTAACGCGCAGCCTGGCGGGGTGGGCGAAACGCAGCACCGCCATCATCTCTTCCTGACGGCTGGTCCAGTCGCTATCGGTGGTAAATTTGCGTTCTTCGAGCCGCGCTTTGACTTTGCCAACGGGCACGCCGCTCTTGATCCAACGCTTAATCTCTTCGATTCGCTGGATATCTTCTTCGTCAAACTGACGGTGCCCACCTTCGCTGCGTTGAGGTTTCAATAAACCGTAGCGGCGCTGCCAGGCACGCAGGGTCACGGGATTGATACCGCATCGCTCGGCAACATCGCCGATGCTATAAAACGCCATAGTATCCCCCATGTTCAATCAGAGACGTCTTTTTTTAACGTAACCAATCAAAGGCGTTTGTACAATTTATAATTTATTGTACAGCAGACTCGAACAGGTGCGGTAAAAATATGACGAACGTTTGTTAAACAAACGTAACATAATCGGTGGAATAGGTCTCATGGGAAGGGCTTGCCGCACGAGGGCGGCAGGCGAAAGGTCAGGCATGGCGGGTCAGAACGGGGTTTTCTTCTCCGGCCAGGCAACCTGTGGGATGCCACAGAACAGAGGTTCAGCGAACAAATGGCCCTGGAACTGGGTTATGCCCGCAGACTCAAGCCACATCCATTCTTCTGCTTTCTCCACGCCTACGGCGGAGACCAGAATTTCGAGCGATGTACAACATTTAATGATGGCCTGAATGATGGCCTGGCGCGGGCCACTTTTATGCACATCGCGGATCAGGTCGCAATTGATTTTAATTCGGTCTGGCTGAAACTGCGCCAAAAGCAACAATCCGGCGGACCCGGCACCGAAATGATCGATAGCGACGATGATCCCCGCGGCTTTCAGTTTTCTGACCGCTTGGGTAAACGCATCAAACTGGGAAATTACTTCGTTTTCAGTGAACTCCACAATCACCTGTTCCGGTACCAGGCCGTTGTCCTCAATCGCGTGCAGCAGAATAGCGACCGCATCAGGGATTTTCACCAGCGTCATAGGCAGCAGGTTCACCGAGAGCGTCTGGTCGTTCAGGGTCAATGCCCCGGCCAGCGCGAACGCGACTTTCTTGCTCTGAAGGTCGGCCTGATAAATGTCATCGACGCTAAAGTTGTCAAAATACGCCTGCGGAGAACCGCCTGACGGAGTACGCAGAAGAGCTTCCAGCGAGACAATTTCCTGCGTAAGCGGGTCAATAATCGGCTGAAACGCAAAACCACAATCGGCGTCCGGGCCAATAACCTGTGGGTCAACTAATCGTTCATCACCAGACGGGATAAATTCCCAGGTGCCAGCGGGCGGGATCTCAAAGTAATTCTCTTTTTCCGTCGCTTCGACAAAAGTGCGGAAAAACTGCAGCGCGCGGTCATTGTAAATGAGCTGATATTTTGAGGTGCCTTTATCGAGGATGTTTTGCAACACCGCGTCGCGGTCATGCTCCCGCAAATCAAACAGCTCCATCCCGACCTTGCCAAAGCGGCGCGACGGGGCATAGTCACACAGCAGCTCAACGACATTATAGTGTCGAGGATCATCGCAGATAGCGTTGTAGATGGCTTTTACGTTGTGGTCCGGGCCTTCAAGCAGCTGGAAGAAATGGGTGCCGTTAAACAGCAAAATACCGGTGACATCCGCCTGGCGGTTTTTTGTATTGGCTCCGGCGACCATCGCTTCGAGGAATTTGATCGGCACGTCGTCGCACAGATGGCTGCGATAGATGATTGTCGTAAGCATAATTTTTCAGACAGTAGGGGGATTGCTATTAACCCTAACAGAAGTAAGCCGTTTCGTCTCGTCTTGTAACACTTTAAATTAACAAGCGATTCACGGAAAATCAGGTCGTCACACGGCTCTGTTTCATATCTCTTTCTTCGTTGTACAACTTCAAGTTTTTCCTGTACATGAAGCCATCAGGTAATACTCAATATAAAAGACATAACGTAATGAATTAAAACGATTAGCACTTTTTGTTAAAGTATCGGCAATGCGACTGTACAGTTTTTTGTGTACAATTTTTCTAACGTTGAATAACACGACATTAACCCTTTTACTGATTCGTACAGGAGTGACATATGCAGCAGAATGGTTACATACCGGATACAGCGAGCGCCATTGCCCAGTACTTCAACAAGGCAATTCTGCCGACCCAGCAGGAAACCTTAGGGCAAATCGTAGTGGAAATTCTGAACGATGGACGGAACCTGAATCGTAAATCTCTCTGCACAAAGCTGCTGGGCCGTCTTGAGCAAGCATCCTGTGCTGAAGAGGAGGGTCATTACAATGCGCTAATCGGTCTGCTGTTCGACAGATAAGCCGGTCGCGCGCAATGATCATGTCGCGTTCCAGGTTCTGGGTAAGTCGGCGAACAGAGATTGCAGTTATGACGAGAAGTGAAAATAAACAACAAACAGACCAAATAACCGATCAGCTTATTGGCGAGGCCGTATTATCGCTGCTAAAGCGCAAAGGACCGATAAGCACGCTCGCACTGCTGGCAGAGCTACGCAACATGCTGGCCGTAGAAAGCGACCCACGGCGGCAAGAAACGTTGCCGATTATTATCGCTGAAGTTGAAGCGACGACGCTGAGAACTGAGCGTCCGGAAAACCTGACCACGGGAACGCATAAGGAAAATGCGAATACGCTACTGGGTAATAAGCAGCCGCCAAGAAAAAATAAAATCCACTGACAACACAACGATGCCCGAGGGTAAAAGAATGCACACAGCCACGATTCAACATCCTGATATTGATACCGATATACAAGACACCTCTTTGACGGATTATTTCCGTCAGGCGGGTGATATGTTTGCCGCGGAGTCTGCTGTATTGGGCACGGCAATTCGCCATGTTTTGTCGGCCGGTGAACATATTAATAATAAGAACATTATTCTGGCGTTGCTGCGCTCGCTGGAAGTCACCCGCGATGTCGAGCAAGCGGATGTTATCCGTAAAACCCTTGAAAGGGTGGTCAGCCATACCACCGACGATATCTGACAGGTCTGCCGGTACTGCCGGAGACAGTGATTCGGGCCGTGAGCAATTGCGGTCCTGAGCGTTCTAACCCTGTGACGATGGGAACTTAACAATGAGTGGCCTAAACTGCGTGCAGCTTGAACAGGTCGATCTCTGGCTGTCTGACCATTATTTGCAACTCGGTTTGCAAACGGCGCTGGAGAATATCCGCTTTGATGATATCGGTATTCGTTACGTGTTTTTGACTGAGCAATATTATGCGGATGTGCTCAGCCATAATTACGATCTGGAAAAGAACCGCTTAATTCTTCTGACCAACGGGCATGATTTTAACTTTCTCGACAGCGTGCCGCTACACCGTCTATCGGCCAGAGCTACGCTCGATGATATACGTAATTTTATCACCGCCATTACCTGGCAAAAGGGACAGGCAACGATGCCCTCTCATCGAATGTTATTGACCGCCAGGGAGAAAAAGCTGATCGACTTAATGAAGGAAGGGAAAAAAATGACGGAAGTGGGCATGCACATGAATGTGCATATCAAAACGATTTATCAAATCCGTCAGAACCTGATTAAGAAGATGGGCTGTACCGGGCTGATTGATTTTCTACGCACCCTGCGCAGCGATGTCTTCAGCCGCTGGCTGCAGGAAAACCAGCGTTATCCTGTATCAAACCGCCGGAATGTGATCCACTGAAACGGGCCAGTTAGTGCCGGTGTGATACGGTTTCAACGGGGTATGAATAATTACGGGTATAATCATTCAACTCTGAAACACGAAACCGGACAGCCATGAAAGACGACATCAATCAGGACATTACCTTCCGCAAGCTCAGCGTCTTTATGATGTTTATGAATAAAGGCAACATCGCCCGCACTGCGGAAGCGCTGGAGCTAAGCAGCGTCAGCGTACACCGCGCGCTGCACACCCTTGAAGAGGGCGTTGGCTGTCCGTTGTTTGTCCATAAAGGCCGTAATCTGGTGCCGCTGCCAGCGGCATGGACGTTGCTGGAATACTGCCAGGACGTGATAAGCCTGATGAGCAAAGGGCTGGAGCAGACGCGAAAAGTGGCGGGCGTCGGTCGCGGACGTTTGCGTATCGGCACCCTATATTCGCTGACGCTGGAAACGGTGCCGAAAATTATCATGGGCATGAAGCTGCGCCGTCCGTCACTGGAGCTGGATTTGACCATGGGCTCGAACCAGATGCTGCTGGATATGCTCGAAGATGACGCCCTCGACGCTATTCTGATTTCTACTAACGAAGGCGAATTCACCGGGTCTAAATTCGATGTTATTCCGCTATTTCACGACGATATCTTTCTCGCCGCACCCGCCAGCGTTGTGCTGGACGCCTCCCAGGATGCCGATCTGCGTGATTATGCCGACCGGAAATTCGTCTCGCTGGCGGAAGGGTTTGCTACCTACGCCGGTTTTCAGGAAGCTTTCAGCATTGCCAGTTTTGAACCGGAGATTGTGACCCGAGTGAATGATATTTTCTCGATGATCAGTTTGGTACAGGCGGGAGTCGGATTTGCCCTGGTTCCAGGGCGTATGAAGAAAGTGTACGAGAACGATGTGCAATTGCTGAAGCTGGCGGAACCGTATCAGATGCGCCAGCTGATTTCGATTGTCTATTCACATCATCGCGAGCGCGATCAGGACCTGCTGGCGCTGGCGGCAGAAGGGCGCATGTACGCTCGTAGCATCAGCGGTTAAGCCGTTTCAGTAGGTGCTGCGCAACCTCAACGCTGTTGCGTTCCAGACAAATCGCTTCGCCTTGCCAGCCAGAAAGGTGCGTCAGTCCGGTCAATACGCTGCCCGGCGGCATTTCAATGGCGAGTCGCGCGTCACGCTGATTGGCGGAAACCATCGCGTCCTGCCACTGCACGGTTCGCGCCATGTTATACGCTAAATCGTCGGCGATTTTCTGTGGCTCCCACAATACCCGGCCCGTGGTGCCACTCAGATAAGCACGCTGCGGACGTGACAATGTCACTGATGTAAAGGCATGAGCCAGCTTTTCAGCGGGTTCATCCAGCAGCGCGCAGTGCGACGGCACGCTGACCGCAAGGCGAGTCGCCTTACTGGCCCCGGCGTCCAGTGCGTTATGCGCCACAATCGCCATCTCTTCATCACTTCCGGCAATGACAATCTGCGTTTCGGCATTCAGATTGGCGATGTACGTCTGCGTACCCGCCATCAGCTTTTCGACGTGGGACAGCGTCAGGCCGACAATCGCCGTCAGGCCGTAGCCGTGCGGATATGCCTGCTCCATCAAATCACCACGCAGCGCGACCAGGCGCAGCGCATCATCAAAGGCCAGCGCACCGGCCATCACCGCTGCGGGGTAGGCTCCAATCGACAGGCCGCTGACGATATCGGGTTTGACGTCATGGCGCATTAATTCACGCGCCCACGCCACGCCGACTATCAGTAAACACAGCTGCACCGCACGGGTGTGCTGCAACGCATCGGCGCTGTCCAGAGAGTCGGTTTCATCGCCGAGTACGGCACGCACTTCAGCCAGAATTGCGTCGCCGTCGGGCAAGTTTTGCAGCATACCGGGGCGCTGAGTGCCCTGGCCGGGGAAGGTAAAGAGGATTTTCATTATGGCTCCCTGTGCCACGGCGTCGCGGTCAGCTGCGGGCCTGAGGCGGTTTTGAGCAATACGCGTCCTTCGCGTAGCCATTCATTTAACGCGAACGCGCCGAAAGGCGTTTCAACCTGAGTGTCAGCCCGGCACGGCAGTTTTTTCACCTGCGCCTGCCACTGGCATAACTCATCGTGAGTCAGTGGCTGCGGGGCGCGGATGATCACGTCGAGATCGCTCTCTGCGTGCAGGACGGGAATTTCGGTGGCGAGCGCATAACCGGTGCTGCCGGTAATACCCCAGAGCCACGGCCACGCAAAGGTGGTCAGTAAAATAGCCGCCTGAACAGGCGGCTGAGAGACAAACGGGGAATGCAGCAGACGTTCGCGATCGGCGAGCATTTCGGGCGTGACGACGCGGAAAATAGCCTCTGCGTTCACCCATCCGGCGGCGCGTTGTTCGCGCTTCATGCCGCGTACGCCCACCGGTATATCAGCGTTGTCATTCACATCGCGCCGTACAACCACCGGAAGACCGGTGTGCCATTGGCTTGCTACCCATGCTTCCTGAATGTTCAGTAAAGCGTCAGCATTGCTCAGCCACAGCAAATCGTGAGGGCGCGATGTGAAAGTCATATTACATGCCTGAAGTTAACGTAATGAACAGCGGTAACGACAGGATACACAGAACGGAGCTCAACAGCAGCACGGCTTCTGCATCTGGAGACTGAACGCCAAAGCGGTTACCGAACACCACGCCAAAGAAACCGGCGGACAGCGCAATCATCAGGATAGCGGTGATAGCCACGGAGCCATGCAGACCGAACGCCAGAACGATACCCCAGGCGATGAACGGCTGAATCAGCAGCTTGGTGATGGTGGCAATACCCACGACCGCATTCAGTTTGAGTTTACGAGCAGACAGGATAACACCGGTCAGGAACAGGGCTGCGGCTGTTGCAGACAGGCCCAGTGGTTTAATCGCCGACAGAACCAGATCCGGCATTTTGATGCCAATCGCGGACAGGATCACACCCAGCAGCGGGCCCATGACGATAGGTTTTTTCAGTGAACGCCACATCAACACTGGCAGCATTGCCAGGGTAGAACCGCTATTTTCGCCCGCTGCCAGTGCTTTTTCACGCTCAAGGATAAGCAGGCAGAACGGGGTCATCAGCACGGAACCACAGGCGATAGACACTGCGACGGACAGGGACGTTGCAGAACCTTCACCCAGAACGCTGCCCAGAATTGGCAAGCCCAGTGCCGCATAGTTAGGCAGTGCAACGGTCAGCGTGAGGACTGCAGCATCCTGCGGAGACTTCTTGAAGACCTTGGTCGCGAGGAAGTAGATAGCCGCGTAGGTTACCCACATTGCACCCGTCAGGACCACAATCAGCGGAGATTGAGCGGCAATACCAGACCACGGCGTCTGCACGGTTGCGCTAAACAGCGCCGCAGGCAGGGCGAAATCCATAACAAAGATATTCAGCAGCGACACATTTTTGTTGTCGACCATTTTAGCTTTGCCAGCCCAGAAGCCCAGCAGCATGATAAGGAAAATCGGAGCAAGGGCATGAACAATTACGTAAGTCATAAGTCACCTGTAGATAAAAAAAGAAATACACGTCACCGTCCAAGAACGATGGAGCGTATTGGTCATTTGCGATGTTTATAATTTTCTAAAAGCGGCTGTACCGTGGGCGCTATGTTGCGCCCGACGGCGACCGCTTTCGGCAGGTCTTTTTTTACGGACTTCTTACTACAACTGCTCGTTACCAGCTGGCGCGCATCCGTTCGCGAACCAGAGCCGAGCTACGGCGATTTTCCGCGCCGAGGCGGTTTTTCAAACTGGGATCCTGACGTGCGTCGCGAACAGACTGTTGCAGGATGATTAACACCTGCGCCAGGTCGGCATCGGTTGGCGCATCCGGGTTGCTGATATTCAGCAGATCAGACAGCAGACCCAACGTCGCATAGTTGCTCACGTCGTAGGCCATTGGCGGAATGGTCGCCGCCAGTTTTTCCAGCGCTTCAACGGTGCGCAGGGTGATACGTGCGGCGGAGTCTTTACCCATCGCATGAACCAGAACGCCCTGGTCGTTGAAAGCAATCAGACGGTTAGCCTGATAACCGTGCGCCAGGAAAGCACCGGACATCGCTTTACCGACGATAAGGCCGATAACCGGATGGCCAGCCAGACGCGCTTTTGCATAAGCGCCAGCGGCACCGGCCAGCGCCTGGTGAATACCGAAGGCTTCTTCGCGGCGGCCATAAGCCTGGCTCGGCACGTCGATTACCGCAATAATCGGGCGCTTCACGTCGTGGTTGGCATCGGCATCAATGGTTTCGTTGACCACTTTTGCCAGCGTCCAGCCTTCAAGCAGACCCACTTCACCTTTTACGGCGCGTGGATAATGGTTATTCGCATCCGGGACCACGGCAATAAAACGCACGTTTTCACCGTTGAGTTCACCGTCAGCCACCTGAACAGAAGGGCACAGGCCGCTCATACGTGGGGCATTAGGTGCCAGTTTTTCCAGCCAGACTGCACCCCGGCTATTGGACTGAGTCATCATTTCACCTCCTGGGCAAAAAGCTGTTTAATCTGGTCGGTATCGGCCTGCTGACGCGTATCAAACTGGGTCAGACGAGCCAGATACTCGGCATATTTATCGCTGCGGTTTTGGGTCGGAACACCTTTGGCGATGGCGTCGTTCATCGCAGTTTTCACCGCGTTGATGCCGTCACCGACCAGGGCATCAACCAGACCACTTTCAGCGCGAATTTCGCCGCCGGTCATGCTCCAGATAAATGGACGGTCGCGGGAGTCGTACTCTTCAATTCCGGCTTCCTGCTCGATAACCTGCGGGCCGTTCAGACCGAGACGCGCTTCACGGGTCACAATCAGGTAGCTGCACAGCGCGGCGGCGATGGACATTCCGCCGAAGCAGCCAACGGTGCCAGCTATAATGCCGACCACCGGGGTATAGCGACGAAGGTCAACGATCGCGGCGTGGATATCGGCGATAGCCGCCAGGCCGAGATTGGCTTCCTGCAACCGAACGCCACCGGTTTCGAGGCACAGCACGGCCTGAGTCGGGATATTGTTACGGTTATCTTCTGCTGCCAGTTCCAGCGCAGCGGCCATTTTGGCGCCGGACACTTCGCCCATGCTGCCGCCCTGGAAGGTCCCTTCGATGGCAATCACTACCGCGGACTGGCCGTTGATGGTGCCGCGTGCGACGACCATGCCGTCATCAGACTGTGGCACCACGCCCTGTTGTGGGAGCCATGGCGACATAATGCCTTCGAACGGGTCGAGCAGTTCGCGGTAGCTGCCGTCGTCCAGCAGCGCATGGGCGCGTTCACGGGCCCGTAATTCAATAAAGCTGCGATCGTTACGCATGGCTCACCTCTTCAAAAACCTGTTCGATACGAATACGTGCCACACCGGGCGTCGCACCGAAATCATGGATCACCAGTTTGCCCGCAGGCAGACCGTTAATCAGGTTCAGACGGTCGAACAACGCATTCCAGCGGCTGGTGCTGTTGTCCACTGAAGTGGTGATATCAATGCTGAGGGTTTCCCCGGCGGCAGCGGTAAACAGCACTTCCATATCACCGGAACCAACGACCCCTGCGAGAGCTTTGCCGCTGAAAGTGCGGCTGGCAGGGAATGACAATGTAATGTGTTCCATAACATCCTCTTTAAATTGAGCAAGACGCGGGCTGGCTGACCCTGTCGAGAAACAGCGTGGCGGCGAGCAAATCGGCGGCACCACCGGGTGAGGCGTTGAGCGCCAGCATTTGCGCATCAAGACGGGCGAGAGCCTCGCGGCCAGCCTGTTGAGCGCAGCCCCCGGCGGTGAGCACCGCACGGGCACCGTTTTGCATAGCGTTCAGGCCGGTCATGCCGGCACGAGACAGCACGCAGGTGTCGCTAAGTGAAGTCATGACCGCCATCAGCGCATCGAGACGGGCTTCGCTTTCGCTGGCGCCGTTCGCGCGGCTGCGTAAAAGCTGCGGTAATGCCAGCGTCATTACGTGGGGGAACGCCTGTTGCGCTTCTTCACGTGCGCCGGGCACCTGATAACGGTGCGTGGCCTTCAACCCTTTGCTGAAGACTTTCGGCGCGGCACTGTCCGGCAGGCGGGCAAGCCCGGCTGCGGTATCCGTAATCTGCTGCGCACTGGCGTTTTCGCCCTGCATCGCGGTGGCGCTGACTAACAGGCCAAGCGCCCAGATAGCCCCCCGATGGGTATTAACGCCTTCGGTGGCTTTCATCATCTGCTGTTCGCCTTCGCGTCCCAGACGGCCGACGGTTTCGCGCAGGGCGATGTCGGCGGGGCGCTGCCAGCTTTGCTGGGCCAGTTGCAGAAACGTAGGGGTCAGGCTGTGCGCAGAGCGCTCCATCAACGCTAAAGACAAATCGTGATGGGCACCGTTACCCCGGCTGTCCACCAGACCCGGCTTCGGGCTTAAACGTGCTTCGTCGATCAGGCAGTCGCGGGCGAGTGTCGCCAGTCGCTCGGCCTGAACCTCTGCATGAGTCTGTGACAGCTGTTTCATTACCAGCTCCGGAATTTCGCAGGTGGGTTGTAAAGACCGTCAGACCATTCCACCAGATCCGCTACGCTGCCAGCAGCGAGCAGGGAACGGGTTGCATCTGAACGACGGATGCCCATGTCTTCCGGGTACACCACCTTGCCGGTCTTACGCAGGTCGGCAACGCGCTTGGCGTCAACGCCCAGACCGATGTCGGTGATCCCGGCAACTGCCGCAACCATCGCGCGGCGCTCTTCCATGCTTTCAGCACGATAGAGGTAGGCGATACCTTCTTCGGTCAGCACGTGGGTCACGTCGTCGCCGTAGATCATGACCGGGGCCAGAGGCATCCCGGAGGATTGCGCCACGTCAACTGCGTCGAGTTTTTCCACGAAGGTTGGTTTCGCACCGGCCTGGAAGGTTTCGACCATCTGCACAACCAGCTTTTTACCGCGCTGCATTGGGTCTTTGTCGGTCATCATGTTCAGCCACGCTGGCGTCGCATGACGGCGACCGTGTGGGTCATGGCCCATGTTTGGCGCACCGCCGAAACCTGACAAACGACCACGGGTCACGGTGGAGGAGTTGGCGAGGCCATCAATCTGCAGCGTAGAACCGATGAACATATCTACCGCGTACTGGCCTGCCAGCTGGCAGAACGCACGGTTAGAACGCATTGAGCCGTCGGCACCGGTAAAGAACACGTCCGGACGGGCACGGATGTACTCTTCCATCCCCAGCTCGCCGCCGAAGCAGTGCACGCTTTCTACCCAACCGCTTTCAATCGCCGGGATCAGCGTCGGATGCGGGTTAAGGGTCCAGTGCTTACAAATTTTGCCCTTCAGACCGAGTTGCTCGCCGTAGGTGGGCAGCAGCAGTTCGATAGCGGCAGTGTTGAAACCGATCCCGTGGTTCAGGGACTGAACCTGGTGTTCCGCATAGATGCCTTTAATCGCCATCATGCCCATCAGGATGTGTTCCTGCTTGATGTGGCGCGGGTCGCGGGTGAACAGCGGTTCGATAAAGAACGGCTTATCGGCTACGACGACGTAGTCAATCCACGAGCCAGGAATGTCGACGCGCGGCAGGTCACATTCGTCGTCGACCAGTTCGTTAACCTGGGCAATAACAATGCCGTCACGGAAGGCCGCGGCTTCAACCAGCGCTGGCGTATCTTCGGTGCTCGGTCCGGTATAAAGGTTACCTTTACGGTCAGCTTTAAAACCGGCGATCAGCGCGACATTCGGGCACAGGTCGACGTAAAGGCGCGAGTAGAGCTCGATGTACGTATGGATTGCGCCGATTTCGAGTTGACCATCCTGCAGCAGCTGCGAAATGCGCAGGCTCTGAGGACCGGAGAAAGAGAAATCGAGTTTGCGGGCGATGCCTTTTTCGAAGATATCAAGGTGTTCGCTACGTCCGACGCTCGGCATAATCATATGCAGATCGTGGATTTTCGCCGGGTTGACTTCGGCGAGCATACGAGAGAGGAAATCGGCTTGCTTCTGGTTGTTACCTTCCAGCACCACACGGTCGCCGGGGGCAATCAGTTTTTCCAGCGCATCCACCAGACCATCGGTGGGAATTACCTTGCCCTGCACCGGGAGGGACGCGACACGACGTGCTTTTTCGCTACGACGCGTGCTCCAGTTCCGGGCCGGAGTTTGGCCAGCATTCATTATTAACCTCCTGATTCAGCAAATCATTTTTGCCGGGATTTATGCTGCAGTAAGTCTGCTCCCTTAGGAGTAGGGCATCAATTAAGCTGGAGCTCGGATTGTTAGCCTAAGAGTAATAATTTCCTGTGTAATTATGTGATGGCGATCGAAGCAGGAAGGTTGAGTGTAGACTACGGAGTGGGAAATTTCGGACCGGAGACAAATCAGTTCTATCGTGGGAACTGACTTTTCCATGAGTGACGGGTTGTGAATTGATTGATATGATATATATTCATTTATCTATTCAAAAAGCGATTCAAAACGATGTCTGCTCGCTCTGATACGATACGCCAGTTGCTCAGCCAGGGGCCGATGAAAGTCAGTCAACTCATTGAAAAAATGAGCGTTAGTCAACCAACGATGTCCCGTGCATTGCGAGAGATTGGCGGCGATATCGTTCGCATTGGCGCAGGCCCATCTATTCAATACGCTTTACGCGATGCCTTTCGCGGATTCAGGTCTGCGCCGATTTACCGTATTACAGAAGACGGACGCGTCACGTCTCTTGGCGAGCTCATTCCGGTCCGTCCTGACGGATTTGTCATGGTGCAGACCGACGGTCTAAGTCTTCATAGCGATGGGCTGCCGTGGTGGCTGTTTGACATGCGACCACAAGGCTATCTCGGGCGAGCCTACGCCTCAACGTATGCGGCCGAGCTTGGGCTACCGGCAAATCCAGAGCTATGGGAAGATTCGGATGTACTCAGAGCGTTGCTTGCCCATGGTCATGATTCTGTCGGCAACCTGCTGATAGGGGAGCAGGCACGAAACCGTTTCCTTGAGATGCCGGAACCCACTGCCGTTGAGCGCGTCACGATGTATCCCGCGCTGGCATTAGCGGCTGATGCCGGTGAGGCACCGGGTTCATCAGCAGGAGGCGAGCAGCCGAAATTTTGCACTTATACGGACCGCGGTCACGTCTTAGTGAAATTCTCGGCCCCAGACGATAATCCGGTTAGCGAACGCTGGCGCGACCTTCTGTTGGCCGAACATTTGGCGCTGAGTGTGCTTGGTGTGAAAACGGAGATATTTGATTTTGGGGGCCAGCGCTTTCTTGAGATCCCACGATTCGATCGCGTTGATCAACTGGGTCGGATCGGCATCTTCTCACTGCGGGCGCTGGATGCTGAATTTGTCGGTAATGCAAGAGCCCCATGGCCTGTACTGGTTAATAACCTGGTAGCGGAAAGGCATGTCCATCCTGAGGCCGCCGTTGACACTGCCCGTCTTTGGGCATTTGGGATGCTAATTGGTAATACCGACATGCACCACGGGAACTTGTCGTTCATCAGCAGCCACGGTCGCCCGTATCAACTTGCACCAGCTTACGACATTCTGCCTATGGGGTTCGCGCCCAGAGCGGGGGGGACTATCGTGAACGAGCTTCGACCGGCGTCACTACCTGAAGTCATTAGCGGGGATGTCTGGCGGGAAGCGCTCGGATTGGCTGAGGACTTCTTAGCTATATCAAGCCGCTGCGCGCGTTTCTCGGTCAGTTTTGGTCCATGTCTTGAGGCGTTACACCGTCACCTTTGCGAGGCAAGATCGCGTATCGAGCGCCTGGGATAAGCGAAACGGCGTTGCCGATTTACGTTTCCCAGGCGCTCGCTGCAAAGGACACTATTTCTTTTTGCTGAGCATCGATTTCAAATCAGCAAAAGGATTGTACGTCGCCGCATCAACATCGTTTTGCGCGTCTTCGCCTGCTACCACGCGGGTACCGTATTGGTCCGCTTCGGTGTATTTTGAGTGCTCATGGTCATGACAATACAAACACAACAACTCCCAGTTACTGCCGTCTGGCGGGTTATTGGTGTGGTCATGATCGATATGGTGAACCGTTAATTCGCGCAGGTTTGAATACACAAACTCCCGCGAGCAGCGTCCGCATACCCATGGATAGATTTTTAGCGCTTTCTCGCGGTAGCCGCTTTCCAGTCGCGAGTAGTTTTTTGGGATAAGAGCCATGGCCGTTGTTACCTGTTAAAAATCGAAAATTTTACGTCAGTACGCCAATGTACCCGAAGGCGAAATGAAAAGGGAATGGATGTTTATTTTTAAGGAGAATTCATCCCGCTCTGAGCCTGTCGAGGAAACGGAGCAGGGCTTGATTGAACAGCGCGGGCCGCTGCAAGGGCGCGAAATGGCTGACGCCGGGCAGAATAGTTAGCGTCGCGCCGGGAATGCTGTGCATCAGATAAACTGCGTGTTCGCGTTTAATAAATTCATCGTCCTCGCCCAGTACTATCTCGACCGGCACGCGGATGGCGCGTAAATCATCTGTGGAATAGTTCGGCTGGGTGCGCATCATTTCACTGACCGCGGCCACGAAATTCTCGAAGTCTTCAGGTGTGGCCGACAGTGCGGCGTAGTCCTGGCGGTGGCGGGAAAAACAACGATCAATTATCGAGTCAGGCTGCATTTCTTTAGCCCCTGAAGGGTCCATATTACAGGCAAAGAAAAACACGCCATCCGAGCGCTCAGGGTGCAAAGAAGCCAGAACCAGCGCGGTGCAGGCGCCGTCGCTCCATCCTGCAAAATAAGCCGTTTTTAGATTCAATGCGTCCATCACCGCCAGCACGTCCGACGCCATCAGGTGGTAAGAATAAGGTCGGTTATCGCGCGTGCTACGGCCATGTCCACGGCTGTCAATCAGCACCGCCGAGAAACCTGCGTCAATCAGCGCTGGAGTCTGATAACCCCAATTCCCGGCATGGCCCAGACCGCCGTGCAGCAGAATAACCGCTGGGCCGTCGCCGCAGGTGGCGTACCAGATTCGCGCCCCGTCATGCTCCAGCAAGCCTTCGATGGCGTCTGGCGGCAGCGGCGGCGCGCCGGACGCATCAAACAGGCTGAGTTCGAGATCTTCAATTGTCATAGCAATGACTCCAACAACATTCTGTCGTTAAATTATAGCGATTTTCTTTTTCAGAACGGGCTGGGGTTATGGGCCTGGATCGGTTCTCCGCTAACAGGATGCACAAAATGCAGTTCGCTGGCGTGCAGCATCAGGCGTGGCGTCTGCTCGCAGCCTGGCGGCAGAAGCCCACCGTACAGGTCACAGCCAAGAATAGGGTGGCCGAGCAGCTGGCTGTGAATGCGCAGTTGATGGGTACGCCCGGTTTCTGGTGTTAGCTGGACGCGCGTTACCGGCACTGAGGTCCCGTCTGCCTGTGCATAATGAAAGCGCGCGATAACCTGATAGCGTGAACGGGCGGGTTTGCCGGTAATGGCGCAAATCGACATTAGTGGGAACAGCGCCGGGTCTTTGGCTATCGCCGCGTCTATTATCCCTGTGTCGTCGGGAAGATGACCGCACAGCAGGGTGCTATACACTTTGGTCACGGCTCGCTGGCTGAACTGATGGCAAAGCGCGGCATTGATCGCTTTATTTCGCGCCACCACCATCAGACCGGACGTGCCGAAATCCAGGCGGTGGACCAGGGTGCAACCGGGAAAAAGCTGGACCAGACGATGATGCACCGAATCGAGGTTCTGCGGATTTTTCCCCGACAAGCTGAGCAGTCCCGTGGGTTTATTGATAAGCACCAGGTGCGCATCCTGCCAGAGAATTTCTATCTGCTCATGACACGGCGGAGCAATAAAAGTATCAATTATCGAAGACATCGGGCGGCCAGGAGGAAGAGTGGAAGCGGATGATAGCGAATTTTCAGTCGACTGACGAATTTGGCTGTTGCTGGGTCAGGCCCAGCGCCTGCCGTCTGGTATCGCCCGTAAAAATACGGGTATAATCACCTAAATTATTCAACCGGTTCAGATACGAAGATGACAAAACTCACCTTACAAGAGCAGATGTTAAAAGCAGGATTAGTGTCCAGCAAAAAAATGGCCAAGGTCCAGCGCACGGCTAAAAAATCACGCGTTCAGGCTCGTGAGGCAAGAGAGGCTGTAGAAGAGAATAAAAAAGCGCAGCTTGAGCGTGATAAAGAGCTCAGCGAACAGCAAAAACAAGCGATGCTTTCGAAAGAATATAAAGCGCAGGTGAAGCAGCTGATTGAAATGAATAAAATTACGATTGCCAGAGGCAATATTGATTTTAACTTCACCGATAACAATTTAATCAAGAAAGTCGTAGTGGATAAGCTGACGCAGTCACAGTTGATCAGCGGTCGTCTGGCGATTGCGCGGCTGGCTGTCGATAAAAACGGTGACAGCACCTACGCCATTATCCCCGCGATCGTGGCCGATAAAATTGCCCAGCGTGATGAGGACAGTATCGTTCTGAACAGTGCGTTGAGTCAGGAAGAGCAGAATGAAGACGATCCGTATGCTGATTTCAAAGTGCCTGACGATTTGATGTGGTAACGCACCGCTACCCGACTTTAACTCCCGAGGACGATTAATGAACACTGAAATCCCATTGAAATTTTATGACATCGTGGACGAGTATTCGACTGAATGCGCAGAGCCGGTGAGCGACGCTGAACGTGATTCTCTGGCGCACTATTTTCAGCTGCTGGTCAGCCGTTTGATGAATAACGAAGAAATCAGCGAAGAAGCTCAGCAGGATATGGCTCAGGAAGCTGGGATCAACGCGAAGCGTATTGATGATATTGCGACGTTCCTGAATACATGGGGCAATGAGTAATTCCTGTCGGAAATTAGCCCAGAATGAGCGGTGATATGTGACTAAAAGCCACCAATGGGGGGCGATGTCACATATCCACCAACTGCAAATATTACACGCCTAATAGCCACTCCGTTTATGCGCCATATAGCCGCAGGGCGCTACTCTGTTTCGGGTACAGAGATAATCGAAGCTGGGCGTAATAATATGTTAAGACTATGTGTTTTTTGGGGGCTCCTCGTCTTGTTAGTGCGCCTGGTGGTCCTCTCCGGCTGCATAGACAGGCTGATTATGTGAGCCCGGAACCGTTCACATTAAGCAGCCTGTTTTTACCCGTTACTTTTTACTCAAATCACTCAGCAGTACTGCAATGCTTTGCCCACCTTCGGTGTTCTCCAACCCGATTTTAACGATGATCGTCAGTGGTACCGATAACAGCATACCCACCGGGCCGAGCAGCCAGCCCCAGAATATCAACGACAGGAGTACTACCAGCGTGGAAAGGCCCAGCCCACGGCCCATAATCCGTGGCTCAAGAATGTTGCCAAACACCAGGTTGATAGCCAGATACCCCGCCAGCACCACCAGTGCATCGTAGACGTTGCCTAAAACCAGCACCTGTAATATCGGCGGTACGGCAGCCAGCACCGAACCGATGTTGGGAATATAGTTCAGTGCAAAGGCTAGCATTCCCCAGATAAACGCAAAGCGCACGTCGAGAGCGGCGAGCATGGCCCAGGCAACCAGCCCGGTCACCAGGCTAATGGCGGTTTTCAACACCAGATAATGGCTCACGCTGTCGATAGCTTTCTGAATTGCCGCCATGCCTTCTACCGGTCGCACCATCATCTGCTGCATTTTGGCCGGGAGTTGTGGCACTTCAAACAGCATAAATACGACCGTCAGCAGCAACAGGAAAATGGAGGACATGGCGTTAGTAAGTTGCGTCAGCAGGGCAGTGACCAGCGTCATCGCCGCATTCGGGTCGATGTATTTCCCCAACGCATTAACGGACACATCAATGCCAAAGCGTTTTAGCCACGGTTGCAGGTTTTCCATCGGTATAACCAGCGACGAACGATACTGCGGCAGCGTGCGGGCGAGTTCGTTGAGTGACGTGCCCAGATAGGACAGCAGCAGAACCGCCACCATAATAATGAAGGTGATAAGCAGGGTAACCGCCAGCCCACGCGGAACGCGCCAGCGGACCAGCAGCTGCACCACTGGGTTGAGCACCACGGCGATAAACAGTGACAGAATAAAAGGCACCACAATATCAGCGGCGAAGCGAATACCGGCGAGGATAATCACCAGCATTCCGAGCATGATGACTATCTTTAATCCATTAAGTGTAATACCCGACTTTGCCATAACATTACCTTGGTAAACGTGATGAAGAACATCATAAAGCGGCGGGAGATAAGAATAAACTTATTAATACAGAATGCGGCGGGTAAAGAATTGAAAAGACTTTGAGTTTATTTTTGCACTATGCCAGAATTATGCAGTGTTTAACTACTGAGGACAATTTTCATCCGCAAAGACGAGAAGCAACTCCGCGGATAATTGTAATTTTATGGACATGTCGTTCAGAACCTGTACTCCCTTGCAATCTGTCGTTACCCCCTCGCTTTCCTTGCTTTCTGCCGAGCAGCACTGGCGCTCTGCGCTATAGTCTTTTCCTTCCTTTGAGTTAAAACTTAATCATTTTTACGGTTTGCGTCTCCTCGCAAACTGCAACGGGTTATATTCTCAGGCAGGAGAAGAATCATGTTTTACTGGATATTATTAGGTCTGGCGATTGTCGCTGAAATTACAGGTACCTTGTCGATGAAATGGGCAAGCGTCAGCGATGGTCATGCCGGTTATATTTTAATGCTCGGTATGATTGCCCTTTCTTATATATTCCTTTCCTTCGCGGTTAAAAAAATCGCGCTCGGCGTGGCTTACGCCCTGTGGGAAGGCGTCGGTATTTTATTGATAACGCTGTTTAGCGTGGTGCTCTTTGATGAAAGCCTGACGCTAATGAAAGGCGCAGGGCTGGCCACGCTGGTGATGGGCATTGTGCTGATTAAATCTGGTACCCGCAAAGTCAAAAATAAATCTGCGGAGGTGAACCATGCCGCAGTTTGAGTGGGTACATGGCGCGTGGCTGGCAGGGGCGATTGTGTTGGAAATCATCGCCAATATATTCCTTAAATTCTCAGACGGTTTCCGCCGAAAAATATACGGTATATTATCGCTGGTAGCGGTACTGGCCGCATTTAGCGCATTGTCGCAGGCAGTTAAAGGGATTGATCTTTCGGTAGCATACGCAATCTGGGGTGGGTTTGGCGTGGTTGCCACACTGGCTGCGGGTTGGATCCTGTTTGGACAGCGCCTGAATTACAAAGGATGGATCGGTTTAATTTTGTTAATCGCCGGAATGGTGATGATTAAACTTGCATGATGTGATGCTGCCCGCGTTTGTGGGCAGCGAAAAATGCTGGCTGTATTACGCTAATTAAACAGGGTGCATTTTCCCGAGTGCTGGGCACTTGCAGGAGGGTTGCTTATGTTTAATCCATCTCGGTGGCGTAATATTGCCACCGCCAGAACACTTTTTGTGATGCTGTTTCTGGCGGGTATTGGTTTGATTATTTCGATTGTCTCTTTGCTGTATCTTTCCCAGCACCTGATTAGCAGCAAAACTAACGCCATTGACGCGCATCGTTCGGCACTTTCGGTGGACGGTGCGATTCAGACATCGGTCAATCGCGTGCTTTCGCTTGTGGTGGATAATGCCATTTGGGACGACGCGGTGCATAAGGTGTATCCGCCTGCGCTGGATACCCGCTGGCTTTACGATACCTGGGGCGCCGGGTTTAAAATCAATAATCTCTACGACGGCACATTCGTGCTCAATGAACATTACAACGTGCTGTGGGGATCGTTTCACAGCCAGCCATTCAACGAACGTAACCTGGATTTCTTCGGCGAGGGCTTAACCGCGCTGATTAAGAACCATGCGGCGGAACTGGCGAGCGGAAAAAATATCTATGCCGGTATAACCGAAACCCGCGAAGGCGTTGCGTTTGTCGGCATTGGCCTTATTCGCCCGATGACCAGCCGCCTGCAGATATATGATGCCACCCGCCGTTATCTGGTCATTACACGTCACCTGAATGCCCGCATTTTAAAAGATCTCGGGAATACCTTTCAGATTGCCAACCTGAATATGACCAAAGCCAAAAGCAGCGACTACAGCGTGCCGCTGAAAAGCTCCGGGAATAAAGTCGTCGGCTATCTGAACTGGCAGCCGCGTCTGCCGGGTGCGGAAGCGGCGATGGCGGCCTCGCCAGAGATCCGCCAAATCGTCGCCCTGGCAGTGGGGCTTATCCTGCTGTTTATTCTGTTGAGCAGTCTCGGCCTCTACAAACTGGCGCGTGGCGAGAAACAGGCGCGTGAAATCGCGCTCACCGACTGGCTGAGTCATCTGCCAAATCGCCGGGCACTGATTGAGCACCTGGAACTCGTCAGCCCGCGCGCCGATGAAGCGCTCAAAACGGTGGTATTTATCGATCTTGATGGCTTCAAAGACGTGAACGACATCTACGGACACGACGTGGGCGACACGCTGATTGTGCATATTGCGCATACCTTGCAGGCGCAGGTGCCGGTGGGCGGGATGCTGGCGCGGCTTGGCGGCGATGAGTTTGCGATGACCGTCAGCGGTGTGGCGTCAGGCCAAAAAGCGGCAGCTTTCGCGGGAAGCGTGCTGGATTACCTCCACAACCCGATTCGTCTCGGTGAACGCACGATCCACATTAGCGCCAGCATCGGCATCGCCAGCGGCTCACTGGAGAACAGCCCAAGCTCTGAGCTGTTCCGTCGGGCGGATATCGCTATGTATCACTCGAAAATTACCGGTAAAGGGCGCATCACACATTACGACGCTGAGCTGAACAGCGCCCGGGAATATCAACTGAGCATTGAAAATGACATTCGTGACGGGCTGGATAACGGTGAGTTCGATGTTTGGTATCAACCGATTGTCGACGCGCGAACGTTGGTAATGACCGGCGTGGAAGCGCTTGTACGCTGGCCACGGCGGCCAAAGGGTGAGCTGAAACCCGACGCGTTTATTGCTATCGCCGAAACCAGCGGGTTGATTTACTCTCTCGGCCAGTTCGTGCTGCGCCGTGCCTGTTCAGATATGCAGGGCCTGGATGATTTAAAACTCTCGGTGAACATTTCCCCGGCGCAGTTCCGCGACCCGGAATTTGAAAATAAAGTCGCGCGGGTGCTGGAGTCCTGCCATTTTCCGCCGTATCGCTTACAGCTTGAAGTCACCGAAACCTATGTGCTGGAAAATCCGGAACGCGCACGGGTAGCCATTTCTAACCTGAAACTCCTCGGCATCGCCGTGGCGCTGGATGATTTTGGAACCGGTTATTCCAGTATTGGCTATCTGCGGCGTTTTAATTTCGACACCATCAAAATCGACAAATCGCTGGCCGGGCTGGTGGATAACGACGATCAGGCTGCGGCGTTAGTCGGCGGGACAATTCGCATTGCCAGCGCGCTTGGAATGTCAGTGATTGCGGAAGGGGTGGAAAACGAAAAACAAATGAAGTTGCTGCGGTTGGCAGGGTGCGAACAGTTGCAGGGTTTTTTGTTCAGTGAACCGATGCCGATAACGTCGCTGCTGGCGTTGCGTCAGCAGCGACAGTGTTAATTACTGGCTGGCAAGTGCTTCAAGTTTGTCCCGAAAACCAGTCACTGAAATCGCGCGGTTATCTGCACGCCAGCGGTCTTTCGCCGCCGGAGCTGAGCTTTGAACGCCAATCAGCTGCCAGCCGTCATCGATTTTCAGCATCAGCGGTGAACCGCTATCACCAGGCAAGGTATCGCACTGATGCGACAGCACGGTGCTTTGTGCCCAGCCGGTCACCAGACAGTTATTGTGCGTGTACAGAGAATCGAGATGATCGAGCGGATAACCCGATTGCGTCACCTGGCGGTTGGCGGATTTGAGCGCCGCGGTCAATGCATCTTTATCACCGGCGAACAGCGGTAACGGTGTGATACCGGAAGGCGGATAGCGCAGCACAATCAGGCCAAAATCCCAGGGCGCAGCAGACGACGGAACAATCCAGCCGTCACCGTCCGGCTTCAGGCGTTTGCCGAGCGACAGCTCAACGCGGCCTTCAATCCCGTGAATTTCATAACGCCACAGACCTTTTTGCGACACAAAGCGCAGAGCGACGGGCTTATCGAGCTTGCCATGTGGCGGCGTCAACAGGCAGTGTCCTGCGGTCAGCGCCAGATGCGGAGAAATTAATGTAGCGGTGCAAAGATTGCCGCTGGCAGTTTCCAGCTGGCCGATAGCATCCCACGGGGATTGCGTAGGATTGGTGACCTTGACGCGGTCGTCATGACCAAAGAACAGCGTCTTAAGATCGGAGGTACTGATGCCGGTATCGTCGCTGTCATCGTCAGCGTGGGTCAGGGGAGAAAAAAGGCAAACGGCTCCCAGTAAAACCACTATGGATCTGTGCATAACACTCTCTGAAGGGGCGATTATGATTATAAAAAGGTAACCCAATGAGATTACTATAGACGGGATGAATGAAAAGTGGGAGTAAAATCAGCGTGCTACACTCAGTACAAAAAGAACCGGGTGGCAACAAGGGCACAAACAATCAGCAATAAGAGGATGAGCTCGAATCGATAGCGGCGCAGCATCATTGCTCTCCAGAAAAAAACGGCGCTGAAACAGCGCCGATTTAGTTTACAAGACAGTACGACCGGTTGCGAAATTACGCAGCTGGCTGTACAGCTGGTTTAGCAGCCTGGTGCTTGGTGTGTTTCACGTGTTTTTTAGCCGCCTGCGCTTTCTGCGCTACAGCAGGTTTGGTTGCTGCTTTTTTGTGGTGCTTTTTAGCCGCCTGCGCTTTCTGCGCTACAGCAGGTTTGGTTGCTGCTTTTTTGTGGTGCTTTTTAGCCGCCTGGGCTTTCTGCGCTACGGCAGGTTTGGTTGCTGCTTTTTTGTGGTGCTTTTTAGCCGCTTGCGCTTTCTGCGCTACAGCAGGTTTGGTTGCTGCTTTTTTGTGATGCTTTTTAGCCGCCTGGGCTTTTTGCTCTGCAGCTGGTTTTACAGTGGCTTTCTTGTGTTTCTTATGATGAGTGGTTTTAGCCGGAGCAGCGTGAGTTGCAGCAGCCGGAGCGGTAGCAGCGGTGTCAGCAGCGAAAGCAGCAGAAGACAGACCCATAGCAGCGGCAACAACCAGAGCTAATACTTTTTTCATTCTGAAATCCTCGAATTTGGTTTCTATGTTCAACCCCACTGCGGGGCCGTTGAATAGACTATATGCTTGTCTTTTCGAGGTTTCCGTGAGTGATTGGTATCGGCGTGTAACCATATGTACACTTCCGGTGGTCACTTCATTACTCTTTAAAAATCAGAAAGATATGGAGAGGCATACCCCTTTGCTATAGAACTACCCGCAATTCTTTAAATTTCCGGGCATTTAACGCCGCAGGAAACCTCTTAGGGCCGCAAAAAATACCGCATTAAAAGTTCACCATTAACCTTTTGGTACCCGTAACATAGCAGGCTAATTATTTTTTTGGAGTGAGTTGTGATTGGGAATTCTTCTGTCCTGTGGGGCGGTGTTCTACTTCTTGTGCTTGCGATACTGTGGTTGCATTACGATAGCGGAAGGCTGAAGCGGGAAATGCGGCGCTCGCGTAAAGGGCGGGAGCAGCGCGAGGCCGAGCTTAAATTATTGCAGCAAGAATGGGATGAGTTTCTTGTCGCAGAAAAAAATGAGCTTGATCAGCTGAGGATTGCAATGCACCGCAAATATGAGCGTGTGGTTTACCGCAAGCTGAGCAGGCTGGCCGGAATGCTGCCTCACTGACAAGAAAAGAGTGTGGCGGGCTACGTCACACTCTCGCCCATCAACTTACAAATAACGTGCGGTTAAATGCTCGCGGAAAAAGCGGCTATTCAGGTCTTCGCCGGTGGCGTTGGTGATCAGCTCCGACGTACTGAAGCGGCTGCCGTGCTGCCAGACGTTCTGCTGTAACCAACTGAACAGTGGGCTGAAATTGCCGTCGTTCAGGTTCTGGTCGAGGTCCGGTAGCGCGTTGCGGGCGGCCTGAAACAGCTGCGCGGCGTACATGGCGCCCAGCGTGTATGACGGGAAGTAGCCGAAGCCGCCGTCGGTCCAGTGAATATCCTGCATACAGCCGTTGCGGTAGTTACCTTCGGTTGATAGTCCCAGATATTGCTGCATTTTTTCATCCCACAGCACCGGAATGTCATCGACTTCAATCTGGCCATCAATCAGCGCCCGTTCGATTTCATAACGCAGGATCACATGCGCAGGATAGCTGACTTCATCGGCGTCCACGCGAATGAATCCGCGTTCTACGGTCTGACTCCAGGCAATAAAATTATCCAGACTGAACGCAGGCTGGCTGCCGAAATGCTGCTGAATTTTCGGCAGCAGATGCTTAAGAAACGCGGCACTGCGTCCGAGCTGCATCTCAAAGAACAGGCTCTGTGATTCATGCACGCCCATTGAGCGTGCGTGAGCAATCGGCTGTCCGGCCCACTGGCGCGGCAGATTTTGTTCATAACGCGCATGCCCGGTTTCGTGAATAACGCCAAAAAGGGCGCTGAGCAGATCGTTTTCGTCGTAGCGCGTGGTGATGCGCACATCTTCCGGTACGCCGCCGCAGAAAGGATGGGTACTGACATCAAGGCGGCCGCCGTTAAAATCAAAATCGAGCAGCGTCATGGTTTCCAGCCCGAGCTGGCGCTGTGATTCGGTCGGGAACGGGCCTTGTGGATTGATGAGTTTGCGGCTGGCCTGCTTGTCGACCACGGTTTGTAGCAAATCGGGGAGCCAGCTTTTCAGGTCAGAGAACAGCACATCGAGGCGGCTACTGGTCATGCCCGGTTCGTAGAGGTCGAGCAGGGCGTCGTAGCGCGAACCGCCGCTGACTTCAGCGCGGATTTTGGCTTCTTCACGACTCAGTCGCACCACTTCTTTCAGATTCGGGGCGAAGCCTTGCCAGTCGTTGTTTTTACGCTGAGTACGCCAGGCATGCTCGCAACGATTACCCGCCAGCGATTTCGCTTCGACCAGGCTTTCGGGTAACAGCGCGGCCTGATGGTAGGCGCGCGCCATTTCGTTCAGGTTCGCGCGTTCATCATCCCCGAGGTTTTCCTGCTGTGCGGCTTCGAGGCCGTTCGCCACATTTTTATCGGTCAGGATCTGATGCTGCAACACGCCTAATTCAGCCAGCGCTTCGCCGCGAGCCTGGCTTCCGCCCGGGGGCATCATGGCGGCCATATCCCAGCCGGCTATAGAGGAAAGGTGCGAAAAACGCGATAAACGCTGGAAAGTGCGGGTGAGCTGCTGGTAGTTATTGTTTGCCATTTTGCCTTAATTCCCATTGAGTGACGTCGAAATACGCGTGAGGTCAAAAATACGACGAAAGTATGAGGCGGAATGTGAATTATACGCCAGGCTAATCACTATCACAGGTCATCAGTGTGCGGCAAATTATGAATCCGTTCATCTGGGTTTTCATCGCACTGCTGTCAGTTGACGCAGTGCGCGACATGGCAGGCTTAGCCACCTTTTTAGGTCAGTGGTAAAGCAGCCCGTCAGTGACGGGCGTTCAAATTAGTGCAGGCGCTTATGCAGGCAATTGCCGGTTATCAGCGCCAGGACCAGCATTGCTGCGATAAATCCCCCCACGCCGTTCCATCCCCAGTTATGCCAGAACACACCGCCGAGCGTCCCCGCGATGCTTGAACCCAGATAGTAGCTAAACAGATACAGCGACGAGGCCTGGCCGCGTGCGCGGCGGGCACGTGGTCCAATCCAGCTGCTGGCGACGGAGTGCGCGGCGAAGAAGCCCGCGGAGAACAGTAGCATACCGAAGAAGATAATCCACAGTGATGAGAACAGCGTAAGCAGCAGGCCGCACAGCATCACGCCGGTAAAGCCAATCATCACCCGACCGCGCCCGAAGCGTTGCGTCATGGCGCCCGCCTTTGGGGAACTCCAGGTCCCGGTGAGATAAGCCACCGACAGCAGGCCGACCACCGCCTGGCTCAGTGACCATGGCGACATCATAAGGCGATAGCCGATATAGTTGAACAGCGTCACGAACGCGCCCATCAGCAGAAAACCTTCCGCGAACAGCAGCGGCAGTCCCTTATCACGCCAGTGAATACGGAAGTTGATGAACAGTGATTTTGGTCGCAGCGATGCGGGTTTAAAGTGACGTGAATCGGGTAGAATGCGCCAGAACATCAGCGCCGCCGCGAGAGCGAAACAGCCGATCATCGCCACTGCCACTCGCCAGCCGAAGAAATCCGTCATCACCCCGGTCAGCAAACGCCCGCTCATGCCGCCAATCGAGTTTCCGCTGATGTACAGCCCCATCGAAAAGGCGACAAAGCTCGGATGAATTTCTTCACTTAAGTAGGTCATGCCGACTGCGGCCACGCCGCTTAATGAAAGGCCAATCAGCGCACGCATGATAAGGATCCCGTGCCAACTGGTCATCATCGTCGACAGCAGCGTACAGCAGGAGGCCAGCAGCAGGGCGGTGACCATGACCTGTTTGCGACCAATGGCATCCGACAGCGGCCCGGTAAACAACAGGCCGACGGCCAGTAAACCGGTCGATACCGACAGGGAAATACTGGCGCTGGCAGGCGATACACCAAACTCATGCGACAACACCGGAAGAATAGGCTGGACGCAATAGAGCAGGGCGAAAGTGGCCAGTCCGGCGGAGAAAAGCGCCAGTGTGACGCGAATGAATTGTGAGGTTCCACGTTGAATAAACTGGCCCGGCGCGGGAAGACGAATATCGTTGACGTCACGGGCCGGGACGGTGTCAACGGTGGAGGTACGGCTCAAAGCATGATCCTTACATCAGAGGAAATATCAAAAAAATCAGTTCACAAGTTCAGATTAGGAAAATGTAAATATTCTGTCTAATATATTAATAATCTCAAATGATACTTTAAACCTATGAATATAGAGCTGCGACACTTGCGCTACTTTGTAGCAGTAGCTGAAGAACTGCATTTTGGCCGCGCTGCCGCACGGCTGAACATCTCCCAGCCACCGTTAAGTCAGCAAATTCAGATCCTTGAACAGCAGATTGGCGCCCGACTGTTCGCCCGCACTAACCGCAGTGTGAGCCTGACGCCCGCCGGGAAGCTGTTTCTGGCTGACAGTCGCCAAATCCTGGTTCAGGTGGAAGACGCTGCTTCCCGGGCGGCACGTCTGCATCAAGGGGAAACCGGCGAGCTGCGCATTGGATTTACCTCTTCGGCGCCGTTCATTAAGTCGGTGTCGGATACGCTGTCGCGTTTTCGTCGTCAGTATCCTGACGTTCATATCCAGACGCGGGAAAGTAATACCCGGGAGCAAATTTCGCCGCTTAGCGAAGGGGCGCTGGATTTGGGCCTGATGCGTAAAACGCAGCTGCCGGATACCCTTGAGTGGCAGGTTATTTTGCGAGAACCGCTAATGGCGATGGTTCACCGGGATCATCCGCTGGCAAGCCGCGAATCCGTGTCGTTGGCAGAACTGGTGCTGGAGCCGTTGGTGTTTTTCGATCCGCTCGTCGGCACCGGCTTGTACGACGATATTCTTGGCCTGCTCAGGCGTTTCGGCACGCCCACCATTACTCAAGAAGTGGGCGAGGCGATGACCATTATTGGCCTGGTCTCCGCCGGACTGGGCGCGTCGATTCTTCCGGCCTCTTTTAAGAAGGTTCAGCTTAATGAGATGCGCTGGTTACCGATAAGTGATGAGGACGCGGTGTCGGAAATGTGGCTGGTGTGGTCCAGACATCATGAGCAAACCCAGGCGGCGCTTCGCTTCCGCGAACAGCTGCTGGCTGCCGCAATGGCCGACTTTTTTGCCGAAAATACACGAAAAAATGTGCGGTAAATCACAAGCCTAAGTAAAAATTTGACGATTTAGGTCGAAGTGCTTCAACATAGCAAAAGTTTATTTCGAAGCGCGAAAATAAGGGAGTCTTCGGTGGTAGCAGAAAGTCAGCCAGGGCATATTGATCAGATTAAGCAGACCAACGCAGGGGCGGTATACCGCCTGATTGATCAGCTCGGCCCGGTGTCGCGTATCGACCTTTCTCGCCTTGCGCAACTTGCGCCCGCCAGTATCACCAAGATTGTTCGCGAAATGCTCGAAGCGCATCTGGTACAGGAAACTGAAATTCAGGACCCGGGTAGCCGTGGGCGTCCGGCAGTAGGCTTGATGGTGGAAACCGAAGCCTGGCACTATCTGTCACTGCGTATCAGCCGGGGAGAAATTAACCTCGCCCTGCGTGATTTGAGCAGTAAGCTGGTGGTAGAAGAAGAACAAACGTTGCCGCTGGTAGATGACAAACCGTTTCTCGACCGCGTGATCGAACACATCGACCACTTTTTCATTCGCCATCAGCAAAAGCTTGAGCGTTTAACCTCTATTGCAATAACCCTTCCCGGTATTATTGATACCGAAAATGGCATCATTCACCGTATGCCATTTTACGATGACGTAAAAGACGTGGCGCTCGGCGAAGCGCTAGAGTCTCGCACCGGCGTGCCGGTATATTTGCAACATGATATCAGCGCGTGGACCATGGCGGAGGCGCTGTTCGGCGCTTCTCGGGGGGCGCGCGACGTTATTCAGGTGGTTATCGATCATAACGTCGGCGCGGGCGTTATCACTGACGGACGTTTGCTGCATGCGGGCAGCAGCAGTCTGGTGGAAATCGGTCATACCCAGGTCGACCCGTACGGTAAGCTCTGTTACTGCGGCAACCACGGCTGTCTGGAAACCATCGCCAGTGTGGAAAGTGTGCTGGAACTGGCGAAAATTCGGATGAAACAGTCGATAAGCTCAATGCTGCACCAGCAGCCGCTGACCGTTGAGTGGCTGTGTCAGGCGGCGGTGCAGGGCGATTTATTAGCTAAGGATATCATTAGCGGCGTGGGGACCCACGTCGGACGTATTCTCGCCATCATGGTGAATTTATTTAACCCGCAAAAAATTCTTATCGGTTCGCCGTTCAATCAGGCCTCCAGCATACTGTTCCCGGCCATCAGCGCCTGCATCCATCAGCAGTCTCTGCCAGCGTACAGTCGACATATCAGCGTCGAGAGCACGCAGTTCCTCAACCGTGGAACGATGACGGGCGCAGCGCTGGTTAAAGACGCGCTTTATAACGGTTCTCTGCTGATCAGATTGTTACAAGGTTAACAAATTTTAATTGTTAAGCTAAAAATTGCGCTAACGCAAGCTGGCTTTTCGCCCAATCCCTTACACTTCCTCTGCTCTTGAATTATCACCCTGATTTATATTTTCACCGTCAAAGCAGTGGAGTGAAACATGCTTAAGCGTTTCTTTATTACTGGTACGGATACCTCTGTTGGAAAGACGGTGGTATCACGCGCGTTGCTGCAGGCGTTAGCCGCCAACGGCAAAAGCGTGGCAGGGTACAAACCTGTCGCCAAAGGCAGCAAGGAAACGCCTGAAGGACTGCGCAACAAAGACGCGCTGATACTGCAAAGTGTTTCCACCACGGAACTGCCCTATAGCGCTATTAATCCTATCGCTCTTAGCGAAGAGGAAAGCAGCGTGGCGCACAGTTGCCCTATCAACTACACCTTATTGTCCAAAGGTCTTGATGACCTGAGCCAGCGTGTCGATCACGTGGTGGTTGAAGGCACTGGCGGCTGGCGTAGTCTGATGAACGATCTGCGCCCGCTCTCTGAATGGGTCGTGCAGGAACAATTACCGGTCGTTATGGTGGTAGGCATCCAGGAAGGCTGCATTAACCATGCATTGCTGACCGCTCAGGCGATTGCGAACGATGGTCTGCCGTTAATCGGTTGGGTCGCTAACCGTATCAATCCGGGGCTGGCACACTATGCTGAAATCATCGGCGTGCTGAGTAAAAAACTGCCCGCGCCATTGGTCGGTGAGCTTCCGTATCTGCCGCGCGCTGAACAGCGTGAACTGAGCCAGTACGTCGATTTAACCCTGTTCGGTGATATGCTGGCGATAGATCGAGTCCTGGCGTAACGTCCGCGACAGCACCGACGCCACCACGCAGGAAATCAGTAAGCCGGGCAGTAGTGCATACTGCCCGGTCATTTCACAGATCATCAACGTCGACATGATTGGCGCATGCGTCGTAGCCGCTAACAGCGTGGCCATTCCCGTCAACCCCATCAGCACCGCCATTTCATTGCCGTCCGGCAGCCATAGCCCCCAGAATCGCGCAAACAACATGCCAATCGCCATCCCGACAAACAACGTTGGTGTGAATACTCCGCCCGGCGCACCAGAACCGCTGCTCGACAGCACTGCCAGCAATTTACACAAGAACACACCCGCTACCGCGCCAAATAGCGGCGGCGCCAGCAGATAGCTTTGCACCACGCTGTAGCCGTTGCCCCATACCGCAGGCGTTAACAACGACAGCAACCCGACGATAAATCCGCCCAGCGCCAACTGCCACGGCGGAGACAGTTTGAGTCGCAAAAAGAGCGAATGGGTGAAACCCATTAACCAGATAAACACCGGCCCGCATAGCCCGGCGAGCAGCCCGGTCGCCAGCATCAGGCCGTAAGTTCCCGCACTGTGTGGCGCGTCGACGTGAACCACATACAGCAACGCCGGGCCACCGCTCAGCAGATTCGTGATCAGCAGGGCAATCACCGCCGCGACCACTACCGGCCCGAGCGAGGCCAGCATTAACGTGCCGAACAAAATTTCTGCGATAAACAGGCTACCCGCCAACGGCGCGTGATAAGCGCTGGCCATCCCGGCGGCGGCCCCGCAGGCAATCCACAGTTTCCATTCGTCTTTGGGCGTAAAACGTTTTGCCAAGAAAGAGGCGGCGAGAGCTGCGAGCAGGATCATCGCGCCTTCACGCCCGATGGCGCTGCCGCTAACCACAACCAGCAACGAAGCCAGCGATTTCACCAGACTCGAGCCGTAATCGAACTGTCCGTCGCCGGTTTCCAGTGCTTCCATGTAATCCGTTGGAGCATGCGGTCGCTGGCGGGTGTAACGCTGCCAACCCCACAGCAGTAGCCCGGCGGCAAGGCCACCGAGCGCAGGTGTCAGCAGGCGTCGCCACCAGGGCAGACTGCCTGCGGCGTACACCAGACTTTTACTGTCGTCGCTCAAAAACATCCACTCAAGCAAATACATGGCGTGACGGAAGATCGCCACGGCAAGGGCGGCAAGAATGCCGACTATCGTCGCAATGAGCAGGCGGCGAAACATAGCCTGAATGTCAGGGTAAGCGTGTAGGCGATGCATTGTTTTTCACGGTTGATCAGAGTGATACCGTATTGTGCGAGGAAATCGGGAACTTGGCAAAAAACAAACGCAGAGAGCCCCCTCAGGCGAGGGGGAAATCGCTTAATCTGCGGAATGGATATTCAGCGCACGGCGCGTACGGCCAGAGCTGAGATAGTCGGCAATGTAATCCTGGGAGATTTCACCGTTGTAGCGGCCATCTTCATCGACGATAGGCATCCAGCTGGTGTTGCTTTCGTACAGCTTGGAAAGCACGACACGCAGGTTGTCTTCGGCTTTACCGGTGACGCGGAATGGATGCAGTAGATCTGCGCAGCTGCCGGAGGCATTACGCGCTTCTCGGCGCTTCACAAAGCCCAGCGGTTTGCCTTCGTTATCCACCACCGTAATCGCACGAATGTCGTTGTCGTCCATGGTGGCGAAGGCTTCCGGCAGGGCGGTATCGCGTTTCACGGTGATGGTAGGCTGCTGGTCGGTGACGTCACCGGCAGAGACTAACAGCAGGCGTTTCAGCGTGCGGTCCTGGCCGACAAACGAGCCGACAAACTCATTCGCCGGTTTCGCCAGCAGTTCGTCGGGGCTGGCGCACTGTATGATGCGCCCTTGACGGAACACCGCAATGCGGTCGCCGAGCTTCAGCGCTTCATCAATGTCGTGGCTGACCAACATCACCGTTTTCTTCAGCTGGCGCTGCATCTCCAGGAACTGGTTCTGAATCACTTCACGGTTAATCGGGTCGACGGCGCCGAACGGCTCATCCATCAGCAGCACCGGAGGATCTGCCGCCAGCGCACGGATAACCCCGATACGCTGCTGCTGTCCGCCGGACATCTCTTTTGGATAGCGGCTCAGGAATTTTTTGGGGTCCATCGCTACCATATCCATCAGCTCTTCGGCGCGCGCTTTGTAGCGGGGTTTATCCCAGCCCAGCATCCGTGGCACGACGGTGATGTTTTCCTCAATGGTCATGTTCGGGAACAGACCAATTTGCTGGATAACGTAGCCGATATTACGCCGCAGGCTGACGGTGTCCATATCACTAGTGTCCTGGCCGTTAATCAGGATTTTCCCGCTACTGGCCGGGATCAGGCGGTTAATCATTTTAAGCGTTGTGGTCTTCCCGCAGCCGGACGGCCCCAGCAGGACGCACATTTCACCTTCCGGCACGTTGAGATTGACGTTATCGACGGCGTTAAAGCTCTGGCCGTTCTTTTGCGTAAATTGTTTGGTCAGATTTTCTAACTTTATCATTATCGAATCCCCTTTGGTGTCAGGACAATCTGCAGTCTGTGCAGCAACCAGTCGAGCACAATAGCCAGCAGGCAAATCATTAACGCCCCGGCAATTAACATACGAATATCACTCCCACCAATGCCGTTCAGCAGTAGCAGGCCAAGACCCCCCGCGCCGATAACCGCGGCAATCGCCATGACGCCGATGTTCATCACTACCGCAGTACGGATGCCGCCGAAAATTACCGGAAGCGCCATCGGGATCTCCACCCAGCGCAGACGCTGCCAGAAGGTCATGCCAATCCCACGGCCGGCTTCACGCAGCCCCGGCGGCAGATTATCGAGCGCGGTATGAGTGTTACGCACAATAGGCAGCAGTGAATAAAGGAACACCGCGGTGATGGCGGGTAAGGCGCCAATACCCTGACCGATCAGCGAAAACAGGGGGATCATCAGGCCAAACAGCGCAATCGACGGAATGGTCAGCAAAATGGTCGTCAGGCCCAAAATCGGCGTTGCCAGCCATTTGTGACGCACAATCAGAATTCCCAGCGGCACGCCGATGATGATTGCCAGCCCAACGGCGAGCAGAACCAGCCACAGATGCTGCCAGGTCAGTGTTGCCAGATAACTCCAGTTATCAATCATATAGTGAATCGTATCCATGACGCCTCCTTATTCCAGGCCTTTGCTGTGCAGGAAGTCCCGCGCAACCTGTTGTGGCGACTGGTGATCGATATCCACGCGTTTGTTCAGCTCGGTGATCACCTCGTTATTCAGCAGACCGGAAAGCGTGTTCATCGCCTCTTCAAGACCCGGGTTTGCTTCCAGCGTGTCCTTACGCACCACCGGCGTCACGGCGTAGCTTGGGAAGAAACCTTTGTCATCTTTCAGCACTTTGAGGTCGAAGCCTTTCACGCGGCCATCCGTGGTGTAAACCAGACCGGCATCGACGAACCCGTCACGCACGGCGTTGTACACAAGGCCTGGGTCCATCTGACGAATTTGCGGGCGGTCGAGCGGCATGTTATAGGTCTGCTGCAACGGTTTCATCCCGTCACTGCGACCGGCGAATTCCAAATCCAGACCCAGCAACCAGTTGTGTTTCGGGTCGGTCTGACGAATGTGTTCAAGCTTTGCTACCATTTCCGACATGGTGTTGATGTTTTCCGCTTCGGCGCGTTTACGCTGCATTGCAAAGGCGTAAGTGTTGTTCATGTCTGCTGGTTTAAGCCATATCAGGCCGAGCTTTTCATCGAGGCGTTTTACGGTGTCGTAAGACTCCTGGGGAGACATGCGCTTATTGATGTGGTTGAAGATGATGAGGGAGGTGCCGGTGTATTCCCAGGTCATGTCAATTTGCTTGTTGATCATGGCGTTGCGGGAAATTACGGTCGCAATGTTGGTTTTCGGCTGAACCTGGAAACCTTTCTTGCGCAGATACTGTACAGTCATGGCGGACAAAATATGCTGTTCGGTAAAGCTCTTGGTCGCCAGAATGATCGGGGCCGCGTTGGCCTGACCGGCAACCATCGCCAGCGCAGCGGCGGCGATAAACAGACGTTTCAATCGTCTCATGGAATGCTCCTGATTATTGTTATTCGGCGGTATGCGGGCTAAGTATGCGTCCCAGACCCGCCAACAGCGTATCGAGGATCAGGGCGAAGAGGGCCGTCGCGACCGCGCCGAGGATAAGCGTCGGGAAGTCGTTCAGGTAAATGCCCGGGAAGATAAGCTCGCCGTAGCTGCTGGCGCCAATCAAGAATGCCAGCGGCGCGGTACCGACGTTAATCGCGGTGGCGATGCGAATACCTGAGAGCATCACCGGCCAGGCGTTAGGAATTTCCACCTGCCACAAACGCTGCATTTTGGTCATGCCAATACCGTTCGCTGCTTCCAGCAGAGAGGCCGGTACTGAACACAAGCCTGAGTAGGTGTTACGCACAATCGGCAGCAGCGACGCCAGAAACAGCGCCACAATTGCGGGTTTATCGCCGATGCCGACAATCACCATCGCTAACGCCAGCACCGCAAGCGGCGGCAGGGTGTTACCGATGTTGAAAATTTGCATCACATATTCGGCGATACCGCGTGCGGCAGGACGGCTCAGCAGAATGCCGCTTGGGATACCTACCAGGAGTGCGAAGAACATTGAGGAGAACACCAGGATCAGGTGCTGTTGTCCGAGATAGACTAAATCAACCTGGCGAGAGCGGATTGTCTCAAGGCCGATTCCCCACGTGAGTAATGCCAGGACCGCGATAATCGCGCCTATAAACAACAGCGCGCGGGTCAGTAAAGAGTTGTGCATTGCAGTGTGTCTCCCTGTGTGCATGCGTTATTGCAACGACGTTGCTTGTTGTTGCTTGTTGTTATGCCATGTTCCGGCAGGGTTTAAGACCTATAGCAAGCGCTTGGGAAGGATTCCAGAAGAGGGACGAATTAAGTGACGGGGTCAGGTTTTGTAAACAAGGTGTTACGCCTTATGACGTAAAGGCTGAGCGGCAAAAGACCAGAAAAGTCCTAAAACGAAGCGGGGTAAGTGACGTTGTCACAAATGATGGTTTTGCAGGTGTCTGAAATTTAAGTTAAGTCACCCGCCGGACGGCGGGTGATAACGGCTTAGCGATAGAGTTTTTTATCGGCAACCGGAGACAGCAGTTCGGTCTGCCAGAAAGCCAGCGTCTGCTGTGCCAGCTCGCCGAGCGAACGGTAAAAAGGATGCTCAGCGTGGGTAACAAACTCTTCCAGGAAACGACCCGACCACGGCAACAGGTGCCAGCCCAACAGTTGCTGCCACTCTTCGTCGCGGTTGTTCTCTTTGAGCCAGGCCGCCAGCATCAGCAGGGTACCGAAATGATCTTCCGGCTCATTCTGTTGCGCTTCAAAGGCGATTCCTTTCTCACGCATCCACTGGCGTAGGGCGAGCGTGGAATCACCAAACAGAACATTTTCGCGATCCAGCCAAACCGAACCCCACGGCGGCGCGGGTAGTGCGTATGGGCCGACGAAAAGACGTTGAAACGCTTCGCTGAGCGGCTCATCTGACGCGACCTGAAAACTGTCTACCAGTTCCGGTTTGAAAGGAATGGACTCCGGCCACTGCTGCGCCCAACTTCCGTCACGGAAGGCGGCGATCAGCGGGGCGATGTTTTCGCTCTGCGGGTCATAATAGAACAGTCCACCCAGCACGCGGCCAGTGATGGCGATGGCTTCAACGAAGCGCGGTTGATTCATAACAGTTTCCTTGCTACGGCGGGGTTTACACGCCGGTTATTTTCTATTTTCATCAATGATGCATTCGAGCGAAAGGGCTCGTAATTTAATGGGCCTACAACTCAATGTAGGCCTGGTAATCGTGGTGACAACACGGCGGGCAAACTTACACCTTCTCGATTTGTACCAGATTAGTATGCTGCGGGTTACCTTTCGCCAGCGGCGACGGACGGTGTGTGGTCAGCGTATTGATGCATGACCCATGATCGATTCGGTCCCCGTTCATACTGGCATCATGCCACGCGCCCTGGCCCATTGCGCTCACACCCGGCATGATGCGTGGGGTGACTTTCGCCTCGATGCGCAACTCACCGCGATCGTTAAAGACCCGCACCATATCACCGCTGTGAATACCCCGTTTGGCGGCGTCCACTGGGTTAAGCCACACTTCCTGACGACAGGCGGCTTTCAGCACGTCGACGTTACCATAGCTGGAGTGCGTGCGGGCTTTATAATGGAAGCCAAACAGCTGCAGCGGGAAGGTGTCGCGCTGTGGCGCATCCCAGCCATCAAACGTTGAGGCGTACACCGGCAGCGGGCTGATAGTGTCATCTTTTTCCAGCTCCCAGCTTTCGGCGATGCTGGCCAGTTGTGCCGAGTAAATTTCAATTTTACCCGACGGCGTTTTCAGCGGGTTGGTGTCCGGATCTTTACGGAAATCTTTATACGCCACGAAATGGCCGTTAGGATCTTTACGTTTGTAAATTCCCATCGCTTTCAGCGCTTCATAAGAAGGGAGCTCAGGGTCTTTAGCGAGCATTTTGGCGTACAGAAATTGCAGCCATTCCGCCTGGGTGCGCCCCTCTGTAAATTTCTGCAGTATGTCCGGCCCGAGGCGTTTTGCTACTTCGCTCATGATCCAGTAAATCGGTTTGCGTTCGAATTTCGCACGTGTAGCAGGCTGGATGAAGATCAGGTAACCCATATTACCCGCGTAATCATTAGGAATGATGTCTTCCTGCTCCACGGTCATTAGGTCCGGTAGCAGCAGGTCAGCGTATTTTGCCGAGGCGGTCATAAAGTTTTCGATGACCACGATCATTTCGCATTTTTTATCATCCTGAAGAATGTCGTGGGTGCGGTTAATCTGCGAATGTTGGTTGATTATAGTGTTGCCAGCGTAGTTCCAGATGAATTTAATCGGTACATCCAGCTTATCTTTGCCGCGGACACCGTCACGGATGGCGGTCATTTCTGTGCCACGTTCAATGGCGTCGGTCCAGGTGAAACAGGAGATAGCGGTTTTCACCGGGTTTTGCAGTACCGGCATACGTTCAATGGTGATGGTATAGGTGGATTCACGTGCGCCACTGTTGCCGCCGTTAATGCCGACGTTGCCAGTCAGAATTGGCAGCATCGCGATAGCCCGCGCCGTCAGTTCACCGTTGGCCTGGCGCTGTGGGCCCCAGCCCTGGCAGATATACGCAGGTTTCGCCGTCCCGATTTCACGCGCCAGTTTGATAATTTTATCCGCTGGGATCCCGGTAATACGTGAGGCCCATTCCGGCGTTTTAGCGGTGGTGTCGTCCCCATGACCGAGAATATACGCCTTATAATGCCCATTGGCGGGGGCGCCTTCCGGCAGCGTTTTTTCATCGTAGCCGACGCAGTATTTGTCGAGGAACGGCTGGTCGACGAGATTTTCGTCAATCAACACCCACGCGATGCCCGCCACTAACGCGGCGTCTGTACCTGGGCGAATTGGCACCCATTCGTCTTCGCGCCCGGCGGCTGTGTCGGTATAGCGCGGATCGATGACGATCATTCTGGCGTTCGAGCGCTCGCGGGCCTGTTCCAGATACCAGGTAATGCCGCCACCGCTCATGCGCGTTTCTGCCGGGTTGTTACCGAACATCACCACCAGCTGACTGTTCTCGATATCGGAGGTGCTGTTGCCTTCGTTCGAACCATAGGTATAGGGCATGGCACAGGCAATCTGTGCGGTACTGTAAGTACCATAGTGACTGAGAAAACCGCCGTAGCAGTTCATCAGACGGGCCACCAAAGAGGCATAAGGCGAAGAGCGTGTAATATTGCCGCCCACAATCCCGGAGGTGTAGTTAATGTAAACGGCCTCGTTGCCGTACTCTTTCACTACATGCTTTAGGCTGTCGGTCAGCATATCGAGCGCTTCCGGCCAACTGATACGTTCGAACTTGCCTTCTCCGCGTTTGCCGACGCGCTTCATCGGGTAATTCAGGCGTTCCGGGTGATTGATACGGCGGCGAATAGAGCGCCCGCGCAGACAGGCGCGCACCTGGTGATCGCCGTAGATGTCATGGCCGGTATTGTCGGTTTCGACCCAGTATACTTCGTCGTCGCGTACGTGCAGACGCAGGGCGCAGCGACTACCGCAGTTTACCGAACAGGCGCCCCAGACCACTTTGTCATCAGGCTGTGTGGCCTGTTGAACAGCGGCGGCTGCACTTTTCAGGGTAAAGGGAAGTGAAATTCCACTGGCGGCGAGGGCCATAGAGCCAATAGCAGTGGATTTGATCAGGCTGCGGCGGCTTATTCCGCCGGGGTGTACATGCTGTTCATTATCAGACATCGCTCACTCCATTTTTATTTATGCACCGGACGCGCAGCCCGACTTTTGATGGAGGGATGTTACTTACTTAGAGGTATAGAGATATTATCCCCGGTCAATCCAGGGATAATATCTTTCGTGTGAAGGCGAAGACTACTGCTGATCGTTGCCGTTGCGGGTGTAGAGAATTTTGAAGGTGTCGTTGGCGCAATGCCCGACCACCTGTGCATCCGGCCGGTCAGCCTGGTCGTTCGGCACAATATTCAACGTAAACCCGGATTCTGGCACACCGTTGGTCACTATTTTCTGCTGGATATCATCCTTAACTCGCTCGCAGGACTCCGGGGCAGCCGCAAAAGCTGGCATCGCGCCGGCCAGTAACAGTGCAAATAGCCAGTGAGTCTTTTTCATACGCATCTCCTTGTCGCTATGGTGAGATAAAAGCATAGCACTCATAGTGTAAGTAGCTGTCTTTGAAGCTAACTTTCTGAAATTTCTGAGAGTAGGGTGGAATCACCAAAATCTCACCAAAATTCCACCAATCCTGTTCCCCAATATCACACCACCAAACGGACTCAATCGTTGCGCCGGTCGTCATGGTATCTCGCCGTCATTGCTGCAGTGGAATGACCCAGAAGTAGTTGCGTATCGATGCCCTGTTTTTCATACAGGCGTTCGGCGAGAGAGCGCTGTTCGTAAAAAGTTGGTGGTGTTTTTCCTTCTTCGGCCTCAATACCTAACTCATTCCGTAAATCACAGAACATTTTGCTCACCGTCGTTCTACTGAGCTGACCGCCGACTTTCGCCCGGCGATACGAAGTCGAATGGTGAACCATAAAATGACTGAGGATTCCGTCGCGGCAAAATTTGATGGCCTGGCCAAGATTCATCGAGATAGCCTCGCAGTGAAGTGAAAGCGGCAGAGCAATCTTATGGCCGGTCTTTTCCTGCTCGATGTGCAGGTAATCGTCCCACACATCCGAGAATTTCATCTTGATAACATCACCGGGGCGCTGGCCTGTCACCAGAGATAACAACAGGCAGCATTGCGCCCAATGCGCCCAATTTCCCGCAGCCTCGTAAATCCTCTGCCACTGTTTAAACTCCAGGCGACCTCGTCGGATCTGAAACGATACTTTCCGCGTGGCGAGGGCCGGGTTGAAGCCGGGCGGAACTTCGCCAGCGTACTGAGCCTCTTTGAACAGATCCATCCAGTTACTACGGTGCTGGTTGGCTGTGAGATTTTTATCCTCGTTTTTATACTCTTCTAAAATAGCCGCCATTTCGCGAGCACCTACATTTTCGAGATACATATTCGAAGACTTGTCCCTCAACAGACGTGCTGAAAATTTTCTGGATCGAATGGTGCTGGCTGCCAGTTCCCCGCGTTCCAGTCGCTTATCCAGCAAATCAAAATACCTGTCAATCCACGCATGTAGCCGAATTTTACTGCACTCAGGTTTATCGCGACCCAGAACGCTATCAACCAGTGAGTAGGCATGCTCAACCTGCTTTTGAGCAATAACCCTGTTCAGTTTGAGCGCGGCGGTTTTGGCAAGAGCTTCGTCACGCCCCAGGCTCGAAAATTTGCCATCTAGTTGATTGAAGTACTGCCAGTAGGTCTTGCCGTTCCGCTTGTCGAGTTTTCGATACAGATTCGGGATATCAATGTTGTGTGTGCGTGGCCTTGCCATTGAGCGTTCTCTCCACCATTTTCCTCGCCGCTTCTGGGAGGTTGTTTGAGATCCGGTGCTCACCTCGAATGCCGATGAATTTGGCGTCTTCGTAAACAACCCACTTCCCGCCGTCCTTCATTGCAGGTGAATAACCCCCCCTCTCTTACACGGAGTTCCAATGTTTAAACATAAAAAATCGCGTTTGCGAGGATTTTCACTGCGCGCTTTTCAGACCCGTATGAATGCGGTCTGGTTTAACGGTGGCGTGAATGACGTGCAGGCTGAGTGCCTGGCGGGATTCACTGCCGCCTATCTCATTTACAACAACGTGCTGGGCCGCCACGTGCCTGTGAGCTGGCTGGCCTATGTGCTCGCCACCACCTACCACGAAACGGCAGCCACCATGCAGCCGGTCGAGGAATACGGCAAAGGGGCGGGGCGTCCCTATGGCGAACCGGACCTTGAAACCGGGCAGGTTTATGACGGTCGCGGCTACGTCCAACTGACCTGGAAAGACAATTACCAGAAGGCGCAGGCGCAGGTGGTCGACTTTCTGACGCTCCAGCACAACGTGCCACTGGTAATGCAGCCTGATTTAGCAATGACGCCATGGGTGGCGGCGCAGGTGGCGATTAACGGCATGGCGGAAGGCTGGTTCACCGGCAAGACGCTGGCGGATTACCTGACCGACACGACGATCGATTATCTCAATGCGCGCCGCATTATCAACGGCACCGACAAAGCGCAGACCATCGCGGCGTATGCGACTGAAGCGCAGGCCGCGCTCGAGCTGGCTCATGGGAAAGGGATTGTCCGCAACCTGGTGAAAGAGGGCGCCAGCGGCGACGACGTGCGCGAGATCCAGCTGATGCTGGGCCTGAAACCTGACGGGAGCGCGGGACCGGATACGATCAACGGCATCATGGCGTTCCAGGCGGCGCACTTGCTGGCGGTCGACGGGGTCTGCGGGAAAGATACCTGGGCGGCACTTGACCGGGAGGTCTACGGCGTATGAAAGCTCTGATGTTAGCGGCGATTCTGGTCCTGTCCGGATGCTCGGGAACCTGGGTTCATATCGAAGAGTCCGGGAGCCAGCAGGCCTGTGCGCCGGTGGTGAGTGTGGAAAGCCTCGGCAACAGTGTAACGGTCTCCGATCACTCTCAATGTAAGGCGAACCAATGAAAAAAGCAGTTCAGGTGATGATCACCCTGATGTTGTGCACGGTGATGGCGGGGTGCTCGAACATCATCACCTACGTCCGGCACGATGAAACCAAAGGCAACATTCAGTGCAGCGGTGACCAGGCCCTGAAGCGCGACAGCCAGTGTCACGCTACCGCCACCACCAAATAACCTATCATAACCCCAGACGAAGCCGGGACCGACAGCAAAGAGGGCGTGGGGATGTCAGTGACCATGAATCTCAGCTATTACAAGCTGATGGTCGACGGAAAGGAAATCTACGAGATTGACCCGGCGAACATGATCCGCAGCGTTAACGGCGTGAACGTTCTGGCAGACGAGAAAGATGCGCTGCTGATGTAACGGGGTTGTGAGAATTGAAAGGGCAGTTGGTATGTAGGCAACAAGAAGAGATATATCGAAGCCAGAAAGGCAAATACCTGCGTCTTTTCTCGCAAGTACATCAGGTGGCAATTGTTTGTGTTTTTTTTAATATAAACATTTAAGTTCTTTTCTTTACGGTCGCTTTATCAAGAAAATGTTGGATTTTGTTGAGGCGCATATGAATGCAAATGTAAAGTTTATGTTGGGCTTAAGGCGTTTAATTATAGAATTAAACAGTGGCCGAAAACTAATCAAAGCCTTGGAGCTTAAAGAACTATTACTAAAAAATGTCCAATACTTGCCAGATAGTGATGTAACTATTGATTTTGTTGATTCATTATTTCGGCTATGCGAGGAGTTTAACTCCCTTGCTGTAGAAGCGTTTTATATATCTTCATGTCTTTTTTATGGACACATAATGGATATACATTCAAAGGATGTTTTTTTATCGGAAAGGAAAGCGCTTATAATGATTTCATAATGCAAGTCAATCACCTTGGTTATAACATTTTGTTTTATAATTGCGATCATTTCACTGACTTCGAAAGCCTCAGCAATAAAATTTCTAATAGCCAGTTTTCTGTTCTTGCTTACGATTTTTATGGAAGTGAAGCTTTACTGGGGAAAGGAGTTTGCAAACCTTTTTCCCATTTTTATTACGAGAAGCGTCAGGCGACTAAACATCAATTGCATCAGGACTGGACGATTTTCCTCATTTATCAATACAAACGATTTATTGAAGAAAAGCATAAACAAGTGATTCTGGGTTCATCATACTCCTACAATACGTTAACGGATATGAATTCTGTGAATTCTGTGAGCTTTTCATTACCTGGGTTAGATATTACCAGTGCGGTGATGTTTTATAATGAGATACACCAAATACCATTAAGTAATAAAACTATTTTTTGTTTTGGTGTGTATGATTTTTTCAAGGAAATTAAAAAAGGGTACGCTCAGGTATACGTATATGCCCATAAGGCTGTGATGGGGTTCATGGATGCTAAAAAATCTTCTGTTGCTCCAATTTGTTTGCCAGTGACTCTTAATTTGGCTGCGTCTGTTGATGTGATTGTTTCCTCTCGTTATTTTTCTTGTAACGATAGTGAGAAGCAAGAGAGGTTTCCCAGTGAAAGTGAAATTATATCAGCTTTGCAAAAGGGAATAAACTATCCCACAAGAGATCCAAAACTCGATGGCGAATTACAGGGGGTTCAGACTGTATCGTTGCATAACAAATACGTTAAGTATGAAAGTTCATTTGAGTTGAATTGTGAATTAATGATGGAGGTCAAGAGGAATTCTGAGTGTTTAGGGAAGGATGTGTATTTCATCATTCCCCCATTACCAGAATCTTATGTCGAAAACATAAATGAACTCATGAAAAATAAAGTGTATGACTTTTTGAGTGGGTTGGAATCTGATTTCTTTCATGTGTGCGATTTCTCAAGTGACAACGATTTCGATTACTGCGATTTTCACGATGGGCATCATTTAAATATGCATGGTGCCAAAAAACTACGGAGTAAGTTGCACAATGCGGGAATATTAGATAGTGAAGTCTTATAAAACATACACGTAATAAGCAATAGCTACATAATAATCAATTTCCCAACAACAAAACCTAACAAAAGCACCTTCGGGTGCTTTTTTCATTTAAGGAACCGCGAAATGACTTATCCGGCTAACACCACTCTTATCACCTTATCCCGTCCACTGAAATTGAATGGGGAAGAAGTCGAAACCATCAAGATGCGCGAGCCGACGATGTTCGACAAACTTCTGTTTGAAAAGAACAAAGGCGCCGCGCTTGAGAAAGAAGTGGCGATGATTGCGGGCCTTTGCAGCCTTAACCCCGGTGATCTGCACCAGCTTCCGGCGTACGACTACGACCAGCTGACGGAGGCATTTAATGATTTTTTGCTGCCACCGGCGGAGCGCTTGAACCTGAGTTCCTGAACAACCAGCCGGGGATCACATACTGGTGCCGCATTACGTTCAGCGAACAGCTCACGATGCCACTGAGTATCTGGCGGCGCTATCTGAAAAAGGCCATTAAGCAGAGCGCGGCGTAATGTCAAAATCCCAGAAGTTTAACGCCTCGATTAATTTCGGGGCGTCGCTTGACCCGTCAATGTCCCGGACCCTGAAAGGGCTTACTCGCGGCATTGACGATATCAGCGAAGAGTCAGCTAAGGCGGCAAAATCACAAACGGCCTGGATGCGTCAGGTGAAAGCCGGATCTGCGGGGACTACCGCGCAGATAAAGAATATGAGAAGAGCTGAGTAACAAACTGGGTGAGCAGGGCAATGATAAATCCTTAAACCCGCTGCTGGCCCAGATCGGTATGAACAAAACGCAGATGACGGGGGGCAAACAACAGCAGTTTGACCAGGTGATGCAGGCCATCTCGGTCGGCATCAAAAATAAGAGCCTGACTGCCCAGCAGGGGGAATCACTTGCCGACCAGCTGATGGGCGGTGAAGCCAACAAACTGGTGACCTACATCGCCAGCACCGGCAAATCCTTCAAGGAAGTGATGGATAACGCCGCTCAGCTCAACAATGTGTCTGAGGATGAAGCACGCGCAGCGGCTGAGTCCAGCCAGGTTATCAGTAACCTCTGGACGTCCGGGGAAACTGCTTTGCAGGGAATGGCCGGGGAGTTAGGCAAGGCATTCGAACCGCAGCTGAAAGCGTGGGAACAACAAGCTACGCAATGGGTCAGTAACAATAAGCAGCTGATCGCGAATGAAATCACTGAGTGGGTGAAAGGTGGTGGTCCGGAGCGAGTTGTCCATGGACTGGAAACCTTTGGGCGGGCTGTCTCACAGGTTGTGAAATGGATAGATGCAATCCTGCCTGAAAACGATGAACGATCTCCTGCGCAGATGGCTACAGCACAGGAAGCCCGACAGCGCGCTATCGAAACTGAAGAACAGAAGCAGGGCGTAAGCTCGCTGGGTTATCAGGAATCCATCAATGTTGCCAACGTAGGTGAGCAATCCTGGAAGGACGCCCATAGTCAGGCCAGAGTTCCGGATGGCGTTAACTTTAATGATAAGACATTCGGTGTGCCGGTCCCGTCGCTGAAAACTCCGGCACCGCAGCAGACGAACCACGTCAATATCACGGTGAACACGCTACCGGGCCAGGACCCGACTGAGTTTGGCCAGGGTGTCTACGACGCTTTCAACAAAGCGACGCCTGGCGTGCCTGGCTCGGCCGGGTCAGACACATTCGATATTCCAGCATTCTGAGGAGACGCCTGTGCAATACACAACGAAAGACGGTGAACGGCTGGATATTATCTGCGCCCGCCATTACGCGGCGGTCAACAACACCTTTGAAGCCGTTCTCTTTTCGCCAGAGAACTATGATCTGACAACGAATGAAGTTTTCAATGCTGGTTCAACCTTCGACCTCCCTGTTGTAAAGCCCGCAGAGAAGAAAACAGAAACATCACTCTGGGATTAACCAATGTCTTACATCGATACCGGCAGCAAACCATGGCTGCCAAACTTTGCTATTTCCGTCGAGGGTGAAGATATCACCGACGCAGTGCGTGAGAACCTGATTGACCTTTCGCTGAAAGATTACGGCGGTGATTCCAAAAAGAGTGATCAGATCTCATTTGCGGTGGTATCCCCTGATATGAAATTGCCTGGGAAGGGCGTGAAAATTTCTGTGTCCATGGGCTTCGGTGACGAGCTGGTGGATAAGGGAAACTTCGTAGTTGATTCACGTTCGTCCGGTGGTTCATCTTCACAACCTCGAGTAATCGAAATCACAGCCCGAGCGTTCTCTAAAACGAATGAGCGTGGCCACAGTTCGTTGCAGTCGCAGAAAACACGCTCCTTTGCGTCAGGTACCTTGATGAGCGATTTAGTCAGTACCATCGCAGCCGAACATGGCTTAACGGCTCGGGTTGATTCAACGCTGGAGGAACAGCCGCTATCCCATGTTGACCAGCTTGGTGAGAGCGATATGAATTTACTGACCCGGATAGCAGCGCAGTATGGTGCGGTGAGCAAGGTGACGCACGATTACTGGGTGATAACACCCAGAGGGGCGCAAACTACGGTGAGCGGTAAACCTCTGCCGGTGAAAACCATTACGCCTGATATGTGCAGTAACTGGCGGTACTACGACAACAGCGATCATCCTGACAGCAGCAAATCAGGAAAAGGAACTGTTGTCGTGAGTTACAGAGACATGGCTGACAGTGGCAGGATAAAGACACTGACGGTCGGAAGCGGCGAACCGGTCAACCATTACCCGATACCACAGAAAGATATTCAAGGTGCCCGGGTCATCGCTGGTGGTTGTAGTGCCCACAGCACGAAAAAGCTGGTGGGCATGTCCCTCGTTCTCCCAGCTACGCCAGAAATGATGCCAATGACAGCAGAAGCGAAAATAACCACCAGTGGCTTCGGTAGCGTGGAGGATCGGGAGTGGAAAATTGCCTCGCTAGATTTTCGACTTTCTGAGCAGGGATTCAGCCTGAGTATGGATCTCGAATAATGCAGTTTGGGGCAAGATTATGGGGGTAAAATCTTTCCCCAAAACTATTTGTAACGTGTTGAAAAGTATAGCCTGTTTTTTGTCGACTTAGTTCTATCTCAAAGACAGTGAAATCCCTGTAACGATATGAATATATTGTATTTTACTTGATTGGCTGCTGCTATAGTGTAAATCGCTGTATTTGCTAATATGATTGAGAAAAATCTACCGTAAAGGACAGTCTGTGAAGAAACTGCTGTTTATGGTGCCGCTTATCAGCGTGCTCACCGCCTGCGATAACGCCTCAACACCGGCTGCCTTTACGCCGGAAATGGCGAGTTTTTCCAATGAATTTGATTTCGATCCGTTGCGGGGGCCGGTTAAAGACTTCAGTCAGACGCTGATGAACGAGAAGGGCGAAGTAACCAAACGCGTTAGCGCCAGACTCTCGCAGGAAGGCTGTTTTGATTTGATTGAACTGCATGATCTGGAGAATAACGCCGGTGCGACGCTGGTACTCGACGCAAACTATTACGTCGACGGCACCACCCAGCAAAAGCGTATTTTGTTGCAAGGGAAATGCCAGTTAGCGGGAATGCCTGCCGCCGGAATGAGCTGGGACACTGACGATAACGGCTTTGTTGTAGCCGCACACGGGAAAGCATTAAGCGTAGATTATCAATATGATAGTGAAGGTTATCCGTTAGGGAAAACCTCAACCAGTGGTAATGAAACGCTGAAAATAGTGGCGACGCCGCCGAAAGATGCCCGTAAGAAACTCGATTACACTGCGGTCAGCATTCTGAATGACAAAACCATCGGCAATGTGGTGCAAACCTGTGATTACGACCGACACGACAACCCGCTGAGCTGCGAGTTGCAGATTGTAGATGACAGCGTAACGCCGCCAGTGACCCGGCGCTACACCATCAAAAATACCATCGAGTACTACTGAGCCGTCGGCTTAAGCAATGTGTGTGTTTTGTGTTTTGGCAGATATTGATTCTGGAACAGACACATACGAATGGTATTGCGGTATTCGCCGTTAATGAAGAACTCATGGATGAGTTCGCCTTCCACCTGGAAACCGAGTTTGCGATAAATGTGGATCGCCTTTTCGTTTTCGGTATCGACAATCAAATACAGCTTGTACAGGTTCAGTACCATAAAGCCGTAGTCCATCGCCAGTATCGCTGCTTTTGTCGCCAGCCCTTTGCCTTGATAGTCAGGGGAAATAATAATCTGAAATTCTGCACGGCGGTGAACGTGGTTAATTTCCACTAATTCAACGAGGCCAGCCTTCTCGCCGTCGCATTCGATAACAAAGCGGCGTTCGCTCTGATCGTGAATATGTTTGTCGTACAGGTCAGAAAGCTCAACGAAGGCTTCGTATGGCTCTTCGAACCAATAACGCATAACGCTGGCGTTATTATCCAGCTGGTGAACAAAGCGCAGATCCTCGCGTTCCAGAGGGCGCAGCTTAACGGCATAAGCATTGGCCATGTAATTTCCTTGAATTGGGTAAGCATGTCAAACGGGGAAGAAGGGCGCCTGCAGGCGCCCAACGGTGTTACGGAGTAAGAGGTCGACCGGTCGATCTGTCGAGGCAGCGCAGGGTGTTTGGCTCCCAGTACGCATTCAGATTGGCGCTTTTATCGCATTTATCACGCGTATCAAAAGCGACATCTTTTTTATCCCACTCTTTTTCAACGCGGGTATTCACTTTCTGACGAAGCGACCGGGTATCGTTCCACTGTTCCTTGTCCATCGCCGCATCTTGTTTGCTCTGCGCGCTGTCACCGGATTCAATGATGAGCTTGCTGGTTTGCGCAGATGCACTCGCAGTATAAACGATGGCACCCAGCGTCAGCATCGCCGTCAGGCACAGGCGTTTGCTAAAAGTCACTTTCATTGCTGTTTCCTTAAGGGTGTTAAAAACGGTAATCCCACACGCGGAGTTTACACCAACTCCCGCGCAGGGAATACCCGGCCAGGTTGTCGCTCAGGAAACGTTTCTCAGCAGGCACCACTGAGCGTGGTTTTATAAATGCGCACCGCCTCGTTCACGTCCTGGGTTTTGACGGAATTGATTTTCAGTCCGTTGACATAGATGTCGTAGCCGTCCTGACTCAGGCGAAAAATAATGGTATCGCCGCGAAAGCGAATAACTTTGTCTTTCACGCCAATACCCTGACGGCGTAACACCATCTTCGCCATTCTGTCGATACTCATAGTACTGCACCTCAATGGCCATAGGGCTTATCTGGAGAAAAGAGATTCTCCCTTTACTAAGGTTAATTTATCCTTAAGAACTTTGCTGACAACCGCCTTAAATAATCGTTCCCTTGTATGGCATTTTCCTGAATGTTTCAAAAATGTGATCGTTGTGAATTCTCTTGCTGACACTTCTTGTATGGTAGTTGCCGGATATAACCTCTAACGGCCCACGCTGGTCTCACGGCGCGTGCGGAAGACTGACCAGGAGTGTTTTATGGCAACTGAAGTAGTGGAACAGGCGGCCCTGGCAAAGCCCGCAAGAATAAAAACGATTCAGACAGTAACGCTGGCGCTACTGTTTATTGCCGGGATCGTCAACTTCCTCGATCGTTCTTCACTGAGCGTCGCGGGCGAGGCGATCCGCGGCGAACTGGGTCTGTCGGCCACCGAGTTTGGCATTCTGCTCTCGGCGTTTTCCCTTTCTTATGGTTTATCGCAACTGCCTGCGGGCATTTTGCTCGACCGGTTCGGGCCACGACTGGTGCTGGGCGCGGGCCTGATTTTCTGGTCGGCGATGCAGGCGTTGACCGGAGTAGTGAACTCGTTCAGCCACTTTATCTTTCTGCGGATCGGCCTCGGGATCGGCGAAGCGCCATTTATGCCTGCGGGCGTGAAATCGATAAGCGACTGGTACGTGCAGAAAGAGCGCGGCACGGCGCTGGGGATTTTTAACTCCTCCACGGTGATTGGGCAAGCCCTCGCACCGCCTGCATTGGTGGTGATGCAGCTCGCGTGGGGCTGGCGCACCATGTTTGTGGTGATTGGCCTGGCAGGCGTTCTGGTCGGCATTTGCTGGTACGCGTGGTATCGCAATCGCGCGCAGTTCGCACTGGACAATACCGAACGCGAATACCTCTCTGCGCCGGACACGCCTCGGCCAAAACTGGCGTTCAGCGGATGGCTGGCGCTGTTTAAGCGCCGCACCACATGGGGCATGATCTTAGGTTTCTCAGGTGTGAACTACACCGGCTGGCTGTACATCGCCTGGCTACCGGGTTATTTGCAGGCGGAGCAGGGCTTTAGCCTCGCCAAAACTGGCTGGGTGGCGGCGATCCCGTTCCTGGCCGCAGCGGTCGGGATGTGGACTAATGGCTACGTGGTCGACGCGCTGGCGCGTCGTGGATACGATCTGGCGAAAACGCGGAAAACAGCCATTGTGCTCGGTCTTACCCTGTCGGCGCTCGGTACGCTGCTGGTGGTGCAGTCTTCTACACCAACGCAGGCGGTGGCGTTTATTTCGATGGCGCTGTTCTGCGTACACTTTGCCGGAACCTCCGCCTGGGGGCTGGTGCAGGTCATGGTGGCTGAAACTAAAGTCGCTTCGGTGGCCGCCATTCAAAACTTCGGCAGCTTCGTGTTTGCCTCGTTTGCACCGATTGTCACCGGCTGGGTGGTAGACACTACGCACTCCTTTAACCTTGCACTGGTGATTGCCGCCTGCGTCACCTTTACTGGGGCGCTGTGCTACTTCTTCATCGTTAAAGACCGCATCGAATAATCCCTTCATCCTGCCCGGCTGCATGAAAACGCATCCGGGCTTTCTTGATTTATCCACGCCTTTTTTTGTGATCTGCTGAACTCTTTTTGATCAATATACTTGTATGGTAGTTGTTGTGGGCGCTAAATGACGCCATCAACGATGAGCCGTAAGGATCAAAAATGAAAATTGTTGCCGCAGACGTATTTGTTACCTGCCCAGGGCGTAATTTCGTCACGTTAAAAATCACCACCGAAGATGGCCTGACCGGGCTGGGCGATGCCACGCTGAACGGGCGCGAGCTGTCCGTGGCCTCGTACCTGAAAGATCATCTCTGTCCGCAGCTGATTGGCCGTGATGCCCACCGAATCGAAGATATCTGGCAATTCTTTTATAAAGGCGCGTACTGGCGACGGGGCCCGGTCACAATGTCGGCCATTTCTGCGGTCGACATGGCTCTTTGGGATATCAAAGCTAAGGCCGCCAATATGCCACTGTATCAGCTGCTCGGCGGGGCGTCCCGTGAAGGGGTGATGGTTTACTGCCACACCACCGGACACACCATTGATGAAGTTCTCGACGACTACGCGCGTCACAAAGAGATGGGCTTCAAAGCCATTCGCGTGCAGTGCGGCGTGCCGGGGATGAAAACCACCTACGGCATGGCGAAAGGCAAAGGCCAGGCTTACGAACCTGCAACCAAAGGCCAGTGGCCAGATGAACAGTTGTGGTCCACCGAAAAATACCTCGATTTCACCCCAAAACTGTTCGATGCGGTACGCGAGAAATTCGGCTTCAACGAACATCTGCTGCACGACATGCACCACCGTCTGACCCCGATCGAAGCCGCCCGCTTTGGTAAAAGCATTGAACAGTACCGTATGTTCTGGATGGAAGACCCGACACCTGCAGAAAACCAGGCGTGCTTCCGTCTGATTCGCCAGCATACCGTCACGCCGATTGCGGTAGGTGAAGTGTTCAACAGCATCTGGGACTGCAAACAGCTGATTGAAGAGCAGCTCATCGACTATATCCGCACCACTATTACCCACGCGGGTGGCATCACCGGTATGCGACGCATCGCTGATTTTGCCTCGTTGTATCAGGTGCGCACCGGTTCGCACGGTCCGTCCGATTTGTCGCCGATCTGCATGGCGGCTGCGTTGCATTTCGATCTGTGGGTGCCAAATTTTGGCGTCCAGGAATACATGGGTTATTCCGAACAAATGCTCGAGGTGTTCCCGCATAACTGGACTTTCGACAACGGCTATATGCACCCGGGTGAGAAACCGGGCCTCGGCATCGAGTTTGATGAAAAACTCGCGGCGAAATATCCCTACGAGCCGGCCTGTTTGCCGGTCGCGCGCCTGGAAGACGGCACACTGTGGAACTGGTAAGGAGCGGAAGCATGAAAAGTATCGTTATTCGTCAACCGAACGCGTTGGTGATTGAAGAGCGCGACATCCCGCAGCCCGCCACGGGCGAAGTGCGGGTGAAGGTCAAACTGGCCGGGATTTGCGGCTCGGACAGCCATATTTATCGCGGCCACAATCCTTTTGCTAAATATCCACGGGTTATTGGCCATGAATTTTTCGGCGTGATTGACGCCGTGGGTGAGGGTGTCAATCCAGCCCGCCTCGGCGAGCGCGTCAGTGTCGACCCGGTGATCAGCTGCGGACATTGCTACCCGTGCTCGGTTGGCAAACCGAATGTCTGCACCTCTCTGGTGGTGCTCGGCGTCCACCGGGACGGTGGCTTCAGTGAATATGCGGCTGTACCTGCTCATAACGCCTGGCGTATACCCGACAGCATCGAAGACAAACACGCGGTGATGGTTGAACCATTCACCATCGCGGCGAACGTTACTGGCCAGTCGAAACCGACAGAGCAGGATGTGGCACTGATTTACGGTGCAGGCCCAATGGGGCTGGTGACGGTGCAGGCGCTAAAAGGCGTATATCGTGTCAAACAGGTGATCGTTGTCGACCGTATTCCTGAGCGTCTGGAGATGGCCGAACGTAGCGGCGCGGACCTGACCATCAATAATAGCGCGCAGTCGTTGCAGGCGCGGCTGGATGAAAAAGGCATCAAGCCGACGCTGATTGTCGACGCGGCCTGTCATCCGTCCATTTTGCAGGAAGCGGTCAGTCTGGCATCTCCTGCAGCGCGCATTGTACTGATGGGCTTCTCAAGCGAGCCGTCGTCCGTCGCCCAGCAGGGCATCACCGGCAAAGAGCTGACGCTGTACTCCTCGCGTCTGAATGCCAACAAATTCCCGGTGGTTATCGACTGGATGGAGAAGGGGCTGATAGATCCCGACAAGCTGATTACCCACGTCATGGATTACCGGCATGTCAGCGATGCCATTGAACGGTTTGAGAAAGATAGGCAGCACTGCTGCAAGGTCCTGTTGACCTTCGCAGAATAATCACGATAGCGAGTATGTGGTCCACTCCTTCAGAGATAACGACTATGACGCAACATCAACCTGTACGAAGCACCAAAGACCTGATCCGCGCAGCGGTATCGGGCTGGCTTGGCACCGCGCTGGAATTCATGGATTTTCAACTTTATTCCCTCGGCGCGGCGCTGGTTTTCCATGAGATTTTCTTCCCAGAACAGTCTGCGGCGATGGCGCTTATTTTAGCGATGGGTACCTACGGTGCAGGGTATATCGCTCGCATCGTCGGCGCGTTTATTTTTGGCAAAATGGGGGACCGAATTGGACGCAAAAAGGTGCTGTTTATCACCATCACCATGATGGGAATTTGCACCACGCTTATCGGCGTATTACCGACCTACGCGCAGATTGGTATTTTCGCACCGGTGCTGCTGGTGACGCTGCGTATCGTGCAAGGACTGGGCGCAGGTGCGGAGATTTCTGGGGCTGGGACAATGCTGGCCGAATATGCGCCGAAGGGGAAACGCGGGATCATTTCCTCATTGGTGGCGATGGGCACCAACTGCGGCACGCTCAGCGCCACCGCAATCTGGGCGGTGATGTTTTTCGCACTCGATCGTGAATCGCTGGTTGCCTGGGGCTGGCGCGTGCCGTTCCTCGCCAGCGTAGTGGTAATGATTTTCGCCATTTGGCTGCGTCTGAATCTCAAAGAAAGCCCGGTGTTTGAGAAAGTCAGCGAAAATGGCACGGTGGCGGCGAAGGTCACGCCGGAAGAGACTACGCTCGGGGCGATGTTCCGCAGTAAATCGTTCTGGCTGGCAACCGGTCTGCGCTTTGGTCAGGCCGGAAACTCGGGCCTGATTCAAACGTTCCTTGCCGGGTATCTGGTACAGACGCTGCTGTTTGATAAAGCGATTCCGACAGACGCGCTGATGATTAGCTCGGTCATCGGGTTCATCACCATTCCGCTGCTGGGTTGGTTGTCGGACAAATTCGGCCGCCGCCTGCCGTACATCATCCTCAATATCTCGGCGATTATTCTGGCCTACCCAATGCTGGCGCTGATTGTCGACAAAAGCTACAGCGCCAGCACCATCATGATCAGTCTGATAGTCATTCATAACGTGGCGGTACTCGGCCTGTTCGCGCTGGAAAACATCACCATGGCGGAGATGTTTGGCTCGCGTAATCGCTTCACCCGCATGGCGATCGCCAAAGAGGCAGGCGGTTTGATAGCGGTGGGCTTTGGCCCACTGCTGGCAGGGATCTTCTGCAACGTTACCGGCAGCTGGTGGCCGATGGTCGCCATGATCGTCTGCTACTCGGTGATTGGCCTGATTTCCGCAGTGTTGATGCCGGAAGTGCGCGACCGTGATTTGAGTTTGGCGCATGACGCCGCCGAAGTCGTGCCGTCCAAAGCGGACTCCCGGCTAGGACAGTACAGCTAAAAAATCAAGCAGCAGTGACCTGCAAATAAGCGGCTTCATGCACCATAAAAAGCCTTTCAATAAGCATGAAGCCACCAATTTTCTTACCCTTCGAGGATGGAACATGACCCGCAAGAAGAACATCACAATTCCTGTGAGTATTGGCTATGGTCTGACGGATATTATGGGCGGTGGCGCGTTCACGGTTATTGGCGCGTGGCTGCTATTTTACTACACCACCTTTGTCGGTTTATCGCCGATGGAAGCCGCGTCGATTGTGGCCATTGCCCGTATCGTTGATGCGGTGGTCAGTCTGTTTATGGGCAGCTTTACCGACCATTTCTATAAAAACTATTTCGGCAAAAAATTTGGTCGTCGGCGCTTCTTCCTGCTCATTGGCGCGCCGCTGATGCTGGTCTACGCGCTGTTGTGGCTCGACGGTATGTCGTACGGGTTTTACCTGGCGGTGTATCTGGCCTTCGAAGTGATCGCCGCAATGGTGCTCATTCCCTGGGAAACGTTGCCGTCAGAAATGACCAAAGACTTTAATGCCCGCACCAAGTTATCAACCTGTCGGATGTTTTTATCGGCGTCAGGTACATTTCTGGCGACTTTTATTCCAGGCGTGCTGATTGCCCATTTCGGTGAGCACAATGCCAATGCCTATTTCATTAACGGCATCGTATTTGCGGTGGCATTTATGGCCTGCGTATTTATTTCCTGGAAAGTGACCTGGGAGCGAGAAATAACGCCGGAAATGCTGGCGGAGCTTGAAAAAGATAACGTCAAAACATCGTGGCTGGAAAAGATGAACAGCATCGCCATGCTGTTCAAAGACTACGCCTCAACGCTGAAAGTGCGCGCTTTTCGTAAACATCTGGCGATATATCTCTTCTCCTTTACCGCCAAAGACGTCTACAACACGGTGTTTGTATTTTTCTGCGTCTACTGCCTGAACGTGTCCTCTGCGCTAGCAGGGACGCTGTTGTCGATGAGCATCGTTGGCCTACCGGTAACGCTACTGGCGGGTGTGGCCATCATCAAATACGGGCCATCACGCCTGTATATGTTCGGCTACAGCGTCATGCTGATTTGCCTTGGCGGCTTGTTCCTTATCTACCAGTTCCCGACCGACAACAAAGTGATGTTGCTGTTGATCCTGGCGGCGGCGTATCAGGTCGGGCGCTGCGTGCTGGAGTTTACGCCGTGGAATGTGTTTCCGTTCATTCCTGATATCGATGAAATGATCAGCCACCAGCGCCGGGAAGGGCTGTTTGCCGCGGTGATGACATTCTCGCGTAAAACCACGGTGGCGATTGCGACCTTTGCGGTCGGTCTGCTGTTGCAGAGCGGTGGGTTCGTGAAGGGCAGCCAGGTGCAGCCACAGGAAGCCATCAATACCATCGCAATGCTGCTGTTTGTCGGCACATCGGTCTTATTATTGTTCGCGTTTTGGCAGGCCACCACTTTCCATCTGAATAAGAAAACCCACGGGCTATTTGTCGCTGAAGTGGAGCGCATGAAGGCCACGCATGACGCAAAAGGGATCGCACCAGAAACGCAGGCGGTGGTTGAGGATCTTACCGGGTATTCCTGGGCGCGATTAAATAATCTGCCAGAAAAGGCACCTGAGAATGCTGTCACACAACTTTAAATTCGTGTCATACCACTTGCAGAGAAATTATCGTAAATCAAAGTACGGGAACTTCATCTGGCTATTCTAGTATGGCAATGAGCGTCCTCAACAGTGAGTCATAAAATGCAAAACACGCTTTTAACCGCTAAGGCGACTGTACCCGCCTACGATCGTAACGCGCTGGTGCCTCGCATCGTGCACCTCGGCTTTGGCGCATTTCACCGCGCACATCAGGCCGTTTATACCGATATTTTGGCTCAGGAGCACAACAGCGACTGGGGCTACACAGAAGTGAACCTGATTGGTGGCGAACAGCAAATCGCTGACCTCAAGCATCAGGATAACCTGTATACCGTGGCAGAAATGTCCGCTAATGCGTGGACTGCCCGTATCGTGGGCGTCGTAAAAGAAGCGCTCCACGCCCAGGTGGACGGCCTCGAAACCGTGCTGGCAAAACTGTGCGAGCCACAGGTGGCGATTGTGTCGCTGACCATCACCGAAAAAGGGTACTGCCACTCTCCGGCAACCGGCGAACTGAATCTCAGCCACCCGATGATCGCCGCCGATTTACAAAACCCGCATCAGCCAACGTCTGCACCGGGCGTAGTGGTCGAAGCGCTGGCCCGTCGTAAAGCGGCAGGGCTGGCGCCTTTTAGCGTGATGTCTTGCGACAACATGCCGGAAAACGGCCATGTACTCGGGAAAGTGGTACGTGCCTATGCGCGGGCGTTAAACAGCGAACTGGCCGAGTGGATCGAACAGAACGTCACATTCCCGTCGACCATGGTTGACCGCATCGTGCCTGCCGTCACCGCTGAAACGCTGGAAAAAATCGAAGCCATCACCGGCGTGCGTGATCCGGCAGGTGTTGCCTGTGAGCCGTTCCGCCAGTGGGTCATCGAAGACAATTTTGTCGCCGGGCGTCCAGAGTGGGAAAAAGCTGGGGCCGAACTGGTTTCCGATGTTATCCCGTTCGAAGAAATGAAGCTGCGAATGCTGAACGGCAGCCACTCCTTCCTCGCGTATCTGGGCTATCTGGCAGGCTATCAGCATATTAACGACTGCATGGAAGACGAAAAATATCGTCGCGCCGCGCACGCGCTGATGCTGAAAGAGCAGGCACCGACGCTGAAAGTGAAAGGCGTTGATCTGGGCCGTTACGCAGACCTGCTTATTGCACGCTACAGCAACCCGGCACTGCGCCACCGCACCTGGCAGATTGCCATGGATGGCAGCCAGAAACTGCCACAGCGTATGCTGGATTCCGTACGCTGGCATCTGGCGCATAACAGCGATTTCTCACTGCTGGCCCTTGGCGTGGCGGGCTGGATGCGCTATGTCGACGGCAGCGACGAGCAGGGCGAAGCGATTGAAGTATGCGACCCGCTGCTCAGTACTATTCAGTCCGTGGTGAAAAACAGCGAACAGGGCGAAGCCCGTGTGAAAGCGCTGCTGGGCATCGAGGCCATCTTTGGTGATGAGTTGCCGCTGGAAGGGAAATTTGTCTCGCAGGTGACAAATGCCTATCTGTCGTTGCTGGATAAAGGGGCCAAAGCCACCGTGGCGGCCTTTGCTGAGAAACTGTAAGTTTTATGTCGCCTCATTCGGGGCGACGTGTGATTTCCAGAAAAAGGCCTCTGCCAGGGCATGTCTCTCGACCAGAACGTTGAGTCAAGAGACATCGCCAGTCCATACCCCTCAACCGGGGTCTGCATAGGGGCCTTTATCATCTACCAAAATTGAACTTAAAATATTCACCAAAGTTAACACCGAACAGCCGTGGAACTCTTATTTCAATTCTGAAGAGGTAACCAAGCAGGTTGTTTATTTCTCGCTCTGACTGAATCTTTAGCAAGATGTTTCTGTCATCTTCGGGTAACAATCTGGCCGCTAGTATAATAGATAATGCCAGCGCTGGAATTGATTTTCGCCCATAGAAGCAAATTGAACGCATTGTATAGTTACGCGAGTTCAATATCTGTTTTGCTTCGATGCTAATACCGTTGAGATGGCATTCAGGAACCACCATCTCAAGCTGGTCAAAAAGCACTAAAGAGGAATGTTCAAAGGCAGGGTTTTTATAGGGTATTTTGTAAATGGTATTGCCAAAACGACTGCCGATTCCCTCCGCAGGGGACTTTTGCGGTGGAGCACCCACTTCCAATGAGAAAAAAACATTATCATCATTGGCAAGCCCTACGATATCGTCAGAAGATGTATTCCCCGTAGGGAATATGATTTTATCTTCAATTAACTTTTTTCTTGAAAATAAAACAAGATCATTGTTATCGTTAATAACAGCCTTGCTGTTTGTTGCATGTGCGGCATAAAAATCAGATCGCGTAAAATGATCAAAAAACAGAATTTCTTGATCAGTAAGCCGTTGTGCAGCCACCTGTAATGCGCGATAGTTATTATTTGCCAGTTCAGTAAAGTCACTTATTGAATCGCCAAACTTAAGGCCGGGAATTAATAAGGCAAAAGAACAGAGTGTAGAGTGGGTTGTGACGAAATTATTAAACCAAAGAGTACCGCCCTGTACCATTTTATTATTGACGGACCTTGCTCTTAATTCTCTTGAACGACTTATAAATGATTCACCAAAGTTATGATTTCTAAAAGATAACATAGCAACTCCTTTGCGTGTATATTATCCGTCATGTTATATTAATTTATTATCCTGTGTCTGTAGTAGAGTGAAGTTTATTCAGCCAACGCCGCATTATTAATGTTGATGCGGCGTAAGTTTTTCTGTCAAAATTTCAGCGGATTAATCTGAGGATAGGGTCTTACTCTTCGCTAAACCACTCGCCATTTTCCTGGCGAATTAACAGCACGGATTCGCTGATCTCCTGCAAATGAACGGTCATCGCTTTACCTACCGCCTCTACATCGCGTTTTTCCAGCGCGCTAAAGATATCCTGATGCTGGCGCAAAAGCATTTCCGGGGAGGAAACGTGATCGAGACTCATATAACGCACGCGGTCGATGGCAGCTTTAATGTTCTCGATAGTGTCCCAGGCGAGCTGGCAGTCGGCAATCTGTGACAGTAGTTGGTGGAATTCATCGTCGAGCTGGAAGAAATCATTGTGCTGCTGGCGATCAATGGCAATCCGCTGCTGGTGCAGATTTTGCTCCAGCAGATAACACTGGGCGTCAGTAATCATTGCCGCCGCACGTCGCACCACCGCGCATTCGATGGCCTGGCGTACGAAGCAGCCGTTGCGCACCTGGGAAAGAGAGATTTTATTAACGTAGCTACCGCGCTGGGGGCGAATCTGAATCAGCCCGTTTTCGGCCAGCTTAATAAAGGCTTCACGCACCGGCTGGCGCGAAACGTCAAAGCGAACAGAAACCTCTTTCTCGGACAGCGGTGTACCCGGCGCTATCAGGCAGTGCACGATATCCCGGCGCAAAATACGGTAGATTTGCTGGTTCACGGGCTGTGTCGGATTGAGTTGCGATTCTGCGGCCATTGCTCTTTCTTAATTGCGGGGTAAGTGCGTTATTTTACGCTGAATATGACGCTACGCCCAGTCCGGCCTGCAGGCCGGGCTGGGCGTAGAATCGCTTAGCCTTGACGATGAATGCTCAGGCCAGCAAAAGACTGGCTGACGGGCATCATTTCAAGGGTATTGATGTTGACGTGTTTTGGCAGCGTTGCCACCCACCACACGGCTTCGGTCACGTCTTCCGCAGACAGCGCGCTGGTGTTTTCATAGGTTTTCTCTGCTTTCGCGTCGTCACCTTTAAAGCGCACGTTTGAGAACTCAGTGCCGCCCACCAGGCCCGGCTCAACATCAGTCACGCGAACGGCGGTGCCGTGCAGATCGGTGCGCAGGTTCAGGCTGAACTGGCGAACGAATGCCTTGGTCGCGCCGTAAACGTTGCCGCCCGCGTACGGCCAGCTCCCGGCGGTGGAACCGATGTTAATGATATGCCCGCAGTTGCGCTCAACCATGCCCGGCAGCACCGCGCGGGTCATATACACCAGTCCTTTGTTGTTGGTGTCGATCATGGTTTCCCAGTCATCCGCGTCGGCTTTATGTGCCGGCTCCATGCCCAGCGCCAGCCCGGCGTTATTGACCAGAATGTCGATATTGCGCCATTCAACGGGGAGGTTAGCCATCATATCTTCGATAGCTGCGCGGTTACGCACGTCGAGCTGCGCGGTCAGAATGCTGTCGCCCAGTTCTTCTTTCAGTTCCTGCAGACGCTCATGACGGCGTCCGGTGGCGATAACTTTATGGCCATTGGCAATGAAACGGCGGGTGATGCTCTCACCAAACCCGGCGGTCGCTCCGGTAACAAGTACAATCATTCTTCCTGTTCCTCAATGCGTTAACTGTTGCCATACCATACCACGCGTGGTCGGCCTTCGGGAACGGAACTTTGCAACCTGTTGTACCACTTTACAGCGCCTTCACCGTGCGCAAAAACGGTGCAACTGCTTCAGCGTTGTGCATCGTTTTACGCCGCTATTTTTGTTTTCATCAATGTTCAGCGGAATAGTTATGCAAGAAAAACGATTGCCAGAATAAGCAAACGGTTGCGGGCTGAATAATATTCAGTTTGTTGCGCAAACGAATGAATAATTAATAAGGTGTTGAAATTTCACGATAATCGTAAATTTAAAGCTGGCACTCTGTTTGCAATACTATTCTGACAATACACCTGCATAAATAACCCGGGCACAACCGGGATAAGAAGAGGTCAGAAATGGTCGACTATCGCTACGCGCTGCGCGGGCGCTTTTTTGATATTGCCGCAACGGCCGATAGCCCTGAGGAAATAGCCCGTCAGGCGCGCTACGTTGACGACGGCCTGATGTTCATCGCTGAAGGGCGCATCGCCGCGCTGATGAGCTGGGAAGAAGGGCAGTCATTGCTCAAACAACCGGACGACTGGGTCGATCTGCGCGGCAAGCTTATCGTGCCGGGTTTCGTCGATACTCATCTGCATTATCCGCAAACAGAAATGATCGGCGCGTTTGGTGAACAGTTGCTGGAATGGCTGACAACCTACACCTTCCCGGTGGAAAGCCAGTACGGCAACGCCGGGCACGCGGCAGAAATGTCAGCGTTCTTCCTCAACCAGCTGCTCTCGAACGGCACCACCACCGCGTTGGTGTTTGGCACCGTGCACCCGGAATCGGTCGACGCGCTGTTTGCCGCCGCCGCACAGCAAAATATGCGTCTCATCGCCGGGAAAGTAATGATGGACCGCAACGCGCCCGACTATTTAACCGAAACCGCCGAGCAGAGCTACCAGCAAACTCGTGAGCTAATCCTGCGTTGGCACAACCATCAGCGTCTCGGCTACGCCATCACCCCGCGTTTCGCGCCAACCTCGACGCCAGCACTGCTCGAAGCGGTGCAGCGGCTGCGCGAAGCGTTTCCGGACACCTGGCTGCACACCCATTTGAGCGAAAACCCGCAGGAAATTGCATGGGTGAAAAGCCTGTGGCCGGAACATGAAAACTATCTCGACGTCTACCATCACTACGGCCTGACCGGCAAACGCAGCGTCTTCGCGCATGCCATTCATTTACAGGATACGGAGTGGAATTGCCTGCACGACAGCGACTCAGCGGTGGCGTTCTGCCCGACCTCGAATCTGTTCCTCGGCAGCGGCCTGTTCCGTCTGCAAACCTGTTGGCAGAAAAAAGTCAAAATGGGTATCGGAACCGACGTTGGCGCCGGAACCACGTTCAACATGCTTCGCACGCTCGGTGAAGCCTACAAAATCGGTCAGTTGCAAAGCTACAAGCTGTGCGCCAGCGAAGCGTTTTATCACGCCACCCTTGGCGGCGCGCGGGCGCTGTGTCTCGATGAGCACATCGGCAATTTCAGTGTCGGTAAAGAGGCGGATTTTGTGGTGCTTGATCCGGCGGTTTCACCGCTTCAACAGCTGCGTAGCGCCCGCTGCAAGAATATTTACGAACTGCTGTTTATGCTGATGACCCTCGGCGATGACCGCAACATCGCCCAGACGTGGATCAATGGTGAATGTGCCTGGAGCCGTGATGGGCTGGAGGTGGCTGCATGACCCAATTTTTGCTCAATCAACAGCCAGTCACGCTTGAAAACGTCGACCCGAATCTGACCGTGCTGAACTGGCTGCGTAACGACCGGTTGCGCTGCGGCACTAAAGAAGGCTGCGCGTCGGGAGATTGTGGAGCCTGCACCGTGGTACTCGGCAGCGTGGACGACGGCAAAATTCGCTACCAGAGTGCTAACGCCTGTTTGTTATTAGTGGGGCAACTGCACGGGAAACAATTACTGACAGTGGAAGACCTGGTGGATGGCGGCGAACTGCATCCGGTGCAGCGCACGCTGGCCTGCGGACATGCCTCCCAGTGCGGGTTCTGCACGCCGGGCATCGTGATGTCGGCCTTTGCAATGCAAAAAAACGGCGCAGCAGCCAACAGCGCGACGATTGCTCATCAGCTGGGTGGCAATCTGTGCCGCTGCACCGGCTATCGGCCGATAGTTGACGCCGCGATGCGCATTCTGTCTGGATCCTGTGTGGATAAGTTTGATGCACAGGCCGCGCAAACGGTGGCACAGCTTCAGGCCTTCGGCGAGCCAACGGATGAACGGCTGATCATGCCGGAGACGCTCGATGCGCTGGCAGAATGCTATGCCCAACACCCGCAGGCGCGACTGCTGGCGGGCGGAACCGATCTTAATTTGCTGGTCACGCAGGCGCACCAGCCACACGGCGAGCTGATTTCTCTGGCGCGTGTAGAAGAACTGCGTGGGATCGTACGGCAGGGCAACCGGCTGGTGATCGGCGCGATGACCACCCTGGACACCCTACAGCGTCAACTGAAAGAGACGATCCCTGCCTTGAGCGAGATGCTCGATCGCTTTGCCTCCCAACAGGTTCGCAACCAGGGCACGCTGGGCGGCAACATCGCGAACGCTTCGCCCATCGGGGACTGTGCCCCGGCGCTGCTGGCCCTCGATGCACGTCTTCATCTGCGCCGCGGGACACAAACGCGCGACGTGGCGCTGGCCGATTTCTTTATCGGCTACCGTAAAACTGTCATGCAGCCAGGGGAGTTCATCAGCCATATCATCATTGATGACGTGACAGTGTCACGTCATATGCAGTTATGGAAAGTCTCAAAGCGGCGGGAGGACGACATTTCTTCGGTGTTTGCCGCCATTAATCTTGGCGTCAGTGATGGCGTCGTGAGTCGGGCGCGCATTGCCTTTGGCGGCATGGCGGCTACGCCTGCCAGAGCCCTGCACTGCGAAGCCGCGTGGATGGGTCGGGGGCTCAATCGTGAGACGCTCAACGCCGCCTGCGCTGCGCTGACAGCAGATTTCTCGCCGCTCAGTGATGCTCGCGCCAGCGCGGAATACCGCCTGCAGGTGGCGAAAAACCTGCTGAAACGCTATTTCCTGCACATGACGTCTGAACATCTCGTGGAGGTGACTGATTATGTCCGCTAAACCGCCAGCCATTTCCGAAACGATGCTGAAAGCGCAGTTTCTTGAGCAGTTAAACGGCCGCGTGGGCAAATCTCGCGCGCATGAAAGCGCCGGGCGTCACGTCAGCGGCGCGGCAGAATACATCGACGATAAAACGCCGCTCACCGGGATGCTGCATCTGTGTCCAGTGCTCAGCGACTGCGCCCATGGTCGCATTATTCACATCGATACCGCCGCCTGTTTGAAGGTGTCTGGAGTGATTCGCGTGCTGAGCTGGCAGGACGTGCCGGGCGAGCTGGATATCGGGCCACTGGCTCCAGGCGACCCGCTGTTTGCCAAAGAAACGGTGGAATATCACGGTCAGGTGGTGTTGATGATTGCCGCCGAAACAGCCGAATCGGCGCGCGCCGGGGCGTTAGCGGCGAAGATAACCATCGAACCGCTGGAAGCGGTGCTGGATGTCGAGCAGGCGCTGGCGAAATCGCACTTTGTCGAACAGCCGCACATTCAGCAACGCGGTGATGCCGACGCGGCGCTGGCCGCTGCGCCACATCGCTTGCAGGGGCAGTTTCATATCGGCGGCCAGGAGCATTTTTATCTTGAAGGCCAGGTGGCGTTGGCGCTGCCCGGCGAAGATGGCGCGATGCAAATCTGGTCGTCAACGCAGCATCCGACCGAAGTGCAGAAACTGGTGTCGTCGGTGCTGGGCGTAACGCAAAGCAAAGTCACCGTTGACGTGCGCCGGATGGGCGGCGGCTTTGGGGGAAAAGAAACGCAGGCAGCGGGCATTGCCTGTCATGCCGCGCTGGCGGCGCGGGTGACCGGACGTCCGGCGAAACTCCGCCTTTCGCGTCGGGATGACATGCGCATCACTGGCAAGCGCCATCCGTTCTTTGTGCGCTTTGATGTGGGCTTCACCGACGACGGCATGCTGCACGGTGTGGTCATTGATTTGGCTGCCAACTGCGGCTATTCGCTGGATTTGTCAGCTTCAATCTGCGACAGGGCCATGTTCCACGCCGATAATGCCTATTATCTCGGCGACGCCCGGGTCACCGGCTATCGCTGCCGCACCAATCTGGCGTCGAACACCGCGTTTCGCGGCTTCGGTGGCCCACAGGGTATCGTCGCCATTGAGCAAATCATGGATGCGGTAGCCCGTCAGTTATCCCTCGACCCGCTGCATATCCGTCGAATTAACGCCTACGGCGGCGAAGGCCGCGACGTCACTCATTATCATCAGCCGGTGAAGCAGAATCTGGCTCAAACGGTTATTGGTCAGCTGGCGGACTCCGCATGCTATGCCGAACGTCGGGCAGACATTGCACGCTTTAACGCCCAAAGTCCGGTGCTAAAACGCGGACTGGCACTGACCCCGGTAAAATTCGGGATCTCGTTTACCGCCAGTTTCCTCAATCAAGCCGGAGCGCTGATCCTGATTTACAGCGACGGCACGCTGCAGCTCAACCACGGCGGCACCGAAATGGGTCAGGGGCTGAACACCAAAGTGGCGCAAATTGTGGCGAATGTGCTGCAAATTCCGCTCGATGCGATTCAGGTCACCGCCACCAGTACCGGAAAAGTGCCGAATACCTCGCCGACGGCGGCGTCGTCCGGAGCGGATCTTAACGGCAAAGCCGCAGAAATCGCCGCCCAGACCTTGAAACAGCGCTTAGTGGAAATGCTGTGTTCGGTGCACCAGTGCAGCGAAGATCGGGTGACGTTTGGCAACGGCGTGGTGCAGGTCAACGAACGCTATTTCAGTTTTGCCGACGTGGCGATGCTGGCATGGCTCAATCAGGTTCCGCTCTCGGCAACCGGATTTTACAAGGTCCCGGGTATTCACTACGACCGTCAGACCGGGCGCGGCGAACCGTTCTACTACTTCGCCTGGGGCGCGGCCTGTTCCGAAGTCATTATCGATACGCTGACCGGGGAATATCGCCTGTTACGCACCGATATTCTGCACGACGTCGGGCAGTCGCTGAACCCGGCACTGGATATCGGACAGATTGAAGGTGGCTTCATGCAAGGTGCAGGGTGGCTGACCACCGAGGAGCTGAAGTGGGACAACAACGGGCGGCTGCTTACCGACGGTCCGATGAGCTACAAAATCCCGGCGATTAGCGACATGCCTGAGGTGTTTAACGTCTCACTCCTGGAGGCGCACGCCAACAGCTGTGAGACGGTTTATCGCTCTAAAGCGGTGGGCGAACCGCCGTTTATGCTCGGCATTTCGGTGTGGTGCGCGTTACAGGACGCGGTGGCGTCGGTGGCCGATTATCGTCGTCACCCTTTGCTTGACGCCCCGGCGACGCCAGAACGGGTGCTGGCGGGCGTCACTCAACTGGAGGCGGGCGACGATGAAAGCTGATGAATGGCTGGACGTGCTGATGTCATTGCGCGAGCGACGCGTGCCCGCGGTGATTTTGACGTTGTTACAGGATAAAGGCTCCGTGCCGCGCGAGGCAGGCACCAAGATGGTAGTCAGCCTCGATGAGAGCTGGCTGACCATTGGTGGCGGGAATCTGGAATTTCAGTGCATCGCCATCGCGCGCGACATGTTGCATTCCGGCACCCAGGCACCCCGTCAGGAAACGTTCGCCCTCGGCGCTCGCGCCGGACAGTGCTGCGGCGGTATGACCCAGGTGCTGTTCGAACCCTGGGGACTGCCGCAGCCGGAAGTGTACGTTTTTGGTGCCGGGCACGTGGGGCAAGCGCTGGTGAGCATTCTCGCCACGTTGCCGTGCCGGGTGAACTGGGTGGATCAGCGCGAGGGGCAGTTTGGTGCGGTGCCCGTCGGGGTGCGCTGCCATCACACCGATGACCCGTGCGAAATCGCCCGCAACGCGCCTGATAACAGCCTGTTCGTGGTAATGACGCATCACCATCCGCTGGATCTGGCGCTGGCAGAAACGCTGCTGCGGCGCGGACGTTATCGTTATTTGGGGGTAATCGGTTCGCAAACTAAGCGCCAGCGTTTTGATTATCTTCTGGAGGGTAAAGGCATTGCCCGAGAAACGCTGGATACGATGCGCTGCCCGATCGGCCTGCCGGACGTAAAAGGCAAGCTGCCTGCCGAAATCGCCGTGGCGGTGGCGGGGGAAATCATTGCGGTTTATCAAGGGGTTGCCTAATCTAAGGAGAATCCCGTTTTCAGGAGTCCGTGATGAGCAGTGAGAACCCGTTTTTAACCGTCAGCCTGTTGCCTTATCAGGCCCCGCGTTTTGATGCGATTGAGGACGGTCATTATCGTCCCGCGTTTGATGAAGGCCTGCGTCAAAAACGTGAAGAAATCGCGGCGATTGCCGGAAACAGCGCGCCCGCAACGTTCGACAACACCTTCGTGGCGCTGGAAAAAAGCGGCGAAATGCTGGGCCGCGTCACGTCCATATTTTTTGCCATGACCGCTGCCCACACCAATGACACGCTCCAGCTTCTCGACGAGCAGTTTTCTGCCGAACTGGCGGAATTAGCCAACGATATTTACCTCAATGAGGGGGTGTTCGCCCGCGTCGACGCCATCTGGCAGCAGCGGGAAACGCTGGACCTGGATGCGGAATCACGGCGGTTAGTCGACGTTATCCATCAGCAATTCATTCTGGCGGGGGCTAAGCTCGCGGCTGCGCAGAAAGCCGAGCTGCGCTCGCTGAACACCGAAGCCGCGACGCTGAGCACCCAGTTTCACCAGCGACTGTTGGCCGCTGCCAAATCCGGCGGTCTTGTGCTTGATTACCACCATCAGCTGGATGGCCTCAGCCCAGAAGACATTACCGCTGCCGCCAGCGCTGCCCGTGAAAAAGGGCTCAACGATCGCTGGCTTCTGCCGCTGCTTAACTGCACCCAGCAGCCTGCGCTGGCACAGCTTCGTGACCGACAAACCCGCAAAAATCTGTTCGAAGCAGGCTGGTTACGAAATGAGAAAGGCGATGGAAACGACACCCGGGCACTGATTTTGCGCCTGGCTACCGTGCGCGCTAAACAAGCGACGCTACTGGGCTATCGCGATTACGCGAGCTGGAGCATGGCTGACCAGATGGCGAAAACGCCGGAAGCCGCATTCACCTTTATGCGTCAGATTGCACCCGCCGCCCGGGCGCGCGCCGAACGTGAACTGGCCGATATTCAGCACGTGATTGATGAGCAGCAGGGCGGTTTTCAGGCGCAGGCCTGGGACTGGAATTACTACGCCGAGCAGGTACGACTGGCGCGTTACGATCTTGACGAGGCGCAGATCAAACCGTATCTGGAGTTGAACAATGTACTGACCGACGGTGTGTTCTGGACCGCCTCACAGCTGTTTGGTATCCGCTTTGTCGAGCGTTTTGATATCCCGGTCTACCATCCGGATGTCCGCGTCTGGGAAATTTTTGACGCCAATGGTGAAGGTCTGGCGCTGTTCTACGGTGATTTTTTTGCCCGTGATTCGAAGGGTGGCGGCGCGTGGATGGATAACTACGTGCAGCAGTCGACGCTGCTCGAACAGCGTCCGGTGATTTATAACGTCTGCAACTATCAGAAGCCGACGGCGGGTAACCCTGCACTTCTGAGTTGGGACGATGTGGTGACGCTGTTCCACGAATTTGGCCACACACTGCACGGGCTGTTCGCCGTTCAGCGATATCCGAGCCTGTCCGGCACGCGTACCCCGCGCGATTTTGTCGAGTTCCCGTCGCAAATTAACGAGCACTGGGCCCGTCATTCGCAGGTATTTGCACGCTTTGCGCGTCATTATCAGAGCGGAGAACCGATGCCGGAAACGCTGCGCGACAGCATGATGCGCGCGGCGACGTTCAATAAAGGTTATGACATGACCGAATTGGTCAGCTCCGCGCTGCTGGATATGAACTGGCATACGCAGACGCCTGAAACGCTGCCGTCCGACGTAGATGCGTTTGAACAGCAGGCCATCGACAGGGAAAACCTCGATTTGGCTGCCGTTCCGCCGCGTTACCGCAGTAGCTATTTTGCGCATATTTTTGGCGGCGGCTACGCGGCAGGATATTACGCTTATATCTGGACGCAAATGTTAGCTGATGACGGCTACCAGTGGTTTGTCGAAGAGGGCGGCCTGACGCGTGAAAATGGTCAGCGATTCCGCGAAGCCATTTTATCACGCGGCAACAGCAGTGATTTGGATGCGTTATACCGCGACTGGCGTGGACACGATCCGCTGCCGGAACCGATGCTTAAAAATCGCGGATTGAGCGAATAGTTCCCCGTCAGTAAAAAGGAGAGATGCGATGTGTACCAATCTGTTCGATAACGCCCGGCGCTATGCCGACGAGAAAAAATAATCCAAAGACCCTTCGGGGTCTTTTTTCTTGCCTGGGGGCGATAACTTGCCGAACCTACGTGTGAATGAATAGGTCCGGTAAGCGCAGTGCTACTGGCATGTTTTAAAACACCCCTTAATTGTTATAGTTTAGAATTATCTGATGCCTTATTTATACAGTTATTAAAAATAATATCTTTATCCGCAATACACTTTAGATACACCCACTCAACATAATCCAGGCTGAATAACATAATCCCTTCCAAATCAAATGGATAAAAAGACATTATTCACTGCTCATCGGATCTGGTCATTCTGTGCATAAAAAAATATGATGCGCTGGTACATAACGCTAATGAGCAACAAAACGCCCAGCATAACCACGGAATGATAAAGCATACTAAATTGACAGGGGCGTTATTCTAATAATACTCAGGATTGAATGATGAATAAAAAAATAATGATGGTAGCAACAACGCTGATGGTGGGCGGGATCTTTTCTTTTCCTGCTTCTGCCATTAGTGAAGCCTATCGTGCCCAGCTGGAAAAATCGGGCTGCACACAGGTTAGTGAGTCTAACGGAACGTGTGACCCAACGCTCACCCACAAGCAAAATCAACACGCACAGGCTCAGAATGGTGTGAAGGATGACTCACAGGAAAACCGCGATTTAGCGCGGAGTATTGATTCCGACATCGCCGGGAAATATCAAGGGCAGGCGGTTGATTATATGCGAGTTACGGGCTGGAAGCCGCTGAATGAAGAACAAACTCGCTGGAAAAAATCCGGGCATACGGCGGAATTTGATATGAACTCGGAAGGCAAAGTCATGGGCGTGGTGGTGCGTTAAGTCAAGGGCGCAGAATGAAACGTCGCAAGGAAAGCCGCTTCGTTTAGGCTTCATTGAGGTTTGGAGTGGTAGCCTGAATGCATGAGGCAAATAAGGCATGGACGCGCCGAATTGCTGAATAATCAAAACACAAATCTATCCATGCAAGCATTTACCGCCACACCGTTGGCGGTTTTTTTTGTCTTTAACATCTCGCTGCCTGGCTGAATGCCAACAAAAAGCCCCTTGTGCGAAAAGCGACAAGGGGCCATTAAAACTCGGGACTGTCAGTGTTCATTAGTCATCCCATTTATGGCTGAAATACGCAGCAAGAAAACCGGCGAATACGATGGTTCCCAAAACTGCCATGAAGACATGCATATTTCCCAGCATGATTAACCTCCGTTAATGTTAAAAGCGTACGATAATCCCCTCACTTACCTTAATTAGCCGCGATGAACAGAGAATACCGGAGTCAATCTAAACGAATCGTTAATTATGTGAATTATTTAGGCACTTGCGTAAATTTTTTGCGGAATGCTTGTGGGCTGATGGCGAAACGTTGCTGAAAATGATGGCGCAGGGCGCTGGTGGTGCCAAAGCCGTTATTGGTGGCGATATGTTCAATGCTGAGTCGGCTGTCGGTTAAGGCCTGTTGCACGCGTTGTAGCCGTTCATTGAGCAACCAGCGAGCGGGCGTTACCCCCGTGGCTTCCTGAAAACGTCGCAGTAATGTGCGCGGACTCATCCCGACGCGCTGGGCCAGAGATTCCAGTGTATGCGGTTCGGTAAGATGCACATGAAGCCAGTCAAACAGCTGCCCGAGTCGTTCGCTTTCCCGGCTGCGTGCTACCGGGCGCTCGAGTTGCTGGGTCTGGCTGCCGTCGCGATGCGGCTGGACGACTAATCGCCGCGCAACGCTGTTGGCGGCATCAAGCCCAAAATCACGGCGTACTACATGCAGGCATAAATCGATTCCCGCCGCACTGCCCGCCGAGGTCATAAGCCCATCGTCGCCGACGTACAGTACATTTTCCATCACCTGAATGGCGGGAAAACGCCGCTGCAGTTCATCGGTATAACGCCAGTGGGTGGTGGCTTGATGCCCGTTCAGCAGGCCGCTGGCCGCGAGGACAAATACCCCTGAACAAATCGACATTAGCCGACAGCCACGCTGATGTGCCAGGCGCAATGCCTCACATAATGCCTGCGGCACCGGTGCGTCCGCGCCGCGCCAACCGGGGATCACGATGGTATCCGCCTGTTCCAGAAGCTCAAAGCCGCCATCGGCCACAATGCGGATCCCTCCCGTCGCGCGTAGTTCGCCGTCGTCCACCGAAGCCACCGCAAAGCGATACCAGTTATCGCCCAGCTCCGGGCGTGGCAGACCAAAAATTTCGACAGCGACGCCAAATTCAAAAGTGCACAGGCCGTCGTAGGCGATGGCCACCACCAGTGGGCGGGATGCGGTTGTCATTATCCTGGCGATTTCTGTCATCTCGGCGTGCGGTGCGAGTCCTGAATTTTTGATGAGATAAGAGGTAACACGACACCGTCAACACAACAAGAAGGAAATGCCATGAGTTATGTCACTGAGATCCCGGCTGCGAGCCCGCAGGACGCCATTGCCCATTTTCAGTGCCGTCTGAGCGTGGAAACTGACTGCGATGATGTGCATGCGGCAACAAAAAGCGGAGAGGTGGATTTTGTTCTGCTGCACGTTGTCGGTTCGCCAGCGGCGTTCGCCCGCCGCCATTTGCCCGGCGCGCTGCATCTTCCGCATCGTTATCTTACCGAAGCGCGGTTGTGCGAGTGGCCCCTGGAAACGCTGTTCGTGGTCTATTGCGCAGGGCCGCACTGCAACGGTGCAGACAGGGCGGCGCTGAAGCTCGCTCAGCTTGGCCGTCCCGTGAAAATCATGATTGGCGGCCTTACCGGTTGGGCAGATGAGGGCCTGGAATTTGCCGCAACATGAATTTTTTTCACGGGTGATGAATTTATCTCGTTTGCCTGCGCTTCTCCCGCATGGCAAGTTGAAGACATATAGCCATCCAGAAGTCTGAATGTTGATTTCGCAATTATCACGTCAGGCAATCAATTGCCTGACGACGAGGAGAGACCATGCCACGTCACACCGCTCCATACCGCGCCGACATCGTCGGCAGTTTTTTACGTCCGGACAGCATTAAACACGCCCGCCAGCAGTTTGCTGAAGGTGCTATCGACGCGCAGACGCTGCGTGCGGTAGAAGATGAAGCGATTCTCCACGTGGTTCAGCACCAGTGTGACTGCGGCCTGAACGTGGTGACCGACGGTGAGTTTCGCCGTGCATGGTGGCACTTTGACTTCTTCGACGGCTTACAGGGCGTTGAGCGTTACGATTCTGACAAAGGCATTCAGTTTAACGGCGTGCAAACCAAAGCCCATGGCGTACGGGTGACGGGCAAGCTCGGTTTCGGTTCGCACCCGATGCTTGATGATTTTCGCTATCTGAAAAGCATCAGCGGCGACGCACAGCCAAAAATGACCATTCCAAGCCCGAGCGTGCTGCATTTCCGCGGCGGCCGCAAAGATATTGATGCCACGGTTTATCCCGATCTGGCTGAATACTTTGACGATTTAGCCACCACCTGGCGCGATGCAATCCGCGCATTTTATGACGCAGGCTGCCGCTATTTACAGCTCGATGATACCGTCTGGGCATATCTCTGTTCTGATGAACAGCGCCAGCAGGTACGTGAGCGGGGTGACGATCCGGACGAGCTGGCTAAAACCTACGCCCGGGTGTTGAACAACGCGCTGGAAGGTAAGCCGGACGATTTAACTATCGGATTGCACGTGTGTCGTGGAAATTTCCGCTCAACGTGGATTTCCTCTGGCGGCTACGAGCCGGTGGCGGAAGTCCTGTTTGGCAGCGTTAACGTCGACGCATTCTTCCTCGAATACGATAACGACCGTTCCGGTGACTTCGCGCCGCTGCGCTTTGTGCGTCCGGGCCATCAGCAGGTAGTTCTGGGTCTGATCACCACTAAAAACGGTGAGCTGGAAAATCCAGAAGGCGTGAAAGCGCGTCTGGCAGAAGCGGCGCAATACGTTGCAAAAGAGCAGGTTTGCCTTAGCCCGCAGTGCGGTTTTGCCTCCACCGAAGAGGGCAACAGCCTGACTGAAGCCCAACAGTGGCAGAAGGTTCGTCTGGTGACCGAAATTGCCGCCGACGTCTGGTAAGCATTAACTGACAGGGCAGCACTGCACCGCAATGGCGCAATGCTGCCCCTGAATCGGACGTTCCATCCTGCAACGAAAGTTGTAATTCCCCAGTCCACCCGCCTGTATTTGGTACTTTTTCCCACCTTGGCATCTTTCTTGCCTGTCTCCTGACGACTACACCGATGTTTTTAATCCTTGTTGCTGTCTCTTTCAGGAGTGAATCATGCGCCGTCGAACTTTGCTTAAAGCTTTTGCTCTCTCTGCCTCCACGCTTGCTCTTGGTTTTAGCGTCAGCGTGTATGCCGCTGACACCATCAAAGTGGGGATTATGCATTCGCTGTCCGGAACGATGGCGATTTCCGAAACGCCGTTGAAGGACGTAGCGTTGATGACCATCGACGAGATCAACGCCAAGGGTGGCGTACTCGGCAAAAAGCTTGAACCGGTGGTGGTTGACCCGGCGTCAAACTGGCCGCTGTTTGCTGAAAAGGCGCGTCAGCTGCTGACTCAGGACAACGTGGCGGCGGTGTTCGGCTGCTGGACCTCGGTTTCGCGAAAATCGGTGCTGCCGGTGTTTGAGGAACTGAACGGACTGCTGTTCTATCCGGTGCAATATGAAGGCGAAGAAATGTCGCCAAACGTGTTCTACACCGGGGCTGCGCCGAATCAGCAGGCGATCCCGGCGGTGGAATATCTGATGAGTGAAGACGGTGGAGAGGCCAAACGCTTCTTCCTGCTCGGCACCGACTACGTCTATCCGCGCACCACCAACAAAATTCTGCGCGCGTTCCTGCACTCGAAAGGCGTGCAGGATAAAGACATCGAAGAGGTCTATACCCCGTTTGGCTACAGCGATTACCAGACCATCGTTGCCAATATCAAAAAATTCTCCGCGGGTGGGAAAACGGCGGTGGTGTCAACCATCAACGGCGATTCCAACGTCCCGTTCTACAAAGAACTGGCTAACCAGGGCGTGAAAGCGACCGACGTACCGGTGGTGGCGTTCTCGGTCGGCGAAGAAGAACTGCGCGGGATAGATACCAAACCGCTGGTCGGCAATCTCGCGGCATGGAACTACTTCGAATCCGTCGATAACCCGACTAACCAGAGCTTCGTCGCGGATTACCGCGCGTATGCCAAAGCCCACAACCTGCCGAATGCGGGCACGGTGGTGACCAACGATCCAATGGAAGCGACCTACGTCGGCATTCATATGTGGGCGCAGGCGGTGGAAAAAGCGGGCACCACCGATGTGGACAAAGTCCGTGCGGCAATGGCCGGTCAAACCTTCAAAGCGCCGTCGGGCTTTACGCTGACGATGGATGCCACCAACCATCATCTGCATAAGCCGGTAATGATTGGCGAAATCGAAAGCAACGGCCAGTTTAACGTGGTCTGGCAGACCGATAAGCCGGTGCGCGCGCAACCGTGGAGCCCATACATTCCAGGGAACGACAAGAAGCCGGATCAGCCAATGAAAATGGCCAGCAACTGAGTGGCATTTTCCCCCTCACCCTGACCCTCACCCTCAAGGGAGAGGGCTGGGGAGGGAGAATCAGACCGCACGGTATTCACAAAAAGGAGTCTTTCATGAAACCAGTACGCTGGCTGCTGTTTGTAGCCTCGCTGTTGCCGTGTTTCGCTCACGCAGGAGACGCGGATGATTTTGTGGCCGCCAACCGCAGCCAGCAGTCGGCCATGCTTGAAAAGTGGGCGGCCGATCCACAGCCGCAGCGCCTGCCACTGTTACAGGCGCTCAGCGCCGAAAGCCTACGAAGTGACGCCGCGCATCATGCCTTTAGCGTTGAAAGTGGCAAGCCGCTAGCCCTGGACGCCAGCGGCCAGCCGCAAGGCGACCTCAAACCCGTTCGTCTGACCAACCGTCTGCGCAATCTGGTGGCCGGCGCACTCGCCACGCATCAACTTTTAAGTGACAACGTCACGCAAAGGCTTGCCGCAGCGAAAACCCTGCAACGTGATGCCGGGACGGACGTGGTCCCGATGCTGGAAAAACGCCTGAAGGTGGAAACCGACGATCGCGTGAAGCAGCAAGTGGCACTTGCGTTGGCTAATTTACAGCTCAGCAGCCCGGATGCCGCCGTGCGCAAACAGGCGATGACCCTGCTCGGGCATTCGTCCGATCCGGAAACGCAGGCGCGACTGCAACCTTATACCGATGCCCAACATGAACCCGACGCCACGGTGCGCGCCGCCGCGGCGGAAAGCCTGAAGCAGATCCAGCAGCGTTTGTTCTGGGGCGATATTCTCGGGCAGGCGTTTATGGGCATTTCGCTCGGATCGATCCTGCTGCTTGCGGCGCTGGGGCTGGCGATCACCTACGGCCTGCTCGGCGTGATTAACATGGCACACGGCGAAATGCTGATGCTCGGCGCGTACAGCACCTGGCTGGTGCAACAGGCGCTCAGCCAGTTTGCGCCGCAGTGGCTGGCATTTTATCCACTGCTGGCGCTGCCGGTGGCGTTTTGCATCACCGGCGGGATTGGCATGTTGCTGGAACGGATGATTATTCGGCATCTGTACGGTCGCCCGCTGGAAACGCTGTTGGCGACCTGGGGCATCAGCCTGATGCTTATCCAGCTGGTGCGGATGCTGTTTGGCCCGCAGAACCTTGAAGTTTCGAACCCGTCCTGGCTGTCGGGTGGCATTCAGGCGCTGCCGAATCTCATTCTGCCGTGGAACCGCATTGTGGTGATCGGCTTCGTGATGCTGGTGCTGTTTTTCACCTGGCTCATCCTCAATAAAACGCGGCTCGGTTTGCGCGTGCGGGCGGTAACGCAAAACCGTGCGATGGCGGCCTGCTGCGGCGTGCCAACCGGACGCGTGGATATGCTGGCATTTGGCCTCGGTTCCGGGATTGCCGGGCTTGGCGGCGTGGCGTTGTCTCAGCTGGGTAACGTCGGGCCGGAACTCGGTCAGGGCTACATTATTGATTCGTTCCTGGTGGTGGTGCTCGGCGGTGTCGGCCAGCTGGCAGGCAGCGTGGCAGCGGCATTTGGCCTGGGGATCTTCAACAAAATTCTGGAGCCGCAAATGGGCGCTGTGCTCGGCAAAATTCTGATTCTGGTGCTTATCATTCTGTTTATTCAGAAGCGTCCTCAGGGGCTGTTTGCGCTGAAAGGGAGGGTCATTGACTGATGAGCCAGCCATTAACCTTAACACTTGCCCGTCGGGCGCCGCGCCCGCTGCGCTGGATTGGCGGCCTGGCGGTGCTGGTGCTGTTGAGTATGCCGTTTCTGGCGCTGCTGCCGGCCACCCATCCGCTAGCCATTTCGACCTGGACCCTGACGCTGGTCGGCAAAATTCTCTGTTACGCGGTCGTGGCGGTGGCGCTTGATTTGGTCTGGGGCTACGCCGGAATGTTGTCGCTGGGGCACGGGCTGTTCTTTGCCCTCGGCGGCTATGCGATGGGTATGTACCTGATGCGTCAGGCTGCGGGCGACGGACTCCCGGCGTTTATGTCCTTTTTATCGTGGAACGAGCTGCCGTGGTTCTGGTGGGGTACGCAACATTTTGCGTGGGCGATGCTGCTGGTGATGCTGGTGCCGGGTCTGCTGGCGCTGGTGTTCGGCTGGTTTGCCTTCCGCTCCAAAATCAAAGGGGTGTATTTCTCGATAATGACTCAGGCGCTGACTTACGCCGGGATGCTGCTGTTCTTTCGCAACGAAACCGGTTTTGGCGGCAATAACGGTTTTACCGGTTTCACCACCATTCTCGGTTTTCCGGTGAGCGCCACCGGCACGCGGGCCGCGCTGTTTCTGGCGACGGTCCTGTTGCTTCTTGCCACGCTGGCGGTGGGCTTCGCGTTGGCACGCAGCAAATTTGGCCGCGTTCTGACGGCGGTACGCGATGCGGAAAACAGGCTGATGTTCTGCGGCTACGATCCGCGCGGTTTCAAACTGCTGGTGTGGACGCTTTCCGCCGTGCTGTGCGGCCTGGCGGGGGCGCTGTATGTGCCGCAGGTGGGCATTATTAACCCGGGTGAAATGTCGCCGACCAACTCGATTGAAGCGGCGATTTGGGTCGCACTCGGCGGGCGCGGCACATTGATTGGGCCAATCCTCGGCGCTGGGCTTGTCAACGGGGCGAAAAGCCTGTTTACGGTGGCAATGCCGGAATACTGGCAGCTATTTCTTGGCCTGATTTTCATCGTGGTGACGCTGTTCTTGCCGCGAGGCGTGATTGGCCTGCTGCGCAAAGGAGACAAATAATGCAACCCGATGACGGACTTTTTACCCGGCAGCTGCCCGGGGATCGCTTTCGCGAACAAACGGATCCCGTTTTGCAGCTCGAGAACATCAACGTCAATTTCGACGGTTTCCAGGCATTAACCAATTTATCGCTGCAAATTGGCGTGGGTGAATTGCGTTGCGTGATTGGCCCCAACGGCGCGGGAAAAACCACGCTGATGGACGTGATCACCGGCAAAACCCGGCCACAAAGCGGCAGGGCGATTTACGATCAATCGATAGATTTAACCACGCTGGATTCAATTGCCATTGCCCGCCAGGGCATCGGGCGTAAATTCCAGAAGCCGACGGTGTTTGAAGCGCTGAGCGTGGCGGAAAACCTTGAGCTGTCGATGAAGGGCGATAAATCGGTGTGGGCCAGTTTGCGGGCGAAACTTTCTGGTGAACAACAGGACCGCATCGACGAAGTATTGCAGCTGCTGCGCCTGGAAGGCGAACGCGCCCGGCGCGCGGGGTTGCTGTCTCACGGACAAAAGCAGTTTCTCGAAATCGGTATGCTATTGGTGCAGGAGCCGCATTTGTTGCTGCTTGATGAGCCCGCGGCAGGCATGACCGATGCTGAAACGGAATACACCGCCGAGCTGTTTCGCACGCTGTCGGGCCGCCATTCGCTGATGGTGGTGGAACATGATATGGGGTTTGTCGAGACCATCGCCGACCGCGTGACCGTCCTGCATCAGGGCCAGGTTCTGGCAGAAGGGTCGCTGCGTGACGTTCAGGCCAACGAGCAGGTGATTGAAGTCTATCTGGGGCGCTAAGGAGGTCGAATGTTACAGGTTCAGGAACTGCATCAATATTACAGCGGTAGCCATATTCTGCGCGGCGTGAGCTTCGCTGCGCAGCCGGGTGAAATCACCTGTTTACTGGGGCGAAACGGCGCCGGGAAAACCACATTACTGAAATGCCTGATGGGGCTGATTCCGGCCCGCAGTGGCAGCGTGAACTGGCAAAATCAGGCCATCATGCAACGTAAACCGCACCAGCGAGTGCAGGCGGGAATGGCGTATGTACCGCAGGGGAGAGAAATCTTCCCCAGACTCACCGTCGAAGAAAACCTGCTGCTCGGCATGTCGCGATTTTCTGCCCGCGATGCGCGTGAGGTGCCAGACGAAATTTATCAGCTGTTCCCTGTGCTGCGGGCGATGAAACAGCGGCGGGGCGGTGATCTCTCCGGCGGCCAACAGCAGCAGTTGGCGATTGGCCGGGCGCTGGCGAGTCGCCCGCAGTTACTGATCCTCGATGAACCGACCGAAGGCATTCAGCCATCGGTGATTAAAGAGATTGGCGAAGTGATTCGCCAACTGGCACGCCGGGGCGATATGGCGATTCTGCTGGTGGAACAGTTTTATGATTTCGCCGCAGACCTGGCGGACCAGTATCTGGTGATGTCGCGCGGTACCATTGTGCAACAAGGGCGCGGTGAAAATATGGAAGCCGACGGCGTGCGCGGGATGGTCACGATTTAATAACCCGAAGGGTTGATGTGGTAAATGTTATATTATAACATTTCATTTTTTTCACATCAACCCGAGGGATTTATGGTGTCTTTTCAACGTTTCACTCTGACTATTCTGGGCCTGCTGGTCACTAGCAGCGCACTCGCCCATTCACACGGACATCAGATGACCGAGGCTGAACAAAAAGCGGCTTCGGGCATTTTTAGCGACGGCGACGTCCGCGACCGTCCGCTTTCCAATTGGGATGGCATCTGGCAGTCGGTCTATCCGCTGTTGCAGAACGGGGATTTGGACCCGGTGTTTAAACAGAAAGCGCAGAAGGACGGCAACAAAACCACTGGGCAAATCAAAGCGTATTACACGGCGGGATACAAAACGACCGTCGGAAAAATCGAGATTGAAAACAACGTGATGGCGTTTCATGATGGCGATAAAACTGCGGCGTGTGAATACCGTTCCGACGGCTACAAAATTCTGCACTATGCGTCCGGCAAGAAGGGCGTGCGCTATCTGTTTGAATGCACCGACAGCAAAAGTGCTGCGCCGACATTCGTGCAATTTAGCGATCACATCATCGGACCGCACCAGTCTCAGCATTTCCATATTTTCAGCGGCAACGCTTCACAGGCGGCATTGTTAGAAGAGATGGATAACTGGCCAACGTATTACCCTGAGCAGCTGCACACGCATCAGGTGGTGGATGAGATGTTGCACCATTAAAAGAATGCCCGATGGCGCCGGTGCTCACCGGGCATTCTCAACCGATTGAAAATGTTATTTCATGAATACTGAATAATCCATATTACGCAAATCGTCTATCAATCCTGGGCCTTTCGGCTGCCAGCTTAGCTGTTGGCGCGTCCATTCTCCGCTGGCGCGAAGATCGTGGGTGGCGAATAGCGCGAACCAGCCAAAATGTGCTTCCGCCTGTTCTGCTTTCAACGACACGCAAGGCACGCTTAATCCTTCCGCAACCACTTCCGCAATCTGGCGGGCAGAAATGCTTTCTTCCGCAACCGCGTGATAACGTTTGCCGCTTTCGCCTTGCTCCAGAACGTTCACATACAGACGGGCGACGTCCTCGACGTGCGCGGCACACCAGCCATTTTCGCCCTCGCCAATATACGCCGCCATGCCTTTTTGCTGGGCGAGAGGGGTGTAATAACTCAGCAACCCCTGACGTTCGGTGTTATGCACCTGCGGCAGACGTACCACGCGCACGTCAACGCCCGCAGCCAGTTGGAGGTTGCCTTCCAGTTCAGACGCTCTACGCGGGTTTGGATTGGCCGGGTTGAAGAAATCTTCACGCGCCGGTTGGCCGCTATCGTCGTCACCCATGGCGGTGCCGGAGGTAATAATCAGTGGGCGAGATGTGCCTTTCAACACCGAGCCAATGGCGGCGATCACCCGGCGGTCTTTTTCGCAGTTCGCGACGAACTGACTGAAATCATGATCGAAGGCGGTGTGGATCACCGCGTCGCAGTTTTCGATTCCAGAGAGCCAGCGTTGCGGGTCTTCCAGCGTACCGCGCTGAGGCGTGGCGCCCGCGTCGGATAATTTACGCGCTGCCTCTTCCGAACGGACTAAACCGGTCACCTGATGACCGCTTTCCAGAAGATTTGACACCACTCGTGAGCCAATAAAACCCGTCGCACCGGTAACAAAAATACGCATAGCCTGTCTCCTGAATGAATTTCAGCGACAGCTTATGTCGTCGTCGATTACTATTAAAGTAGTGACATTATCAGGGTATAAACACTAACAGGTTAATTATGACGCTACTTTCCGATAATCCTCTGGGTGATTTCCTGCGCGCCCGCCGGCTGCGACTCGACCCGGCGTCGTTCGGGTTCGTGCCCGGCCGCCGCCGTACGCCGGGCCTTCGGCGTGAAGAGGTGGCGCAGCTCGCCAGCATCAGCCCGACCTGGTACACCTGGCTTGAACAGGGACGCGGTGGGGCACCGTCGCGAGAAGTACTGAACCGCATTGCCGGAGGGCTACGTCTGACTGCACCGGAACGTGACCACCTGTTTATTCTGGCTTTCGGCCATCCGCCAGAAAACCGGCTTAGCGCCTCGGACTCCATGACGCCGCGCCTGCAACGGGTTCTGGACAGCTTCAGTATTCCGGCGATTATCAAAACCGCAACCTGGGATGTTCTGGCGTGGAACCGTCCGGCGGCTGTCGTCCTGAAAGATTATGGTCAACTCCCGCCAGAGCAGCGCAATATTTTGCGTCTGCTGTTTACCGATCCAGAAGCCCGGAAAATGCAGGAAGACTGGGACGGCGTAGCACGGCTGATTGTCAATGCGTTTCGGGCAGACGCCGCGCGCGCTGGCGCGTCGGAAGAAATTGATCGTCTGGTGGAGGAGCTGTCCGCGCAAAGTGAGGATTTCGCCCGTTACTGGCGCAATAACGATGTGGCCGGACACGGCGAAGGCCTTAAACGTCTGCTTCACCCGCAGTTGGGGCCTATTGCGCTGGAGTTTTCAACCTTCGCAGTGGAAGGGCGGCCGGAATTGACGATGATGGTGTTCAATCCGGCCAATGACGAGAGTCGGGAAATCATTCAGCGCTGGATTGCGGCGAGCACAATCGGCGCTGAATAATGCTGGGTCAGGCCGTTTTCAACGCACCGTCCCAGGTTTTTACGCGCATGCCGCGCAGGATCATCAGCCATGCCAGCACAATCACCAGCATCATAATGGCAAACAGTGTCCAGGCCGGTAATGAAGTGAGGATTAGCCCGGTCAGCATCGGGTTGGCGGCCGCGCCCAGCCAGCCCAGCGCCTGTGCGGAAAAATAGCTTGCCTTCATGCCCGGCGGGGCGATGTTATCAATCAGCATGTATTCGCCCGGCGCATAAATGATTTCGCCGAGAGTAAACACCGCCGCGGCCGCACCCCAGTAAATCAAATTTTCGCCCGAGAACATAAAGCCGCCCAGACCCAACAGGAAGCAAAGCGTGCCCAAAGCCATCAGCGGGCGAATGTTATGCGCGGTGATTTTACGCCCGACAAGGTATTGCAGGCTGACCACTACCACCGCGTTGACCGGCAGCACCACCGACACCACTTTTTGCGCAAAATCCGCGTTATCGGCAATCGTCAACACGTACTGCGAAATGCAGGTCGCAAACGAGCCGCCGACGTACGACGCCAGCAGGCCGGAGAGGGTAAACCAGAACAGCGCTTTGTCCTTCAGCAGCACTGACGGCTGCCAGACTGTGGCGACTTTCTCTTCATCACTTTGCGCGCCGCGCTGCACGTAAAGCTGAATCAGCACCAGCGGGAAGGCGGCGCAGATGGCGGCCAGCCAGAACGGTAATTGCAGACTGTACATGACAAGCCAGGTACCAATCGGCGGGCCGACGGTCCAGCCCATATTCAGAAAGCTGTAGTTGAGCGAGAAGATTCGGGCCTTGTCGCTTACGCTCAGCGCGTCGGCAAACCAGGCTTTTAATACCGTCGAAAAGACCGAATAGGCGCAGTTGATCAGCGCAAAGAAAAACACTACCAGTGCGACGCTGTGCACCAGTGGAATGGCCACAAATCCGGCGATAAAGGCCACAATAGCGACAATCATGTAGCGTTTTTTATCGAATTTGTCCGCCATAATGCCAAAGCCAAGGCTGAAAATTACCCCGACGGTGAGGGCCAGCGTCAGAGCATAGCCGATGGCCTCGACGCTCATGCCGTACTGGCGCGTCAGGTAGATGGTCATAAACGGCAGCGTGGCGCCGCGGCCAATGGTTAACAGCAACGACGACGCCAGCAATGCTGAAGTAGAACGTTTTATAGAGGATCTCATGGTTTAGCCCGACAAATTGCTTATGTTATTATTTTGTGTGTTATCACAATTATCATGGCGTCCGGGGGCTTGTACAGATCCCAATTTATCCCTAAGTGCCTTGACCACCTGCTAAATATAATGATCTGTTCCTCGCGCTCGTTTTTCGATACTTTAATTCTGTTTACAATAATTTAATATTTCTGGGGCAGGTTATGACGCGGAAAGATGGGTTGTTAGCGCTGTTGGTGGTTGTCGTCTGGGGACTCAATTTTGTGGTCATTAAGGTCGGGCTGCACAATATGCCTCCGCTGATGCTGGCCGGCCTACGTTTTATGCTGGTCGCGTTTCCGGCCATTTTCTTTGTCGCCCGCCCGAAAATCCCGCTGTCTTTGCTGCTCGGCTACGGACTAACTATCAGCTTCGGTCAGTTTGCCTTCCTGTTCTGCGCGATTAAATTTGGTATGCCAGCCGGGCTTGCATCACTTGTACTGCAGGCGCAGGCCTTCTTCACGATTATTCTGGGTGCGTTTGTGTTTGGTGAACGTTTGCAGGGTAAACAGCTGGCGGGGATAACCCTGGCAGTCTTTGGCGTACTGGTGCTGATTGAAGCGAGCCTGACCGGGCAACACGTCGCGTTGCTTGGGTTCTTCCTGACACTGGCGGCGGCGCTATGCTGGGCCTGTGGCAATATCTTCAATAAGACAATTATGCAGCATGCTTCGCGTCCGCCGGTGATGTCGCTGGTGGTGTGGAGTGCGCTGATCCCCATTCTGCCATTTTTGCTGGCGTCGTATCTGTTGGATGGCTCAACGGCGATGGTGCAAAGTCTGGTGAATATCGACCTGACGACCATTCTGGCGCTGGTGTATCTGGCGTTTATCGCGACGATTGTCGGCTACGGAATTTGGGGCTCGCTGCTGGGGCGCTATGAAACCTGGCGCGTGGCGCCGCTTTCGCTGTTGGTGCCGGTGGTGGGCATTGCCAGTGCAGCGTTGCTGCTTGATGAAACGCTGTCGGCATTACAGATGATGGGCGCGGTGCTGATCATGGCTGGGTTGTACATCAATGTGTTTGGCTTGCGATTGCGCCGGGCGAAAGTCATGCAGGGATAAGGCGGGAAGAAAAAAGCCCCGCAGGTGCGGGGCAAAAGAGTTACTGGGGGTTTCCGTTATAGTATGGCACGCCCAGTTCGTCGGATTTGTCGCTGCCGGAACCCATGTGATTTAAGTCAAACGGCGACCGGTCCTGTGCTGAAGGCAAAAGCATCGTGTCGCGGGTCGCGTTACTTGTCGGGTTAGTGGATTGCTCCGCAAAACTCTGGCCGGAGACCAGCACCAACAAGGTGAGGGCGGCGGAGGCGAACAGTTTCATTTTTTCCTCGATACGTCTTGTGCAGGCGATTAACAATTACAGTGATTGAGTGGCATCAGATAACGCGACTCGCCGGGCATATTGGTGATGCGATACTTGTGCGGCGGCACGTCAAAATAGTTCTTAAAGGTACGCGTCAGCGTCTGCTGGGATTCAAAGCCATAGCGCTCGGCCAGATACAGGATCGGCTCATTGCTCTCTTTCAGCTTCTGTGCGATTTCAGTCAGCTTACGGCTTCTAATATATTGACCCAGTGAATGTCCGGTTTCTTTCTTGAACATCCGTTGCAGGTGCCATTTGGAGTAACCGGAACGTTCCGACACTTTCTCAAGCGACAACGGTGATTCCAGATTGCTCTCGATCCAGTCCAAAATGCTATGAATAGTGATAGCGTCAGTGTTACGTCTGGACATCGCGACTTACCTCTTTGTTCTGTTTACGGCAGGATTTTCTTGAGCAGAAGCTCAAGGGCTGCGACCTCATCCACCGTTAAGTTTTTTGTTAATTCCTGATGCAGGTTCTGTCCCACCAGCTGGTGGCATTGCTCACATATTGCCGCGCCGTCCGGTGTCAATTGCACCAGTACGCCACGCTTATCATTCGGGTTTGGCAGACGCTCAATCCAACCTTTACAGGTCAGGCGGTCGAGCATTCGGGTCAAGGCACCGAGATCGACCGACAACGCTTTTTTCAGCTCAACAGGGGTAATGCACACTGCACAGCGAATCGAACACAGGGTTTTGAACTGCGATGCGGTGATATCCATTGGCGACAGATAATCGTTCAGAAGACGATCTTTTTTCTGGTTGACCATGTGGATCAAGCGACCGAGTGGGATGATTTCGTTAAACAGATCACTGGTGCTTTTCACAAAGGTTGCCCTGGCAAGTAGTTTAGTTGCGAGGGATATTATTGCCTAGGCAACCATAAGTCAACTGAATGAATAAGCTTATGACACGAATTGCTAAAACGCTTCACGACACACTTTTCGTGCTTCAAGCTGCTGATGGATAACCTGTTGTTATGGTCACGCAAGGGTAAAATTTCGTCATGAATTAGCCATAGTCACGGCAACGAGAATGCTCTTATACTCAGCCAGCAAGTGACTGCTATCACAGGAGTGTTGAAGAATGCTGGAACTTTTTAAAGCCATTGGCCTTGGGCTGGTGGTGCTTTTGCCGTTGGCAAACCCCCTGACAACTGTGGCGTTGTTCCTTGGCCTTTCCGGGAACATGAACAACGCCGAGCGTAATCGCCAGTCGCTGATGGCGTCTGTCTACGTCTTTATCATCATGATGGTGGCGTATTACGCAGGCCAGGTGGTAATGAACACCTTCGGGATTTCGATTCCCGGGTTACGTATTGCCGGGGGGCTGATCGTCGCCTTTATTGGGTTCAGGATGCTGTTCCCGCAGCAGAAGGCGCATGATTCACTGGAAGCTCGGCACAAATCTGAGGAACTGAAAGAAGAGCCAACTGCCAATATTGCCTTCGTGCCGCTGGCAATGCCGAGCACCGCCGGCCCGGGTACTATCGCGATGATTATCAGCTCGGCTTCTACCGTGAAGCACGGCGTGAATTTTCCTGACTGGGTGGTGCTGGTTGCGCCGCCGCTGATTTTCATCAGCGTGGCGATTATCCTGTGGGGCTGTTTGCGTAGCTCTGGGGCGATTATGCGCCTGGTCGGGAAAGGTGGCATCGAAGCCATTTCCCGTCTGATGGGCTTTTTACTGGTCTGCATGGGTGTGCAGTTTATTATCAATGGCGTGCTGGAAATTATCACCACCTACCACGCGTAATGCTTTCGTCATGCAAAAGGGCGGCATATTGTCGCCTTTATTTTTTATCCGTTTTGTCCCGCCACCGCGTCTTTTATAAGCTCCGCAAACACCGCCTGCACCTGACTGTCTTCAGAGGATGACGCGTTTTGGACCAGGGTTATCCCCAGATTTCCCGGAGCAGGCAGTCGCGAACCCGCCGTTAACAGGTTTTCGGGCAGGCCAAAATGCGTTCTTAGCGTCAGCCCCAGTCCTGCCTGAACGGCTGCCCAGACACCGCAGAGGCTGTGACTGACGAAAGTGATTTGCCACGGGATCCCCGCGTTATCGAGACATTCAATCGCTCTCGAGCGCATCAAACAAGGGCTGTCGAACATCACCAGCGGCAGCGGCTTTCCGTTAGCAAGCAGGGCTTCAAGGCCTACATCCTGATGGTAAATCCATTCCAGCGGGCAGCGCGTCAGCAGTTCACCTTGTTCTCGGGAATTGGGTGGCTGCCACATTAGCGCGATGTCGAGACTGTTTTCTGTCAGCGCGGCGATCAGCGGAGCGTTCCTGTCGACGCGGGCGTGGATGCGTAACTCCGGGTGTAATCTGCTGAATTTACCGAGAATGCCCGGCATCAACGACTCCCCAAAATCTTCCTGCATCCCGATGCGGATTTCGCCTTTCAGTAGTTCGCCGCGTAGCGCACGCAGCGTTTCATCATTCAACGCCAGCAGCCGTCTAGCGTAGCCCATCAGCATTTCCCCCTGCGGCGTGAGTCGCACATGTCGGCCCTGTTTTACCACCAGATCGGCGTGACACTGTAACTCGAGTTTTTTCAACTGAGCGCTGACGGCAGAGGTTGAACGGGCGAGCTTAAGTGCGGCGTGGGCAAAGCTGCCTGATTCAATGCCGATGACAAAACTGCGCAGGGCATCGAGATCTAACGTCGAAGGGTTTTCACGTCATCACTCCTGATTTTCGGGATGATTAATGCCGAATAATTTGATTTTCAGGATGGAACTATTGCGTGAGGATGGCGTGACTGTCAACCTGGAGAAACACAATGAATCCCTCACTCGACCGCGAAAGCCTGGCCCGATATGCCCCTAAATTGGCAGCACTCAGTCAGGAGATACTGTTTGATGATATCTGGCAACGCCCGGAACTCTCTGCGCGTGATCGCAGTCTGGTCACCTTATCGGTGCTGGCTGCGCAAGGGCGCGTCCAACAAATCCCATGGCACCTGCAGTTCGCGCGGCAAAATGGGCTGAGCGAGACAGAAATCACCGAGCTGTTCACCCACCTGGCCTTCTATGCCGGATGGCCCGCCGCCGTTAGCGCACTTAGCTGCCTGGCCGCGGAGGAAAGCGAATGCCGTTAACCCGAATCGTATGTCGCGACACCCTCAGTGAAGAAGCGTTAGCCATTATCTCGGACACACTGCATGACTGTCTGGTGCGTGAATTCGCTGTCCCAGCGCAGGATAAGTTTCAGATTTTCGAGCGGCTCCCCGCCAGTCAGCGCGTTTACGACAGGCACTATCTGAGCGGAGGGCGCAGTGACGACTTTATCCTGGTGCTGATCACCGCCGGAAAGCTACGCAGTGCAGAGCAGAAACGGCGATTTTATCAGGCGTTGAGTGCGGGGCTTTCCGAAAAGGGGGGCATCAGCCCAGAGGATGTGATGGTGACGATTCAGTTCAACCAGGCTGAAGACTGGAGCTTCAGCCGGGGCGAACAATTTATCTAAGCAGTCGTTGGCCGGTTCAGGGCTGTTGAACCGGCTCTTCGAGCGTCACCGGCCAGCGGCGGAAAATAACCACTGACCAGACAAGTGCCGCCAGCGCCGGAACCGCACCGACGTAACCGATGTTGGCCATCGAAAAATGCAGGCTGACCTGATTTCCGACCAGCGCGCCGGCACCAATACCGAGATTAAAGATGCCGGAAAACAGCGCCATCGCTACGTCGGTGGCGTCCGGGGCAATCGCCAGCACTTTCACCTGCATTCCCAGGCCGATAATCATGATTGCCACACCCCAGATGATGCTCAGAACGGTGAGATTAATTTCACTTTCAGCCGCTAATATCAGCAATGCCAGACACGCAGTGAGCAAAGCGATGGCCCCGCTGACTAACGTTGAGGCGTGATGGTTGCCGAGCTTACCGAAAATCACCGAACCGATGATCCCGGCCCCACCCAGGGCTAACAACAATAGCGTAGCGAAGTTGGCGTCAAACCCGGCGACGTTAATGACAAACGGTTCGATGTAGCTGTATGCGGTGTAATGGGCGGTCACGACGACCACGGTAAGCAGATACAGGCTCATGAGTGCCGGACGGCGGAACAGCAGCGGCAGGCTTTTCAGCGAGCCGGAATGTTCGCTTGGAATCTTAGGCAGCAGTTTCATCAGCGCCACAAGCGTGATAAGCGCGCCGAGGCCGATGATGAAGAAAGTGGTGCGCCAGCCGAAATACTGGCCGACGACGCGACCAATCGGCAGACCGAGCACCATTGCCAGGGCGGTACCGGTCGCAATCAGGCTCAGGGCCTGGGCGCGTTTCCCCGCCGGGGCGAGACGAATCGCCAGTGAAGCGGTAATCGACCAGAATACGGCGTGGGCGAAGGCGATGCCAATGCGGCTAATGACCAGCACGGTAAAGTTCCAGGCAAGGAACGAGAGCACGTGGCTGGCGATGAACACCACAAACAGACCGATCAACAGTTTGCGCCGCTCCATCTGACTGGTAAGCAGCATAAACGGCAGCGACATCAGCGCCACAACCCAGGCGTAGATCGTCAACATGATCCCTACCTGCGCCGTTTCCATCGAGAAACTGTGGGCGATATCAGACAGCAGTCCCACTGGCACAAATTCCGTAGTATTGAAGATAAAAGCGGCGATGGCCAGAGTGACCACCCGCAGCCACGCAACCTTGCGCGAGACGGTGTTAGTTGTCATATCAGTTTTCTGGATGGATAACGGGAAGAAGAGAGGTCGATCTTAAAACTATCATTGTGCAAAACACAACCGTTTTGTGACTAAGATCTCATATCAGAAGGTGATGACGCAGTGATGGTCAGCGTTACGCTGCGGTTCAGTTTACGCAGGGCCAATTCTACCGTTTCGATGCGTGAAGAGTGCTCTACGTCGAGCAAACGGTCGATCTGCGGCGGTTTTTGCTCCAGTTTTCGGGCAAGCTCTGCCTTACGAGTGCCGGTTTCAATCATCGCGTTATGCAATGCCGCTTTCATGGCAACCAACAACGGCACGCTGACCAGGTGTTCCCCGTCAAGCGGTGTACTGCCCGTTGGAATGGGGCGACGTTCATCAACTTCAATTGCCAGAGCGGTAACCAGCCCGAAGGCCGCTTCGGACAATGCGTCTTCAATGCTGTCGCCTACGGAGTGCATTAACGGGAGGTCACGACAGGATGCAATCCAGCTGCCGGTGTCTGCGTCGTGAGTCAGTGATACAGGGTAGGTATACATAATGGTTATCTCCTGCGCGTTAGTTCAAATCCAGGTCCTTCAGGATTGCCCGGCGAAGCGGTTCTGGCATTTCTTTCGCCCCATGGTCGGGAAATACGGAACGTTTACCGCGACACAGAACCTTAAAATGGCTCCCGCCGCCTGGCGCTTTCGTTAGCTCCGCGCCATGACGTAACAGCCAGCGCTTAAACTCTGAATATTTCACCGTTACTCCCTCAACGACGTTACCATTATTGATTAAAAACACAACATCTATGTTTATCTCTTTACGTACAACTTTACGGTGTATTCGGCAGGAAGAAAAAAGCTGCATCGTAATCTGGAAGGAGGCTCGTAATTCGTGGGCAAAGACGGTATTAATGTTACTAAGTGGTTATAAAAACAAAAGGATACTGGCTATGCAGGAAATTCCGTTTTATATGGTTGATGCCTTCAGCGACCGCACGTTTGGCGGGAATGCGGCGGCGGTGTGTCCGCTTATCGAATGGTTGCCTGACGACACGCTGCTGAAAATGGCGCAGGAGCACAACCAGTCCGAAACCGCATTCTTCGTGCGCACCGACGACGGGTTTGAATTGCGCTGGTTCACCACCCAAGGGGAAATCAATCTCTGCGGGCACGCCACGCTCGCCAGCGCTCACGTCATTTTCGAATTCCTCGATTACCCGCACACCGAAATCCGTTTTTCGACGCGCTTTGTCGGTGAACTGACGGTGTCCCGCAGCGGTGACTGGCTGACGCTGAATTTCCCGGCGTGGAAAACCGAGGCCGTTGAGCCTCCGGCGCTGCTGCTCAATGCGCTCGGCATTAATGAATATGAAGAGGTGCGCGTCGCGCGTGATTATCTGGTGGTGCTGAAAAATCAGCAACAGGTTGAAGAGCTGACGCCGGATATTCACGCCATGCTGCCGCTCGACAAAATGGTGTGCGTCACGGCCCCGGGCGATACGGACGACTTTGTCAGCCGCTTTTTCTGTCCGGGCGAATCCGTGGCGGAAGATCCGGTCACCGGTTCGGCGCACAGTATGTTGATCCCATACTGGGGCGATAAATTGCGAAAAACGCAGATGCAGGCGCGTCAGGTGTCTGCTCGTGGGGGCGAGTTACGCTGTGAATGGCAGGGCGAACGGGTACTGATCAGTGGCCAGGCCACGACCTATATCATCGGCAGCATCTATCTGCACGAAGGAGCATTCTGATGAAAACCCTTCCTGTCTGGTTGGTTGATGCGTTCAGCCGACATAATTTTGGCGGCAATCCGGCGGCGGTGTGTGCGCTGGATAGCTGGCTTCCTGATGAACAACTGCTGCAAATCGCGAAACAGCATAATCAGTCGGAAACGGCCTTCTTTATTCCGGCGAAAGGTGGCTTTGAACTGCGTTGGTTTACGACCCGCAATGAGGTCAATTTGTGTGGGCACGCGACCCTGGCGACTGCCCACGTGATTTTCAATCATCTGGATTACCCGGACGCACGAATTCACTTTGATACGGCGTCCGGCCGGTTAACGGTCAGTCGCGAAGGCGAATGGCTGACCCTGGATTTCCCCGCCGGGCAAACCACTGAGCAAACGCCACCGGCTGAAATGCTGGCCGCGCTGAGTATTACGGATTACGTAGCTGCCCGTAAAGGGCGCGCGTGGCTGATAGAACTGGCAAGCCGTGAGCAGGTTGAGGCGGTCACCCCGAATATTGCGGCGATGACACTGGTTGAACATAAAGTGACGCTCACCGCGCGTGGTACGGGGGATTACGATTTTGTCAGCCGTTTCTTTTCTCCGGGAGAAGCCGTATGGGAAGATCCGGTTACCGGTTCGGCGCACACCATGCTTATTCCTTACTGGAGTGAAAAACTCGGTAAAAGGCAGATGCTGGCCCGTCAGGTTTCTGCGCGTGGCGGGGATGTGCGCTGTGAGTTGCAGGGCAATCGCGTGCTAATGGGCGGCACGGCGGTGACGTGGATGCAGGGGAAAATCCTGCTGCGCTAAGGCCGTCAGGCGGCATAAGTTAATGCTATGAACCGGGGCGTCCGTTTCGGTTTACAGTCAGGGGAAACGCGCAAGGAGATTGATATGTATACCATTACGCCATGTTCCCCTGACCAACCCGATATCGTGGCGTTGATTGACGCCCTCGACCGCTATCAGCAGACGCTGTATCCGGCGGAAAGTAATCATCTCCTGGATTTAACGCAGCTGCCGGAATCACAGCGACTGATGCTGATTATTCGTGATGCACAGCAACAACCCGTTGGCTGCGGCGCGGTGGTGTTGAACGGTGACGGCAGTGGGGAAATGAAGCGGGTGTATATCGACCCTACGCACCGTGGGCAACGGCTGGGTGAATCACTGTTAACGGCACTGGAAACTGAAGCGTTGCAGCGCGGTTGCGACACGCTGCGCCTCGAAACCGGGATTCATCAACATGCGGCGGTGAAGCTCTATGCGCGCAGCGGGTATTTCCAGCGCGAGGCGTTTGCGCCCTATTTGCCGGACCCGCTGAGCATTTTTATGGAGAAACTGCTGGTTGCGGACCTTCGTCAAGCAATGTGATAAACGCTTCCAGCTGACGGGTCATCGCTCCCCGACGCCACACTAGCCAAGTCGTCAGCCAGCGCCATTTTTCGGCCAACGGCCAGGCATCAACCTGATAATGTCCGGGCATGCTTTCCAGCATACTGCGCGGGATCATCGCCAGGCCCGCACCAGCAATCACGCAAGCCAGCATCCCATGATAAGACTCCATTTCGTGAATGCGGCCCGGGGTGGCGCGATCGGCATGAAACCAGCTTTCGAAATGACGGCGGTATGAACAGTTGGCACGAAACGCATAAATGCTGGTGCCGTTTACATCGCTGGCGCGTTTGACCGGTGCATGGCCCTTCGGCGTAACAATCATCATCTCTTCCTGATACACCGGCACGCCTTCCAGATTCGGATGCATTACTGGCCCATCGACGAACGCTGCGCTCAGACGGCCTTCGGTCACGCCGTCAAGCATGGTACCCGACGGACCCGTCGCCAAATCGAACTGAATTTTCGGGTAGCGCTGGTTATATAGCGCCAGCGTGGTAGGAATGCGCACCGCCGCGGTGCTTTCCAGCGAACCTAATGAAAACAAACCCTGCGGCTCATCGCCCGCCACTACCATTCGTGCTTCATCGACCAGCGCCAGAATTTGCTGGCTGTAGCGTAGAAAACTGTGCCCTGCCGGGGACAATCGCAGGCGCTGGTTTTCACGAATGAACAGCTCGACGCCCAAATCCGCTTCCAGCTGACGAATGCGGGTTGTCAGGTTAGAGGGCACGCGATGCACCTTTTGCGCGGCCTGGGTAATGCTGCCGGTCTGGGCGACGGCGTTGAACATCTCAAGCTGAGTTAAGTCCATAACGTTCTCGTATCGTGAATGGAGTGGTTAATATTATTCATTTTCCATAAATAGCAGAGTGGTCCAGTATTAATCAACAGCCTCATCGAACAGAGAGAAGAAAATCATGACATCACCTGCAACTCACGCCATTTCCCTCAACCCGGCCACCGGCGAAACACTATCCACGCTGGCCTGGGCCACGGCCGATGACGTCAATCAGGCAGTGGCGCTGGCTGATGCCGGTTATCGCCAGTGGAAGAAAACCGCCGTTGCCGAGCGCGCTGATGCGCTGCGTAAAGTCGGCAACGTGCTGCGTCAACACGCCGAAGAAATGGCGCAGATGATCAGCCGTGAAATCGGCAAGCCGATTATTCAGGCTCGTGGCGAAGTGACGAAGTCGGCGAACCTTTGTGATTGGTATGCCGAACACGGCCCGGCGATGCTCTCTACCGAGGCGACGCAGGTGGAAAATAATAAGGCGGTGATTGAGTACCGTCCGCTTGGCCCAATCATGGCGGTGATGCCGTGGAACTTCCCGCTGTGGCAGGTTCTGCGCGGTGCGGTGCCGATTCTGCTGGCGGGCAATAGCTATCTGCTGAAACATGCTCCAAACGTCATGGGCAGTGCGAAGCTGATTGGCGATATTTTCACAGAAGCGGGTATTCCGGCGGGGGTGTTTGGCTGGGTGAATGCCACGAATGATGGCGTATCGCAGATGATTAACGACCCGCGTATCGCGGCGGTGACTTTAACTGGCAGTATGCGCGCCGGGAAGGCTATTGGTGCTCAGGCGGGTGCGGCGCTGAAAAAATGCGTGCTGGAGCTGGGGGGTTCCGATCCGTTTATCGTGCTTAACGATGCGGATATTGATGACGCGGTGAAAGCGGCGGTGATGGGTCGCTACCAGAATACCGGGCAGGTATGTGCGGCGGCGAAACGCTTTATCGTGGAAGCGGCAATTGCCGATACGTTTACCGAGAAGTTTGTCGCCGCGGCGTCCAGACTGAAAATGGGTAATCCGCAAGATGAACAAAACGACCTCGGGCCGATGGCGCGTTACGATCTGCGCGACGAGCTGCATGACCAGGTAACGGCGACGCTGGAAGAGGGCGCCACGCTGCTGCTCGGTGGCGAGAAAATTTCCGGCAACGGTAACTACTATGCCGCGACGGTGCTGGGCAACGTCAAGCCTAACATGACCGCTTTTCGACAGGAGATGTTTGGCCCGGTGGCGGCGATCACCGTCGCGCGTGATGCCGATCATGCACTCGCTCTGGCGAATGACAGCGATTTCGGTCTGTCTGCTACGGTGTATACCGCAGATAACACTCAGGCTCAGCGTTTCGCCGATGAACTGGAATGCGGCGGCGTGTTTATCAACGGCTACAGTGCCTCCGATGCCCGGGTGGCATTTGGTGGTGTGAAGAAAAGCGGCTTTGGTCGCGAGCTGTCACACTTCGGCCTGCATGAGTTCTGTAACGTGCAGACGGTCTGGAAAGACCGGCACTGATTTCATTACCCGGCGGCGCAAGCTTGCCGGGCCTCCACACCTCGACGGCTTCTTCTTCACGGCACCTTGAAACCCGAGCCTTGAAACCCGAGTGCAACAGCTGACGCAGACGGTAATGCGCTTTTGTCTGCCCGCTTGACGCTGGTATACTCGCAGCCCGAAATCGGCCTGTGGGCAAGGAGCAAGAGTGGCAACGGTCATCGATAACAGCATGCTGGAATCTGTTCTGGCAGAGGTAAAACCGCTGATAGGGCAAGGCAAAGTGGCGGACTACATTCCGGCACTGGCCTGTGTGGATGGCGCAAAGCTGGGGATTGCCATCAGTACCGTTGATGGCCAGCATTTTTTTGCCGGCGATGCGCAGGAGCGTTTTTCCATTCAGTCGATTTCCAAAGTGCTGAGTCTGGTGGTGGCGATGAATCACTACGCCGAAGAGGAAATCTGGCAGCGGGTGGGGAAAGATCCGTCCGGACAGCCGTTTAACTCACTGCTGCAGCTGGAAATCGAGCAGGGTATTCCGCGTAATCCGTTTATTAATGCCGGTGCGCTGGTGGTCTGCGACATGCTGCAAAGTCGTCTCAGTGCGCCACGTCAGCGCATGCTGGAGATTGTGCGCAAGCTGTCCGGCGTCGAGGATATTGCCTACGACACGCTGGTGGCGCGATCCGAACTCGACCATTCTGCCCGTAATGCCGCCATTGCCTGGTTGATGAAGTCCTTCGGCAACTTCCATAATGATGTGGCGACGGTGCTGCAAAACTACTTCCATTATTGTGCCCTTAAAATGAGCTGTGCCGAACTGGCGCAAACCTTCCTGTTTCTGGCGAATCAGGGGCATTTCCCACAGCGCGGCCAGACCATCATCACGCCGTTACAGGCACGGCAAGTGAATGCGTTAATGGCGACCAGCGGGATGTATCAGAATGCCGGGGAATTTGCCTGGCGCGTGGGGCTTCCGGCGAAATCTGGCGTGGGCGGGGGGATCGTGGCGATTGTGCCGCACGAAATGGTGATTGCCGTCTGGAGTCCACAGCTCGATGACGCGGGTAACTCGCTGGCGGGGACTGCGGTTCTGGAAAAACTGACCCAGCGGTTGGGGCGTTCGGTCTATTGATGACGTCATCGCTTCACGTTGCAAATGGCCAACAAATAACTAACACGGATAATTGTTAATACGCAGATTGTGATCAATAGTATCTGTATTACCGATCATTACCCTGTAATTGCCGAAATAATTGCTACTTGCGATTATATGGAAAGATAATTAATGCGTTCTATTTGTGTTCCCCGATTTACCCTATTCAGTGAAGCGCACGTTCTGCGTAATGTATTTTTCCTGTTTGTTATTACCACGCTGTTTTATGCGATGGGCGCCATGCTGCGCCTTGTGCAGGAGCTTTCACTCTTCTGGCCGCTGAATGCGGTGATGGCTGCAATATTTGCCCGCTACGTCTGGCTTAATCGACTGCATTATTATGCGATTTGCTACGGTGCAATGTTGCTTTTTGACGTAATGACGACCCAGTGGGGCTTTGCGTCGCTGATAATCAACGCCTCGAATATGGTGTTTATCGTGATGGTGGCGCAACTGGTCATGCGCGACAAACGTCAGGCGGGGAGTGAACCCGAGCCAATTAACGCTCTGCGGTTATTCTATTACTGTCTTATTTCCGCGATTTTCTGCGCGCTACTGGGTGCGATTGGATCTGTCGGGATCGACAGACAATCGTTCATGCCGCTGTTGGCGGACTGGTTTAGCGAACAGTTTTCTACCGGCGTGTTGATTTTACCGTGTGTAATGACCCTGACGCTGCCACATGAAATAAACCGGATCCGATGGCAACAGCTGCTGCCGGTGCTGACGCTGGTGCTCTCTATGCTGGCGGCGATCGCTATTGGCGGCGCAGGGAGTCTCGCATTTCCATTGCCCGCGCTTATCTGGTGCGCCCTTCGTTACCCGCTGCCGGTCACTTCTGCGCTGACGCTGATGACGGGTACCAGTGAAATCATTCTGGTGGCTAATGGGATTATCAATCTAGCCGTGAGCGGGCCACTGCAAACCGCACAGCTTTTCTCCACGCGTCTGGGGATTGCGTCGCTGGCTATCAGTCCGGTGATTGTTTCTACCACTGTGGCGGCCATCAATAATCTTGTTCGTCAGGTTTCGCTGCGTGCCGATTTCGATTTCCTGACCCGCGTTTATTCGCGCTCTGGCCTCTATGAAGCTCTCAAAAAGCAACCCGCCAATACCAGTCAGCATCTGACGGTGATGCTGTTGGATATCGATTTCTTTAAAAGCGTGAATGATAACTACGGCCATGAATGTGGCGATTATGTGCTGGCAGCGTTTGCGCGTCAGGTGTATGACACGGTGGGCGAGCAGGGGCTGGTAGCGCGAATGGGCGGCGAAGAGTTTGTGGTTGCTGCGAAAACGCGTAATCCGCTGGACGGTTATCATCTGGCTGAGAACATTCGTCAGCGTGTCGAAGCCAATGTGTTCCAGTGGCGACAGCAGCCGCTGCGGGTTACGGTCAGTATTGGGACCGGAAGCGGAACGCTCGGCGGCAAAGAAAAGATTAATGTCTTCAATGAACTGCTGGTGGAAGCCGACGAGTATCTTTACCGCGCTAAAAAGGCCGGGCGCAATAAAACCTGCGCAAAATCACTGGCTGAAGAAGGTGTCTTCACTACGGTTGTGTCATAACCAAAGGTGACAGTGTCACATTTTTGGTGGATTATTATGCAGAAACATTCAACTATCTTTATTGATAGCTTGCGGGAGCACGTTAAAAAAAATACGATGCTTGCGGCCATGCATCGGAAAAATTGCATTTAATGAACGGTTTTGACCAACAAAAAACGAATGATAAGGTTCCGGGCATACGATTCGTTCGCCGTATGTTTCTAATGCGCATGCTCGGCACTTTTCTCTGTTTTTTCCCCATCCTGTCGGTACTCGACGAATTCGACCGCTCCCTGTGGCTGCGCGGCCTGCTGGCTCTAAACGCCTTTGTGTGGCCAGGGGGGGCGTATCTGCGCGCCCGAAGCGCGCGCGTACCGCGGGTGGCTGAACATCAAAATTTGGTGATTGATGCAGGCGCGGGGGGTTTTTGGATAGCCATGATGGCGCTCAATCCTTTGCCGTCGGTGGTTATCGCCACTATTCTTTTGGCCGATCATCTGGCAGCAGGCGGCATTGCGCTAATGCGCAAAGCGGCAACAATGATGATATGCGTCTTCGCCGTCACCTGGCTGTGCATGGGAATGGAAGTAGAATTTGGCGTCTCGCAACGCACTATGTTGGCCACGCTGCCGCTGATTGCTATTTATCTGCTGGCGCTGTGTTTGCTGACCGATATCCTGGTGGTCAAAATGCGCCACAAAAGCCACGAACTGGAGCGGATAGCGATGAAAGATCCGCTGCTGGATATCGCAAACCGCCGTCTGCTGGAAAAACGTATCGCCTGGGAACTTAGTCGTTTGCAAAATTCCTGCGGCGACTCGGCGCTGGTGTTTATCGATCTCGATAATTTCAAAGACGTTAATGACCGTTACGGCCACAAAGTGGGCGATGCAATGTTAGAAACTGTCTCGCAAATTCTGCACGTCGCCACCCGCAGCACCGACACGCCTGCGCGTTTGGGCGGCGATGAGTTCGTGATTTTATTGCCCGACACCTCACAACAGGAAGCGGTGCTGATCGCCCATCGTATCCTGGAAGCGACCGCAGTTATCACCACGCAGCCCGACAGCGAACTGGCGTTGACACTCAGTATTGGTGTCGCCTGCGCGAGCCCGGAAATGGAAGACGCCGCGGCCTGGCTTAAAGCCGCGGATGACGCGTTATACGAGGCGAAACGACGCGGTAAAAACCAAATCTTCGCGCACTAACGGTTCTCGGTATCATCGCTAAGCTGTTAATCAATCTCCATGAGGAGTCGTGCTGGAGCATCCACAAGATCATCGCTTGAATAAGTAAAGCCTATGGCCGATTTGTTGTGTTGCGAATTTGTTAAGTGGATAGTGATATCATTTTTCCAGGGAGACCAACATGACCTCGCCACTGCGCATTTTTCCGCTTTCCCATCACGATATTCTGCAACGCCTGCCTGAACTGAGCGACATTCTGGTCGACAGCGTGAACGGCGGGGCGTCTGTCAGTTTTATGCTGCCATTTCACCCCGATAAAGCGGTGGCATTCTGGCAAAAAGTCGCCCACAGCGTGGCGGCGAATGAGCGTGTCGTTCTTGCAGCAGAGCTGGCCGACGGTACTTTGGTCGGAACGGTCCAGCTGATCACTGATTTGCCGGAAAACCAACCACATCGCGCGGAAGTGGCGAAGTTGTTAGTCCACTCTCGTGGCCGCCATCAGGGTATCGCGCGACGGTTAATGTCCGTCCTGGAACGGGAAGCTGTCGCTCAGGGTAAATCGGTTCTGGTACTCGACACCGCAACGGGTAGCGGCGCAGAAGGCTTCTATCAGCAGTGCGGCTGGCAAAAGGCCGGAGAGATCCCACGCTATGCGCTGATGCCTGACGGTGAAATGACGGCAACGTCGGTGTATTACAAATTTGTATAAACCGCGTAAAAAGCAGCGTCCGGTTTGATCAAAACAGGGTTTCCTGGTTTTAAAGTCTGATAAGTTATTAGACCAATAACGCAGGCTGTATGACCAATCAATAAGGGAAACCCATTGTGAAAACATTAAACCGCCGCGATTTTCCCGGCGCTCAGTACCCTGAACGCATCATTCAGTTCGGAGAAGGTAACTTTCTTCGGGCTTTTGTCGACTGGCAAATTGATCTCCTGAACGAACACACCGACCTCAATTCCGGCGTGGTGATTGTGCGCCCAATCGACAGCGATTTTCCGCCGTCACTTAGCACTCAGGATGGCCTCTACACCACCATCATTCGTGGCCTGAACGAGCAGGGCGAAGCCGTCAGCGACGCGCGTCTGATTCGTTCCGTTAACCGTGAAATCAGCGCCTACGCCGATTATCAGGAATTCCTGAAACTGGCGCACAATCCTGACATGCGCTTTGTGTTCTCCAACACCACCGAAGCGGGCATCTGCTATCACGCGGGCGACAAATTTGAAGATGCGCCAGCGGTGAGCTATCCGGCGAAATTGACGCGTCTGCTGTTCGAACGCTATAGCCACTTCAATGGCGCTATGGATAAAGGCTGGGTCATCATTCCGTGTGAGCTGATTGATTATAATGGCGACGCCTTGCGTGAACTGGTCCTGCGCTATGCACAGGAATGGGCGTTACCGGCAGAATTTTTGGCATGGCTAAATACCGCCAATGCATTCTGTTCCACGTTGGTTGACCGCATCGTGACCGGTTATCCGCGAGATGAAGCGGCAAATCTCGAAGCTGAGCTCGGTTATAAAGACGGATTCCTCGATACTGCCGAGCACTTCTACCTGTTCGTGATTCAGGGGCCAAAAACACTGGCCCGCGAGCTGCGTCTCGACCAACTTTCGCTCAATGTGCTGATTGTCGACGACATCAAACCGTATAAAGAACGTAAAGTGGCGATCCTCAACGGCGCGCACACCTCGCTGGTGCCGGTTGCGTATCAGGCCGGGCTGGATACCGTTGGTGAATCAATGAACGATGCTGACGTTTGCGCGTTTGTTGAGAAAGCGATTCATCAGGAAATCATTCCGGTTCTCGATTTACCGCGCGATGAGCTAGAGTCATTTTCCAGTGCGGTGACCGGGCGTTTCCGCAACCCGTACATCAAGCATCAGCTGCTGTCTATTTCGCTAAACGGAATGACTAAATTCCGCACCCGTATTCTGCCACAGCTGCTGGCAGGGCAGGCATCGACTGGGAAACTGCCTCAACGACTGACGTTTTCCCTGGCGGCACTGATTGCGTTTTATCGTGCTGAACGTAACGGTGAAAGCTATCCGGTGCAGGACGATGCGCACTGGATTGAACGCTATCAACAGCTTTGGTCGCTGCATCACGATAAGCAAATCAGCACCACGTCGCTGGTTGAGTCCGTGCTGTCGGTGAAAGAGCATTGGGAGCAGGATCTGACGGAAGTTAAAGGGCTGGTTGAGCTGGTGACGCACGACCTTGATACCATACTGACGAAGGGTATGCGCGAAGCCGTTAAACCGCTTTGCTGATTGCCTGAAATCTGACCCGGCCAGCGTGCCGGGTTGTTAATAAATCTAATTAGTTACAACATACATAATTCCGATTTTAATAACGATACCTTTAACACCTCTGCGATTTTTGTCTTTCAGGGGATGAATGAGCCAAATGTCGCGAATATTCGGCTCTTATGGTGAGCCGAATTACCCCTATTTATCGGCTCACGAAGGTTGGGTGATTTGATAACGTGTGTTGCGCCCGCCGCCGGGCAGCTTTTCCAGCAAACCCTGTTCAAGCAAATACGCCAGATGACGCGTGGCGGTGGCTTTACTGACTTTGGCGACTTTTTGATACTGGCTGGCGCTGATTCCGTCGGCAAAGCCTGATTCACCTCCGTCAAGCAGGCGATTGATTACTTTCAGCTGTTCCACAGTGAGCGTCTGACGCACTGAATCGTTGTGTTTCCAGTACCGGCTTTTCGCCAGCGTGCTGTCGATTCTGGCCAGTGCCGTATCCAGCGTCACATCGAGCGTTTGCAAAAACCACAACACCCACTCGGTCACGTCCAGGCCGCCTTTTTGCGTCTGCTCGAGGATGCGATAGTAGTGATTCCGCCGTTCAAGAATCGACACCGACATCGCATACAGCCTGATGCTCTGGTTATCTGCCTGAGCCAGTGCCAGATCCGTCAGCGCACGTGTTAATCGCCCGTTGCCGTCATCGTACGGATGCAGCGTAACGAACCACAAATGCGCCACGGCCGCTCGCAGTATCGGGTCTGAAAGTGGGTCATCCTTGCTCTGATTGAACCATGCAATAAAGGCGTCCAGACGGGTGTCGAGTCCTTCGCGCGGCGGCGCTTCGAAATGCACCACCGGTTTATCCATACGGCCAGAGACGACCTGCATCGGTTCGCCGCCGCGCAATTCTCCCGCGTGAACGGCGTGCATGGACCAAGGGTCATGTGGGAAAAGCCAGTGGTGCCACTGATTCAAACGGACCATAGACAGCGGTTCATGGCGATTGTCGATGGCATCAAGCATGATCGACGCCACGCCCTCAGAGCGCTCGGAGACCGGGAAAGGTGTTTCTTCATCGACGCCAAGACGGCGGGCGAGGGACGAGCGGACCGATTGGGCATTGAGCCGCTCGTCTTCAATGGCTGAAGACGCGAGTACATTCGACAGCAGCGCATCCAGTGTTTGCCGGTCTTCATCTTGCATTTCACTGCGGCCGATCAGCACGCCGGATTTACGCTGCAGCTGGCGCAGCAGCGGCAAAACGGTTTCATCCCGCCAGTGAAAAGCAGGCCACTCCGGTTGTTGCCAGATCCATTGTGTCATGATGACCTCTGAGCCGAATAACATCATAATTGGCTCACATTATGAGCCGAATAGAGCGAAAAGTAAAACCACCACGTGTTATCGTTTTGTAGCGAAATATCGCATTAAACTTGAAAGAGTGATTTGGATCACGTTAAATAACGCAGACTTCCTTTCTTACTGATAGTGACTCATGATCCTCAGACCGACTGAACACTGGCTGCCCCGCATTTTTGTCTGGCACGGCGCGGTGTTACCCAAGATTTTCTCCCGACTGTTTCTCAATTTTCTGTTGTCAGTGGCGGTTATCATTCTGCTGCCCTGGTATACCTCGCTAGGCGTGAAGCTCACCGTCGCGCCGTTCAGTATTCTTGGCGTCGCCATCGCCATTTTCCTTGGTTTTCGTAATAACGCCTGTTATTCACGTTACGTCGAAGCGCGCCAACTCTGGGGCCAGTTGATGATTGCCTCACGCTCGCTGCTGCGTGAAGTCAAAAACACGCTGCCGCCGGAAACGGATGTGACGGCGTTTGTGCGTCTGCAAATCGCGTTTGCGCACTCGCTGCGTATGCAGCTACGTCGTTTACCGCAGGAAAAAACGCTGGAGAAATACCTGGCGCCAGAACAGCTCGCACAGGTTTTAGCGGTACAGTCTCCCGCGAACCGAATTTTGCTGCTGATGGGCAACTGGCTGGCAGTACATCGACAGCAAGGTGCGCTATCGGACATTATGTTCCACAGCCTCAATAATCGACTCAATGATATGTCGGGAGTGCTGGCAGGCTGCGAGCGCATTGCGGGCACGCCGGTGCCATTCGCTTATTCGTTGATCCTGCACCGAACGGTCTACATGTTCTGTATTATGCTGCCATTTGCACTGGTGAGTGACTTGCATTACATGACGCCGTTCATTTCGATGCTGATTTCTTATACCTTTATTTCCCTGGATGTTTTGGCGGAAGAGCTTGAAGAACCGTTCGGGGTGGAAAATAATGACCTGCCGTTGGACGCCATCAGCAATGCGATCGAGATCGATCTGCTGCAAATGAACGATGAAAAAGACGTGCCAGCAAAAATGCTCCCCGATAAGTGCTATCAACTCACCTAAGGAAATCCGCAATGGACGTTTTGATTCGTGACATTCAACCCCAGGACAAAGCCCAGTGGCGCACCCTGTGGAATGGCTATAACGCCTTTTACCAGTCAAACGTCCGTGAATCCGTAACGGAGAAAACCTGGCAGCGGATGATGAACGAACAATCTCCGATTTACGGGCGCGTTGCGATCGTTAACGGTGACGTTGTGGGTTTCACGCACAGCGTTTTGCATGAAGGGACGTGGGAATTATCCAACGTTTGCTATTTGGAGGACCTTTTTGTGGCACCAGAAATGCGTGGTCACGGCATTGCCCGCCAACTGATTCAGGCGTTGGTTGATGAAGGTAAAAAGAAGAACTGGTCGCGCCTTTACTGGCACACTGCTACCGATAATCCGGCCCGTAAACTGTATGACGAGTTCACCGATGTGGAAGGATTTGTACTTTATCGGATGAATCTGTAACCGTAGAGGGTAAGAAATCATTAAGATTTTCCCAGAAACATGGCCATCGAGCCAACAGGAGAATCATCATGGAAAAGAAAATTGAGACCGCCGTGAACATTATTATTTTTGTTTCCTTGTTCGCGACGGCCTGGGATCTCTCTTTATTCCGCGACTTCAGCTGGTAACGCGGCGAGTAATAATAAAAAGACGTGGGAACGCCAGCAGGATTTGTCCGTTTTGCTGGCGTGGGTAATGCACTTCCAGTAATTGCAGATAACGACTCAGAAACGCCTGCTGGCTGACGCTATCCTGATCCTGCAAGAAAGGGCGCAAGCCGGTGGCGCTCAGCCATTCAACGATAGCTTGATGCGACGCCATTGGATGGAAATAAGTCGTTCGCCAGATATCCACTTCACAACCGCTACCGCTCAATAAATCGTAATAACTCTGCACGCTTTCAAGCGGAATGCGTCCGTGCGTCGGATGCCCAAGCTCGGCGGCGACCTGGCGCATTGAGGCATGTGACGGCTCCTGCCAGTTGTCTGGCATTTGCACCGCTAATACGCCATCTTTTGCCAGCAACGAGGCCAAATGCGGAAACAGCGCTGAATGTCCGGACACCCATTGCAGCGACGCGTTAGCATACAGCACGTCCAGCGGTTGTTCGGGCTGCCATGCGCCAATATCGGCATTCACAAACTGACAATCCGGCAGCGTTTTTTGCGCTTTATCCAGCATTGCCGGGGAATTATCCACGCCGGTAATTGCGGCATCTGGCCACGCGGCACGTAGCAGCTCGGTGCTGTTACCCGGACCGCAGCCCAAATCGGCAATGTATTTTGCTGAAGGTTTGGCAATGCGGGCGAGAAGCTCTGCCGCAGGGCGGGTACGCTCTGACGCAAACTGCAAATACAACGACGGGTTCCAGTCAGCCATGTATGATTCCTTAGCGTGGTTTCAAAGGCTTACAGCATAGCGCAGGCCGTGTGATTAAACCGAAAGCGCCAGCCATTTTTCGTTATAACAATTAAGCGCAAAGGTCTGTCACACATCTGCCAGTCAGATTCGCTATGCCCTGAGCCACATAGTTGTCATCTCAAATCTCAGTTTATAAACTTCATTTTTATCATATTCATCGTATATCAAACCACGCATCGCTAAAGTTGACCCATCCTAATTCGTTACTGAAAGCAGAGTTATGGCGAATTTGTTCATGGTCAACACGATGGTAAACCAACGGAATAAACCAGCGTGAAAAGGTGAACTGACGCACCAACTGTTCTAGCGCTTTCTCACAAGAGATATCACCGTTGCGTATTTCCTTTGCCACCTGGTTTTTTTCTTTATTCCAGCCGTTTCCGCATCGTTCCAGAATAGGATCAGACTGAAGCCAGTTGTTCAGTGAACAATCGTTGGCATCATCCAGAACAAAATTGGTTAGCCATAAATCAATATTCGCTGGCGGCGAGCTAAAGAACGCCTGAAACGAACGAGTGACAACCCGGCATTTAATTCCGTAGCGCTCAAGAATGCTAACGATCCCTTCCGCGTGTTTTGCCAGTTCAGGTTGTTCGAACGTGGCAAGCGTCAGCTCGCGGTACATTTTATGACGGATCGGCGGGACGATATCCAGGATACGGTGATACCAGCCAGGTATAAGCCCTTGCGCCACGGAGAGGGCAAGATTCATTTTTTTACGATGTGACGAATTTTTGAGAATATCCACTGGTTGAAGGACATGATTAAGAAAGACCCGGTCTTCTTCCTCAGCAAATCGTCCGTTCCCGTCAACGACCAGAAAGCACGAACCACGCTCAATTCTTGCTTCTGAAAATTCTGTTTCCCTGCTGCTCATTCCTTGATAGAAGACCTGAATTCGACCCATATCGAGAATGTCAGACTCAATGCGCATAATGTTGACTTCATCGATAACTGGCCTGAGGCCGTGATACCAGGGATTGACCTTCATGACCAGATTAAAATCATCATGACTTTTAACCATCCAGTGTCCTGAAAACATAACTTTCCCTTTAGTCATCCCGTAAATCAAAGCTGAGGTATGTGAAAGCAAATCTGCAAAATGGACATCCGGGCTTTTCAGGGTAAATCTAAGTCTTTGTTTATCAATCGTCTGTATCTTTACTATCCCGGAATAAATACGTGAAAACACGGGTGACCGGCACATAGCATTGAGGCATTTCTCAATGTCTGATGCCTGTAGAGGTGAACCATCAGAGAATTTCAGTCCTGACCTCAAATAGAAGTCCCATTGTGTCGCAGTGTCATTCTTGATCCAGTGATGCGCCAGATCAGGAACAACTCTCTTTAACTCATCGTCATAACGAGTAAGCCCTGAGAAACATTGTCTCATCAAATGCCGCTCAGTTCGTCGTTGGGGCTTCCAGGGCTCAAGTCTGTCCAGACTCCGGTACCAGGGGACGCGAACAATTTTACACTCCCCCTCAATCACCGTTCCCAGATGTTGATAAATCTGATTTTCCAGCTCGGCGGTATCCCCTTCGACAAGGGTCAGCATTTCAGCCAGTCTGCCGCTTTCAAGCATTTCCCTGATCTCGCTCTGTGAGATTTGCTCAGATGAACGCAGAAAAACAAGCCGGGACTGCTTGCCACGTCCAGAGGCCGGTAACCACTGAATCCAGCCGTGATCTGCCATTTCCGTCAATACCAGTCTGACATTGCGCGATGTACAGCCCAGAACCTCAGCGATATCAGACACCTTCACAAAGACATCTTTTTCAGGATGGAACCTCCGTTGTAGGCGAATGTAGAGGTCGTTCAGTCTGGATGATTTAATTGACATGAAATTTCCGGGTTTATTTGCTGTTCATAAGGACTTTTTGTGATGCGAATCACATTAAAGCCACTTTCTGAAATAAAGGAGGAAGCATACCGGAATGATTTTTTCAGTTTTCCTTATTTATGGCAAGCCAATAATAGGTGCATCCGGATACGACCAGTATGGGGTATCTGAAAATGGTCACTTTATTGAGGTAAGCGAAATGACAGTTGAACAGAAAAAATTACGCGTAGGTGTTCTGGGCTGCGGTCCAATCTCTCAGGCAGGGCATTTTGAAGCCTGTTCAAAAGCCAGTAACGCAGAGCTTTACGCTATCTGCGACAGCGCGGATGAGTTGCGTAGCCGTATGCAGGCAATCTGGCAGCCGACGGTCGCTTATGCTGACTATCAGCAAATGCTGGATGACGAGAACGTCGATGCCGTCATTATTGCAACCGCAGACGCCTTCCATATTCAACTGGCGATGATGGCGATTAACGCAGGTAAACATGTCCTGTGTGAAAAACCGCTCGGTATTACCATTGACGAATGTGAAGAATTGGTTGAGGTGGTCAATAAAACCGACCGACTCTTCCAGCTTGAGCACATGAAACGCTTTGACGGTGGAATCCAGGCTGCGCGTGATTTTATCCAGACGGAAATGGGGCAACTGGTCGCTTATAAAGGCTGGTACTGCGATAACAGCCAGCGCTACCTGACCATTAATGCCGTTCAGCCGCAAGTGATTCTGAGCGACTCTAAACGTAAACCGAAAATCGCGCCAAAGGCCGATCTTCAGCAATACAATCTGTTGTCACATGGCAGCCACTTGCTGGATACGGCGATGCACCTGGCGGGTGATATTACCGAAATTGAATCCCATTACCTCAAACGCGCAGGTCATCAATGCTGGTTAATGAGTGTTGCCTTTGCTGACGGTACCCTGGGTCAGCTCGATTTGACGCTGGGTGTTCATATGGACTGGCATGAAGGTTTCCAGATTTATGGGGAAAATGGCAGTGTTGTCGGCAAAACCTATAACCCATGGTTCTATAAATCCAGCGACGTAGAAATCTTCAGCAAAGCGACCGGGAACTTCACCCGTCCTCTGGCAGCTGATGGTCAGTTCTACCGCCGCCAACTCGAAGCCTTTGCAGACTCGATTTTGAACGAAACGCCAATCATCCGCGCAGCGACCCTGGAAGAAGGGTTGCGTACAGTGAGAACCATGGTGGCTATCCAGGAATCAACACGAACCGGTAAATCTGTACGTGTTGCTGATGCAAGAGGGTCTGTGTAATGAATAAAGGCATCTTTTCAAAAACTTTCGATACCACCAGTGTGGATCAAAATTTTGCATTGATAAGCCAGCTTGGGTATCAGGCAACACAGTTTAATTTTGCCAGCGCAGGGCTTAAAGCTCTGCCGGATAACGTCCCGCTTGAGGTTGTTGAGCAAATCCGTCAGGCGGCAAAGAAACACAATGTTCAACTGGAAGCGATATCAGCGACATTTAACATGACGCACCCGGATCCTGCGGTGATTGAGCACGGGATGCGCTGCCTGGATGCAATTTGTGCAGCAGCAGAAATGCTGGAATGTCCATTGGTCACGCTCTGCACCGGCACGATGGACCCGGAAGACCAGTGGCGTTTTCATCCAGATAATAACAATCCTGAGGCCTGGGCAAGTCTGGTGACCTCCATGCGTACAGCACTCGCTATCGCTGCGAAATACGGCGTGGCGCTGGGTATCGAACCTGAACTGGCAAATGTGGTGAACTCAGCCGCAAAAGCTCGCCAGCTGATAGATGAAATGGGGAGTCCGTTGCTGCGAGTGATATTCGATCCGGCGAACCTGTTTGAAGAGGCCACGCTTGCGGAACAACACCAGATTATTAGTGATGCTCTGGGCTTGCTGAGTAATGATATCGCGATTGCTCATGCCAAAGACAGGACTCCGGATGGTTCATTCACCACCGCCGGTCGCGGTGTGCTGGATTACGATTTTTATCTGACACATCTGCGTAATACAGGTTTTGACGGTTGTGTTGTGACTCATGGTCTGGCAGCAGACGAAGCTGGCGAAGTCTCCGTCATGCTTGATACCTACCTGCAACCGGCCTAAGGGGGAACCATGCTACATACCTTCCAGCATCACGGGTTGAATTTTAATTACTACGACAACCAGGCCGATGGGCCAGTTATCGTGTTTCAGCACGGACTGACAGGGGATCACGGCCAGACACGTTCCACTTTCATTGATGAGCATTGCCGTCTTATCACACTGAATTGTCGTGGACATGGCGGTTCTGACCTGGGACCTGTTTCAGAGCTGAACATCAGTACTTTTGCAGATGACGTTATGGCACTGGTGGATCATCTGAAACTGGAAAGCGTATCGGTGGCAGGAATTTCTCTTGGAGCAGCAATGAGCGCCGCACTTGCGGCGCGTTATCCGGATAGAATTAAATCAGTCACCTTGGTTCGTCCTGCATTCTTTACGAAGGGCATGCCGGACAGCCAACAAGTCCACAGTGTCGTGGCGAACTACATTGAGATTTATGGCGCGGATAAAGGCCTGGAGAAATTCAGGAATACTGAGATTTTTGAGGAGCTGTCTCTCCAGTCTCCTGATAATGTCAATTCATTAGTCAGTATGTTCACCATGGATCCAGAGCAGGTTATTCCACTGCTTAGAAGGATGACGACATGCGACACCTGTTTTGATGCAGAGCTTATCAGGAAGTCAGGCATTCCATTCCGTGTGGTGGGTACGTTCTACGATGTTATTCATCCGATGTCCAAAGCGGAGAGAATTTGCGAAGCATTAGGAATTGAGTGCGTAGATATAGCCTATCCCAAAATGCTAAATAGAAAACGCTATAACGAAGATATTACCGAAGTCATTAAAAGTAATATTGTCTAAACCATCACTGAAAATATATGTCTCATGAGGTTATTCATGAACAATAAAATAAACCCAGGTTCTTTGCTGGAAAGTATGTTCCTGGCGGCCATAGAGTCAGCACAGCCTCATCACAGTATTCCGAAGTACCTCCCAAAAGACAGAAAGGGAAAGCTGATTGTCATTGGAGCAGGAAAAGCTTCGGCTGCCATGGCAAAAGCTGTGGAAGATAACTGGGAAGGTGAACTCAGTGGACTGGTTATCACCCGATACGGATATTCGGTTCCCTGTGAGCATATTGAAATTGTAGAAGCGGCTCATCCGGTCCCGGATGAAGCGGGGCTAAGCGCATCAAAACGCCTTCTTTCCCTGGTCAGCGATCTCAGTGAGCAGGATACGGTACTGTGCCTGATTTCTGGTGGTGGCTCGTCTTTACTGACTTTGCCGTTCGAGGGTATCAGTCTTGATGAAAAACAGGCTATCAATCGGAAGTTGTTGAAATCAGGTGCAACGATAGGCGAGATGAACTGTGTTCGCCGCCACCTTTCTGCCATAAAAGGTGGCCGTCTTGCCGCAGCCTGTTTTCCGGCAAAGCTGATCACGTTGATGATTTCGGATGTGCCAGGTGATGATCCCCGTGATATTGCTTCCGGGCCAACGGTTGCCGATTCCTCTACGTGCGCGGATGCACTGGATATTATTAACCGATACAACATCAAGTTGCCTGATTATGTCACGGATTTTCTTATCGCTGGCGACACGGAAAGTATTAAGCCTGGTGATAGGTGTCTGAAAAACAGCGAGGCATATCTGATATCCACACCTCAACTTGCCCTGGAAACCGCTGCCGACTTGGCAATAAAGCAGGGTCTGTCGGCTTATATTCTCGGAGACAGCCTGGAAGGCGAGTCGCGTGATGTCGGAAAAGTGATGGCTGGTATTGCTCGCCAGGTTGCGCTTCATAACCAGCCGTTCAGCAGACCGTGTGTCATTCTTTCAGGCGGGGAAACAACGGTTACGGTCAGAGGAAACGGGCGCGGTGGTCGTAATGTAGAATTTCTTCTTTCGATGGGGCTGCAGCTCAATGGCCAGCCTGATGTTTACGCCCTTGCAGGAGATACAGATGGCGTCGATGGTCAGGAGGAAATAGCCGGTGCATGGATTTCCCCGGACACGTTGACGCGAGCCGAGCAGGCAGGATTGAATGCTCGACAGGCTCTAGACAATAATGATGGTCATGGATTTTTTGAAGCAATAGGGGATTCTATTATTACAGGCCCCACTCGCACCAATGTTAACGATTTCAGATGTCTGTTGATCCTATGATCATATAAACAACCGGTGGCAATTAAGGTGGTTCTTAATTATGAAGAACTTTGTACATAGCGAAAAAAGCGATGATATTTCAGTTCGGGATCAACCGCACTCAGATAAATAGCAATAATTAACCCTTCAGCATTAATGTTTACATGGCTTTGCCACATAGATAAAAACCTGTATAAGGCGCGAAAATAAAACCTCGGGGATTGTAATCGTTCTGTAATCTTCTGGCATTTTCGCGCCGACTTCCAATGTATATTACCTTAGAGAACAGTTGTGTTATAATGCAACACATTAATAACAACAGCGTGTTCACGAGATGAATGACAATATTTCAGTTAAAAGTCTGATACAGAGTAACTACCCGACTCTTCACTCCGCTGAAAAAAAAGTGGCGGACTACATTCTTAATCACTCCGACGCTATTGTGAACTACAGCGTATCGGAGCTCTCCGATAAGAGTAAAGCCAGTGAAGCCACCATCGTTCGTACCTGTAAAAAAATAGGTTATCAGGGTTACTACCATCTGAAAATTGCCCTGGCAAAAGAGGTGATTAACCCCGACGATGGCTATCCTTCAGAGACGGATGTTTCTGACATCGCGTCACTGGCGACATTCCTGCTCAAGAAGCAGGCGGAAGATCTTATTCAGTCAGCTCAGTTCTTTGATGAAAAAATCCTGAAGCGCGTTTTGGCAATGATTGCTGAATGCGACACGCTTTACTTTTTTGGCGCGGGGAACTCAAACCCACTGGCGGTCTATGGTGCTTATAAGTTTGGGCAGTTTGGGATTAAAACTATTGTTCACATTAGTCCGGAAATGCAGCTCAATGCCGCCTATGCCATGGGGAAACGCGATGTGGCGTTTGGTATTTCCAACTCGGGAAGCACGAATCTCATGCTGGATATCTTCAATGTTGTGAAACAACGCGGGGCAAAGTCTGTCTGCGTCACTAACTACATTAAATCGCCCTTATCCAAAATATCGACCTGCCAGTTAACCACGGCAGTCAGTGATAAGATTTTCTTTGAAGCTTTTGACTCAACTCGTGTACCGGCCATGGGGATGATCGATATGCTGGTCCTGCTCTTTATGCATCAGGATAAGACGCGTTATGAGTTGTACCGCAGCAGAGAAGAGTTTCTGGGGTCAAAATTCAAAGGATAAAAAAAAGGAGCAGACGCTCCTTTTTTATCCCTTTTATTCACTACATCTTAGCTCTGTAGCAATGCTCTGGCCTGTTCCAGTACGTTGTCTTTTGTAAAGCCAAAGTGGTCAAACAGGATCCCTGCCGGGGCAGACTCGCCAAACGTGGTCATCCCGATAACGTTACCGTCCAGACCCGTATAACGCTGCCAGAAACCGGCAATGCTGGCTTCAACTGCCAGACGCTTACGGACATCTTTAGGCAGAACCGTTTCCTGCCAGGCCTCATCCTGCTTATCAAAGCGCTCAGTACATGGCATTGACACCACACGCACCTGGCGGCCTTCCTGACGCAGAGTCTTCGCGGCGCTTACAACCAGCTCAATCTCAGAACCGGCAGAGATCAAGATCAGCTCTGGTTTTCCTTCGCAATCGCTGAGGATATATCCGCCACGCGCAATTTCTTCAAGCTGTGTTGCGGTGCGAGGTTGCTGCTCAAGAGGCTGACGAGTGAGCACCAGTGCTGATGGCCCGTCCTTACGTTCAACAGCCTGCTGCCAGGCAACTGAAACTTCGACCTGGTCACAACCACGCCATGTCTCCATATTTGGCGTCAGGCGCAACGAAGCCAGCTGTTCAACAGGCTGATGCGTTGGTCCATCTTCCCCCAGACCAATCGTGTCGTGTGTATAGACGAAGACTGAGCGGATTTTCATCAGCGCTGCCATACGCACCGCATTGCGGGCATATTCCATGAACATCAGGAACGTGCCACCGTAAGGGATGAATCCACCATGCAGCGCCAGGCCATTCATGATCGCTGACATACCGAATTCACGCACACCGTAGGAAATATAATTACCCTCCGGATGTTCGGCCGTGAAATCGACGGAATTCTGGAAACGCGTCAGGTTTGAAGGGGAGAGGTCAGCAGAACCGCCCATCAGCTCAGGCAGCATATTACCGAAATGATTCAGGCATTTCTGACTGACCTGACGTGTGGCAAGTGCCGCCGGATGAGCTTGAAGGTTGAGAATATATTTCTTCATATCCTCTTCCCAGCCCGTCGGCAGGTCACCTTTCATTCGGCGAACAAACTCACTGGCTAATTCAGGCCATTCTTTACTGTAGGCTGCGAATAATTCTTCCCACTGCTTCTGGTCAGCAGAACCTTTCGCGGTTGCATCCCACGCATCATAAATGGCAGCGGGGATTTCAAACGGCGCATATGGCCATTCCAGACGCTCACGGACCAGCGCAACTTCATCAGCGCCTAAAGCGGAACCATGACATTCATGGCTATCGGCTTTATTAGGTGAACCAAAGCCAATGATGGTTTTGCAGCATAACAGGCTGGGTTTATCGGTAACGGCTTTCGCTTCACGCACGGCTGCATCGACAGCGTCTGGATTATGACCATCGATTCCCTCAATGACATGCCAGCCATAGGCGCGGAAGCGAGCAGCAGTATCTTCTGAGAACCAGCCTTCAACATGACCATCAATAGAAATACCGTTATCATCCCAGACGGCGATAAGGTTGCCGAGTTTCAGCGTTCCGGCCAGACCGCAGACTTCGTGTGAAATCCCTTCCATCAGGCATCCGTCCCCAAGGAACAGCCAGGTATGGTGGTCAACGATGTCAAAGCCGGGCTTATTGAACTGAGCCGCAAGCGCTTTTTCTGCAATCGCCATCCCTACGGCATTTGCCACACCCTGGCCCAGCGGGCCTGTAGTCGTTTCAACGCCAGGTGTATACCCGTACTCCGGATGGCCTGGTGTGCGGGAGTGCAGCTGGCGGAAGTCACGAATATCATCCATGGTGACGTCATAGCCGGTGAGATGGAGCAGGGAGTAGAGCAACATAGAGCCATGACCGTTTGACTGAACGTAACGGTCACGGTTAAACCATTGCGGGTCTTTTGGGTTATGGCGTAAATGATGACGCCAGACAACTTCGGCGATATCTGCCATTCCCATAGGTGCACCCGGGTGACCCGAATTCGCTTTCTGAATGGCATCAACACTCAGCATACGGATGGCATTTGCCAGTAATTGTGGTTTCATATTTTAACTCTCTTTGTATAGCGGGCTGTTACCAGCCCGGTATGAACGAATTATTTGGTACAGGCAGGTGTTAGCGCAGGCTCAGTGGTCTGGCGGGGCTTTCCCATTACCGCTTTAATTTCGTCACGGAGAATTTGAGACTTGCCACCAAAGATGACCTGAACACCACCATCCCCCAGTTTCACCAGCCCGGCGGCACCCAGTTCTTTCAGGCGCTTATCCTGGACTTTTGAATCATCCACCAGTGCCAGGCGAAGACGGGTAGCGCAGGCATCGACATCTTCAATATTTTCGAACCCACCGACTGCAGCAACAATTTCGTAAGGCCTGTCTTCACGGCTAAGATTGAGTTCAATAGCGACTTCTTCATCTTCACGCCCTGGTGTTTTAAGGTTCAGCTTACGAATTAATACGCGGAAGACAGTGTAATAAATTGCCGCATAGCCCATCCCGGCAACAATAACCAGGAACCATGGCGTACGGTTGGGTAATACACCATTGAGCACGAAATCAATTAACCCACCGGCAAACGGATGGCCAATGTGTACGTTCAGAACGTGCATCAGCACAAATGAAGTGGCATATAAGAAGATGTGAATAATATAAAGAACCGGCGCTGCAAACAGGAAGGAGTATTCCAGCGGCTCGGTGATGCCTGTAACGAAACTTGTCAGCGCCGCGGATAATAGCAGTCCCTTAATTAACGCCTTACGCTCAGGTTTCGCTTCTTGATACATCGCCAGTGCGGCAGCGGGTAAAGCAAACATCATGATAGGGAAACGACCGGTCATGAAGAGACCCGCAGTCAATGGAACACCATCGCGCAACTGTGCAAAGAACACAGGAATGTCGCCAGTGACCAGTTGACCTGACTTTGTTATGTACTCACCAAAGTTGTAATAAAACGGCACGTTCCAGATATGGTGCAGACCGAATGGGATCAGGGAACGTTCGCCGACGGCGTAAATAAACGCAGCGAAGTTTGCGTTGTGGCCGCTCGTCACCAGCGTTGATAACTCAGCCAGCCCTTTCTGTACCGGGATCCAGAGCCATGGCAGGATATAACCCACAATAATGGCCGCTACAGCCGTAATAATCGGTACGAAACGTTTCCCGCCAAAGAAGCCCAGGAACTGAGGTAGTTCGATGTTGTGAAAACGCTTATAAAGCATGTACACAAAGATGGCGACAATAAGCCCGCCAAAGACCCCGGTCTGAAGCGTAGGAACACCCAGGATCAGGGCATAATCACCATTACTTGCTGCCACCGATTCAGGTGTGATCCCCAGTTTTGTGCCCATCGTGGCATTCAGGATCATGTAACTGGTGATAGCGGACAGGGACGATGAACCGTCGCCGGTCAGGCCAATAACAATACCCACACAGAACAGAAGCGGGAGGTTAGCAAAGATAATACCCCCGCAGTTTGCAAGCAGTTCAATATGGAATGATGTACCGATAGCAAGAATTAATCCGGCTGCGGGTAAGATAGCAATAGGCAGCATCAGAGCAGAAGAAAATTTCTGAAGCTTTTTAAAATTAAACAGTGATGTGATTTTGCTGCTCATTTTACTCTCCTGTAGGGTCAGAGCAAATTATTGAAAATATTGTTTTATTCAAGAGTCGCATGACGCCGGAATAAGTCTTCCTCTGGAGAGCCACTTTCTGATGCCATTTTCATTATCAGTGCATCGGAAATAATAAGTAGCGCCTGTTCATAAAGAGAGGCCATCGGCTGAGAAGAGCAGAAAGATGATTGTTTCTGATTTTTAGAAGGGGCATTAATCTGAACGGTCACATCACAAAATTCAGTGATCGTTGACTGTCTGTTGGTTGTCAGTACGGCAACCTTACCGCCCAACTGGCGCGCCTTTTTAGCAAGGGCGATTAACTGGGCTGTTTCGCCAGAGGCCGATGAAACGATAAACAAATCACCGGCACCAAAATTGGGAGTGATGGTTTCAGTCAGGAAATACACTTCTTTCCCCATGTGCATAAGGCGCATGGTGAATGCTTTCATTGAAAATCCAGCGCGGCCCAGCCCATAGCAGAACACCTTCTTGCTGCTTTGCACGGCAGCAATGAGTTTAGCGCAATCCTCTTCCTGAAGTGACTCTTTAACAACATCTAACTCATTGATTATTTTTGATATGAATGCTTTGGTTTCCATTTCCACGCCTCATGAAATAAATTTCGTGATGACAATGTGCCATGAAATATTATTTCCTTCCACTGTTGGAGTGAATTGTGTGCATTTGCTCACAGTTTACATACAGTGATTTTATAACTATTTGATTAATCGATATTTTATTAAGATTGGCGTGGCGGGTGTTAGCGTGAAGGAAATTTCATGGCAACAAAATGGACAGGGAGGAGCCAGAGTGCTTTTGCAGTCAAATAGTTATAGGCCGCATGTTTATTCTTCAGTAAACGGTTTTTTCCCTCTCGCTGGCACCTATGTGTACGCGACGTAAATACGCCCGCGTATGCTGTCAACATTGCAGTTCATCGCGACACCTGCTGCGCAGACGCTCAGCAATGCGCTGGACACCATCAGGGAAATGTACCGTAAACAATTTCGTTACGTTGCGGTGATATCTGGCTAAAAGGAACGCGCCGCTAGATGGCATGCTTCCTCATCCAAACATTACGGAGATACTGGAAGAAGTGGGCATAGCTGTTGGAAACGATTGTTGAACGTTTAGAGGATTTTCAGCACGAGGATATTGCGCAGTTTTGCGAAAAGTATCGCTGATTGCGTAAGCGAAATGACGGTGAGCCGACGGCCGGCTCACCGTTTATCAGGCCTTAGCCTGGATAGATACCACGATCTTTACGCGCCAGTAGAATGCGTTCACAGGCGACGATGTACGCGGCGGTACGCAGGGAGCAGGATTTTTCAGCGGCCTTTTCCCAGACGTGAACCATCGCGTCGGTCATGATTTTATCCATGCGCGCGTTAATTTCTTCTTCGCTCCAGAAGAAACTCGCCATGTCCTGAACCCATTCAAAGTAACTGACGGTGACACCACCGGCGTTACAGATAACGTCCGGCACCACGATAATGCCACGGTTGGCAAGCATATCGTCGGCATCCGGATAGGTCGGGCCGTTCGCGCCTTCGAGGATCAGTTTACATTTCAACCCTTCCGCGCGGTGACGGGTAATCTGACCTTCCAGCGCTGCCGGGATCAGAATGTCCATCTCAACGTCCCAAAATGCTTCGCTGGCGATGGTTTCAGCGCCCGGGAAACCGGCGATCTGTTTGTGTTCAATCTGCCAGGCGGTGAGGGCGTTCATGTCGATGCCCATCGCATTGAACAGCGTGGCAGTGTGGTCCTGAATTGCTACCACGCGGGCACCCGATACGGCAAACAGGCGAGCCGCTTCGCTGCCGACGTTACCGAAACCTTGCACCGCAACGCGAGCGCCTTCCACTGGAATGTTTGCCCGGCGCGCCACTTCACGGCCGCTGATCCACACGCCACGGCCGGTCGCTTTTTCACGTCCGAGAGAGCCGCCAAGGTGAATCGGTTTGCCGGTTACGACGCCGGTAATGGTGCTGCCGTGATTCATGGAGTAGGTATCCATCATCCACGCCATCACTTTGCCGTTGGTGCCTACGTCTGGGGCTGGAATGTCTTTTTGCGGACCGATAATAATGCCGATTTCGCTGGTATAGCGACGGGTCAGACGCTCAAGTTCGCCTTCAGACAGGGCAAACGGGTCAACGCGAATGCCGCCTTTTGCGCCGCCGTAAGGCAGGTTCAGCGCCGCACATTTGATGGTCATCCAGGCAGACAGCGCCATAACTTCGTTCAGATCCACATCCGGGTGGTAGCGGACACCGCCTTTACCCGGGCCGCGGGAGAGGTTGTGCTGCACCCGATAACCTTCGAAATGACGGATGGTGCCATCGTCCATCTGTACTGGAATATCGACAATCAGCGCACGTTTCGGATGACGAAGGGTATCCACCCAACGGGTCAGCTCGCCCAGGTAGGGCGCAACGCGCTCGATTTGTTGCAGGTAGGTATTCCAGGCAGATGTGTTGCTATCTGAAGCGTAAGATAACTTATCCATGATGAACCTTAAGTATTGTAAGTAATATGTTCTTAATTAACCGTGGTCCATAGCGTTACCGACTATGTGAGTATAAATTTAACACTTTTTTAAAATTTAGCATCAGACGAAGCGCAGGAATGAGAGAGTGTGGAAGTAATTTTTAACAGCAGATTTGAATAAATATCCAAATGGAAAAGGCGTCATAGCGGCTTTTGAAGCCTAAAATCATTCACTTTAAGTGCATAATAAACGAAATCATCTATTTTCCAGAAGTATGACGCGCCTCTAAAAGTAAATATAATGATAATTAACTGTGTTGACTTTGTATCTTGCCGGTATTGGTACTCAGGACCGCTTCAGAACCAGCACGGTATCCAGAATTTCTCCGTTTTCGCCATTTGGCCCCGTCGCCAGCCGTTCAATATTTCCGACAAAAATGGACTGCCATGCATCGTCGTCTAACTGCAGTTCAGCCCGGGCTTCATCAGGGGTGGGGAAGGGGGACAGCCGATGATCCGACCACGAAGCCGCCGAGCCGTGAGAGGTAATCAGCAGCACACCGCCGCGTGCAACAAGGGCTGCAGCCTTTTGCAAAACCGTCTGGCGACCAAAATCGACGGGCGATTCGAGGAACGACGCTGTAACCAGATCATATTCTCCTTCAGGAAACGTCAGCGATAGATCATGCTGTTCGAAGCAAATGCTATCTTCAACGTTATTTCGACGGGCATTGTCGGCGGCATAGGCGAGAGCTTGTTTAGCAATATCAACGGCGGTGACCCGCCAGCCGCATTTCGCGAGCCAGACGGAATCGTCGCCCCGACCGCAGCCTAGTTCAAGGGCCCGACCCGGGGAAAGATCTTCGGTAAAGCGCACTAGCATGGCGCCCGGTTTGCCATTCGAAACCGGTGAGATGTTTGCGTAGCGATCGTCCCAGAATTGGGAAGACGTGGGTGATGAGCTCATGGTTTTCTCCTGAAGAGGGATGTGATTTCATGTAACTTATGAAATCACATGACTTATCGCCTTGTCAATCTCATGTAACATTGTAAGATACATGAAATCGTTTATCACGGAGTCATCAATGCGTCAGGATAATAAGCTGTCACGAATGCTGCATGTGCTGCTGCACATGGCCAGATACAACGACGCGTTCACCTCAGAGCAAATCGCACATATGCTCGGAAGCAATAGCGCCGTCGTCAGACGCACGCTTGCAGGGCTGCGGGATGCGGGTTTTGTGGCGTCCGAGAAGGGGCATCACGGCGGTTGGCGTATTGCGAAAGACCTCAATGAAATAACACTACTGGATATATATCAGGGGGTCGGGGTAAAACAGCTTTTTGCCATTGGCAGCGGGGATGAACATCCGAATTGCGCGGTCGAAGCCGCTGTAAATGAAGAGCTGGGAAGCGTGTTGGCAGAAGCGGAACAAAAACTGTTGGCGAAATTTGCAGATATCACGCTGGCGAACCTGGCCGAGCGCTTTGATAAACGCGCCTCGGCGGGTTCGGAAGGCTAATCAGGCGTAAGGCATTCCGGCTAACGCCGCGTTGAGCCCGAAGGCACCTTTATCAACAAGCTCCAGAAACGTGGCTGCGGCCCGGGTAGCGTCTAAAGATTGCGCAAATTCCTCATGGGCACTGATGAGTGCCGTGCTCCAGCAGGCCAGTTGTAGCGCAGCTGCAAGCCTCGCATCTGCATCTACGTCTTCACGCCCCGCACTGTGCGCAAGCTCGGCGGCCACGCCGTTTGCCACTTCATCCCGAATTGCTCTGGCCCGCGCTTTTAGCGTGTCACTGCCTTTAATGATTGCAATGAACCCTTGGCTGGCGTCGGAAAACTGCAAGAAAGGGCGATCTTCAGCAATCAGCCGATGGGCCAACAGGCGTAATGATTCGATGGGGGATTCAGCGTCATTGCGCTGACGCAGCGCGTCGGCCACCGTTTGGCGAATCTCATCGTCACGGTCAAAAAACATATCTTCTTTGCGGGGAAAATGGTTAAACACTGTCATCCTTCCGACGTCTGCCGCCGATGCGATCTCATCAATGGTGACGTTATCAAACCCTTTTTCTGCAAACAGTCCGGTCGCGGCGTAAGAGATATTGCGGCGCGTTTCCAGACGCTTTCTGGCACGACGGTCGATCACTTCAGACATGGTTTCTCCTTTAATTACGCAGCATCAGTGGATTCAGCGGCAACGTTTTTACGCGTACCCAGAATAATTAACGGCACCGCGATCGCGTACACCACAACCACAGACAGCCAGATGGCACCTGGCCAGCTTTGCTGTACGACAAAATAGAATGACGAAAAGCCGAGCGGGGCGATAATCGACGCCAGGCTGATAGCTGATCCCAGTACGCCCTGGAACTGACCCTGACGATCCGCATCGACCTGCCGGGTGGCGAGCGCCTGTAACGCCGGAGCACCCATTCCGCCCAGCGCAAACAGCGGCATTATCGCGAACACCACCCAGCCTTCACGGGTAAAGGCCAGGATCAGCAGCGCACAGCAGGAGCAGGCAACGCCCAGCAGAACCGCGCCCCGTTCACCCAAAAGACGGGTCGCCGGGCCGGGTAAAAACGCCTGTACCAGCGTCTGACATACGCCAAACGCGCCGAGCGACAGGCCAATCCACATGCCGTTCCAGGCGAAAGTGTCTGAACCCCACAGCGCCCAACAGGTACCGTACACTTCACCGGTGGCGCTAAGAATGAAGAAGACCAGCACCAGCGGCATCAGCTTTTTCATTGAGAACACCCAACGCAGCGGTTGGAGAGGATTAAGCGCGGAAAGTTTCAGTGAACGATGCGCCGGAACGCGCGATTCTGGCAATAAAAACAGCGCCATCAGCAGGTTACAGGTGTTGAGTACTGCGGCCACCAGAAACGGCAGGCGAATCCAGGTATCTCCCAGCACGCCGCCTAATACCGGGCCAATAATAAAGCCGATGCCAAACATGGCGTTGAACAGACCAAAACGGCGCGCGCGCTGTTCAGGTTTTGAAATATCGGTGATGTAGGCGGTGGCGACGGAAATGTTAGCGCTGGTCAGCCCGGCAATCGCACGGCCAACAAACAGCATCCAAAGATGAGGCGCGAACGCCATCACGATATAGTTGATAGCCGCACCGGCAAGGGAGATGAGCAGCACCGGTCGACGACCAATGTTATCGCTTAACGCGCCCAGCATCGGGGCGAAAATAAACTGCATCGCGGCATACAGCGCCGTCATGATGCCAATATACGGTGCGATGTGGGTGGTGTTCGCCACGTCTTCCAGCAGCCGTGGAAGAATAGGGAAGATAAGACCAATGCCCACCGCATCGAGACAGATTGTTGTGAAGATAACAATCAGGGATTTATTCATCGTGATTCTCTGAAAGGGAAAATAGTGTACCGAACACAAAAGTATACCGAGTACATATTGAGTCTGCGCGATCGCCGAAGAGTTGTCAACGACGCCAACGGAAAGGAGTATGATCGAACAGGCGAGAGCGGCTTAAGACTGCAAAAAGAAGCCCCGGCGAGCGCCGGGGCGAGAACATCAGAATGTATACCCTACGTTCACTGAGACATTCCGCGGTTCGCCGTATACCGCCGAGTCACCAAGCCAGCTGTAATAGCTGCGGTCGAAGAGGTTGTTAACATTAGCCTGAACGGCGACCTGTTTGTTGACCTGATATCGGGCAAACAGGCTCGCCAGCGGGAAGCTTCCCTGATAAATACGCTGCGTTTCGCCGTCCGGACCGACTGCATCCTGGAAGGTTTTATTCTGCCAGGTCATCCCGCCGCCGATGGTCAGGTCTGCAAGCGTGGGCACCTGATAACGGGTGAACAGCTTGAAGGTGGTCTGCGGCATATTGCTGTTAAACCGGCCTTCCGAATCCCGCGCGACGTACCGCGTCGCGCCGAACGTCATCTGCAAGTTATCCGTCAGCGCGCCGTTTAATTCAAATTCCGCACCTTTGCTGACGGCGCCTTTCGCCGGACGGTAGGCCTGCTCGCTGCCGCCATTCACAAATTCACCTTCCACTTCCTGCCCGACGTTTTCTTGTTCGATGCGGAAAATCGCGAAAGTAGCCGTCAGGCTGCCGTTGAACCAGTCGGATTTGAGCCCCGTTTCGTAGTTTTTCCCGGTAATCGGTGAAAGATACTGGCCGCTTGAGTCGCGTTTGGTTTGCGGCTGGAAGATAGAGGTGTAACTGGCATACGCCGACCAGGTGTCATCGATGTCATACACCAGACCGCCGTACGGCGTAATGTTGTTTTTGCTCATGTCACCGCTGCTGCCGATGGTGCTCCATTGGGTGTAACGCGCACCCACGATCAGCGAAAGCGGATCGGCGAGAGACAGGCGGGCTGCGGTGTAAGCCGATTTCTGCCTTACGATGTCATCGGCGTTCTGATACCAGTCACCCCATTGCGGATCGATCACATTGCCGGTCCAGCCATTGTTGAAGATACCCATTTGTTCGCTATCCAACGGGCCATCGGCGCTGAAAGTCGAATTATGCTGACGGCTGTAACTCACGCCAGCCACCAGCTGATGCTGACGACCCAGCAGTTCAAACGGGCCGCTGGCGTAGGTGTCAATGGAGTCCAGATGGCGTTCGCCGCGGTCTTTACTGCCAAAACCGGTGGTCCCTTCGCCGGTGATTTCGTCCGGGTTGCCCATCACATAAAGCAGCTTGTCGTTAAACGTTTGCTCCGCGTGTGTACCGTTCACGCGGAAGATCCAGCCGTTGTCGAAGGTGTGAGTCAGATTGGCAAAGACTTTGCGCGAATTCAGGTTATATCGCGTCCAGTCGGCGGCACTGTTCAGGCTGCGATCGTAATCGGTACGCTTGCCGTTGCTGTACCACGTTGGCAGACCACCCCAGGTCGGGTTATCGGTGTTGCTTTCCTGATAGTCATAACCCAATGAGAGCAGCGTACTGTCGGTTACGTCGGCATCAATAACGCCGTACAAGAATTTTTTGGTCTTATGGTACCTGTCGAGCCAGCCGTCCTGATCCTGATAACCGGCAATCACGCGGGCACGCACGGAACCTTCCTGATTGAGCGGGGCAGAGAGATCGGCCACGTAGCGCTGATCGTTCCAGCTGCCGTAGCTGGCGCTCAGATTGCCGGTAAATGTTTTGCTGTCGGCATGTTTGCGTACCATATTCACCGACGCCGCCGGGCTTCCGGCACCTGTCATCAAGCCCGTTGCACCGCGAACCACTTCTATTCTGTCATAAATCGCCGTATCAGATGCCGCATCACCGTAGTTCCATACGTCGCTAACGGAGGTGGGGATATCGTCATAGGTGTAATTACTGATTTCAAATCCGCGTGAGAAGTAGGTCGAGCGCTCGCTGTCCACCACCTGCGCAGAAATACCGGTGGTGTTCGTCAGGACATCGCCGACATTTTCCAGATCCTGATCCTTCATACGTTGCTCGGTGATCACACTGAAAGACTGCGGCAAATCACGCGGTGCAAGCTGCATTTTGGTGCCCGCATGGGTCGATTTCACATTGTAATCATGCGTTTCGTCGTTGTCCGCACCGCTGCTGCCTTCGACGATCATCGTTTGTTCGCTCTCAGGACTGGCAGAAAGCGCCTGAGGTGAATAGAGCAGGGCATGGATAGCTGACGCGAGCAGTGAAACGGTCATTAAATTTTTGCCAGACGTGCGGCGGCCGCAGCTGGCTTCCTTGCAGATAAAAAACATAAAGATTCCTGTCAGAATTATTGTTATGTGAAGCGCTGTCGTTTCTATGGATGCCCAGGCTCTCATGGCCCGGTGCGTGAAATGCGGAGAACGACTTAATAAGAATGGTAATAATAATTATTTGCTTTTGCGTCGTCGCGCAAGAGTTTAACTCCATGTGTAACAATTTGTGAATTCAGAGTCGCCTGATAACCCTGCTTTTCAATGGGTTTACAGAAATAACGCAAATGCTTATGATTCTCATTAATATAAAAACCACACCGATTTTCCCATTTTGGGCAGGGTTCTTTCCTTTTACGGAGTTTCAGATGCTATTTCCCTTCACGCAGTACAAAACAACACTCGCCCTCGCGTTAACCGCGGCTTTCAGCTTGTCGACCTTTAACGCTCAGGCACAGACTGCGGTGCCGGGTGTGTCGGAAAAGGTGGTGGGTGATGGACTGTATGAAATGGTGTATTTGCCAGAAGCAAAGGCCCTGTACGTCGCCAGTGCACAGGGTTTTAAAGATGTAAACGGCGGGGCGTTATACCGTCTTGACCCGGCTACGCTGAAAAAAACCGGTGAGACCTTTACCGATTACAAAAACTTCGGCATGACGATGGATCCTGGCGGGAAGGTGTTTTACACCACCAACACGCTAGACGGCGGGGTATCGAAAGTGGATGCCGAAAGCGGAAAAGTGCTGCAACGACTGATGTTTGAAGGCAAAGACAAAGACGGCGACCCGGTGGGGGCGCGAGAAATCTTCTGGCACAACGGCATGCTGTTTATCGGCGGCGTCGCGGACCCAGGTTTTATTTCGGTCGTCGACGCAAACACCATGACGCTAAAACATCGGATCGAAAATGCCGGCAAATGGGTCACTGGTATTATCTATTCCCCGGTCACTCAGCGTATCTATGCGGCTAACGGGGGCGGTGAAATTCTCATGATCAATCCGGAAACCTACAAAATAGAACAGCGCTGGACACCTGGCGATGGGAAAACGTATTTGTTCCTGAACATGGCGGAAGACGCCAAAACCGGTCGGCTGTTCGTGACTGATGATTCAAAAGCCAAAGTGACGCTGGTCATTGATGAACGGACTGGCAAGGTGCTTAAACGTATTGAAGGTGACGCGTTAGGGATTAAATTTAATGATAAGCGCAACGAAATTTATATCAGCCAGCGTGAGTCGAAGAAAGTACTGCAGCTTGACGCCACCAGTTATGCAGTGAAACACAGTTGGTCTTTTGACAGCCATCCAAATAGCCTGCTTATCTCGCCGGATGGACAGTCGCTGTATGTAACGGTCAAGCAGGAATTTAATGAAGACAACACCACCAAAGGCCCGGATAGCGTGGTTCGTATTGCACTGAACTGAGCCTGTTGCGCATAAAAACCACGCCTGGCGTGGTTTTTTGCTTTTGGCTGTTAAAGGCATTGCTTATTCGTTTGGGTGCTATGTATATTTTAGGTGAATAAAAACGAGAGAAAAAATATGAGCAAGAGCAATCACCTCGCAGACCGCATCCAACAGCTTCAACCTTCCGCCATTCGTGAACTGTTAAAACACAGTAAAATGCCAGGCGTTATTTCGCTGGCAGGCGGTATCCCGTCGGGAGAGTTATTCGATAAAGAAGGGCTTATCCAGGCCACCCAACTCGTCGTCGAAGAGAACTTCGGTGAGGCGTTCCAGTACGGTTTAACAGAAGGGACCGTCGAATTACGCGATCATCTGGTCGGGCTGTGTAAATCTCGCGGAATTGACACCACGGTTGACCGTCTGCTGGTCACTTCGGGTTCGCAGCAGGCGCTGGATTTGCTGATCCGTTCGCTTGCTAACCCGGGCGATGTGTTTGTTGTAGAGCGCCCAACGTATTTGGCGACCCTGCAAATTCTCAGTCTGACCAACGCCACCGTGCAGTCGGTCGGCAGCGACGCTGACGGGATGCTCGTCGATGAGCTGGAAACGCTGTTGCACACTACGCGCATCAAAGCTGTCTACATTGTACCGACCTTCGGTAACCCGAGCGGGACTACGCTGAGCGCAGAACGTCGTGAAAAACTGGTCAAACTGGCGATCAAACACGACTTCGTGATAATCGAAGACGATCCGTATGGCGCAATCAGCTTTACCGAAGAACGTCAGAAAACCCTGTTCCAGACCGCCGCTGAACTGGGCGACCATGACAGCGTGGTCTACACCTCGACATTCTCAAAAATTCTGGCACCGGGCCTGCGCGTGGGCTGGATTATTCTGCCGGAATGGATGAAGCAGAAAGTGGCGATTGTAAAGCAGGCGACCGATCTTCACGCCAACTCATTTACCCAATCTCTGGTGGCGGCGTATCTGACCCTGAATCGCCTTGACCCGCAAATCGCGCTGATCCGTGACGCCTATAAGCAAAAATGCCTGGCGCTGTCGCGCTTCCTGAAAGAGGAACTCGGCGATCACATCACCTTTAATCAGCCGCAGGGTGGTATGTTCCTGTGGGCGCAGTTCCGTTATGACTTCGACACCACCAAATGGCTGAAGCAGACGCTGGATAAAGGCGTGGTTTACGTGCCGGGTGAGTTCTTCTTTAGCGATCATGCAGACAAGAAAACGCTGCGTTTCTCTTACGCAACCGCCACCGAAGAGCAGCTGTACGAAGCCGTTAAACGACTTAAATCTGCATTGTAATTTCTGCATGTTTCGCCCGGTGGTGCTCTGCTGCCGGGCCAATATTTACCTCATCGCAGCGGCATTCTCCCGCATCCATTCCGCCAATGAATCCAGCGTCGGGCGCAGTGATTTCCCGAGCGCGGTAATCTGATATTCCACACGTGGCGGCACTTCGGCAAATACGTGTCTGGTTACTAATCCCCGAGCTTCAAACTGGCGCAGTTGGCGAGTGAGTTCTTTTTGAGTAATAGGGTCGACTGCGCGCTGTAATTCGCTGAATCGGACCGGCTCATCAATCAGGATCAGCCGATAGAGGATCGGGATCGCCCATTTTCCGGCAATCAGGTTTACAAAACCAACCATCGGACATTCCGACCCTGCGGTTGGTAAAAGGAAAATATTTTTTGTCATGCAAACTCCCGTCGTTCGTCAATGCATACCAGGACGTGCCTTAGTATCCAAAAGGTGCCTACTATCTAAAAGATACTATAGCGCAAATAATGGCGTCACCAGCAAAATACGAGGTGACATAATGGGCAGACTTGATGGCAAATACGCATTAATTACCGGCGGTACCAGCGGTATTGGTCTTGAAACCGCCAGGCAATTTCTGGCAGAAGGTGCGACGGTAGCGATTACTGGACGTAGCGAATCAGGCCTACAGGCCGCGAGGGAACAGCTCGGTGAAAATGTGCTGATTCTCAAAAGTGATGCGGGCGATTTAGGCCAACAACAACAGTTGGCCGGTGCATTACGCGAACAGTGGCCACAGCTGGATATCCTTTTTGCTAACGCCGGTGATGTCACGCATCAGTCGCTTGAGGCGTGGGATGAACGCGCATATGACCGTCTGATGAGCGTCAATCTCAAAGGGCCGTTCTTCCTCATCCAGGCGCTGTTACCGATGCTGGCGAATCCGTCATCGGTGATTGTCTGCGGGTCAGTGAGCGCCCGGATTGGCTTACCGCAGAGCAGCGTTTACGCCGCCAGTAAAGCGGCGATTCTATCACTGGCACGCACGTTGTCGGGCGAGCTTCATCCCCGAGGGATCCGCGTTAACGGCTTAAGCCCTGGCCCAACAGAAACTCCGGCGCTGGGTAAACTGGGCAATGGCGTGGCACAGGAAAAATTGCGCGAGGGTATCCGTCAACTGGTGCCGATTGGGCGTTTAGGCACCTCGTATGAATTGGCGAAAGCCGCGGTATTTCTGGCCTCCGATGAATCTGCGTATATTGTTGGGACCGATTTACTGGTCGATGGCGGCGTAGGGAATCTATAACACCTGCCAGCGCTCTCCTTCGCGGAGGGCGCTTCCCGCAATTATCACAAAAATGTGAATATTCCGCGAGGATCTCGTAACCCTTTCCCCGCTACAGTCAGGACATCACCTCCACGTTGTCCTTGCTGAGGCTTCAACTATGCTGGTCATTATTCTTGCTTTTCTTGGCGGTCTGCTGACCATCGCCAGTCCTTGTATTCTCCCGGTGCTGCCGTTTGTTTTCGCACGCTCAGACCAACCGTTTACCCGCTCGGGGCTTCCGTTACTGCTCGGCATGGCGCTGACATTTACGCTGTTTGCCACCCTGGCAGCGGTCGGCGGCGGGTGGGTGGTGGCGGCGAATCAGTACGGGCGTATTGCAGCGTTAGTACTGATGGCGGTATTTGGCATCACCTTGTTGTTCCCGCAGGTCGGTGAACGGTTGATGCACCCGCTGGTTAATGCGGGGAATACACTTTCTGAAAAAATCACCTCCGGCCGCGCGGCTGGGCCGGGCAGTTCATTGCTATTAGGCGTGGCGACCGGGCTGTTATGGGCGCCATGTGCCGGGCCAATTCTCGGACTGGTATTAACCGGTGCGGCATTGCAGGGTGCGAACGCAGGTTCAACGCTACTTCTGTTGGCCTACGCTGCCGGGGCGGTGACCTCGCTGGCGCTGGCATTATTAATTGGCGGCAAAGTTTTTAGCGCCATGAAGCGTTCGCTCGGCGTGGGGGAATGGATCCGCCGTGGACTTGGCGCGGCAATGCTTTTGGGCGTCGCAGCGATTTCATTGGGCCTCGATACCAGCGTATTGGCGCGTTTGTCGACGGTTTCTACCGGTGGCATCGAGCAGACGTTAGTGCAAAAGCTGAAGCCTGAAAACGCGCTCTCCCCGGTGAAACCCTCTGCGATGCTGGCATCGGCCACCAACAGCGATGTGCCTGCGCTGGTTGATGCGGGTGTGATGCCTTCATTGAACGGCGCGGTGCAATGGCTGAATTCGCCGCCGCTCACCGCTGAATCGCTACGCGGAAAAGTGGTGCTGGTCGATTTCTGGACGTACTCCTGCATCAATTGTCTGCGCACGCTGCCGTACGTTAAAGCCTGGGCGGAAAAATACCGCGACCAGGGCCTGGTGGTGATTGGCGTGCATTCCCCAGAGTTTGCTTTCGAAAGAGACATCAATAACGTCACTAAAGAATCCAAAAAACTCGGCATCACGTATCCCATCGCTATCGATAACAATTTTGGTATCTGGCAGGCGTTCAATAACCAGTACTGGCCCGCGCACTATTTCATCGATGCCAAAGGTCACATCCGCTACATGCATTTTGGTGAGGGGAATTACGCCGAATCCGAACGCGTGATTCAGGAACTGTTACGCCAGGCGGGCGCGCAAAACGTCAACGACAAGCTGGCGAACGTGGCAGGCAAGGGCGTTGAGCAATCGGCCAGCGGCATGAACGATATTTCACCGGAAACCTATCTGGGTTATCAGCGCGCCGAGAACTTTGCATCCGGCCGTCTGAATAACGATGAAGTGGCTGATTATCGTCAACCGTTGGCACTGCCGCTTAATGCCTGGGGTTTGGTGGGGCGCTGGAATGTCGGCGGCGAGCACGTCACGCTGGCGGGTGAGAAAGGCCGGATTGTGTACAAATTCCGCGCCCGGGACGTGCATCTGGTGCTTGGCCCCGCAGAAAACGGCAAGCCCGTACGGTTTAGCGTCTCTCTCGACGGGCAGCCTCCCGGTGCAATGCACGGCAGCGATATTGCTGCAGATGGCTCAGGGACTGTGACCGATCAGCGTTTGTATCAGCTGATTCGGCAGAAAGATGGCACCGGTGAGCATACGGTCAGCATTGAATTTGAACAACCGGGTGCGACCGCATACGCCTTTACGTTTGGCTAAGAGGGGAAAGATGATGAGTAAATTTACGTATCTCCGGATCGCCGCAGCCATGACCGCCACGCTGTTTTTGTCAGGCACAGGCTGGGCACAAAACATAAACGTACCGCCACCTGCTCAGGATGAAGCGCCATCAAGTCAGGGACTTGAAACGGCTGTTTTTGCAGGCGGCTGTTTTTGGGGCGTACAGGGCGTTTTCCAGCATATCAAAGGCGTAACCAGCGCCGTTTCCGGGTATGCGGGCGGCAAGGCCAGAACCGCAAATTACCCGACGGTCAGCAGCGGAATGACCGGCCATGCAGAATCGGTCAGTGTGACCTTCGATCCGCAAAAAATCACTTACGGCCAGTTGTTACAGGTTTTCTTCTCAGTAGCGCATGACCCAACTGAGCTCAACAAACAGGGCCCGGATTACGGCACGCAATACCGCAGTGCATTGTTTGTGCAGAATGCCAGTCAGGAAAAAGTGGCGAAGGCGTACATTGCCCAGATGAATGCCGCGCATACTTTCAGTGACCCAGTGGTGACCACCGTCGAAGATAAAGCCCAGTTCTATCCGGCGGAAAAATATCACCAGAACTTTCTCAACGACAACCCTGATTATCCTTACATCGCGATTAACGACATTCCCAAAGTCCAGCAGTTGAAAGCAGACTTCCCGACGCTATGGCAAACCACGCCAGTGCTGGTCAAAGAGTAGAGTGCAGGCGACTGAATACTCTCGCCACGGAAGGCGTAATTCAGGGCTTTCACCCTTTATTCTTACGCCTGTCGCCGAGGAATTGACTAAAATAGAGTGATGCACCGCGCGGAGTGCCGCTCCATGACTGCATCATTCTCACATCCCTTCACCATCGCCAATCTGGTTGGCCTTGCTGCTTTATTGTTCGTTACCGCTGCGTTTTCGACACCTGTAAAAGATGGCCACGATAAAGCCCTGAGCGTCAGTATGGAAGACATACAGCAGCCCTGGGTCGGTGATTTGCAGGGCATGTACGATCGTCGGGTAGTCCGCGTGCTGACTACCTACAGCAAAACCTTTTACTTCATCGACAAAGGCACCCAACGCGGCGTGACCCACGATGCGTTTATGGCGTTCGAGCGCTATCTGAACGACAAGTTGATGAAGGATAAACAGCTCAAACATCGCCACCTGAAGGTGCGCATTATCTTTGTGCCGGTGACCCGCGAGCAGCTCTTTAGCGCCCTGAATGAGGGGAAAGGGGATATCGTCGCCGCGAATCTGACCATCACCCCTGATCGCATGAAGCTTGCCTCCTTCACTGACCCGGTTTATGCCAATGTGCAAGAACTGCTGCTGTCAGGGCCGGATTCACCGAGGGTGGACAACCTGGAACAGCTGTCAGGAAAAACCGTTTTTGTCCGTTATTCATCAAGTTATTACGAAAGCCTGAAGACGCTGAATGCACACTTCGCAAAACAATTATTACCCCCGGTCACGCTGCAACCTGCTCCCGAAGCCCTTGAGGATGAAGACCTGATTGAAATGCTCAATGCCGGGTTGATCCCGCTGATCGTAGTCGACAGGCATAAAGCAGTTTTCTGGAAAAAGATTTTCCCCAACATTGAGATACATGAAAATATTGTTCTTCGCGATCACGGTAATATTGCGTGGGGCGTGCGGAAGAGTAATCCTCAGCTGCTGGCGGTATTAAATGGCTTTGTGCAAGAAAATAAAGTGGGAAGTACGCTCGGAAATATACTGTTAATACGATACTTAAAGAATGCAAAATACGTGAAGAGTGCGACATCCAAAGAGGAACGGCGTAAGTTTTTAACCTTGATAGATATCTTTCGAAAGTACGGTGAGCATTACAATGTGGACTGGCTGCTAATGATTGCCCAAGGGTATCAGGAATCCCGGCTGAATCAGAAGGTACGCAGCCCGGTCGGAGCGATTGGTGTGATGCAGGTAATGCCGAAGACCGGGAAAGAACTGAACGTCGGCGATATTCGCAATCTGGATCCCAACATTAATGCCGGGGTCAAATATATGCGCTGGATGATAGACAAGTACTACGGTGATGAGCCAATGACCCCGCTTGATAAAGTGCTGTTCTCGTTTGCTTCGTATAACGCTGGCCCCGCTCGGATCGCGCGCTTACGCATAGAAACGAAAAAGCGCGGCTTCGACCCTAATGTCTGGTTTGGTAACGTTGAGAATCTGGCTGCCGAGAAAATTGGCGCTGAAACCGTTACCTACGTTAGCAATATTTATAAATACTATATTGCCTATCGACTGGTTATCGATGAACTGGCCCGGAAACAGAAAGCGGTGGAGCAATCTACAAGTGAGGCTACACTGGAAAAAGCGGTACCTGTCCCACTGAAAAAACCTGAATAACCTGCCAGCATTAATTGAGGCATTAATAATGATAAAAATGGTCTGTGCCATCGCGGTTGCAGGATTTATGGTGTCCGGTTGCTCTTCCCAAAAATCCACCACGCCGGAGGAAGCGCAATATCAGCGCGTACTGGCGGCAGCTCACACCTGTGCAGATGAGGTCAGAGAGAAAACCATCGCGCTGGTCGCCAATGGGGCGCCAACACGCACGCGCTGGACGACGGCAGACTACGTGACCAAAGATGCCACAGGAAAAGAACATCGTCGTTCCGTTGAGTACCGAACCTCAACTATTCTGGATAATGGTTCAGAAGGGAGTGCCTGGAAGAAATGCATGCAAGACGACGATGCTTTAGTGCCGGAGCTGACGTTTACTCGCTAAAACGGTCTGGTAAAAGCAGGGAAGTTTCGTTACACCGGTGCGTCCTCCATGGAGGCCTGGCGCTTGGCCAAGATGCAGCGTCACGGCGGCAATCATCGGTGTGACGAAAACCCAGCTTTTGACATTGACTCTTTCGTTAACAAATCATGCCGCTAACCAGCGTTTTCCGTCAGCTTTCATTTTAGCTTCAAGTTCACTGCCGCGCGTCGCAAAGATACGTCCGAGAGGGAATCCACTTTGCTCGAGTAAATAGGCCAGCGCGGCATATTCACGTGGATACTTAGTCACAATTGCCTGATCAATGGCTACCGGACCCAGCGGAAAAGTGAAGGTACCCATGTCGTAAACACTCTGACGATGGAACAACTTCCACTCGCCGTCTCGTTTTTCTGCCAGATCGTAAAAACGATTGTGGCATTCGCAGCCAATATTCAGTTTCACGTTCTCAGCGATGATGATCGCGTTGGTTTCCAGAATGGCTTTATCACCGGCATCGTTAAAGATTATCGCAGGTGAAGCGATAAGATGTTTAGTTCGCAGGTCAGACGCCCCCATACGCATTGAACCATCAACAAAGTCGCTTCCCAGCCCTTCGAACCAAGTGATTTCAATGGTGCCATCCGGATGAAACATGTTGCGCAACTGCTCCCATTCGCCAAGGTCGCGGTGCATCCAGCCATTCATCAGGTCATTGAGTTGCTGGCGGTCTTGAAGTTGGTTTTGCATGGTGAAGGTTCCTGTTAGTGAGGGGTATTTACGTGACTGGATTCAGTTTGGCCCCGAAAGCAGTTAAACTCAAATATATAGATTTTACTGATTCATCATTTATATTGATTCATGAGGCGTTATGGACTTACGACACCTGAAGTACTTTCTGGCTGTTGCAGAAGAACGCCATTTTGGCCGGGCGGCAGAGCGGCTCAACATCGTTCAGCCGGCATTGAGCATGCAGATAAAAGCGCTTGAAGCTGAGTTGGGCGGCCCCTTGCTGATCCGCACCAGCCGCCGGGTCGAACTGACCGACGCCGGTAAGCTTTTGCAGGAGGAAGCCGTGCGCACGCTGGAGCATATGGCGCATACTCGTCTTGCGGTCGAACGTTCAATTCGCGGTGAAACCGGTCGCGTACGGGTCGGGTTTGCCGGCAATGCCGTCTTTAGTGGCAGGCTGATGCAGGACGTGCGCTCATTTCATCAGGCATATCCGGATGCTGAGATTATTTGCCAGGAACTGGCCCCGCAGCTACAAAACGATGCAATCCAGAACGGCACGCTGGATGTCGGCTATATGCCTGATTACTATCCGGAGCATGACTCAGCTTTGATTTATGAGTCTGTAGGGAAATGGGGAAGGGTAGTGGTGATGTCCAGCGAGCATCCTCTTGCCGATAAAGAGAGTCTGACCGTGGATATGCTGGCCAATGAACCGTTGATCATGTACTCCATCAATGACGCGGATTCTGAACTTGATTCGCAGTTACAAACGCTGCTTGGTGATTCATTAAATATAGCCTTGCGAATCTCCAGTTCATTGAGCGTACTGGCCATGGCCGGCGCTGGACTGGGGATCGCGTTGGTTCCCGCTCCGTTAGCGCAGGTGGCGATCCCGGGCGTGGTTTATCGAGTGCTTGATTCGAAAGAGCTGTCAGCGAATCTGATGATGGTCAGTCGTAACGATGAATCCAGTGCTGCGGTACGAGCTTATATTAACCACACCCGGAAAAAATCTATGTTGGCAGCAGATTAATGGCAGCCTTAGCAAACTTGGGTGAACATGACTTAGTGAACGCGAAACGTTAATTCGTGGTGGTAAGCCATGAGATGGCCAGAGTGATGGTGTCAGTACTGGAGAACGCGCTTTTAAAAGCCATCAGCAACCAGGCCAAGGATGACCACAAAACCTCGGATTCTGTCTGATTCTATATTTGTCAAGGCTAAGTAGAAATGTCCGGGGTGGGGCAAAGCTCAAATGTCCTCAAAGCAGCCAAAGGAATATGAACTCAATACCTAAACATTATTCATACTATCGGCACAAAGAAAGGGGAAAACTCAAGGGAGTACTTAGTGCTCCCTTGAGTAGTACTTATTTCTTGATCTGTTTACCCTGCGCATCAACAACGCATTCACCATCTTCTTTAGTGAATGCACCGCGTTGCTCATCAGTCAAAATATCCAGTACCACCTCAGAAGGTCGGCATAAACGTGTACCTAACGGAGTCACAACAATTGGTCGGTTGATGAGAATAGGGTGCTGCAACATGAAATCAATTAACTGGTCGTCACTAAAGGCTTTTTCTGCCAACCCTAATTGCTCATAAGGTTCGACATTCTTACGCAGCAGCGCTCGTACTGTGATCCCCATATCCGCAATGAGTTTTACCAGTTCATCTCGTGATGGTGGGGTCTCAAGATAATGAATAACGGTGGGCTCTGTACCGCTGTTGCGGATCATTTCAAGGGTATTGCGTGACGTGCCGCAGGCCGGATTGTGATAAATGGTAATGTTGCTCATATCAGTATCTCATTACAAAGTGAAAGACAGACGAAGCGCCAGTGCTGCAAGCGTGACAAACAGCACGGGGATTGTCATGACAATGCCCACCCGGAAGTAATATCCCCAGGTGATTTTGATGTTTTTCTGCGACAGAACGTGCAGCCACAGTAACGTTGCCAGACTGCCGATAGGGGTAATTTTTGGCCCCAGGTCACTGCCGATGACGTTGGCGTAAATCATCGCATCTTTGATAACACCGGTTGCTGTGCTGCCATCAATCGACAGCGCTCCAACCAGCACGGTCGGCATATTATTCATCACCGATGACAGGAAGGCCGTCAGGAAGCCCGTACCCAGCGTTGCCGCCCACAATCCTTGCTCTGCCAGCTGATTCAGCAAGGAAGATAGATAGTGGGTCAGACCGGCATTTCGTAAGCCGTAGACCACCAGGTACATCCCCAGCGAGAAGATAACGATTTGCCAGGGCGCACCACGCAGCACCTTACCGGTGTTAATGGCATGCCCTTTTTTCGCAACAGCAAACAGAAGCAATGCACCAGCGGCTGCGACCAGACTGACTGGTACGCCCAGCGGCTCCAGTCCAAAGAATCCCACCAGAAGCAACACCAGTACCAGCCAGCCGGTTTTAAAGGTATTCACATCACGTATAGCGTCTTTCGGTTCTTTCAACAGAGAAACGTCGTAAACGGCGGGAATGTCCTTACGGAAAAACAAATGCAGCATCACCAGCGTAGCCGCAATCGCGGCCAGGTTAACCGGGACCATCACGGCGGCATATTCGGAGAAACCAAGCTTAAAGAAATCCGCCGAGACGATGTTTACCAGATTTGAGACAATCAGCGGCAGGCTTGCCGTGTCAGCGATAAACCCTGCGGCCATGATAAACGCTAAGGTTGCTCCCCGGCTGAACCCCAGCGCCAGCAGCATCGCGATAACGATAGGCGTCAGGATCAGTGCCGCACCGTCGTTGGCAAACAGTGCCGCGACCATCGCGCCAAGCAGGACGATCCAGGTGAAGAGCAGCCGCCCTCGGCCATTCCCCCAACGGGCAACGTGCAGTGCGGCCCATTCAAAGAAGCCGGATTCATCGAGCAGAAGACTGATGATAATCACGGCAATAAAGGTGGCGGTCGCATTCCACACTATCTGCCAGACCACCGGAATATCCCCCAGATGAACGACGCCAGTCAGCAATGCCAGACCTGCGCCCAGTGAGGCACTCCAGCCAATTCCCAACCCTCTGGGTTGCCAGATAACCAGGACGAGCGTGAATAAAAAGATAGCACCTGCCAGTAACATCAGAAACTCCATTCACATTTGTTTATTCGGATATATATATCGCCATTAGCAGGAGGCAGATGCCACGCTACTAAGCTTGTTGCGTATGTTTTCTCGTTCACAGTTCCAGGCAGTATCAATAATACCCGCAGCCCATGCTGGCATGTGTGGCGACAGTCGGTAATGCACCCATTTTCCTTCGCGGCGGTCGATGACCAGTTCTGCTTCGCGTAACAGCGCCATATGTCGGGATATTTTGGGCTGAGATTCTGCGGTTGCCGCACAGATGTCACAGACGCACATCTCACCGGACTCCCTGAGTAGCATCACGATGGTCGAACGGGTTTCGTCGGCGAGCAGTTTAAAAAGCTGAACAGGCTGTAGCATGCTTAACCTCGTTAAAAAATAACAATACATATGATATTTCATATGTGATAATTTTTAAAGCATAGCTTATGAAATGGAGATTTTTATGACCGACTTACCAGCAATCGAACCGGCTTATTTTGATGATGCGCTTGCCAGCAAACTTACTGGCAACAACGAAACCATGCCACGTATTCTCATCCTCTATGGCTCAGTACGAGAGCGGTCCTACAGTCGTTTTGCAGCGGAAGAGGCCGGGCGGTTGCTGGCAAAGATGGGCGCTGAGGTGAAAATCTTTAACCCATCCGGTCTACCGTTACCCGATGATGCGCCCGAAAGTCACCCCAAAGTGCTTGAACTCCGCGAGCTGGTCAGGTGGTGTGACGGAATGGTCTGGAGTTCTCCGGAAAGACATGGCGCCATGAGCTCGGTGATGAAGGCCCAGATTGACTGGATACCCCTCAGTGAAGGTGCTGTTCGTCCGTCCCAGGGAAAAACACTGGCCGTGATGCAGGTTTGCGGCGGCTCGCAGTCGTTTAATACGGTGAACCAGATGCGGATACTTGGCCGCTGGATGCGGATGTTCACCATCCCCAATCAGTCGTCAGTGCCAAAGGCATGGCAGGAATTCGATGATGAAGGGCGCATGAAACCCTCACCCTGGTATGACAGGATTGTCGACGTTACCGAAGAGTTGTTCAAAATGACGTTACTCCTGAAGGGGCACACAGCCTACCTGTCCGACCGCTACAGCGAAAGGAAAGAAAGTCATCAGGAGCTCTCTGCACGGGTCAATCAGGCCAAAATCTGATAACCAGACACGCCCGGATGGATTACCGGGCTTTAAATCGGTTTCTTTCCAAATATCTCTTCAGAGCGTGACTGAAGTTTCACCAAGGCATTGAACATATCGTCCTGATCAAGGGAGCGCTGAGATTTCTTCGTCGTGGGGGCTTTACGCCTGCGTGAAGGACCGTCGCCGGATGGAACGGACTGCGACCGGTTATTATCCCGCTCGGCCTGGACCAGCTGCGCCATTTCCAGGGCCCGCCCCAGACGTTTGTTGTCCACAATGGCCCCCTGATCGATTTCAGAAAGCTTGTCATAGATGGAGTAGGGAAGTGACACGCCATTAAGCCGGAGCTCTTTATGTCCATCCGGGTAATGCCAGACATCGATGTATTTACCAATCGCCCGACGACTGAATTCGCTGTCTTCAATCAGATAAAGGACTTTGTCGTATTGCACTGTGAGTGATTTCGACACTTTACGAGCTTCACGCCAGTTAAATACCATATCAAGATCATCATCGACATCCAGTTCCCGATGAACATCAAACGCCTGGCGAGGCGCTTTTGCGAAACGACGGTTGTAATCGTTCATGAATTCTTCGGCAAATGCGTTCGCAGCTTCCCTTGTACTGATGCCCTGGAGCCTGAGCTCCTTGACCAGCCGGTCCTGAAGCGTCAGGTGTGCCCGTTCAACGCGGCCTTTGGCAGCACTGGTTTCTGCACAAATGGTCTGAATGTTCAGTTCATGCATCGCACGGCCAAACTGGGTTTCGCCGTCGCCGCCGGTTGCATTTTTATTGTTGATCCTGAATACGCTGGCTTTGTCGCTGTACAGCGCCAGCGGTTTGCCATGTTTTTCAATATAGCCCCGGGTTGCTTCAAAATAGGTGAAAGTAGACTCAGATTTCACGAAACGAAGCTGCATTAAACGACTGGTTGCGTCATCGACGTAAACCAGTGCCGTACACTTAGGTCCCCGGTTTTCAAACCAGTGGTGGTCGCAGCCGTCGATTTGTATGAGTTCACCGGCACAGGCACGGCGGTAACGTGGCTGCTGAATTTTTGGCGCACGTTGCTTACGTGGCACCCAAAGACTGGCCTGCGTCATCAGCTTACGGACGGTTTCTTTAGAAAGATGAACTCCGTGAACCTCAGACAATTTTTCACATGCCAGCGTCGGCCCGAAATCGTTATAGCGCTCGCGAATAATATTCAGCGCGTATGCGGCCAGTCCCTGAGGCAACTGGTTGTTACTGGATTTACCACGACGGCGACTGGTCATGCCAAGCGGACCATCTTCACGATAACGCGCAAGCAGACGGCGGCACTGACGGTCGGAGATACCAAGCCGCTGAGCTGCCATCTGTGTTGTCAGACGCCGGTCGATGACGTCCTGAATGATCTTGAGTCTGTTAACTTCATCCAAAGTGAAAAACTCCGCTGCGAGAGCCGTCATGGTAATCCTTACTTGATTATACACGCCGGACATCTTAACTTAGCCTAGACCGGACATTACAACTTTGCTACTACAATATTGGTGCGCATAATGTATATTATGTTAAATGGCATTTAAGACGCTCTTGCTCGTTATGTCTTCGCTGCCTACCGCCACACATCATGCCTTTTGTTCATCTCCCTTTACCCACCACGACCAACCCTACGGATACTCTTCTTGCATTCAGATGCTATCCGTCTGCTCCGTGACAAATCAATCTGGATGAACCGGAATGAGTTGACCCCGTAGTTTGTCTTGCCTCTCTTCTCTTCAGTTATGTGGTAAATGGGGGCAAAACTAAACTCGCGAAAAGCATCACGCAGAGAATATTGAATAGATGGACTCGAACCAATTCAATCAACATCATTACCGTTCACGTTTAAATTCTGGGAAACAGTCAGCAACTAATCCCCAAAATTATCATTGAGTTGAATTACAGTCATCGACCCATGCCGTAGTAATTGGTGTTTCATGACAGATCGGTTTGTCATCACGGCGAATCACTCATAGATGTGTAGGGATAACTCGGGTTATCCAGTACCAGCCAGTTTCCATCAATACGCCCTACTCCCTCACCATGGACATCTCGCCCTACCGCCACGTCGGAAGGTGCTGTGGGGCACACCGCAAAACCACGTCGTGATCACATTAATACATTTTTCCATTTCGTTTAATTTAATAACCAGGAAATTAAAACTTCAAATATAGTTCTTTAAATTCATCGAATTATGTAATTACGTAAAAAGACTGAACGGCGAATCAGCATATTCAAATTTGCATCGACAGGGTTTAATTTCATAGTATCTTCACTTGAAGGAACCAGATAAAAAGCCATTTATAGGTGTGTTACCTGAACATGTAGAGAAAACATTAAATTTCAGAATGGCAATGTTTTATATCTTACTAAAGATAATGAGAAATTAAAGTGAAGAAATCAAAAATCCTATTTTCCTTAGCTAAGATAATTGCCATGCTCGGGGTTATGTTTGTCTCAGTGCCTGCAATGGCCAATGGCAACTGTACTAATACCAATGGGCCGAATCAAATCACGATAGACACGGGCAATCGGCAACTTACTGACCCTGCTAATAATACAGCGGGTTATGTCATGGACCAGGCATATAGCTGGAATGGTTACAGTACCACCTTCTCGTGTGCTTGTTCGGCTAACGGCAACTGGGTACTAACCTCCTTTATGCTACTCCCTGATGCCGGAGATGGCTGGTATACCTATAATGATTACCTGGATATGAAACTGACTATCACCAATATTGGTGGGATTGGTAGTCGGGATGTTCCTTTCGAAAATCTGGTAGCCTCATCTATGAAATGTTACTCAGGTGCCAAAACATGGCCTAATGCATCAGGCACCAATGGCTACCTTTCGCTAAGAATAAAGAAATCAATGGTCGGAGTCATCAATTTACCACAGATGAAAGTTGCGGCCATATATGCCTGTTTAGCCAATGATGGTCTCTGTGATGCCTCTACGCCACCAACGGCTGAATATTATTTCACCGGCACGGTCACTGTGCCGCAAAACTGTGTGATTCACGCAGGAACACAGCTGAGTGTTTCATTAGGTGATTTTTACAGTAGTGATTTTAAAACGGTTGGGCAAAAACCCGATAACTACACCCCAAAAGCCTTTACTGTGCCGATCACCTGCAATGACATGAGTGCCACGGCAAATCTGACGTTGCGTATTGAAGGTAATGCTTCAGTTGCTGTCCCTGATGCCCTGCAATCAGACAACAGTGATGTAGGCGTGATTGTAACAGATGAAAGTGGTCATTCATTGGTACCTAACGATATGACCAGCAAGATCTCTTTTCAGTTGGATGCTAATAACAGTTCTAATATCACGTTACATGCTTATCCAGTGGGCACCACTGGCAATACTCCTGCAGTAGGGACATTTACCACACTGGCTTATTTACGGATCGATTTTGCTTAATGACGTTGCCGCAGAATAGACGTCACCTGGTGATAAATGAAAATAGTTATCAGTTAATGCGATTGTCACTGACTTATTTTAAATACTTAACGATGGATAATTTATTTGTGATGTAACCGATGAAGCATGGCGCGGGTTTTACAGCTCGGCCCTCTGAATTTTCGCCATAAGTTTAATCCTATCCGTTATTTGTTTTTAGAACATTGAATTGCATAACCAAAGAGTTTGAATTTGCATTAATATCATAAGGTTAACGATGTTTTTAGGCGTACTGAATTGTATCGCTCTTTTTGATGTTTGCATCGATTAAGTCGTATTTCGTAGTATCTCGTTTGTGGGTTCCAGCCGAGTTAGCCATTTATGTTGTTACCCTCTACGTTACCGCGCCGCTATTAGATGCATTTTTTATGCAGCTAACATAATAACCCGGATGTTAAATCTACTGATATTTAAGGACGCATTATGAAGTTTAAAAACATTGCCTACACCACTTTAACTGCTGCGTTATTCGCTGCGGGTGCAGCCCATGCTGGCGCGATAACCGTACAAGGTGGGACAGTCGATTTTACTGGCGAGGTTGTTGACCCGGCATGTTCCGCCGTCGCCAGCACCCCTACTGTCACGCTGGATCCCGTGTCAACCACGCTGCTCACAGACCCAGGTCAACCGGCTGGCCAGCAAAAAGACTTCAGCATCACTCTGCAGAATTGCAGCGCCACCGTGCTCAAAAATGTCGGTATTACTTTTAATGGTACCGCGGACGGCACCTTGCCTGACGCGCTGAAGAACACCGCCGGCGCAGGAGCAGCAGAACACGTTGCATTGCAGCTGTACGGCCCGGATGACCAGACTTTGGCGCTAGGCAGCGACTCCTCAGTTGTTGCCGTACAGGACGGTGCCGACACGACCATTCCGTTCAAAGTTGACTATATCGCGACTGATGATGCCGCAACGGCCGGTAGTGTGGCTGCGACGGCGACATTTAACATCAATTACTCCTGATTGATTGCATACCTCCGTGCGTGCACGGAGGCTGCTTTTGGCTCTGCTAACGGAAGGCGTGGAGTCAGGTCAACAGGTATAAAAGGGAACCGACTTATGAAAAAAAACACGATAAATCACCGCAATGCGATAACCGCACTTTTTAGCGCCGGGCTGTTGTCATTGGCGATTGTTGGCTCAGCCAGTGCCAGCACAGGCGGTATTGCACTGGGTGCAACACGGATTATTTATCCACAGGGAGCAAAAGAAGCCTCGCTGTCACTGAGCAACACCTCCACCGGGAATGTCTATCTGATTCAGTCGTGGATAACCAATGTTGACGGCAGCAAATCAGCAGATTTTGTACTGACCCCCCCGCTGTTCACCATGAAACCGAAAAAAGAGAATACGTTGCGGATTATGTACAACGGTCCAGCACTGCCCAGCGATCGGGAAAGCGTGTTCTACCTGAACAGCAAAGCGATTCCTTCAGTCGATAAAAATAGTATTAAAGGCAATACCTTGCAGATTGCCACCCAAAGCGTCATCAAATTATTTGTGCGCCCGAAGCATCTCCCCTCGAATTCAGTTGATGCGCCAAAACATCTGACCTGTCGGGTCGAGGGCGGCCGCGTGACGGTTAAAAATTCGTCCCCTTACTTTGTCACCCTGGTCCAGTTCACTGTGGGCGGTCAAAAATTGCCGAATTCCATGGTCTCGCCAATGAATTCACTGACGGTTGACGTCCCCGGTCATAAAAGCGGGCCCGTTCGTTTTCAGACGGTCAATGACTACGGCGCCAATACCGCCACGCAGTCTTGCGGCGCGTAAGGCCCCCCAAATCTAACCAAAAGGAATGCTAAAGCGTCGGCAGCACGTCGGCCATAGGTGTGCAGGAAGGAAAGGGATACTATGCCAGTGCAAAATAAATCTTATAAAATAGCGCCTCTGGCTGTTGCGATTGCGATGGCATCTGCGAATGGCTATGCCGATGAATACTTTAATCCGGCATTTTTATCTGACGATCCTTCTGCGGTCGCCGATCTGTCTCGTTTTGAAGGCGGCACACAAGCACCCGGCACTTATCGCGTTGATATTTATCTCAACGATACGTTTCAGTCGCGAAAGGATATTCAATTCCAGGCGGCTAACGCCCTTCCCTCTGCGGGAGTCGATGAGACCGGCCTGACCCCGTGTCTGACTCCGGCACAGTTGAGTGCCATGGGTGTTAACATTGAGGGAAAACCTGCGCTCGCCGATGCCGACCCGGATAAATGTCTGGATATTGCTACCGCCATTGAAGGGGCAGCGACCCAATTTAATTTTGAGCGGTTGCGTCTGGATATTAGCGTTCCGCAGGCGATGATGAACAATTCTGTCCGTGGCTATATCCCGCCCTCACAGTGGGATGAAGGCATCAACGCACTGATGTTGAACTACAATTTTAGCGGCTCGAATAACGACGACAAACAAAGCGGCGCCAGCAATAACTATTTTTTGGGCTTGCACAGCGGCCTGAATCTCGGCCCGTGGCGCCTGCGTGATTATTCGACCTGGAACTACAGTAGCAGTAGTCATAACAGCAGTAGCGACTGGCAACATATCAATACCTGGATTGAGCGGGCGATCATTCCATTGCGCAGTGAACTGGTCATCGGCGACAGCACCACGCCGTCAGATGTTTTCGACAGCCTGGGTTTTCGTGGTGTGCAACTGGCATCCGATGACAATATGCTGCCAGATAGTCTGCGTGGCTTTGCTCCGACCATTCGCGGTATTGCACGTACCCATGCGCAAGTCACCATTCGTCAAAATGGTTACACCATTTATCAAAGTTACGTCCCACCAGGTGCCTTCGAAATCAATGACTTGTTTCCGACCTCATCCAGTGGTGATTTGGTTGTAGAAGTCAAAGAGACTGACGGCAGCGTTGACGTCTATTCCGTACCTTATGCCTCTGTGCCGGTACTGCAACGCGAAGGTCATATCAAATATGCCGTCACCGCGGGCAAGTATCGTAGTAATTCAGAACTGCAGGATGACGTCAATTTTGCGCAGTCTACGTTGCTGTGGGGTTTACCCGCCGGATTTACGGCTTATGGCGGCACGCAGGTCGCGAAGAATTACAATGCCTTTGCGCTCGGATTGGGCGTCAACGTTGGTACCTTTGGTGCATTGTCGCTGGATGTGACCCAGGCTAACAGTATTCTGGCCGATGACAGCAAACACAGCGGCGCCTCGCTACGCTTTTTGTACGGTAAATCACTTAACAGCACCGGGACTAACTTTCAGCTGGTCGGCTATCGTTACTCGACCGAAGGGTTTTATACCCTTGAAGAGAGTACCCGGGAGCGCATGAATGGCTATGCCCGTAATTCACAAAACGACGATCCCCAATCCCAGGTCGCCCCCAGTGACTATTACGATCTGCGCAATAATAAACGCGACAAAATCCAGCTCAACATTTCCCAACAACTTGGCAGCAATGGCTCGGTCTACATCAACGGCAGTCGCCAGACCTATTGGCGAACGGGCGTTGTCAACACGCTGGTACAAACCGGATATAGCGGCAACCTGTACGGTGTTTCATGGACGCTCAACTACAGCTACAACAAAGTCCCTGGGCTGCGCGAGGCGGATAACCGCGTAGCGCTGGGTATTTCAATCCCTCTCGGCCAGTGGCTGACCCCATCGGGGGATATTACGCGTCAGCAACATAATGCCTATGCGACTTATAGCATCAGTAACGATACGCGTGGACACACCACCCAGAATGCTGGTTTGAGCGGCACGCTGCTGGAAGATGACAATCTGAATTACAACATTCAACAGGGCTATCAGAACCAGGGCGGCGGCGCCAGTGGTTCGGTCAGCATGAATTATGATGGTTCCTGGGGAAGTGCCAATGCAGGCTATAACTACAGCGATAACGGCAATTTCCAACAGGTCAACTATGGGCTGAGCGGCTCCATTGTTGCGCACCGCAATGGCGTAACACTGTCACAACCATTGGGTGAAACCAATGTCCTGATTGCGGCGCCAGGTGCTGATGATGTGAAAGTCGAAGGTAACACCGGGTTGCGTACCGACTGGCGAGGCTATGCCGTCGTTCCTTATGCCACCACCTATCGCCGCAACCGTATGGCACTGGATACCACCACCCTGCCGCAAAACGTTGATCTGGACGATACCGTGGTCAACGTCGTACCGACCCGCGGCGCATTGGTACGGGCCCGTTTTGATACCCATGTCGGCGCTCGGGCCCTGATGAATCTGACTCATAACGGCAAGGTGGTCCCTTTTGGAGCCATCGTCACCACAGAAAAAGGCAGTAACAGTATTGTCGGCGATGACGGACAAGTGTATCTGTCCGGTCTGGCACAGAAAGGCAAATTGACGGTTCGCTGGGGGGACGGTGACGCCCGCCAGTGTGTGGTGACATATCGCCTGCCAGACGATGCCAGCCAGAATGCCATCAACAAATTAACGAGAGTGTGCCAGTAATGAAGTCGACATTTTTAAACTCATCCCTGCTGATCAGTTTGCTGGTGATGTCGGCAAGCCTCAGGGCAGAAACCTATAACCTGCAAATGACCGGGACCATCCTTTCCCGAACCTGTGAAGTGGAAAATGAGACGCAAACGGTCGATATCGGTAAGTTTTCGGCATCAGATTTTACATCAACCGGTAGCGTCAGCGCGGAAAAAGAGTTTGATATCAGGCTCACCGGTTGTGGTTCCTCCGCCAGCGGTGTGGTTATCAGTTTTTCGGGCATCGCTGATAAAGACAACTCACGCCTGCTGGCACTTTCTGATGGCGACAATGTGGCCAAAGGGGTCGGCATAGAGATACTCGACAACAAGACACGGGTATTGATACCGATTAACTTTGACGGCGTTCCCGCTTATTCGCTGACACCAGGCGCGGACAATACCCTGACTTTCGCCCTGAGGTATAAATCGACGCAGGATGTTGTTGTCCCGGGTAACGCTGCGGCGGTGATGTATTTTGATTTGCAGTATCAATGAGGAGTTGCTGATGATACGCCCTGTTTTTCGCGGCCTTACCGCACTCTCCCTGCTCGCCTTGTGGGCTGCAAGCCCTGGTGCACATGCCGGAACAATCAATATTACCGGTTCGATTGACGGCAATACCTGTGCCGTTTCAGCGGATTCAACCGCTTTGCTGGTCAAATTTGGCTCGGTCAGCAGCCAACTCTTTACCCATTCCGGTGACGGCGGTCGATATGAACCTTTCACCATCTCGCTGGAGAAATGCGGGGGGAGTGCAAGCAATGTCACGGTCACCTTTACGGGTAATGCTGACAGCAGCAACCCTGAATTGCTGGCATTGACCGCTGATGCAGATGCAGCAAAGGGGGTGGCGATTGCTATCTATGACAATAACAAAACGCTTATCCCGCTGGGTCAGCCAGGCGGGAGTACCGAACTCACGCCTGACCAGGCCACGGTGACCATGACTTTTTATGCCCGCTACCTGGCGAATGGAGATACCGTTTCCACTGGCCCGGCTAATTCATCTGCAACATTTATGCTGAATTATGCGTAATTTATTCTGCACCCTGGTGATGACCCTTCTCACCATTCCCTGTGTCCAGGCCGGGGTGGTGATTGGTGGCACTCGCGTGGTATATGGCGAAAAACAAAGCAGCGTCACCCTGCCTTTGCGCAATAACAGTCAGACTGCGTGGCTGATTAATAGCAAAATTTCGACCGGCGGCAGTTGGCCTGGAAGTACGCTTTCGGCAAAAAAAGCACCGTTTGTGATAACGCCTCCGCTTTTTGCCCTGAAGGCCGGGCGTGAAAGTACGTTACGAATAATTTATACCGGTGGCTCACTTGCCCGTGATCGCGAAAGCGTATTTACGCTCAGTATTGCGACGATACCGTCCGGTTCGCCCCACGATAACAGCGTGCAGGTTGCCATTCGTTCACAGCTAAAACTGTTTTACCGTCCTGCCGGGCTGCAAGGTTCCGCTCAAGACGCGACCCAAAAACTGCGATGGACACGAGTCGGTAAGCAATTACGGGTGGAAAACCCTACCCCTTACTACGTGACGCTATTCAATTTGCATGTGAATGGTCGTGAAGTACGTAATGCCGGGATGGTTGCCCCTTTCAGCCAGCGTAATATCGACGGATGCTCGCAGGCCGCGCAATGTCCGGTAAGCTGGCAAGGTATTAATGATTTTGGCCGGGTGCTGCCCGAGCAACGTATTGATAACCCGGGTCGATAATTTCGCGCTTATAAAGGGCGAATAATGGCGAAGTTGAAGGTCATAACGTCTGCTGGATTTTGGCTATCACTTGCTGAAAGACCTGATCATTTGACAGGGAGTGATGATAATGAAGGTAACATTCATAGGTCATCTGCAAATTATCCGGTAAGTTGAACAACGTCACGGGCAACACAGACTCAAGCTTGCGCCCGAGGCGCACAGGCATACGGGTTATCGCATCGGAATACGCACACAGTAACGTCACATTCAGTGTACTGCTCGATATCCACACCTTGTTTTGTTGATCGAACAGATTACGGAAGTTACGCGTTTGCTCGATATCATCGCTGATAAAATGCATACCCCGGGACCACAGAACATGACCATTTTCATGCCAGTCCGCAGTAGTGAATTGGTCACAAATTGAAGGATGCCCTTTTCTGGCAATGATCCCGACATCGGTTGAAAACAGTTTCATCTGCATGATAGCGCTGTCCACCGGCAGGCGCGAACCAATATCGATATCAACCTCTTTGTTACGCAGCGCCGCCAGACGGCGAGTGTCATTCTCTTCAGTGGGAACAAAACTGAGCTCTGCCCCTTTCTGTACTGCGTTCCCCCACTCAAGCGCCAGCAGGAATTCAAAAAGTGAATAGGTACTGATGGTAAACGCCCGACTGAGGCTGGAAGACATGCTATCTTCGGGGAAATAATCCTGCATCATCCCTTGATAACGTTGGCTAAGTTCTGTCGCCAGTGTATTCGGTTTCATCCCTTGCCGAGTGCGGAAAAACAGTGCGGATCCTGTTGTTTTTCTTGCTTTATTGATCAGATAGGTTACTGCTGCTGGAGTAACTTGTAACATTTCTGCCGCTTTGGTAACGCTACCTGCTGTACTGAGGGTATAAATGGCTCGGAGGACTTTGATATCCAGTTCTACATTCATTTCAGATAATCCTACGTCACACCGATACTGTGTCCATCAACAATATAGCCATGATAGCAGCAAACACGCCCTTCATCCTCCCGCTTATTAGTGTAGGGATTGAAATTGTGGGTTCTATGAAGCAAACTCCCTCGCGGAAAAAGTAAGTTTTGCAATAATCATCCATTCCTGTGTTATATCGGTTTATTTTCTGCTGTTTATGCTCGGTTGTTAATATCATTTTGACAGTGCCGCATAATGGTTAATAATGAAGTGAGTGTTACGCCCTACCTCCCCTCCATTTTTAGTATTTTTTATTTTACTTTTTAATTTAGTTAAATATCCATTAAACCCAAGTAAAAACAATGGGTTAAGCGGTCACCTTGAGATGTTACTCATATGCAATGTAACTAATGTGTTTTTATGTATTGTTTGCATTTCGATTTGACACTACATTTCATCTGACATGGTATTTTGTAAATAAACACAAAATTATCAATCCTTACTTTATATATATTATAAAGGAGGTGCTGGCTGAATGGAGTGTTACGGCATGTCACAGACAATAGAGTTAAAGCTACTAAAAATCATTAACACCCTCGTTGTATGTGGTAGCGTTAAAACAACAGCAAAGTTGCTTAACTTAAGCCCTGCTGCAATTAGTTACTCGTTAAAAAAACTCAGGGATATTACCGGGGAACATCTCTTCATTCGAACCAGAACCGGAATGAAACCAAATGCGACGGCTTATGAGCTCAGTCAGCGCTATCAAAAGTATTTCGCAGCGGATGTCGATATTAGCCGTGATGAAAATCAGCAGAATGAAAACAGTCTGACCATTTTGAGCTATTCGCCAGTGGAAATGTTGCTTTCAGAGTCAATTGCCAGTTTGGCCCATCAGCCCGATAAGTATCGTTATAGCTTTTTACCTTATACCATTGACGTTAATGAGCGTCTGGACAACCTGGTCAATAAAAATGCGTATATCGATATTGGTGCCGAACTGCCGCAAGACAAAGCAGTCAGCAAAGTGAAACTGTTTACCTCAAATATTTCAATACTCGCCAGCATGCATAATACAGACATTCCAACAGATGTGAGTTGTGCTGATTTATATCAGGCTAAACATGCTATATGGTCATCCCTCGGCGATTACTACTGTGAAAATATGCAAGTCTCTGGGGAAGTAAAAAAATATATCCAGGAGAGAGATGTGGCGGTGGTTTCCGGCAGCATCATTAACATGGTAGAGCTTTGCGCCCGGAGTAATTACATCATGCTGTTGCCTGATATTTTCATTCCATTATTTACTCAGGCATTCGCTGTTAAACGCCTCGCACTGCCAGCGGAACTGAGAATGAAGCATGATTGCTATATCCATTTTAATAATAAAATGACAGAAAACCCCATTATGACGCGTCTGATCGATGACATCATTCACTCTGTGAGAACAACATTTACCTGTCAGTCACCCTAGCTTTGTCACCGCTGGAAGAACAATGCATACAATAAGCCTACAAAAACTAAAGATAATCAATGAAGTCATTGAGTGTGAGAATGCGATGAAAGCTGCCTCACGTCTAAAAATCTCACCGTCAACGATTAGCTACACCATTAAGAGTCTGAAAGAGAAGCTTGGTACTGATATTTTTATCAGAACCCGTTTCGGCTTAAAACCAAATGATACTGCGTTGGCTTTGCAAGCGCGTTATCGAGAACTGAATGCGCTAAACACATCGCGAAAAGAATATTTTATTGCGACATACTCTTTAATTGAGCTGTTGCTGACCGAGTCAATTCAATCCCGCGATGATTCGACCCTGTTCCATTTTATTACGATGGATGCCGGCGAAGATGAGCGTCTGAGCAAACTCAAACAGCGCGAAGTGGATATAGATATCGGGGGGAAACTTCCGGATGATGTTGCTCTCGTCTCTAAAAAATTTCTGCAATCTGATATGAAAATTCTTGTCAGTGAGAATCACTCGACGATTGATGACAATTTCACTCTCTGTGACTGGCGTAATAATACCCATCTTCGCTGGCGTCGGGATCTTGGTAGTATTACCAGCATGGTTGATGGGATGAATACAGCTGATGAACTTATCCTTAATCGCGATATTTTATGGGAAAGCCCTAATTTACTGACCATGGCTTATTTATGCTCTAGGGGTGATTCAATCATGATTGTTCCAGAGGTGTTCATTGGCGCCCTGCAAAAAATATTCCCATTAAAGCCATTCCCCCTTCCAAATGAACTAAATTTGAAATTTGAATGTTATATTCATCACCATCGTTCTTTAAAGGTTGAGCTGGACGATATCGATTTGAAGTTTATGTAAACTTCCGGTGCGGGGACACGCCAATTATTGGGCTATATCGTCTACCGTGGTTGGATAAGTCCGCGCGCTACGTGAAACCGCTTACAAGCAAATTGCAGATTTCACGCAGCGCATGGCTGACTTTACTTCGACGCTAAGCGTTTAGGACTGGAACTCTGCGTGGAGCAATGTTTCAGCCGTATCCTTCACGCTTGCCAGCAGGATTTTTACATCCTCCAGACAAACTGTTGGGTTCAATAGCGTCATCTTGAGGCACGTTATACCGTCGGCTTCGGTTACACCAACGTTGGCGCTCCCGGATGCCAGCAAAACGTCGCCGATACGTTGGTTTAGCAACGCGACAAATGCGCTGTCGCCACTTTCCGGGCGGAAGCGGAACAATACGCTTGCCAGCTGAGGCTGCATAATCAGTTCCAGCTGCGGCTGTGCTGAAACATATTCAGCCACATCTTGCGAAAGCGTTACACCATTATCAATGATGTCGGCGTACTGCTTTTTGCCTAACGCTTCAAGGCCCATCCACAGCTTGAGGGCATCAAACCGACGCGTCGTTTGCAGTGATTTCGACACGAGGTTTGGCACGCCCTGCTCTTCGTCAAAATCAGAATTCAGGTAAGCCGCCTGATAACGCATCAACTCGAAATGACGCGCGTCTTTCAACAGGAATGCACCACAGCTGATGGTCTGGAAGAACTGCTTATGGAAATCCAGGGTGACAGAGTCTGCGCATTCCAGGCCGTTCAGGTAATGGCGATACTTCTCAGAAAGCAGCAGTGCTCCGCCCCATGCAGCATCAACGTGAACCCAGATATTTTCTTGAGCGGCAAGCGTTGTGATCTCGACTAACGGATCAATAGCACCTGCATCCGTCGTGCCAGCGGTGGCCACAATCGCCATCACCTGTTCACCTTGGGCTTTCGCCTGTGCCAGTTTGACTTGCAGATCAGCAAGGTCCATCCGTGAGAACGCATCGGTTTTCACTTGGGTGACGGACTGATAGCCCAGACCCATTAATGCCATATTTTTCTGCACAGAAAAGTGCGCGCTTTCTGAGCAGAACACTTTGATTTTGCTAAGATCGCCGGTTAACCCCTGCAACTGGACGGAGTGCCCCTGACGAGCGAAGAAAGCATCACGCGCCAGCATCAGGCCCATCAGGTTACTTTGGGTGCCACCACTGGTGAACACGCCGGCATCTCCGGCGCTGTACCCAACCTGCTCACGCAGCCACTGAATGAGTTTTACCTCAATGATGGTCGCTGACGGACTTTGATCCCAGGAGTCCATACTCTGGTTAGTGGCGTTGATCAACACCTCTGCGGCCTGGCTGATGACCAGGCTTGGGCAGTGCAGATGCGCCACGCATTGGGCGTGATGGACAGAAAGACTGTCCTTGAGGAAATACTCAACTGCACGCGCAATGGCGGCCTGGTTACCCAGGCCTTCTGAGGTAACGTTCAACTGGATGCGCTCGCGCAACTGGTCGACGGTTTTCCCCTGATACATTTCAGGCTGCTTTAACCAGTCGACAACCGCCTGGCTGCTCTGCTCAATGGCGTCCTGATAGGCGGCGATACTTTGCGGCGAACCGGACAGAATCGGGTTGTTATCTGACACTGAGTTAGCTCCGATTAAACTGGCTTAATGCCAGCGCCCAGCAAGGCATTTTCAAATTTATCGAGGAAGATTCCCAGCTCTTCATCTGTGATCAGCAGAGATGGCAGCAGGCGCAGGACGCAACCATGACGACCACCGCGCTCCAAAATCAGACCGGATTCAAAGCATTTTTTCTGCAACAATGCAGAAAGTTCGCCATCCGCCGGGTAGCATCCCATGTGATCCTGCGCTTCATCCGGCTTCACGATTTCAATGCCGATCATCAGGCCCAGACCACGTACGTGACCGATAACCGGGTAACGTTTTTGCAGGTCAGCCAGTTTACCCTTCAGCCATTCACCCTGGACGGCAACTTTATCGGCAACTGACTCATCTTTAAGGATTTTAAGCGTGGTCAGGCCGGTAGCCATCGCCAGCTGGTTACCGCGGAATGTCCCGGTATGGTGGCCTGGCGCCCATGCGTCGAACTGTTTTTTGATGCCCAGTACGGCCAGCGGCAGACCGCCACCGACAGCTTTAGACATTACGATGATGTCAGGCTCGATTCCGGCGTGCTCAAAGGCGAACAGTTTGCCGGTGCGACAGAAACCAGCCTGGACTTCGTCGAGGATCAGCAGAATGCCATGCTCCTGCGTGACTTTACGGATGCGTTGCAACCACTCAACCGGGGCCGGGTTAACACCGCCCTCACCCTGAACCGCTTCAAGGATCACCGCCGCTGGTTTACGAACGCCGCTTTCCACGTCGTTGATCAGGTTTTCGAAATAGTAGGTCAGCGCTTTAACGCCAGCGTCACCGCCAATACCTAGCGGGCAGCGGTACAGATGTGGGTAAGGCATAAACTGCACTTCCGGCATCATGTTGCTGACGGCTTCTTTTGGTGAAAGGTTTCCGGTTACGGAGAGCGCACCGTGCGTCATCCCGTGATAGGCGCCGGAGAAGCTTATGATGCCTGAACGGCCGGTGACTTTTTTCGCCAGTTTAAGCGCGGCTTCAACTGCATCCGCGCCTGATGGACCGGTGAATTGCAGGCAATATTCTTTTCCCTGACCCGGTAATAAAGAGAGTAAATAAGATGAAAATTCATCTTTCAGAGGAGTAGTCAGATCCAGCGTATGTAACGGTAAGCCGCTGCTGATGACACTTTGAATGCTTTGCAGCACGTCAGGATGATTATGACCCAGCGCCAACGTTCCGGCGCCTGCCAGACAATCAAGATATTGATTATTTTCAACGTCGGTTATCCATACGCCCTGCGCTTTGGCAATCGCCAAGGGCAGCTTACGTGGATAACTTCTGACGTTAGATTCAAACTCGGCTTGTCTTGCGAGGAAGGTATCATTGCTTTGAGGTAATGAATGAGCACTTAAAGTATCAATACGGACTTTATCCGTCATCATATCACTCCTACAACCACGGGTATTATTAACACCGGATTGAGTTAAAGGTTAAAAGAATTGCCTGTAAAAAACGCGGCTAATATATGTTTTTTTAAATAAGGACTCAATCATTTTTTTAATTTACAAATTTCCCTTTTAAATCAATTAGTAAAAGAAAACCCCTTGATTGTGCACTGACATTTGTGACTGTTTGCAATGTCATGAAACACATCGCTTTCTTATGGCTTGCTCCTTCCTGATGCAAATTTTTTGTTAATGATGCAAGGATCATCCTATAAGGCATTATTTTCATTGATTTATTTCTTAAGTAAAATAAAACATCGATCCCTAAAGATAAATCACTTACTATGTCGCGCTTATTTACGGATGCCGTAAATAAAAAACTAAACAGAAGTGTTCGCGGGCGAACATTTCGTAAGGTGAAGCGTGCTTCCCTTATGCCGAGAATGAAAGTTTCTTGCCATTTTTTTATGGCGCCCTGACATGAGAGTGTTATGACACGCGTTTATCCACAATTCGTCATTGCCAAATTTGGCGGTACCAGCGTTGCTGACTTCGACTCTATGCATCGTAGTGCCGGTATTGTTCTTGCAGATGACCACGTTCGTCTGGTCGTTTTATCTGCCTCCGCAGGCGTTACAAATCTATTAGTCGAACTTTCTGAAGGGCTAGAAAGACACGATCGAATGGATAAAATTGATACCCTTCGTGCGCTCCAGCACAACATTATTTCCCGTTTGAAATCGCCGTCGGTCATTGGCAAGGAAATCGATCAACTCCTTGAAAATGTTACTCGTCTTGCAGAAATGGCATCAACATCGCCGTCCGCTGCACTGAGTGATGACCTGGTCAGCCATGGCGAGCTGATGTCTAGCCTGCTTTTTGCTGAGGTGCTTCGTGAACGTGAAGCCAGGGTTGAATGGTTTGATGCACGTAAAGTCATTCGAACAAACAACCTTTACGGCTGTGCCGAACCCCAACTCAGCGATGTGGAAACACTGGCTGAAGCCCGTCTACGTCCACGCCTTGAACAGGCGATAGTGATCACTCAGGGATTTATCGGCAGTGATGAAAATGGGCATACGACGACGCTTGGCCGGGGCGGCAGCGACTACACCGCGTCCTTGCTTGGGGAAGCATTGCACGCCGCGCGAGTCGATATCTGGACTGATGTCGCCGGGATCTACACCACCGATCCGCGCATTGTGGCGCAGGCGCAGCGCATCGACCATATCTCTTTTGCCGAAGCCAGCAATATGGCCGCTTTTGGTGCGAAGGTGCTTCATCCGGCGACCCTGTTACCGGCAATGCGCAAAAACATCCCGGTATTTGTCGGTTCCAGCAAAAATACAGCTGCCGGTGGAACGCTGGTTCAGCGCGAGACAGAAAAACCCCCGCAATATCGTGCCATTGCTGTTCGTCGTAAACAGACGCTGCTGAGATTACACAGCCTGCACGCGCGACCGGCATATGCATTTTTTGCCGACATTTTTGCCATTCTGGCAGAGCATCAGGTTGATGTGGAGTTGATCACCACCAGCGAAAGAGGCATCGCGATGGCTCTGAACGGCACGGGCAGCACGTCCGGAGACGATGACACGTTGACCACCGCGCTACTGACCGCACTCTCTTCTCATTGCCGGGTTGAGATTGAAACCGGTCTGGCTTTGGTTACGGTGATTGGTAATCAACTCCATCGTAGTCCTGGCGTATGCCGGGATGCCTTTATGGAGTCAGAAGAGTATTGCGTGCGAATGATTTTCCATGGCGCAGCCAATGACAATTTGTGTTTCCTGCTGCCAGATGATGTGGCCAATGGCGCGATTGCTGCACTACATCTTCGGTTATTTGAGTAAGCCAGAACAGGGGCGTGCAGGCGTCCCTATTTCATCTCAGCAGCTGTGCGATATTGTTTAATCAAAGCGCTATTGAATCGACCTCACGTATCCCATGATATTCCGATGGAATACACATACTCTTTTGCCCCTTCGTGCTATGGTGAGGTCCGTTCATTGAAGAGTTAATCATCATGTCTTTTCTCGACTACGCAATGAAGCTCATTGGTGGTGCGTCAACGACGACGGTCACCTGCCCCAATTGTGGTTTTAAATCAACACAGGCTGCCTCAAAAATACGACTCAAACAGGCAATGCTGTGTCCGGGATGCAAATCCCTGTTTGTCGCGTCACGCTAATCTCTCGCACCGCATTCAGAACACCAGTCTGGTGTTCTGTTTTCATCTTCAGGCCCAATTCTTTGCATCGAAAAAACGTTGATCATTATGCCTGACTTATCTTTGGCATAAGGCGACAAAATACGCCCTTTACATAAATCAACCGCCTGATGTGTTTTCTATATTGTCATGGACGTTAATTAAAGATGCTTACTTTCTTTATAGTCAGGCGAAAAATAACATTGCGCCATAATTAGTCCTGCGGCTTTTTACCCTGCCAGTTTGCCCATGGGCTTTCATCATCGATGTTCTCTTGCTCGTCGTGAAGGTAATCAATGTACAAGTCTTCAACTTCTTTGCGTGCCCACGGCGTACGACGCAGGAATTTCAGGCTCGACTTTATGCTCGGATCGCTTTTGAAACAGTTAATTTTGATTCTTTTCGCCAGTTCGGGCCAGCCGTATTTATTCACCAGCGTGTTGAGTAGTGCTTCGAGCGTGACGCCGTGCAGCGGATCTTTTGAGGGCGGATTGGTCATAATATGTCCTGCGATTCTTGTGAAATTGCGCACACCATACTGGCTCCAAAAGCCATGTGCAACCTACGGGGAGCGCGGCACAGGCTTCAGGCAAAAAAACGGGAGCGCTCAATCAAGAACACTCCCGTCAGGTATTACCTTTTATGCTTTGGCACGTTTGGCGATGATGTCATCCGCTACGTTGCGCGGTGCTTCGGCATAATGATGAAACTCCATGCTGTACGTGGCTCGACCCTGAGACATCGATCGCAGGGTGGTGGAATAACCGAACATCTCCGCCAGCGGTACATCGGCGCGAATAATTTGGTTGCCAAATCGTTCCTCCATGCCCTGCACCATCCCTCGACGTGACGACAAATCGCCCATGATATTCCCGGCATAGTCTTCCGGCGTTTCTACTTCAACGTGCATTATGGGCTCCAGAATTGCCGGATCCGCTTTACGAAAGCCCTCTTTGAAACCAAAGATTGCCGCCATGCGGAACGCCAGTTCTGACGAGTCGACGTCATGATATGAACCAAATGTCAGCGTCGCTTTCACATCCACCACCGGATACCCGGCCAGCACGCCGCTGCTCATCGCTTCGCGTAGACCTTTCTCCACCGAAGGAATGTATTCGCGCGGAACCACGCCGCCTTTGGTCGCGTCTTCGAATTTGAATCCGCTACCAGGCTCTTGCGGCTCAAGGCTCAGCACCACATGACCATACTGACCTTTCCCTCCGGACTGGCGCACAAACTTGCCTTCGATTTCCTTCACCGGTTTGCGGATCGTTTCTCGGTATGTGACCTGCGGCCGTCCGATATTCGCATCCACGCCAAACTCGCGTTTCATACGGTCGACGATGATCTCCAGATGCAATTCACCCATGCCAGAAATAATCGTCTGCCCGGATTCTTCATCCGTGTGCAAGCGGAACGACGGATCTTCCGCCGCCAGACGCTGCAGCGCAATGCCCATTTTCTCCTGATCGGCCTTGGTTTTCGGTTCAATCGCCAGAGAAATCACCGGCTCCGGAAACTCCATTCGTTCCAGCGTGATAATGTGGTCCGGATCCGTCAGCGTGTCCCCGGTGGTTACATCTTTTAGCCCCACGCAGGCGGCGATATCCCCGGCGCGCAGTTCATCCACTTCATGCCGGTCATTCGCATGCATTAATACGATACGGCCAATACGCTCTTTCTTGCCTTTAACCGGGTTATACACGGCGTCGCCTTTTCTCAATACGCCCGAATAAACGCGAATAAAAGTCAGCTGGCCAACGTACGGATCGGTCATCAGTTTAAACGCCAGCGCCGAAAACGGTTCGTCATCGCTCGGGTGTCGTTCCGCCGGTTGGCCCTGTTCATCAATCCCGTCAATGGCCGGAACGTCCAGTGGCGACGGCATAAGCTCCACCACCGCATCGAGCATCCGCTGCACCCCTTTGTTTTTAAAGGCGCTGCCGCACAGCATCGGCTGAATGTCACCGGCAATCGTTCGCTGACGCAGCCCGGCGATAATATCGGCTTCGTCGAGGCTGCCCGTTTCCAGATACTTATCCATCAGCCCATCGTTGGCCTCTGCGGCTGCGGCCACCATTTTCTCACGCCATTCCTGTGCTATTTCCAGTAAATCCACCGGAACCGGGCCGTAGCTGAAGGTCATGCCCTGGGTTTCGTCATCCCAGTGGATCGCCCGCATTTTGATGAGATCAACCACGCCGGAAAAGTGTTCTTCCGCACCAACTGGGATGACGATCGGTACCGGATTCGCTTTCAGGCGGTCTTTCATCATCTGCACGACGCGGAAAAAGTCAGCGCCCTGTCGGTCCATCTTGTTGACGAAAGCCAGCCTCGGCACCTGGTATTTGTTGGCCTGACGCCACACGGTTTCGGACTGCGGCTGCACACCGCCGACCGAGTCATACACCATCACCGCGCCGTCGAGCACACGCATGGAACGTTCAACTTCAATAGTGAAATCCACGTGACCAGGGGTGTCGATTATGTTGACCCGATGCGGCTCAAAATCACGATCCATTCCGGACCAGAAGGCACTCACGGCGGCAGAGGTGATGGTAATACCGCGCTCCTGCTCCTGCGCCATCCAGTCCGTCGTTGCCGCGCCATCGTGCACTTCACCCAGTTTGTGGCTCATTCCGGTGTAAAACAGAATGCGCTCGGTGGTGGTGGTTTTACCGGCATCGATATGCGCGGAGATGCCGATGTTGCGGTAACGTTCGAGGGGGATGGGTCGAGGCATGATGCGTCCTTAAGTCTGTTGACTGTCAATCCGCGGCCGGAATTGACCGCGGGTTATGTAACGGCATCTATAATAGTACAACTGTACGAGTATATTCGAACTATATTAGCTATAGCAGCAATCGGTGAAACACCACCCCGATGCGTAGCGTTCAGCGAGGGCTTTCGGTATATTAGCGCCCTCTCGCTTCCGCACATTCACCGGTAAATACAGGAACAGTATGATCGCCAATCATCCGGAACGTGAACAGATTCGCCTGGAAAATGTCCTTTTTGCATTAGGGAATGCATTGCGTCTGGAGATAGTAAAAGCGCTTGCGGATGGCAGTGAACTGAGCTGCGGCGCGCTGCGGCAGGACGTGGCGAAGTCAACCATGACACATCACTGGCGCGTTTTGCGTGACAGTGGCGTTATCTGGCAACGCCCTCAGGGGCGGGAGAATAGAATTTCCCTGCGCCGCGACGATTTAGATGCGCGTTTCCCCGGCTTACTGGATACGCTACTTCAGTCTATCCAAAACAATTCTGCGCAATAGCCAAAATAACAACCAAAAGTAGTCCCTGCCCGTTTCCTACGCCTGACATATCTTTGTTTTATACTCATAAAAAAACCAGATACCTTTGGGGTATTACCGTGGATAAAAACCAACGTGCCATGATGCTGCGTGAGAGTTGGCCATTACTCTTTGCACATGAACGGCCTAAGCCGCTTAAAGTCCGCATCATGCAGGATCTGATCAACGACGCTATCCGGCGTGATATTGATTTCCCTGGGGTTGAGATAGGCAAAGCGTTGAAACGCTACACCCGTAGTATTCCCTATCAGATGGCGCTCGCCAGTGAATACCAGCGCTACGGTATCGACGGCAAACCCGACGGCGTAGTGACGGATGAACAACGTGCCATGGCGCAGAACTGGTTGAATAACAACCCAAATTATCCACAGGTAGTTGAGCGATCAGAAAAAGCTTGAGCGCAGAATGCGTTTTGATGCGTTCACAAACTTTCCGGGTTGCTCCACAAATCGAATCATACGAGAATGAGTCTCGCTAATGTGAAGGCCTGCATAAAACAGGGATATGATTATCAGCTCACGTAAACTCTCCATAATTGCACGAGTCACTATTACCGGGGCGCTGATTGCCAGTGCACTTCTGCTTGCTAATTGCACATCAGAAAAACCGAAATCACTGGTGACGCCGCTGCCACCGGTAGCAAAACATCCGCTACCTGACAGACCTGCCGACAAACACGCCGTGCGCGGCGTATGGTTGACCACCGTTTCGCGTCTTGACTGGCCGCCGGTGTCATCGGTTAACGTCAGCGATGCAGCGGCCCGTGCCAATCTGCAAAAGAAAGCGCTAACCGATAAGCTGGATAAGCTGCAAAGCCTTGGCATTAACACCGTCTTCTTCCAGATTAAACCCGATGGCACTGCCCTCTGGCCGTCCCAGATTTTGCCATGGTCAGATATGCTGACCGGCAAAGTGGGCCAGGATCCGGGCTACGATCCGCTGCAGTTTATGCTCGATGAAGCGCACAAACGCGGAATGAAAGTCCACGCGTGGTTTAACCCGTATCGCGTCACGACCAATACCAAACCTGGCACCGTGGCAGAACTGAATCGCACGCTGTCAATGCACCCGTCCAGCGTGTTTGTAGCGCATCGCGACTGGATCCGTATTTCCGGCGATCGCTATGTTATTGATCCGGGCATTCCCGAAGCGCGTGACTGGATAACCAGCATCGTGGCAGAAGTGGTGTCGCGCTATCCGGTTGACGGCGTACAATTCGATGATTACTTCTATACCGAAACCGCCGGTTCTGCGCTGAACGACAGCCAGACGTTCCGCATTTACGGCCAGGGTTATGCCTCGAAGGCCGACTGGCGTCGACACAACACCGAACTGCTGATTACCCAAGTGTCACGGACTATCAAACAGCTGAATCCAAACGTTCAGTTTGGCGTGAGCCCGGCTGGTGTGTGGCGCAACCGCTCGCACGATCCAGCGGGGTCCGATACCCGTGGCGCGGCGGCGTATGACGAATCGTTTGCCGACACCCGTTTGTGGGTGCAAAAAGGACTCCTGGATTACATTGCGCCACAGGTTTACTGGCCGTTCGCTCGCGATGCGGCGCGTTACGACGTGCTGGCAAAATGGTGGGCAGATGTGGTGAAACCGACGCACACCCGTTTATATATCGGTGTGGCGCTCTATAAGGTTGGGGAACCCTCAAAGAATGAGCCAGACTGGACCGTTCAGGGCGGTGTGCCTGAGCTGAAAAAACAGCTCGATTTAAACGATGCGCTACCGGAAGTTCAGGGCACCATTCTGTTCCGTGAAAACAACCTCAATCAGCCGCAGACTCAGCAGGCGGTAAATTACCTGCGCAGTCGCTGGGGAAGCTGATTCGATTTGCCCTGCCTGATGACGCTAACCCGTATCAGACCGACACTTGCCCGACCGGTGCTAACACCGTCGGGCAATTTCTTTTATTGCGTCAAATCATCGTAAACACTACGTAACCGGGTTCTCAGGTACAACACCGCTTTGTGTTTGCGCGACAACAACGCCTGCACACTGTCGCCAGTTTCCTCGGCCAGTTCTTTATAACTCAACCCTTCCAGCTCCGTACGTTCAAACACCTCACGCTGTGCGGGCGGAAGTGCCGCCAGCGCATCGTTTAGTTCTTCCCACAGCAGCGCCTTCAGGTAATCGTCTTCTGGCGTTTGTGCTACACCAAATAACGTTTCCGCCAGTTCATCTTCCGGGAAGTTACCGTCTTCGTCAGCTGAGGAGAATGCCGACAGCGGTAATTCACGCTTTTTACGCGCTCTGTCGGTCAGTTCGTTCCGGGCGGCGCGGAACAACCAGGCGGCGATATTTTCCACGGGTTGTTCCACTTTCATGAGCTGCCAGGTGATTTCCTGTAGTACGTCATCGGCATCTTCGCGCACCGCCGTGCGGCCACGGATAAACGCAGTTAATCGCGAACGACAGGTGTTAAGGGCCGAAAGCAGCAGGGAATCCTTCGCCATTCCGGCTTTCATCCGAATTACTCGCCTTCCGGCGTTTTCACCACAGGCTCTTCAGGCTGTTGGCGCATATCGGCCCTTTGGTCACGGCGTTCGTGCCAACCGCGATGGTGACAATGCCCACGACGACCAAAGCCCTCGCGACGCTGTTGCATAAAGGCTTCGCGCTGTTCCGGGGTCATTTGCATCCAGCGTTCGTGCATCCGACGACGCATTCCGCCAAACATGCCCGGACGGAAACCAAGGCCGCCAAACAGAATACGGCACAGTACCAGCAGCCCTAATGCCTGCCAGAAGCCAATCGCTTTAACGCCGATGATGGCGGGCAGCAGCGCATTCCACAGCGACATCACCAACAGGCCCAGTACGACAAAAATCACTGCACCCATAACCAGCGGTTTCGCCATCCGATGGCCGCCAAAACCGCGACCACGTTGATGTTCATGCATATCAAAATCTCTCATTAGAATTACCTCATCTTAGGAATTAAATCGTGTTCGTGCTGAGGTAGACGTATGAGGAGGAAAAATATTGCTGAAAAAATGAAAAAAAAGAAAAGTGTTAAAAACTCATCGCCAGGCCAATGCCGTAGCCGGCGGTGTTTTCACCAAACATATAACGGGCCACCAGCCGGGTGCGGGTAATGAAAACCGGGTATTTGCTGCTGTCCAGCTCGATGCCTAACCCCAGAGAACTCAGACTGTTGAAGCCCAGTTCGCCGCGCTGAGATCCCAGGTATTCGGTGTGAGCACCTTCAAGCACATAACGCACCGGGCTTTTGAGCAGCGTCCAGTCTAAAATCGGTGCCCGGCGTCGGAGATAAAGGCCCAGGTTTTGCGCGGTAGCCTCGCCCTGTACCGCGTCCGAGGTGCTACCGAAGGTTTGCAGATTCATGCTGGAATAGCGTAATTCAACGTCGATATCCTGCGGTTTCGACACCAGTTCGTAATCAAGCATCAGCGAACCGCCCAGCCCGTAAGCATTCAGCCTCCCACCGTCGAGAAACTTGAAATCTACATCCTTACGCCGTTCCAGCACAAAGCCGCCGATACGCACATCGCTGGCCATGGTGCCCAGCATGACGTTAGCAATCGGGCGGATAACCAGTTTGCCGCCCCGGCTATCGGTATACAGCGGGAAATCCCAGCCGATGCCGCCGGTGGCGGTCAGGCTGTTCCATTTGGTCGGAACTTTACGGGTGCGGTTGCCGTCAGATAATACGAAATGCGGATCGAAGCGGCTGTAGCCCATCGTGCCTTCAACATAAATGGGCACGCTTTCACTGAGCGTTGCTCCGCCGCCAAACTGGGTGATATCGAGCTCGTTTTTGTCGCCGCCGCTGCTGCCAATGTTCAGGTCACTGGCGGTAACGTCCGGCACAACCGTGTAACTCATCAGCGACAGAACCGCGTTGGCGCGTTGTCGAATCCGATTCCCATCGGCGGCATAGCTCAGCGTTGCCGGAAGACAGGCGGCAAGCAGCAGTAACCGAATACCCGGGAACAGTATGCTCATACGTGTTCACACCCCCCGCTGCCGTTCAACCGCGAACGCGCTGTTAATCGCTACCAGGTATAACCCACCCCGGCAATCACATAAAACTCACCGCTGTGCTGCACGATCGGGCTGTCAGCGATGTCTTTGTCGTAAAGCTCATAGTTCGCGGCAAACAAACCCATCCAGTGCGGGCTGAAACGGTAGGACGTCACTACCGCCGCCATTGGCGAGAATGTCGTGCCGGTATCCCAGGCTTTACGCTGTGGCGTGGCTTCTTCTTTCGAAACGCCGCCGAAATAGTAGTTCGCCATATTGTGACTGCGGATCATCATCCCCATCCCCGGCATTACCAGCAGATTGTCTCTGACAATCGGGAAATCCGCCCAGAGCAGGAGTTCCTGGCCGTTACTGCGCCCGGTGACATCGCTCGCGAATCGGGCGGTCAGCAGCGCATACGGCGTAATAATTGTCCCGCCGATCCCGGCTTCCAACTCCCCTTTTCGCTTATCCATGCCATGCAGGATATCGGCGTCCGACGGGTCCAGATTGCCAAAACGGTAACGGCCGTAGCCATACACTGCGACGTTATCGTCCAGACGAAAATAGTAGCGAGCGCGATCCCCGAGATACATCAGGTTATCGCCAAAATAGAGGGCGCCTGGAATAAAGTAGGTGCTGTTATCCTGATCTTTATAACGCGCCTGGCCGCTTACCGTCGCGGCGCCGACAACAAAACCTTTTGGCACAGGGCTTTGCGGGTTATCTCTCGCCAGAATATCCATCGAGCCGAGATCCACTTCGGCAGAGGCACAAGTACTGAACAACCAGAGCGCGCTAAGCGCAGCCACGGCGTTGCGGTTTAGTGTCATTTTCATTCCTGAACGTGCTATTAGCCTTCATTCGTGGCAAAAATGCAGCACAAATGACCAGAGAAAGCGTAAATTTATCAACCCATTAATGTAGACTGCCTAACCGATAAAACCTATTTTTTTAACACAGAATCATCTTAATTCACCTTTTGCATCCGACCGAAATAGCATTGCAGATAGCGTGAATATTTCCCGATAAAGCTACCAGCGAACAGCCCACCGACCACAACCGCCGCCGCGCTCATAGCGGGTTGTTGCATGGTCTGCGGCGACACCGCTACCATCACACCGAACACATATTTAATGGCAAATGCCAGCATCATTAACGGCAGCGCGGAATAATCGGCCTGACGGTTCAACGAGCGCGGCGCACTCCCGCGGCTCACCCGCTCCGGTTTTATCAGCCAGAAGCCAAGCGCCGCGCCCATAATCAGCACCGCAATCCACAGCATGACCACGCCCAACGTCAAATGCCGATAGAGAACCAAATCATAGAGATCCCAAACCAAAAATATCAGCGGGATAATGGCCAACCTCTCGAGCGTCACCGTTGCGGGCTGACGCGCCTTAATGCCACGGATCAGCAGAAACACAAACAGCACGTACACCCATATCGGCGTACCGACCAGCATATGTGCAATAAATTCGAGCATTTACAGTTCCTGGATGTGTAAAACAGAGCCATGTGCTCCGTGATGAGAAAAAGTCTGGCACAACGTTAATTACTTTGCGAATCAGAAGCCTTGATTACGCTGCGGCACCTCGCATAAATCACGTTGCGTCGTTTTAACCTGAAATTCCTGCATGGTAGTCAGGGCATTGCTTCTGACACACCGCAATAACCATTTGTCTCAGCCAGCGATGCGCCGGATCTGCTTCCATTCGTGGATGCCACAGTTGCGAAATGGTGATCGTCCGCGTTTTAAACGGCAGCTCGAAAGCCTGTAACCGGGCCGAATTTTCCGTTTGAGATAAAAAAGAAGCCGGAACCAGCGCAATTAAATCTGACGCCTTCGCTACCGCCAGCGCCGACGGGAAACCCGGCACCATGCTGACAATTTTGCGTGCCAGCCCCATCTCTGCCAGCGCTTCATCGACCGGACCTGACGGTTGCCCCCGGCGAGTGGCAACCACATGGCCCCACGCGATGTACTCTTCCACGCTCACCTGCGCTTTCCCGGCTAGCGGATGCCCATGACGAACTACGCCAACGAAACGGTCCCGATACAGCGCCTGCACGCGAATTTCCGGGCCCATATTACTCAGCACGCCAATTTCCAGGTCCACCAGCCCTTCACGCAAAAAGTGTGAGCTTTTCTCGGGCTTCGGTGAAAAACGCAGGCACACTTCAGGTGCCATGGCGGCCACCGCCGCAATCAGTTGCGGACCAAAGGCTTCGATAAAACCGTCGTTCACTCGCAGCGTAAACACGCGTTCCAGTTGCGCAATATTCAGCTCCGATGTAGACGGTTGTAGCACCGTCCGGGCATCCAGCACGGCGTTACGTGCCCGCTCCCGGCTGGACTGGGCGTAAGGCGTCAGCACCATATTTCGCCCCGCACGCACCAGTAACGGGTCGCCGGTGACCTCGCGCAAACGGCTGAGCGTCCGACTCATGGCTGAGGTACTCAAATTAAGACGCCGGGCCGCCCCAGCCACGCTCGCTTCGGTCAAAAGCGCATCCAGCGCAATCAGCAGATTAAAATCCGGATCGGTCATCAAAATATTCCTTCGACTTTAGATAAGGCGTTTGATGCAACTATACAGTACCAATGCTGTATCTTCCGCCTTCCTTGGTGGGCGCATAGACTTCTCTCATCAAAATGCTTACCGACGAGAATAATGTGATGGAACTCTTTTCTGACAAACCAGGCGACGAAGGCTTGCCGGGCCGCGAACGGGCGTTTGCGATGGCGGCGGTCATGACCTCGACCCTGATGGCTGTTTTTGACGGTTCGATGGTGAATATCGCCTTACCTCAGATGGCGCAATCGTTACAGGTGGCAGCCCCGATTGCGGTGTGGTTTGCCAACGGCTATTTGCTCTCCGCCGCCATGACGCTGGCCATCTTTGCCGCGCTCGCCACCCGCTTTGGTTTTCGCCCGATCTTTATCTTTGGTTTGAGCCTGTTCACTCTCACTTCGCTCGGCTGTGCGATGGCTACCTCGGCAGAGATGCTTATCCTGATGCGCATTCTTCAGGGCGTAGGCGGCGCGGCCACGCTCAGTATTGCCCCCGCGATATTACGCTCAGTGTTTCCTGGCCGACTGCTCGGGCGAATTCTGGGGCTCAATGCACTATTGATTGCCGCAAGCACCGCCGTCGCCCCGGTATTAGGCGGCACACTGCTGGGTACGCTGAGCTGGCAGTGGCTGTTTGCCATCAACGTGCTGCCGGGCATGGTGGCGCTGTTCCTGGCTATCAAAGCCATTCCACGTAAACCGGCACTAAACGATCAGCGGTTTGATGCCATTGGGGCGGTGCTGTCTGCGACAATGCTCGGGGCATTGATCATGGTGACCAATGGCTTTGCCGATCCGCACGCCGCCGATCACTCGCTCAGCACCAAGGTGATGGGCTGGGGTGTGCTGGCGCTGGTCAGCGGGACGACGTTCGTCTGGCATATTCGTCGGGCGGAAAAACCGTTGCTACCGCCAGTTATCTTCACCTCCGGACGTTTTTCACTGGCCGCCCTGACCTCGTTAGCATCGTTTATAAGCCAGGGCATTACCTTTGTAGCCCTGCCATTCCTGTTCCAGAGCGTGTACGGCTACAGCGCATTTACTTCCGCGCTACTGTTTACGCCTTGGCCGGTGGGCATTGTGCTGGTTGCTCCCCATGCCGGACGTCTGGCGGATAAATATTCGCCGTCGATAATCTCGACCATTGGTTTACTGGGGTTTGTTATTGGTTTAGCACTACTGGCGACGTTGCCCGATCACGCCGCAGCGTGGGATATCGGCCTGCGTAGCCTGGTGTGTGGGATGGGATTTTGCTGTTTTCAGAGCCCGAACAATCGCGAAATGTTGTCTAATGTGGCGCGGGAATACAGCGGATACGCCTCAGGCGTGCTGGCGATAATGCGCACCTTCGGGCAATGTCTCGGCGCGGCGTTAGTGGGTGTCCTGCTGGCGGTGATGGCTTCCAGTACACAGTTGGTGCTGGAAGCACAGGCCGTGAAGTTGAGCTTGTGGGTGGCGGTTGCCACGTCCGGGCTGGCAATTGTGTTCAGTCTGAGCCGCCTACACCGTAAGTAGCCGCAGAAAGCACAGGAATAAGTGACGCCGTCACACAAAACCTTTTAGTTTAACCAGCAAAAATGCCGTCACCGAAGTCGCATCACTGATCTTTCCCTCTGCAATCAGGGTTTCAAACTCAGCGACTGGCATCTGGCGGCAGGTCAGCCCCACTTCTTCCGCATCTAGCTGTTGGGTGCTGGACACAAAATCTGTCGCCAGCCAGATGTGATAGCCTTGGCTGGAATAGCCCTGGGCCAGTTTCTGATAACCAATCTGCTCCATTTTTTGCGCCAGCAGGCCAGTCTCTTCCGCTAACTCTCCGCGTGCAACGGCAATCGGATCAGCATGTGGATCCAGTTCCCACGATCCCTGCGGCAATTCAATCGTGCGAGCGCCGAGCGGATAGCGGTACTGCTCCACAACCCAGATATAGCCTTCCGACACTGGGACGATCACCGCGAAATCGGGCTTCTCAATCACCGAATACACACCGTGCGAACCGTCGGCACGTTCAATGCGATCTTCTTTCAGACGCATCCATTGATTGCAATAAATCTCTTGCGAACTCAGGGTTTTAATCTCACTCATAGGGCTCATTTCTGCTTATTGAAGACAATGTGATGTTAACGGGGTATTCATTCTGTTGTGAGCTTTTGAATTTTCATCTTCAGAGAGGTGAAAATACAAAAGCCCGCATTATGCGGGCCGTGTGGGAGTATTAATTGAGCTGATAATCGAGGGTGATTTCAGCTTTCAGGACCTGAGACACCGGGCAACCGGCTTTTGCCTTCTGGATGATGCCATCGAATGTGCCGGCATCAATATCCGGTACCGCGATTTTACTTTGCAGCGCCACCTTGGTTATCGAGAATCCGCCGCTGACCTGGTCGAGTGAAACAGTGGCTTCGGTATCAATTGAGGTCGCCGTAAACCCGGCTTCGCTCAGCATCAGGGAAAGGGCCATCGAGAAACAGGAGGCGTGCGCCGCCGCAATCAGTTCCTCAGGATTGGTGCCCTTCGCACCTTCAAAGCGGGTGTTAAACCCGTACGGTTGCTGGTTCAGAACGCCGCTCTCCGTCGAGACGGTGCCTTTGCCACGTTTCAGATCGCCTTCCCAGTGTGCCTGACCTTTCTTGTGGATCGTCATCGTTCACTCCTTTTATCCGTTAGGGGTACTAAGTATAGAACACGCCTTTCCGGCCATTTAGCCGTAGGCGTTGAGAGATGCCATATCAATCACGAAACGGTACTTCACATCACTTTTCAGCAGACGCTCGTAGGCCTCATTGATATCCTGAATTCTGATGACCTCAACGTCCGCCGCAATGCCTTTTTCCGCGCAGAAATCGAGCATCTCCTGCGTCTCTGCAATGCCACCAATCGCCGAACCCGCCACCGAGCGACGGTTAATCAGCATCGGAATGGTGTTCACTTCCGGCAAATCGCCGAGCAGACCGACAAACACCAGTGTGCCGTCGAGGGTCAGCGTTGGCATATACGCATTGACATCATGCGTGTACGGGACGGTATCGATAATCAGATCAAACTGATTTTTCACCGCGTTCATTTGTTCCGGGTCGGTGGAGAGCACCACATGGCTCGCGCCCAGACGACGGGCATCCGCCTCTTTCCCCGGCGAACGGGTAAACAGCGTCACCTCCGCGCCCAGCGCGTGTGCCAGTTTCAGACCCATATGCCCGAGCCCGCCAAGGCCAATCACCGCCACTTTGCTGTTTGCATCAATCTTCCAGTGACGCAGCGGCGACCAGGTTGTGATCCCGGCACAGAGCAACGGAGCTGCCCCTTTCAAATCCAGCCCATCGGGAATGCGCAGAACGAAATCCTGACTCGCAAGGATGGATTGTGAATAACCGCCGTAGGTGGTCTGGTGATCGTGACGATCCTGCCCGTTGTAGGTTTGCGTATTGCCTTCTTCGCAATACTGCTCCAGCCCGTCTTTACAAGGTGAACAGGTACGGCAGGAATCGACCATACAACCGATGGCGGCGAGATCGCCGGGCTTAAATTTAGTGACGCCGTCACCTATAGCCGTCACCCGGCCAACAATTTCATGCCCTGGAACAATGGGATAGGTACTGAACCCCCAGTCATTACGGGCCTGGTGTAAGTCTGAGTGGCAAACACCGCAGTACAACACCTCAATGGTCACATCGTCCGGGCGCGGTTCGCGGCGGTCAAAGGAAAACGGGGCCAGCGGCGTGGTGGGATTTTGTGCTGCATATCCTAAAACTTTCATGGAGTGACCTCACGATGAACAAAACGGGGAAACCTCAGCGCGAATCAAAAAGCATAGTTCAGGTATATGACAGCGTGACGTCCGTCGCACAAAGGGTTAAATCTCAGAGAGTTCCTGAAAGCGCCAGCGGGTGTTGCTATTTCGAGCACAATGGTCAACTATCAATCTCGCAGGCAAATACCGTTCTGCGCTAAGGGTAAATTTCGCCCGGTACCTCCGGGATTGACCTTGAAACCATTCACAGGATTAAGGAGTCAGCATGAAATCGAACCGTCAGGCACGTCATATCCTCGGCTTGAACTACAAGCTTTCAAACCAGAAAAAAGTCCTTATCGAAGGCGATGCGGAAACCCAGCATAACCACTCTCATGCCACCGGCCGCAAACGTCGCACCGAGTAACATCCCGGCCTTTCAGCCCTTTCATCGATAACGACCGACACCATCGTTTACATAAGATGGTGTTTTTTTTAGTTTCTGAACAGCAGCGTTTTCCCTTTTTATTAACACTTGCTTTATACTTTGCCGCGCCGAAGTACCCGCCAGCCCTCTCTATTCGCCTACCAGGGCAGGCCGTGATGACAAAGGATCAGTGAGATGTTAGTCAACCATAAAAACAACCGTTCTCTTTATATCCCCTATGCAGGCCCCGTATTACTGGAGTTTCCACTCCTCAACAAAGGCAGTGCGTTTAGCCAGGAGGAGCGTCGCAACTTTAACCTCTTAGGTCTGTTACCCGCCGTCGTGGAAACCATCGAAGAACAGGCCGAACGCGCCTGGATCCAGTACCAGGGCTTCAAGACTGAAATTGACAAACATATTTACCTGCGCAATATCCAGGATACGAACGAAACCCTCTTCTACCGTCTGGTCGAAAACCACCTCGACGAGATGATGCCGGTTATCTACACCCCGACCGTCGGCGCCGCCTGTGAGCGTTTCTCCGAGATTTATCGTCGGTCCCGCGGCGTGTTCATCTCGTACGAGAACCGTCACAACATGGACGACATTCTGCAAAACGTGCCAAACCACAACATCAAAGTGATTGTGGTCACCGACGGCGAGCGCATTCTCGGCCTCGGCGATCAGGGTATTGGCGGAATGGGCATTCCTATCGGCAAGCTGTCGCTGTACACCGCCTGTGGCGGGATAAGCCCAGCGTACACTCTGCCGGTCGTGCTCGATGTCGGTACCAATAACCAGCAGTTGCTGAATGACCCGCTGTACATGGGTTCGCGCCAGCCGCGTATCACCGACGACGAGTATTATCAATTTGTGGATGATTTCATTCAGGCGGTGAAACAGCGCTGGCCGAACGTACTACTGCAGTTCGAAGATTTCGCGCAGAAGAACGCCATGCCGCTGCTGAACCGCTATCGTGACGAGATTTGCTCATTCAACGATGACATTCAGGGCACCGCATCGGTTACCGTTGGTACGCTGATTGCCGCCAGCCACGCGGCGGGTAGCCAGCTCAGTGAGCAAAAAATTGTCTTCCTCGGCGCAGGCTCTGCCGGTTGCGGGATTGCTGAGCAAATCATCGCGCAGATCCAGCGTGAAGGCCTGAGCGAAGAACAGGCGCGCGCGCGCGTATTTATGGTTGACCGCTTCGGCCTGCTGACCGATCAGATGCCAAATCTGCTGGCGTTCCAGAACAAGCTGGTACAAAAGCGCGACAACCTGAAAAGCTGGGACACCGCAGAAGACGTGCTTTCCTTGCTGGACGTGGTACGCAACGTGAAACCGGATATCCTGATTGGCGTCTCTGGTCAGACAGGGCTATTCACCGAAGAAATCATTCGCGAAATGCATAAGCACTGCCCGCGCCCAATCGTGATGCCGCTGTCGAACCCGACGTCTCGCGTAGAAGCGACGCCGCAGGACATCATCACCTGGACCGAAGGCTGTGCACTGGTTGCCACCGGCAGCCCGTTCGCGCCGGTAACGTGGAAAGATAAAACGTATCCAATTGCCCAGTGCAATAACTCATACATCTTCCCGGGTATTGGTCTGGGCGTGATCGCCTCCGGTGCGTCGCGAATTACCGACGAAATGCTGATGTCGGCGAGCGAAACGCTGGCCAAACACTCGCCACTGGTAAACAACGGGGAAGGCCTGGTGTTGCCAGAGCTGAAGGATATTCATATTGTCTCGCGGGCGATTGCGTTTGCGATTGGCAAAATGGCCCAGCAGCAAGGCATGGCGGTGAAAACGTCTGCCGAAGCCCTGCAACAGGCTATTGATGACAACTTCTGGCAGCCGGAATACCGCAGCTACCGCCGTACCTCGATTTAATCTTTGTGCCTGATGGTGCTGCGCCTACAAGAAATTGTAGGTCTTGCAGGCGTAGCGCCAATCCACAATCACCGCTACACTCTCTGCACCCATTCATCTGCTGAAAATATAAAAGGAGGATCCCATGCTGTATTGTGAAAAGTTTACTTTTTCACGTACTTTTGGCGATCGCACCTACTCAAGCGTTATCCGTACCGTGCTGCGATAACTTCTGCTTGAGCGAAGAAACCAAAGACTGAATCCCTTCCCTCGGCTTACCGGGTTATCGTCGGCGTTAACTGACGAGGCGTTTTTACGCCAGTAACACTTGAGTAAGTTCTATGACCACATTATTAAATACCCACTCGCTGTGCAGCGAAACGGCCTTCGGCCCCCTGTTCACTGACCTCTCTTTTACGCTAAAAAAAGGCGATCGCGTCGGGCTGATTGGCTATAACGGCTGCGGTAAAAGTACTCTGCTAAAACTACTGGATGGCACACAAGCGCCTTCATCCGGCTACGTTTCCATTGCCAACCACTGCCTGCTGGCACGCGTGGAGCAACACCTACCTGAATCCCTCGGGCCGCTGACGATGCTCGATGCAGTGCTGGATAACATTCCTCACGCTGAGCGGGAAATCCAACGCTGGCGTGCCGAAGCGCTGCTGGCAGAAATGGGTTTCAGTGCCGAAGACCAGGCGTTAACGGCGGCCACGCTGAGCGGAGGGCAACATACTCGTCTGCTGTTGGCGCGGGCGTTGATAACCTCTCCGGACTTGTTGCTACTGGACGAACCGGGGAATCACCTCGATCTGCCGACGCTGCTGTGGCTGGAGCGGTTCCTCAACGGTTGGAACGGCAGTTTTATCGTCGTTTCCCATGACCAACCGCTGCTGGATAACGTGACCAACACCAGCTGGATCTTGCGTGATCAGCGACTGCACAGCTTTTCCCTGCCCTATAGCGCCGCCCGTCAGGCGCTGATGGAGCAGGATGAAAGCGATACCTTGCGCTTCAAAGCAGAACAGAAAGAGATCGACCGGGTGGCGGCCAGCGCTAAACGGCTGGCAGTCTGGGGCCACGTATATGACAACGAAGACTTGTCACGTAAAGCCAAGCAAATGGAAAAACAGGTCGACAGGCTGAAGGCAAGCCAGACCGATGTTACCGCAGGCAGTCAATGGCGATTACAGTTGCATGGCGACCTGCTGCGGGCTGACCGTCTGCTGGAGCTGGAAAATCTGTCCGTATCACCGGCCGCCGGAGTCGCGCCGCTGTTTAGTGTACCGATTGCTCGGCTGAAAAGCGGTGATCGAGTGGCCGTGATTGGCCGTAACGGCTGCGGAAAATCGTCGCTGCTGCGGCTTATCTGGCAGCAATTTCAGGCCAGCGTTATGGCGGAAGGATTAACTATCCACCCGCGCGTGGCGCTGGGCTATTACGATCAAACGCTGCACCAGTTAGCGGATGGCGCCTCGCTGTTTGATGCACTGGAGCCGTTCGCTCCCGCGCCGGAAACACGAAAAATGGCGTTAATCAGCGCCGGTTTTGCATGGGCGAGACATGGCCAGCGCGTCGATTCACTGAGCGGTGGCGAGCGTTCCCGGCTGTTGTTTGTCGGCCTGAGCCTGGCGCGCTATAGCCTACTGATGCTTGATGAGCCCACCAACCATCTCGACATGGAAGGCAAAGAGGCGCTGGCGGAAACGTTGCAAACCTTCGCCGGCGGTGTATTGCTGGTGAGCCACGACAGGCAACTGATGCAACAGAGCTGCAATCGTTTTTGGCTGATTGAAAATGGCGTGCTGGAAGAGTGGCACGATGCCGATGCGGCATGGGAACGGTTACGCGAACCGCTCCCGGCCATGCCAGATTCGAAGCCCGTTGTCACACTGGAAACGACATCAGACGCAGCAGACGATTTGCTGGAAGCCCTGCTGGCGCTCGAAACGCAGCTGGCTGACGACCTGGCACGTAAACCTAAGCATCAGAAACCTCAGCTTCAGGCCCAGTGGCGGCGTGACATGGACGTGCTAACCGCGCGGCTGGAATCGCTGTAGTTCCCTTCTCAGGCACCTTCGGGTGCCTGTTTTTTTGTCTGAATACACAGAGATTTATAAACTTAACTTATCGTTTTTGTAATTTTAAATACTACTAATTTTCGTAAAATTATTACGTTATGTTGCGATGGGCTTGCTAAATCAGCGAAATACTTTAACTCTAAAGGAGTAACGACGCGCTTCACAGGCGCCGTACCTGCATTGCAGATTTTCATCCAAAAAGGAGATATACATGAAGGCTGCTGTTGTAACTCAAGACCATCAGGTCATTGTGACTGAAAAAACGCTTCGTCCGTTGAAGCATGGTGAAGCGCTGCTAAAGATGGAATGCTGCGGCGTTTGCCACACCGACCTTCACGTGAAAAATGGCGATTTCGGCGATAAAACCGGCGTCATTCTGGGTCACGAAGGTATTGGGGTTGTGAAAGAAGTCGGTCCTGGCGTCACCTCCTTGAAACCCGGTGATCGCGCAAGCGTGGCGTGGTTCTTCGAAGGCTGCGGCCACTGTGAATACTGTAACAGTGGCAACGAAACGCTCTGCCGCTCGGTGAAGAATGCCGGTTACAGCGTCGATGGCGGGATGGCCGAAGAGTGTATCGTCACCGCCGGTTACTCCGTAAAAGTGCCGGACGGCCTGGAATCCGCAGCGGCCAGCAGCATCACCTGTGCGGGCGTCACCACTTATAAAGCGGTCAAAATGTCCGGCATCAAACCGGGTCAGTGGATTGCCATCTACGGTCTGGGCGGTTTGGGTAACCTCGCGCTGCAATACGCGAAAAACGTGTTCAATGCCAAAGTTATCGCCCTGGACGTCAACGACGCGCAGCTGAAACTGGCGGAGGAAATGGGCGCTGATTTAGTGATCAACTCCCGCAGTGAAGACGCGGCGAAAATCGTGCAGGAAAAAACCGGTGGCGCGCACGCAGCGGTCGTCACTGCCGTTGCAAAAGCAGCGTTCAATTCTGCGGTCGATGCGGTTCGTGCCGGTGGTCGTGTGGTTGCCGTTGGCCTGCCCTCAGAATCCATGAGCCTTGATATTCCGCGCCTGGTACTGGACGGTATTCAGGTGATCGGTTCGCTGGTGGGCACGCGCCAGGACCTGATCGAAGCGTTCCAGTTTGCCGCCGAAGGCAAAGTGGTACCGAAAGTGACAATGCGTCCAATTGGCGACATCAACGCCATTTTCAAAGAAATGGAACAAGGGCAGATTCGCGGCCGTATGGTTATCGACCTGCGTCATTAATCCGGCCTTAAACGACAAACGGCGCCAAAAGGCGCCGTTTTTATTGAGATCGGTCTTCTCAGGCTTTACTCCGACGATCGTTAATCCACTGTTTGACTTCAATGGTGAAGGTGTCCGGCGCTTTACGGAACATTTTACGGGCCAGGTCGAGCACGGTATGGCGAGCAAGTTCTTCTTCCATCCGCTGCTGAGCGCTGTCCATCACCGAACGCACCCCGCATGGGCCATCGCAAACCCATGAAGGCGGCGCTTCGTCAAATAAGGCCAGACGCTGGCGGATCTCCCGGCATTCGAACATCGATTTGTCACCGTCGATAGCCTGAACGATATCCAGCACGCTGATGAGCTCACTGGCTCTCGCCAGACGGAACCCACCGCCCTTACCTTCTGTGCTCACCACCAGCCCGGCGCGGGAAAGACGGGTAAATATTTTTGCCAGATAGTCATAAGGCACGTTCTGCAGCTCGGCCAGCTCTCGCACGCTCATTTCACGCGCATCGCCATTCGCATCCACCATGCTCATCAGGCTGTGGATCCCGTACTCCACGCCAGAACTGTAAAACGCCATTTTATGATCCTCTTCGGTTTATTCACGGTGATGATAACTCAGATACTCAGAAAGATCTTGTCGGAGTTAACTCCGACAAGTATAGTGGCAGTTATTGGGGCCGAGCGGCCTGAAAATGCAGAAGGACAAAACATGAAACAACGTATTCTTATCATCGGTAGCGGTTTTGCAGGTATGTGGTCTGCAGTCAGTGCGGCACGTCTGGCGTATCTGCAAGGCAACGATTCTTTGGAAATCGCCGTGCTGGCACCGCAACCTGAACTGCGCGTCAGACCGCGTTTTTACGAAGCCAATGTTTCGACGCTGACCGCTGATTTGCAGCCGCTGTTTACTGAGCTGAATATCCGTTTCATTGCGGGTCACGCCGAGCGAATCGACGCCGCAGAGAACAGTGTCTGGTACAAAACCCCCGAGTCGCAGTCGACCTTTATCTCCTACGATCGCCTGGTTATTGCCAGCGGAAGCCACTTGCACCACTTCGGTATCAAAGGCATCGCCGAGCATGGCTTCGATGTCGATCAGATGGATTCAGCTCAGCGCCTGGAAGATCACCTGCACGCTCTGGCAAACCAGCCGGAAACCCCTGCCCGAAACACCGTCGTTGTTTGCGGCGGCGGTTTCACCGGCATTGAGCTGGCAACTGAACTCCCTTCTCGTTTGAAAGTACTTTTCGGTGAAAATACACGGACAAAAGTAGTCGTAGTAGAAAGGGGTCCTGAGATTGGTGGCCGCTGGAGCGAAGCGCTACGCGAGGTTATCCGAAACGCCTCTGACGAACTGGGAATCGAGTGGCATCTGAATGCGGCCGTGGAAATGGTCGATGCCACCGGCGTCACTCTGCAAGATGGCAGCCGGATCGACGCGGCAACCGTCGTCTGGACTGCCGGTGTAAAAGCCAGCTCCCTGGGCGAAAACCTCACCGCAGACCGCGATGCGCTGGGCCGCTTTGTCGTGACCGAAGAACTGCAAATCCCATCATATCGAAATATTTTCGCGACCGGCGATATGGCTCATGCGAAATCAGACGATATCGGCAACACCGCGTTGATGACCTGTCAGCATGCCATTCAGCTTGGTAAGTTCGCCGGCCATAATGCCGCAGCCAGCCTGCTCGGGGTTGAAGGTTTGCCATATCGCCAGGTGAATTATGTGACCTGTCTTGATCTCGGCGCGTGGGGCGCGGTGTACACCGAAGGCTGGGATCAGCAGCTGAAAATGGTTCGCGAAGACGCTAAAAAGCTGAAAATCGCCATTACTAACGAGCTTATCTATCCGCCAAAAGCCGATCGTGACGTGGCCTTTGCCGCCGGCGACCCACTGGCGAAATTCGTGTAGGTTCTCCGAGACTTGAAGTCATTCCGTAATCCGGCCTTTGCGCCGGATTTTTTGCCTTTTACGGCCTTAATACCGTAGTCTTATTCGTTTTCAGGATGAACAAGATTACGCTCATGACAAAACAAAAAGCCACGCTCATCGGACTGTTGGCTATTCTGCTGTGGAGCACAATGGTGGGTCTGATTCGCGGCGTCAGCGAAGGCTTAGGCCCGGTCGGTGGCGCGGCGGCGATTTACAGCTGCAGCGGGTTGCTGTTACTCCTTACCGTTGGTTTTCCTCAACTCAAAACCTTTTCCTTTCGCTATCTGGTGGCTGGCTGCGTGCTGTTTGTCACCTATGAAATCTGCCTCGCGCTCTCTCTTGGCTATGCCGCCACGCGCCAGCAGGCGATTGAAGTCGGGATGGTTAATTATCTCTGGCCAAGCCTGACTATCGCGTTTGCTATTTTATTCAACGGACAGAAAGCCCGATGGTGGGTGGTTCCAGGGCTTCTGATTTCACTGCTCGGCGTCAGTTGGGTATTGGGCGGGGAGAACGGTCTTAATCTGGCAGAAATAAAGCACAATATCGCCAGCAGTCCACTCAGCTATATCCTGGCATTTTGTGGGGCATTTATCTGGGCGACGTACTGCACGGTTACCGCCAAATACGCCAAAGGGAAAAATGGGATAACGCTTTTTGTTTTACTCACCGCGCTAAGCCTGTGGGTTCAGTATTTTTCCAGCCCTCAGCCGATGATGATTTTCAGCTGGCCGGTAGTGATTAAGCTTATTCTTTGCGCGTTGTCGTTAGGATTTGCCTATGCGGCGTGGAATATCGGAATTCTGCATGGCAGTGTGAGTCTGTTAGCGGTTGGCTCTTATTTTACCCCGGTGCTTTCTTCTGCGCTGGCGTCGGTGTTGCTTAGCGCCCCGCTCTCTTGGGCCTTCTGGCAGGGAGCCTGCATGGTGTGTGCTGGCTCCTTATTGTGCTGGTACGCGACGCGAAACTAGTTAAACGGCCTGGCGCGTTTTCGCCAGGCCAAACCAGATCCCGACCGCCAGAACCAGCATCATGCTACCCGCACTGAACAACGCCACGCTATGTGAGGTAATAAAGGCACTTCTCGCTGCATTAGCAACGGAATCCGCAAGCACAGGCGTCAGCGTCTGAGCCAGCTGCATCGCCTCCCCGATAGAGGAACCCGCCCGGCTGGCAGCATCGCTGTTTAGCCCTTCCGGCAGAACAATCGACGATGTATAGCTGCGGGTCAGAATCAAGCCAAACAACGCAATTCCCAAACCGGCACCCAGTTCGTAAGCCATGGTTTCGATAGCCCCGGCCGCGGCCGCTTTTTCCTTTGGTGCTGCCGCCATAATCGCTGCCGTTGAGGCCAATAAGGCGCTGGCGGCGCTAAAACCTAACAGCGTCATAAGGCCCCACGCCTGCCATTGCTGGGTGCTGAAGTCGGTCATCGACAAGCCAAGGAAGCTGATAGCGCTCAGTGCCATACCGCCGGTTGCCACCTGACGCAGCCCCAAACGCGAAACCAGAACCCCGGCAATCGGGCCACTAAAGCCGCTGGCCAGCATTAACGGCAGCATAAACAGTCCGGCTTCAAACGGCGTTTTTCCGTGTACAAATTGCAGTTCTTGCGCCATCAGCAACTCGAAACCCACCAGCGTGATCATCGCCGTGACCGCCATCATGACGCCGCTGAGAATAATGCGGTGTGTGAACAGGCGCATATCAATCATTGGTGTGCGGGCATTCAGCTGAATACGCACGAAGGCGGTGAGCAACATTGCACCAAACAGCAGCACAAGGCCGACAACCCACAGCGCCATCACGCCTTTCATTGCCGTTTTCGCGCTCCACACCAGCAACAGGATAGCGACGATCAGCATCAACGCGTGGCTGAAATTCAGCGGCTGTTCGCGGCGTCCGGCCTGACGGGGAACCACGCGCGCGCTCAACGCCATCACAAACAGTACGATCGGGACGTTGATCAGGAACACCGCGCCCCACCAGAAGTGCTCGAGCACGATCCCGCCGATCAGCGGACCAAATGCCGCACCGCCCGATCCCACCGCAGCCCACATACCCAGCGCCATATTACGGTGACGGGTTTCGCTGAAGGTGTTGCGGATCCCGGCGAGCGTAGCCGGAACGATCATCGCAGCGCCGATGGCCAGCACCGCACGCGCAGCAATCAGCCACTCCGCGGTGGTCGCAAACGCCGCACACAGCGACGCCAGACCAAACAGGCCGCTACCGATGAGCAGCAGACGTTTAAAGCCGATGCGGTCGCCCAGCGCACCCATCGGCAGAACCATACCCGCCATCACCAGCGAGTAGATATCAATGATCCACAGCAGCTCGTTACCGCTAGCCCCGAGCGACACGCTCAGCGTCGGCGCGGCGACGTGCAATACCGTGGCATCAATCGCTACCGGGATATAAACCAGTACGATAGCAACCAACGTTAACCATTGACGAAACATAATCTTTCCTTCTTCAAAAACAAACTGGACACCCGTCCAGCTTTTGATCCTGCTTGAGAGTTGAACGCTTGTCCAGCTTTTTGTTATTATTACTGTACTACCGCCAGGGACTGAAACTATGAGCTATCTGAATCGGGAAGAACGTCGGGAATCCATCATGCAGGCTGCTATTCGCGTGGCGCTGGAAGAAGGTTTCACCGCCATGACCGTCCGTAATATCGCCAGCCGTGCGGGTATTGCCGCAGGCCAGGTCCACCATCACTTTACGTCGTCGGGCGAACTGAAATCACAGGCCTTTGTCCGGGTGATCCGAGAAATGATGGAACTCCCGTTGGTCGCGGAAAATGCCAGTTGGCGTGAGCGTCTGTTTGCGCTGCTCGGCAGTGAAGATCGACGACTTGAGCCGTATATTCGCTTGTGGCGTCAGGCGCAGCTGTTGGCCGACAGCGACCCGGAAATCAAAGGGGCGTATTTGCTGACCATGTCGATGTGGCACGAAGAAGCCGTCAGGCTGATCGTAGCCGGTGAAAAAGCCGGTGAGTTTACCCTGCACGACAGCGCCAAAGACATTGCCTGGCGTTTAATTTCATTGGTCTGCGGGCTGGACGGCATATATGTATTGGGAATGCCGGAAGTCGACGATGCCGCATTTAATCGTCATTTGCACCGCGCCTTTGCTCTCGAATTAGTCTAGTTTTATTTACAATCAGTAACACTTAAGCGCAGCTATATTACCGGCCCATTCGCGGGGTTGCGCTTTTTTATCTATCCTTCTTTCACATAACCCTAAAATTCCTTACTTTTCGCGGACCATTACGTTCCGTCGGTCTCTTTTTGCTTATTTTTCATAACGTACTGGTGCAGACGAGGGCGATATGCCACAACAAGATGAGAAGAATAATCATTACCTTTTAAAAAGTTGGAAGCCTGAGAATCCGTTGTTTTGGGAAAATAAAGGCAAAAGTATTGCCCGACGTAACCTCTGGATTTCCGTGGCCTGTCTGCTATTGGCCTTCTGCGTATGGATGCTATTCAGCGCTGTCAGCGTAAATCTTAATAAAGTCGGATTTAATTTCACCACCGACCAGTTATTCTTATTAACCGCCCTGCCATCCCTTTCCGGGGCAATATTACGTGTGCCCTACTCCTTTATGGTGCCTATATTTGGTGGCCGATACTGGACGGTATTAAGCACCGTTATTCTGATTATTCCCTGCGTCTGGCTCGGAATTGCTATTCAAAATGCCGCTACTCCGTACTGGGTATTTATTGTTATTGCCTTACTGTGTGGATTTGCTGGCGCGAATTTCGCCTCGAGCATGGGAAATATCAGTTTCTTCTTCCCAAAGGCCCGACAAGGCAGTGCGCTCGGCATTAACGGTGGGCTCGGAAATCTCGGCGTCAGTGTGATGCAACTCGCCGCGCCGATGGTTATTTTCCTGCCAATTTTCACCTTCCTCGGCGTGCACGGCGTAACGCAAGAAGACGGTTCAACGATGTGGTTGACCAACGCCGCCTGGATTTGGGCTCCGTTATTGCTGATTGCCACCATCGCCGCCTGGTTCGGAATGAACGATATCGCCAGTTCTAAAGCGTCGATCGCCGAACAGCTACCGGTGCTTGGCCGGATGCACACCTGGATCCTTGCCCTGCTGTATCTGGCAACGTTTGGCTCATTCATCGGTTTTTCCGCCGGTTTCGCTATGCTTGCGAAAACGCAGTTTCCCGATGTGAACATCCTCAAACTGGCGTTCTTCGGGCCGTTCCTCGGTGCCCTGGCGCGTTCATTCGGCGGCATGATTTCAGACAAACTCGGTGGCGTACGTGTGACGCTGATTAACTTCATCTTCATGGCCATCTTCAGCGCCCTGATTTTTCTCACCCTGCCAGGCAGTGGCTCACCGGGCAACTTCCTCGCATTCTACCTCGTCTTCATGGGCCTGTTCCTGACCGCCGGTCTCGGTAGTGGCTCAACCTTCCAGATGATTGCGGTAATTTTCCGCAAGATAACCATCGATCGCGTCAAAGCCAAAGGTGGCAGTGATGAACAGGCGCAGCAGGAAGCGGTTACCGATACCGCTGCCGCGTTGGGCTTTATCTCAGCCATCGGTGCTGTCGGTGGATTCTTCATTCCGAAAGCCTTCGGCACGTCGCTGGCCATGACCGGTTCTCCGGTCGGCGCGATGAAAATCTTTTTGGTGTTCTACATCGTTTGCGTGGTGGTGACGTGGCTGGTCTACGGTCGCCGCCAGCCATCCGCTAAATAATCATAACAATGTGAGCTGCCTAACCACGGGGCAGACCTGCCCCCGTCAGGAGAAATGTCATGAGTAAGCTACTGGACAGGTTTCGCTACTTTAAGCAAAAAGAAGAGACTTTCGCGAACGGTCACGGTCAGGTGTACAACACCAACCGCGACTGGGAAGACAGTTATCGCCAGCGCTGGCAGTTCGACAAAATAGTGCGATCGACCCATGGCGTGAACTGTACGGGCTCCTGTAGCTGGAAAATCTACGTTAAAAACGGGCTGGTGACCTGGGAAACCCAGCAAACCGACTACCCGCGTACCCGTCCCGACTTACCCAACCATGAGCCGCGCGGTTGTCCACGCGGGGCCAGCTATTCCTGGTATCTCTACAGTGCCAATCGCCTGAAATATCCGTTGATCCGCAAAAGCCTGGTTTCAATGTGGCGCGAGGCACTGGAACAACACCCTGACCCGGTTCATGCCTGGGATGCAATCATGCAGGACCCGGCCAAATGCCTGAAGTACAAACAGGCTCGTGGTCACGGCGGTTTTGTGCGTTCCAACTGGAACGAACTGAATACGCTGATTGCGGCGGCCAACGTCTGGACCATCAAAAACTACGGCCCGGACCGCGTGGCGGGCTTCTCACCTATTCCGGCAATGTCGATGGTCTCTTACGCCGCAGGCACACGATATCTGTCGCTTCTTGGCGGAACATGCCTCAGCTTTTACGACTGGTATTGCGATTTGCCGCCCGCCTCGCCGATGACCTGGGGCGAGCAAACCGACGTGCCGGAATCCGCCGACTGGTATAACTCGTCCTACATCATTGCCTGGGGCTCAAACGTGCCACAGACGCGTACTCCGGATGCGCATTTCTTCACAGAAGTGCGCTACAAAGGCACCAAAACTATCGCCATCACGCCGGATTTCTCGGAAGTGGCCAAACTCAGCGACCAGTGGCTGGCGCCAAAACAGGGCACCGACAGCGCGCTGGCAATGGCGATGGGCCACGTAATGCTGCGCGAGTTTCATCTCGATAACCCGAGCGATTATTTCATCAACTACTGTCGACGCTACACCGACATGCCGATGCTTGTGCAACTCGACGCTCGGGAAGACGGCAGCTACGTGCCAGGCCGGATGCTGCGCGCATCGGATCTGGTCAATAACCTTGGCGAAAGCAATAATCCGCAGTGGAAAACCGTCGCCTTCAATACCGCGGGTGAACTGGTGGTGCCCAACGGCGCGATCGGCTTCCGCTGGGGCGAAGAGGGAAAATGGAATCTCGAATCGATAGCCGCAGGTGCTGAAACCGAACTGCAATTGACTCTGCTCGGGAATCACGACCGCATCGCACCAGTGGCTTTCCCCTACTTTGGCGGCAACGAAAATCCGCATTTCCGCAGCGTGAAGCAGGACCCTATCCTGGTGCGTCAGTTACCTGTTAAACAGCTGACGTTTGCAGACGGCGGCGCGGGTTTGGTGGTGAGCGTATACGATCTGATTTTGGCTAATTACGGCCTCGATCGTGGGCTGGACGATCCGCTCTCCGCCAAAGATTATAGTGAAATCAAAGCTTACACCCCAGCGTGGGCGGAGCAAATCACCGGCGTGCCGCAGTATCACATCGCGCAAATCGCCCGTGAATTTGCCGATACCGCGCACAAAACCCACGGCCGTTCGATGATTATTCTCGGGGCCGGGGTCAACCACTGGTATCACATGGACATGAACTACCGTGGGATGATCAACATGCTGGTATTCTGCGGCTGCGTCGGGCAAAGCGGCGGTGGCTGGGCACACTACGTCGGCCAGGAAAAACTGCGCCCGCAAACGGGCTGGCTGCCGCTGGCGTTCGCGCTGGACTGGAACCGTCCACCTCGCCAGATGAACAGCACCTCGTATTTCTACAATCACTCCAGCCAGTGGCGTTATGAAAAACTCACCGCCAAAGAGCTGCTCTCACCGCTGGCGGACGCCAGTCAATTTACTGGGCACCTGATTGATTTTAACGTCCGCGCTGAACGCATGGGCTGGCTGCCGTCCGCACCACAGCTCAATCTAAACCCGTTGAACATCAAAGAGAAGGCCGACGCGGCGGGCATTTCTCCGGCCGATTACACCGCACAAGCGTTGAAATCTGGCGATATTCGAATGGCTTGCGAACAGCCTGACAGCGGTAACAACCATCCGCGCAATCTGTTTGTCTGGCGCTCCAACCTGCTCGGTTCATCGGGCAAGGGGCATGAATATTTGCTCAAATACCTGCTCGGTACCGAGAGTGGCATTCAGGGCGACGCACTCGGTGAAAGCGATGACGTGAAACCAGAAGAAGTCGAGTGGCAAACCGCCGCCATCGAAGGCAAGCTCGACCTTCTGGTGACGCTCGATTTCCGCATGTCCAGCACCTGCCTGTTCTCCGACATCGTGCTGCCGACCGCCACCTGGTATGAAAAAGACGATATGAATACCTCGGACATGCATCCGTTTATTCATCCGCTGTCGGCGGCGGTCGATCCGGCCTGGGAAGCACGTAGCGACTGGGAGATCTATAAAGGCATCGCCAAAGTATTCTCTCAGGTCTGCGTCGGCCATCTGGGCACGGAAACCGACGTGGTGCTGCAACCGCTGTTGCACGATTCTCCGGCCGAACTGTCACAGCCGTTTGACGTGGCCGACTGGCGTAAAGGCGAATGCGAGTACGTGCCGGGCAAAACCGGGCCAGGTATTGCGGTAGTGGAACGTGATTATCCGGCGACGTATGAGCGCTTTACCTCGCTCGGGCCGTTGTTGGACAAATTCGGGAACGGCGGTAAAGGCATTTCGTGGAACACCGATAGCGAAATTGAGTTCCTCGGCAAACTGAATTACGTGAAGGCCGATGGCCCGGCGAAAGGCCGCCCACGCATCGAAACCGCCATTGACGCGTCCGAGGTTATCCTCGCCCTCGCCCCGGAAACCAACGGCCAGGTGGCGGTTAAAGCGTGGCAGGCGCTGAGCAAAATCACCGGACGCGAACATGCGCATCTGGCGCTGAACAAAGAAGACGAAAAAATACGCTTCCGCGATATCGTTGCCCAACCGCGAAAAATCATATCCAGCCCGACGTGGTCCGGCCTCGAGAGTGAACACGTCTCCTACAACGCAGGCTACACCAACGTCCACGAACTTATTCCGTGGCGAACGCTGTCCGGTCGCCAGCAACTGTATCAGGACCACAAGTGGATGCGCGCGTTTGGTGAAAGCCTGGTGGCGTATCGCCCGCCGATCGACACCCGCAGCGTCAGCCATATGAATGCCATTCCGCCGAACGGTTTCCCTGAAAAAGCGCTCAACTTCCTGACGCCGCACCAGAAATGGGGCATTCACTCGACCTACAGCGAAAATCTGTTGATGCTGACGCTGTCGCGCGGTGGGCCGATTGTCTGGCTCAGTGAAACCGACGCCAAAGAGCTCGGCATTGAAGATAACGACTGGATTGAGGCCTTCAACGCAAACGGCGCCCTCACCGCCCGCGCGGTGGTCAGCCAGCGCATTCCACCCGGCATGACCATGATGTATCACGCCCAGGAACGCATCATGAATATTCCCGGTTCTGAAGTGACCGGCCGACGCGGAGGTATCCACAACTCCGTGACCCGCATTTGCCCGAAACCCACCCATATGATTGGCGGTTACGCCCAACTGGCGTGGAGCTTTAACTATTACGGCACCGTCGGCTCCAACCGCGATGAGTTCATCATGATCCGCAAAATGAAGAACATTAACTGGCTGGATGACGAAGGCAACGATCAGGTCCAGGAGGCGAAAAAATGAAAATCCGTTCTCAGGTTGGCATGGTTCTTAATCTCGACAAATGCATCGGCTGTCACACCTGCTCTGTGACCTGTAAAAACGTCTGGACCGGTCGCGAAGGCATGGAATACGCGTGGTTCAATAACGTCGAAACTAAGCCCGGCATCGGTTATCCGAAAAACTGGGAAGATCAGGAACAATGGGAAGGCGGCTGGATCCGAGGGATCAGCGGCAAACTCACGCCGCGCCTCGGCGGACGCCTGGCGCTGATGGCAAAAATATTCGCTAACCCGGTGCTGCCGTCGATCGACGATTATTATGAACCGTTCACCTACGACTATCAGGATTTACATCGCGCGCCGGAAGGCAAGCATCTGCCTACCGCGCGCCCGCGCTCACTGATCAGCGGAGAACGCATCAATAAAATCGAATGGGGCCCGAACTGGGAAGAACTGCTCGGCGGTGAATTTGAAAAACGCGCCAAAGACCGGAACTTCGAAAACATGCAAAAGGAGATGTATGGTCAGTTCGAAAACACCTTCATGATGTACCTCCCTCGTCTGTGCGAGCATTGTCTCAACCCAAGCTGCGTGGCGACCTGCCCGTCAGGTGCCATCTACAAACGCGAAGAAGACGGCATCGTGCTGATCGACCAGGACAAATGCCGGGGCTGGCGCATGTGTATCAGCGGCTGTCCGTACAAAAAAATCTACTTCAACTGGAAAAGCGGCAAGTCAGAAAAATGTACGTTCTGCTATCCACGCATTGAATCCGGCCAGCCTACTGTCTGTTCCGAAACCTGCGTCGGGCGCATTCGCTACCTCGGCGTGCTGCTGTACGATGCCGACCGAATCGAAGAAGCCGCGAGTACCGAACACGTGACCGATCTCTACGAGCGCCAGTGTGACGTATTCCTTAACCCACACGATCCGGCGGTGATTGAAGAAGCAGTTAAACAGGGCATTCCGCAGAACGTGATTGAGGCTGCTCAGCAGTCGCCGGTCTACAAACTGGCGATGGAATGGCAACTCGCTCTGCCGTTGCACCCGGAATACCGTACTTTGCCGATGGTCTGGTACGTTCCACCGCTGTCGCCGATCCAGTCCGTTGCGGACGCGGGCGCGTTACCGCATAACGGCAATATTCTGCCGTCAGTCGAGAGCCTGCGCATTCCGGTTCAGTATCTCGCCAATCTGCTAGCTGCGGGCGATACCGGCCCGGTCCTGCGTGCGCTGAAACGCATGATGGCCATGCGTCACTACAAACGCTCGCAAACGGTGGAAGGCGTTACCGACACCCGTGCGCTGGAAGAGACCGGCCTGACCGTTGAACAAGTGGAAGAGATGTATCGCTATCTCGCCATCGCCAACTACGAAGACCGTTTCGTGATCCCAACCAGCCATCGCGAAATGGCGAAAGAAGCCTTCCCGGAACGTAACGGCTGCGGGTTCACCTTCGGTGACGGCTGCCACGGATCTGACACCAAGTTCAACCTGTTCAACAGCAAACGCATCGACGCCATTGATGTCTCCGGCGTGCGCCAGCATGGGGAGGGGGAATAATGCCGATCCTCAAGATGATTGCCCTGCTGCTGGAGTATCCGGATGCAGTGCTGTGGGATAATCGGGATGAAGCTCAGGCGCTGGTGATGCAGGATGCGCCGACGCTGGCGCCGTGGGTGGAAAACTATCTCAGCGCCCCGCTGCTCGACCAGCAGGAGCTGTGGTGCGACCTGTTTGAGCGCGGCAGCTCAATGTCGCTGCTGCTGTTTGAACATGTGCACGGCGAATCCCGCGATCGCGGACAGGCGATGGTCGATTTAATGACGCAGTACGAACAAGCCGGTTTACAACTCGACTGTCGCGAACTGCCGGATCACCTGCCGCTGTATCTGGAGTTTCTCAGCACGCGTTCGTCGGAGGAAGCCCGCGAGGGCTTGCAGAACGTCGCGCCGATTCTGGCGCTGCTCGGAGGAAGGCTGAAAGAACGTCAGTCAAACTACTATCAACTGTTCGATACTCTGCTTTTGTTGGCTAACAGCCCACTAAGAAGTGACAGCGTCACGCCTCAGGTGAAGGCTGAACCGCGTGATGATACCCATCAGGCGCTGGACGCGGTGTGGGAAGAAGAACAGGTGAAGTTTATCGAGGACAACGCCACCTCTGCCTGCGATAGCTCCCCGCTACAAAGTTATCAGAAACGTTTTAGCCAGGACGTTGCGCCGCAATACGTCGACGTCCGTTCCGGAGGCCCCAAATGAGCCACTTCTTTGACGTCTTCTTTTACGATATTTACCCCTATATCTGCGGCTCGGTGTTTATCATCGGCAGCTGGCTGCGTTACGACTACGGGCAATATACCTGGCGCGCAGGATCCAGCCAGATGCTCGACAAACGCGGTATGGTGCTGTGGTCAAACATGTTCCACATCGGCATTCTCGGGGTCTTTTTCGGCCACGCATTCGGGATGCTGACCCCGCACTGGATGTACGAATCGTTCCTGCCGATTGCCGTGAAGCAGCAAATGGCGATGATCCTTGGCGGGGCCTGTGGGGTGCTGACACTGATTGGTGGCTCGGGCTTACTGATTCGTCGGCTGTTCAACCCACGCGTTCGCGCCACGTCGACCCCGGCAGATATTCTGATCCTCAGCATATTACTGATTCAGTGCATTTTGGGGCTGTCGACGATTCCGTTCTCGGCACAGCATCCTGACGGCAGCGAAATGATGAAACTGGTAGGTTGGGCGCAATCAGTCGTGACGTTCCAGGGCGGTGCGTCTACGCATCTCGCGGGGGTGGCGCTGGTGTACCGCGTCCATCTGGCGCTGGGGATGACGATTTTCCTGCTGTTCCCGTTCACCCGTCTGGTACACGTGTGGAGCGCGCCAGTGGAGTATTTCACGCGCAGGTATCAGATTGTGAGATCGAGGCGCTGATCGCTTAGATTTGTGGCCCGGTTCCGTTCACCAAATTTTTGGCAGATTCTGCATCTCCCGCTGAACGGGATAAGGGGAACACCACGTTCCCCTTATCAATTCCCGTGGCCCCGCCGACGAAAGCGGTGCTTCGCCCTGGCGTACTCCCTACTTCCCAGCCTCACCATGCGTATCAAACGCCGCCATCACTGCCGCTAAATCTGCCAGCGTAAAGCCATTTTTTGGGTCATCGACGCCCTGGCCGAATTTATCCTGCAACAATAAATATAAGCTTTCGACGTCCGGTAAATTGATCGACTCGAGGGTATGGCCCCCTTCCTGATGTGTGAAATGGAAGTTGGTCAGTGTCAGTTTGCCGCCGTCAGGCAAATGGCGACACATCAACAGATGATGGCGGAAATGCGACTGTGGCCAGTGTGCCGACCAAAAGTTGCCCGCCACATAATCCGAGAAATATTGCGGAACCAGATCGAAGTGATACATCGACTGCCACCGGTCATGATGGCGGAACTGCAATATCCAGTTGTTGCCCTCGTTCAACAAGCGGTAAACACCGTGCGGCGTGGTTTGCTCTTTGTCTGCCTGAAGTTGAATCGGAGCTGTCAGCGTTTGTCCGCCAAAGCCAACGTCGGCAATCCAGCGTTCACCGGCTAAATCAATCACCAGCAAACGATGAGTCCGTGGCGGCATTTGCGGCGGATTCGACAACACTACGCGCCCCAAAACGCTGCGTATATCAAAACCAATTTCACGCAGCACGCGTTCAAACAGGCCGTTTTGCTCAAAGCAATAACCGCCGCGACGGGCGTGGATCAGCTTATCTTCAAGCGACTGGTCGTCGAGCTGGATTTCGCGTGGCAGCAGCACGTCCAGATTCTCAAAAGGAATGGTGCAGTTGTGGCGCAAATGCAGCGCCCGCAAGGTGTCGATATCGACAGCGACAGGAGAATGCCAGTTCAGTCGGGCAAAATACGCGGTTAAAAATGGGCTCATACGGCCTCCATGCTTGAGATATAAACTGTTTATAACGTATTTTTTTCAGCTGACTGGCGTTTTTGTGCGATGATTTTTTCCGTTTGTGCGCGACCGCTATTTTCCGCAGCTGGAACACGCTTAAATGCAGCAAACAACCAGGAGAATTGCTATGAGCCGTTTTCGTCCCGTGGAATTAAAACATGCCAGCCGCCTGCTCAATCATGGGCCAACCGTGCTTATCACCAGTTACGATGAAAGCATTGACCGGCGCAATATCATGGCCGCCGCGTGGTCGATGCCGGTGGAGTTTGAACCGCCGCGCATCGCTATTGTGGTCGATAAAAGCGCCTGGTCGCGCGAACTTATTGAGCGCAGCGAAAAGTTCGGCATCGTCATTCCCGCCGTGGATGCGGCGAACTGGACTTACGCTGTCGGTAGCGTCAGTGGACGCGATGAGGATAAATTCAACTGTTACGGCATTCCAGTGGTGTATGGCCCGGCGCTTGGCCTCCCCCTCGTCGAAGAAAGATGCCTGGCATGGTTGGAGTGCAAGCTGCTGCCTGCGACGGCAGCGCAGGAGAAATACGACACGCTGTTTGGCGAAGTGGTGGCGGCGGCTGCCGATGAACAGGCGTTCGTAGCCGGACGCTGGCAATTCAACGGCGATCGCCGCAATACGCTGCATCATCTCGGCGCTGGTACCTTTGTCACCAGCGGCCGGATGATTAAAGCGGCTGAATAATTAATATTTGCCGGAGAAATTGGCGCTGATGCGCTGCGCCAGATAGTCCCGGGCGGTGATTGGCGGGTACTTTTTGTTTGGCCCTTCAATCACCACATCTTCATTGGCCTGACAGAAAAATGCCAGGCTGTAGCGCGCATCCACCGATTCACCCGGCAGCGGGCTGCGTACGCGATGGAAATTCGATGGCAGCTGGTCATCGCTCCAGCGCATCAGCATATCGCCGATATTACAGGTAATCAGCCCTTCCAGCGGCTCGATAGACGTCCAGCTTTGCGTTTCCATATCTTTTCCCGGGCACACCTGCAAGCCGCCTTGCCCCGCCTGCTGGAACAGCAGTGTCAGGCAGTCAAAATCGGTATGTGCGCCGGCACGCCATGGGCCGTCCGCTTCACCGGTCAGCGCGAAATAGTGCAGCATTCTCAGCGTGCTCTGATACGTCTCTTTTGACGGGTCATGCGCCTGGCTGAAAAATTCCTCCGGGAAGCCCATTTTCAGCGCGAAACAGGACAGTAGTTTCATGCCTACAGCCCAGCACTGACTTTCAAACGCCAGCACCGCCTCGCGGAAACCAGGCAGCGTTTCATCGTCTGGCCACAGGCCTGACATGCGCGGGCGCGTCACCTGATAAGACTCTTTTTGATCGGGTTTGCCTGTGGATGGCCTGATCTGCGCCCGGTACTCCCAGCCTGCATTACGGTTGAGCGGATAGCAGACTTTTTCTTCCTGAGGCAGCGCAAAAAATTGCGCTGCACGGCTAAACGCGGCGTTGATATCTTCTAGCGGAATGCCATGGCCTGAGACCTGAAAAAAGCCGATTTCGGTCGATGCCTGCCACAGCGCCTCGGCGATTTCAGTCTTACGTTGATCAAAGTCAGACAAGTCGATAATGCGCACTTCACGGTTCGTTTCCTGACCGCGAGCGCCCATGAGGGATTCTTTGGTGAGTTCATGCATAGCGAAAGCCGATGTGCTGTTCATAGGGAAACCTCGTTAACTGAAAGTCACGGAGGACCTGCCGTGGAGCGGTTCTCAACCAGCGACAGGTCTCGGCATCGTCGGTAAAGACGACTGAGCAATGACCCACCGGCTGAGTTCCCGGCTGACAGCTTCTACTCAGGCTGACTGAAGCAATGCCCGTGCCAGGCTGTGAACGCCTTTTATTTCAGCGAGATAGACAGTCACGCCAACGCAGAATGCACGCCCGATGTGCAGCGGTGAAACTTTTTGCCTCATCGTTGTGCAATATTGGCCAGCGTGAAACAACAATTTCAGGAGGCCTCTCAGTGGAAAGGGTAAATAATTATTTAATTCAATAGATTGCGAACAATCAGTGCGAATGGCACGCCATTTGCTAGATAGCCAACAGAGTATAAGCGGTCAGCGTGTTACCACGCGGGACATTGCTCTACAGCCTCGGCTGTACCTCGTCAGGGGGCGGCGCATTGCGTCGTGAGCATCGCTTACCCCCGGACAGACCGTGTACAACGTTTTGATTTGGGGGTCTTTATATGTCAATGTCGTCCGTTCGTCTACTTACCCTGTGCGCCACTATCAGCGCAACGTCCCTCTCCTTCGCGGCCGATAAACTGGTCCTCCAGACCACCTGGGTTGCTCAAGCGGAACAAGGCGGCTATTACCAGGCCGTCGCGGCAGGGATCTACAAAAAATACGGTCTCGACGTCGAAGTGCGCTCCGGCGGCCCGCAGCTCAATAATATGACCCTACTCGGGGTGATGACCGACAAACGCTGGCAGGCAACGCGCAACTTTATGGTCAGCGCCGGATTGCTAAATAAAGACACCGATTATAAAGCCGCGTACACCACGCAATTCTATCCGCAGGCCGCGATGTAAGGAGGCGTTATGCAGCATGTTCTATCTTTTGAGCCGCCAAATGCGGTACCGCAAAATGAAGAGCCGCGTTTTCTAATGGCGCGCGGAGTGGAAAAAGTGTGGCCAAACGGCACCGTCGCGCTTGAACGTCTAAACCTGAATATTGGTCGTGGCGAACTGGTGTCGCTGCTCGGTCCGTCGGGCTGTGGTAAGAGCACGCTGCTGAAGATGTTCGCCGGGCTGGAACAGCCCAGCGCCGGAATGCTGCGCTGGAACGGCCAGCCGTCGTTGGCGCAGCAGTGCCAAATGGCGATGGTGTTTCAGGAAGCGACGCTGATGCCCTGGGCGACCATCGAGGAAAATGTGCGTTTGCCTCTAAGCCTGCGAGGTATAGGTAAAAAGGAAAGCACACCGCAGGTGATGCAGGCGCTGCTGGCGGTCGGGCTGGAGAACTTCCTTCACGCCCGCCCACGTGAGCTTTCCGGCGGGATGCAAATGCGTGTGGCTTTAGCCCGGGCACTGGTGATCGCCCCGGATCTGCTGTTGATGGATGAGCCCTTCGGCGCGCTGGATGAATTTACCCGCCATAAGCTCGACGCCGATATCCGCGCACTGTGGAGCCGTCGCAATCTGACGGTGCTGTTTGTCACCCACAGTATTTATGAGGCGGTATGGCTCTCATCACGCGTGATTGTGATGGGCGCACGTCCGGGCCGGGTTATTGCCGACATCGAAATTGACGGTCCGACCGTTCGCGATGCCGCGTTTCGTACCTCTCCGGCATTCATTCGTCAGGTGGCGCAACTTTCCGATTTACTCGAACAGGCCAGCGGAGGCATCCATGACTAAACCCCTGATTCAATATCCGCAGGTGCAGCGTGCGCTATGGCCGCTGCTGGTGCTGATTATTCTGCTCGCCATCTGGGAGACAGGTTTCCGTCAGTTTGCGGTGCCTATTTATCTGGCACCGAAACCCAGTGATATCGCCATTACGCTCTATCAACAGCACTCCGCTCTGTTTTCCAGCTTGTTGGTGACGCTGAAAGTCACCCTGCTGGCGTTTCTGCTGGCAGTAATTATCGGTACGCTGATTGCATTTCTGTGTGTGCAAAGTCGAGTGATTGAATCGTGCCTGATGCCTTGGGCGATCCTGTTTCAGGTTACGCCGGTGGTGGCGATCGCCCCATTGGTGATTATCTGGATCCACAACACCACCCTGGCGCTGGTGGTCTGCGCGATGCTGGTGGCGGTATTCCCGGTTCTGACCAACACCACTCTCGGTCTGCGCAGCGTAAGCCCAGGCCTTCTGAATCTGTTTCACATCAACCAGGCCAGTCGCTGGCAGGTGCTGATGCGCCTGCGCGTGCCGAACGCGTTGCCCTATTTCTTCAGTGGATTACGCATTTCCTGCGGGCTGGCGCTGATTGGCGCAGTGGTCGCGGAATTTGTGGCCGGAACGGGCGGCTCAGGTGCCGGGCTGGCGTGGCAGATTTTACAGGCCGGTTTTCAGCTCAACTTACCGTTGATGTTCGCCGCCCTGTTCCTGATCACCTGCACTGGCCTCGCGCTGTGGGCGTTGATGTCATTAATCACCCGAGTGTGCCTGCGTGGCTGGCACGACAGTGAACTGGCCTGAGGATAATTATGAGCACGCTGCTGATAAAAGGCTGTACCGCCATCATGACCGGGAACCGCGACATGCCGCGCAGTTCTGCGACCGATATTCGCGTAGCCGACGGGCGAATCACCGCCGTCGGTACGCTGAAGCCAAACGCTGATGAGCGCGTGATTGATGCCCGCGACTGCGTGGCCTACCCGGGCTGGGTGAACACGCATCATCACTTGTTCCAGTCGCTGCTCAAGGGGGAACCGCAAGGCATCAACCAGAGCCTCAGTGCCTGGCTGGCTTCGACCCCCTACCGTTTTCGCGGCGCGTTTGATGCAGAGACGTTTCGCCTTGCCGCGCGAATTGGTCTGGTAGAGTTAGTGCGCTCCGGCTGCACAACGGTGGCCGATCATCACTATCTGTACTGGCCGGGGATGCCGTTCGACGGGGCCGCCATTTTGTTTGAAGAAGCGCAGGCGTTAGGCGTGCGGTTCGTGCTGTGCCGCGGGGGCGCAACGCAAACTCGCGGTCTGGAAAGCGCATTGCCGACGGCGCTGCGACCCGAGCGTTTTGACGACTGGATGCAGGACGTCGAGCGCCTCGCCGGGCAATATCATCAGCCACAGGTCGACGCGATGCGACGCGTAGTGATGGCCCCCACCACCACGTTACATTCGACTACTGCGCAAGAATTGCGGGAAAGCGCGCGGCTGGCACGGACGCTGGGGCTGCGTTTGCACAGCCATCTGTCGGAAACGGTCGATTACCTCGATGCTTCACAGGCAAAATTCGGCATGACGCCGCTGCAGTTTTGCGCCGAACACGACTGGATCGGAGATGATGTCTGGTTCGCCCATCTGGTGAAACTGCTACCAGAAGAAATTGCCCTGCTCGGGGCCAGCGGCAGCGGTATCGCTCACTGCCCGCAAAGTAATGCCCGCCTCGGGAGCGGCATCGCGGATATCGTTGCCCTGGAACAGGCTGGCGTAAAAATTTCCATCGGTGTGGACGGCGCGGCCTCCAACGAAGCTGCCGATATGCAGAGTGAAGCCCACGCCGCCTGGCAGCTCCAGCGCGCCCGCAAAGGGATGCTCGCCCGTCCGCGCTACGAAGGCGGCACCTTTGAAGGCGGCGGCGATGCGGCCACGATAGAAGATGTGATCCGCTGGGGAACGTCCGGCGGCGCGTCGGTGCTTGGCCTTGAAACCGGTGAATTACGTCCAGGCATGCCTGCCGACATTGCGCTGTATCAGCTCGACGACCCGCGTTATTTCGGTCTGCACGACATGGCGATCGGCCCGGTGGCCTGCGGCGGGCGAGCAACATTAAAAGCGCTACTGTGTCAGGGAAAGGTGATTGTCGAAAACGACATGATTCCAGGTTTGGATTTACGTGAGCTAGGCGTTCAGGCAACGGAGGCGGTCAAACGGCTCCAGCAAAGAGCGGACGGACGTGGATGATGATAAATTTTGCCCGATGGCGCTGACGCTTATCGGGCCTACAAAACCATGAACCGTAGGCCTGGCAAGTAAAACGCCATCGGGCGATTTAAAACATCAAGGGAGCAATCCGCATCGCGGAGCTATTTCTTACAAACTGTAGCCTGGCTTTTTCAGCAGCGTGTCGAGCTGCGGGCCAATCTCTTTGTCCCAGACCTGCGATTTCCAGTCAGCCTCTTGCACCTGGTTCAGCGCCACACTGATAGCGCCATCTTTACTGCCCAAATGACGGGTAATCGCGGCGGCAATATCTGCCGCCAGTGCGTCTTTTTGTTCGTCGTTCAGATCGCGGGGAAAACATTTAATGTCTACATGCGGCATGGTGGCCTCCTTATTGTGTTCCCTAAAACTATCATCTTCTCAGCGACCTAATTAGCGTTTTGTGCAGTTAAAGATTCCGTTTTCACGCAGGACGTGGCGCAGTTCTTCACGCTTTTCAATGTGGTCTGCAATGGCGCTCAGGCGTGGACAGTTTTCGGTAAACCACGCTGCACGCGGGCCCCAGCTTCGTATTACTACAATGTAGGCATCGAGTAACGTGACGTTGTCACCCATAGCGTACGGCCCCACCAGTTGACCATCCAGCCATTGATACAGCGTTTTTCTGTAAGCAATACAGCTGTTTTGCAACTGCTCCGGGGCGTCAGGCGCAAAGCGTTCAGGGTAATCGGCATAGGTAAACGTCGGATAGACGTTCGCCACCAGCCACACCAGCAGCCGCTGAAACAGCGTGCGCTGCGGTGAGCCAATCGGTGGGGCTAAATCGGGGCGATGGTCGAGGATCATTAGCGCGATAGCCGCAGATTCAGTCAGGGTACTGCCATCATCCAGCCGCAGGGTCGGCACCTGACACAGCGGGTTAATCAGGGCCAGCACGTCATGCTGCGGGCCGGGATTATCGAAGCCATTCACGTCGACAAAATGGTATGGCATCTCAGCCATCGTCAACATCACTTCGCTGATTGCCGAACCCCAGCCCGGCACGCCATAGAGCGTTAGCATATGTTTGCCTCCACTAATGCAGAAACAAAAGTATGGACCAGATTCCTGCACAGGGGTTTGGGACTTGTCGATTGCAACTTACCCACCTTTATCGGTCTATTTTGTGATTGATGTCGGAAAAATCACTCTTAACAGTCCCCATCAAAGATACTAGTATGGTAGTTAGACTTTCCGCTAAAGGTGTAATGAGTATGCAAATGACAATGCGCTGGTTTGGACCAGCAGAAGATAAGATTTCCCTGGAACACATACGACAGGTGCCTGGCGTGGAAGGCATTGTAGGGGCGTTGTACGATGTTCCCGTGGGCGAAGTCTGGCCAAAAGATAAAATTCTGGCGCTTGCCGCTCAAGCACGCGAAGCGGGTCTGAAGCTGGAAGTTATTGAAAGTGTGAATATTCACGATGAGATTAAAATCGGCAGCCCGGGGCGCGACCAGTATATTGAGAATTATAAAACGACTATCCGCAATCTGGCTGAGATCGGCATTAAAATCATCTGCTACAACTTCATGCCGGTCTTTGACTGGATGAAGACGGATATGAACTATGTCTTGCCGGATGGCTCGCTGACGATGGCCTTTGAAAAGAAAGGCATCGACAAAAGTCTGGAAGATGTTGTTAAGGATGTTCTCGATAATTCAAACGGTTTCGCCCTGCCCGGTTGGGAGCCAGAACGTTTGGCTAAAGTACAAGAGCTGTTTGCGAAATACAAAGATGTTGATGACGACAAATTACGTGAAAATCTTGTCTATTTCCTGAAAGCCATCATCCCGGTATGTGAAGAGGTCGGGATTAAAATGGCGATTCATCCCGACGATCCTCCCTATTCCATCTTCGGACTGCCGCGGGTAGTGAAAAATCGAAACGACCTTGATTGGCTGTGTAATGCAGTTGATTCAGAAGCAAATGGAATCACGTTATGCACCGGTTCAATTGCCGAAGATCCTGATAATAATGTTTACGACATACTGGCTGAGTTTACTCAACGGAAGCGTATTCATTTTGCCCACGTACGAAATATCAAAATCATTAAAGATAAAGATTTTTATGAATCGGCGCACGTATCACAATACGGTTCACTGGATATGTTCAAAGTAATGAAATCGTTGCATGACAATGGTTTTGATGGCTATATCCGCCCTGACCACGGACGTTTTATTTGGGGCGAAACTGGCCGTCCCGGATATGGTCTATACGACCGGGCATTAGGGGTAACCTATCTCCTTGGTCTGTGGGAAGCACTCGAAAAACAACATTAGCATCCAGGCCGGCGACCCTGCCGGCATTTATTCAATGTGTTGAATACAGGTAAACATATGTCCCCCTTACTGGCTCTGTTTTGGGTTCTGGTTGGTATCGCCCTGCTCGTCATAATGAATCTAAAATATAAATTCCACAATATATTTGCATTGCTGATTGCGGGCATATTTGTCGCTATTATGGAAGGCATTCCTGTCGATGAAATTGTGCCGGTTATTCAGGATGGCCTCGGCAGTATTTTAGGGCATCTGGCACTTATTATTATATTTGGGGCCATCATTGGCCGATTCATGACCGAATCAGGTGCCAGTCAGCAAATTGCCGACACAGTCATTAAGCGCTGCGGCACGCGTTTCTTGTCAACTGGATTGATGTTTGTTGGCGTCATTTTTGGGATTGCGATGTTTTATGAAGTGGCATTTTTGATAGCCATGCCGCTGGTGTTAAATATTGCCAAAAAGGCGAACATTCCCTACATGAAGCTGGTTGTGCCTACGGTGGTAGGCGCCACGCTGGGACATAGTCTTTTTCCACCGCAGCCTGGCCCGGTAGCACTCATCAGTGCGTTTAATGCCGATATTGTACAGGTGTATATGTACGGAATCATTGTCATTATCCCTGCTCTTTTTTGCACCGGTATTTTACTGCCTAAATTTTTACCCAGCATTAAATCAATCCCTCTGAACTCTATGATCAAACCGGTAGAAGAGAAGTCATCAGACGATATTCCTTCTTTTGGTATCAGCATGCTAATACCTCTGATTCCGGCCGTGCTTATGGTGGTGGCATCGGTGGTAAAAGGATTTATGGGCGTCGATAGCGGCCTGGCAAAACTCTGCACGTTTTTAGGCAGCGCAGAAATCAGTATGTTGCTGGCAACAATGGCTGCCATTTGGTTTTTGGGTAAAAAACGGGGAATGTCCACCGAGAATATTACGCATTGCGTGAGTGATTCCATTGCTAAAATTGCCAACGTGCTGTTTGTTATCAGTGCAGGTGGGATCCTGAAGCAGGTGATTATCGTCTCCGGTGTTGGTGACCATATTGTCAGTATTATGAGCAACGTCTCACTCTCTCCATTTATTGTGGCCTGGATAATCACGGCTATTATTCGCATTCTCACCGGCCAGGGTGCTGTCGCTGCTATCACCTCAGCCGGTATTGTCGCGCCAATGGTTAATGCATTTCATCTGAATCCAGCGTTAATGTGCCTGGCCGTCGCCTGTGGCAGTAATACGATAACGCTAATGTACGATGGCGGTTTCTTATTATTCAAAGAGACCTTTGGTATATCCATGAAAGATACCTTCAAAACATGGGGGCTGCTTGAACTGATAAGCTCGCTCGTCGGACTATTGATGGTATTGTTACTCAGCCTCGTTATTACATCATAGCGTTTACGCTTGTTCGCCGGTGAAAGCCAATCATGGATAGGTGATCCCCGGCGGGTTAACATCGGACTGCGCTACACCTTCGTCACCTTCTCCCCAACGCACCAGAATGCGTTGCACCTCACCGCGTTCAATGCTGCCGTTCAGCGCCGCTTGCAGGGCATATACCAGCTGATTGCCCTTTTTGGTGGTGGTCGCAACATAGGCTTTTTTCGGTCCCAGACCCACGACGCTCGTTTTTCCGCTCAACGCCGCTTTATACGCCGAAACGGACTGCGGGCCGAAGAACACGTCGGCGCGTCCGGACTGAATGTAGAGATTGGCGGAAGCGTCGTCGGTCAGATACACCGGCAGCGCAGGCGTACGGCCTGCCTTTTCGTTCTCTGCATTCCAGCCGAGTAAAATGCGTTCCTGATTCGTACCAGAACCGACAATCACCTTCTTACCGGAGAGATCGGCCGGCCCCTTAACCGTCGTTATCGGGCTGCCCGTTTTCACCGAAAACGCCAGCGAATCGACGCGATAAGTCGCAAAATCAAACTTCTCTTTGCGCTGTTCAGTGACCGCAATGTTCACCAGCGCCACGTCATAGCGCCCGGAAGTAATGCCCAGCGGCCAGTCTTCCCACGCCGTCGGCACCAGTTTCAGCTTTAGGCCAAGGCTACCCGCCAGCAGTCGGGCGATATCCGGATCGCTGCCAATCCTGGTGCGGTTATCGCTAGCCAGTAGCGCCAGCGGCGGTGAATTTAGCGCAGAGATCGCCACCGTCAGCGTGCCCGGTTCGACAAACTTATAGCTGGCGGGGATCTTTGCGATCGCCGCCTCATCGCGTACTACCGGCAGCGGCTGCTCATTAGCCTTCAGGTCAATGCGCCCTTCTGCCATCGCCGAGGTGGCACACAGCAACCCACCCAGTAACATCCATTTATTCATGACAATACCTTTGATAAAAATTGTCGGGTACGCGGGTGCTGCGGTCGATTCAACACCGCATCGCTTTCGCCCTGCTCGACGATTTTACCGTCGACCATAAACACCACCTGGTCTGCCACTTCACGCGCAAAACCAATCTCATGGGTGACCACCACCAGGGTAGTGCCCGACCGCGCCAGCTTTTTGATAACGTCCAGCACTTCACCCACCAGTTCAGGGTCGAGGGCCGACGTTGGTTCATCAAAGAGCATCACCCGCGGGTTGAGCGCCAGCGCCCGTGCGATAGCAATGCGCTGCTGTTGCCCACCCGACAAATGACGCGACCAGGCATCGGCCTTATTGCGCAGGCCGACTACGTCAAGCAATGCATAAGCGCGTTCCGTGGCCTGCTTGCGGTTCAGTTGGCGATGCGCCACCGGCGCTTCAATCAGGTTTTCCAGCACCGTCATGTGCGGGAACAAATTGAAATTCTGGAACACGTAACCGACGTTCACGCGCTGGCGTAGGATCTCTTTTTCCTTGAGTTCGTACAGCTTCTCGCCCTGACGGCGATAGCCAATGTAGTCCCCATCAATCTGGATAAACCCTTCATCGACGCGCTCCAGATGATTAATCGTGCGCAGCAGCGTCGATTTTCCCGATCCTGACGGGCCTAAAATCACCGTCACCGTTCCGGGCGGGATCTCCAGCGACACATTATCCAGCGCTTTATGGCGACCGAAAAATTTACTGACGCCGGTAATCGAAATATGACCTTCAGGAGAGTTGAGCATGGGCCGCCTCCGGGGTTGGTGTGGTGGTAGACACCGCGACGTGGCTGCGGTTGCTGTTCACGGCGGAACGGCGTTCGCTCTTCGCCAGCGCCCGTTCAACCCAATACTGAATGACTGAGAGGAAACTGGTGATCACCAGATACCAGACTGCGCCAACCATCAGCAGTGGAATGACTTCCTGCGTGCGGTTGTAGATCATCTGGATGGTGTAAAACAGCTCCGGCATTGCCAGCACGTACACCATCGAGGTGCCCTTTGCGAGGCTGATAATTTCGTTAAAACCGGACGGTAAAATGGTGCGTAGCGCCTGCGGTAAAATGATGCGCAGCGTACGTCGCCAGGTGGGTAAACCGAGTGCCGACGCGGCTTCATATTGCCCGTGGTCGACGCCAAGAAAACCGCCGCGAATAATTTCTGCCGTGTAGGCGCTTTGCACCAGCGTCAGACCCACTACCGCCGTTGAAAACTGGCCAAGCACGTTAATAGTCTGGTAACTGGCCCACGTAATCCCGGTAAACGGAATGCCTACCGACAGCGTGTCGTACAGATACGAAAAGTTGTACAGCACGATCAATACCACGATTAGCGGCAACGAGCGGAACAGCCAGATGTACGCCCACGCCAGGCTACTGAGCAACCAGGAGGATGACAGCCGGCAGAGCGCCAGCAGGCCACCAAAAATCACACTCAGAACCGTGCCGAGCAACGTTAACAGCAGCGTTTGCCCAAGCCCTTCCAGTATCACCGGGTCAAAGAACCAGCGGGCAAACACGGCCCATTCCCAGCGCGGATTAAAGGCCACCGACTGCACCACAATCGCCAGCACCAGCAGCGCCACGCCGGCCCCGACGATACGCAGCGGGTATCGCGCGGGCACCACTTTGATGGATTCGTTGCTCTTCATCGTCACTCCTCAGGCACTTTTGCTGAGCACCGGCTGCGCCAGCGCTTTGGTGAAACGCAGCCGACCGTCAAACGGCGGACGACTGTACTCTTCCGGGTTGCGATCGAGATCGAACTGCGGCTGATAGCCCTGGCTGAGATACAAACGCACTGCTTCCGGCTGGCGGAAACCGGTGGTCAGGTATATCTGCACATAGCCCGCGAGCCGTGCCCGACGTTCAAGTTCGGCCACCACCCGTCCGGCGAGTCCCTGCTGGCGTAGCGTTTTGTCGGTCCAGATGCGTTTAATTTCCGCGGTCTGCTCGTCATAGGGTTTGTATGCCCCGGTGGCGATGATCGCGCCGTCGCGCTCCAGCACGATAAACAGCCCCTGCGGGGCGAGATACCACTCGGTCTGTTCCACTTCCGCATCACGTGAAAAGTAGTCGCCGTAACGCGCGGCATATTCGGCAAACAGACCGTCTAAAATCGGCTCAAGCTCGGCATCTTCCGGGGAAACATCACGAAAGCGTTCAGTCATGGTTAAATTCCTCAGTCGCCGAGTCCGGCAGGGTTGAGTTCAGAATGCGGAATGCGTTCCACGCCTTCGCCCCAGCGGTTCAGCACTTTGTCATAGTCCCCTTTCTGAATAACGCCGTTCAGCGCCGTTTGCACCGGTTCGGCTAAACCGCTGCCTTTTTTCAGCGTCACGGCAATGTGTGCGGCCTTTGGCCAGCCGCCGTCGACGCTGCCGACCAGCTGCGTTTTGCCGTTCAATGCCGCTTTCCACGCACCAATCACGTTCGGACCAAAATAGGCATCGGCGCGTCCGGACTGTAGCGCCAGGGTTTGCGCTGCATCATCTTTGGTATAGACCGGGATAAATGGTTTTAAGCCCTTTTTGACGTTTTCCGCGTTCCACGCCAGTAGAATGGCTTCCTGGTTGGTACCGGAACCGACGATAATCCGCAATCCGGCAATATCTTCCGCTTTCTCAACCTTGCCAATTGAACTGCCCGATTTGACGTAGAACCCCAGCGAATCCTTGCGGTAGGTGGCGAAATCAAACTTCTCTTTGCGCTCTTTGGTCACCGTAATATTGCTGACTGCGGCATCATATTTGCCGGAGGCCACGCCGAGTGGCCAGTCTTCCCAAGAGGTCACTACCACGTTGAGCTGCAGCCCGAGACTGTCGGCAACCAGACGGGCGATATCCACTTCGCTACCGAGCAGGGTTTTGTTGTCATCGGAAAATACGGTCAGCGGCGGCTGATTCAGGCCCGCCACGGCAACGGTGAATTTGCCCGGCACCGCCGGTTTAAAGCCCGCAGGTAGTTGAGCTATCGCCGACGGATTTTTATCGGTATTCACCGGCGTTTTATTGGCCTCGACGCTCACGCCTGTACCGTTAACGGTGACGTCGCTGGCCTGCGCCAGCCCGGAAAATGCCAGCGCGATTGCCAGCAGTAGCGATGATTTTTGCATGGTGCAGTCTCTCTTATTGTTTTGTGAACTGATTGACGGGCAGCGTCAGCCCGAGGCTTTCACGAAGCGTCGTGCCAGGATAATCCTGACGGAACAGGCCACGCGCCTGCAGCAACGGCACAACCCGGTCGACAAAGCGCGGGAAGGTGTCCGGCGTGCCGCCCTGGATGATGAACCCGTCCGCTGCGTGGCTGTCGAACCACAGCTGTAAACCGTCGGCAACCTCCTCCGGCGTGCCGGAAAATCGAGGGCGTGGGCTGGCGGCTTCCAGCGCCACCTGGCGCAGAGTTAACCCGCGCACACGGGCATTGCGTTTGATTTCATCCGTGGTGCTGCGGAAACTGTTCTGCCCGAGGTCGCCCAGTTCAGGGAAAGGTTCATCCAGCGGATACTGGCTGAAATCGTGATGTTCGAAATAACGCCCCAGATAATTCAGCGCGTCTTCCTCTGTCACCAGTGCGGCGGTAGTCTGATATTGCTGTTCCACATCATTGGTGTCATCCCCGACAATCACACTCACGCCCTGGAAAATATGCAACTCATCTGCACGACGGCCATGAGTTTCGAGCTGGTTTTTCACATCGCGATAAAAATCCTGCGCTTCTGCCAGGGATTCATGATGGGTGAAAATAGCGTCGGCATACGTGGCGGCTAATTTTTTGCCGTCATCCGACGATCCGGCCTGAAATATAATCGGCCTGCCCTGGGGCGTGCGGCCAATATTCAGCGGTCCGGTAACCTGGAAAAAATCACCGTGATGATCGAGGGTGTGTAGTTTTGATGCATCGAAGAACTGCCCGCTGGCCTTGTTACGCACAAACGCATCGTCCTCCCAGGAATCCCACAGCCCTTTTACCACCTGCAAATATTCATCAGCGATGCGATAGCGAAGCGCGTGTTCGGGATGCTGTGCGCGGGAAAAGTTCTTCGCCGACCCTTCCAGGGGCGACGTCACCACGTTCCAGCCCGCGCGGCCATTGCTCAAATGGTCGAGGCTCGCGAACTGGCGGGCGGTGCTAAACGGTTCGCTATAAGATGTCGACAGCGTGCCGACCAGACCGAGATGCTGCGTCACGCTCGCCAGCGCCGATAAGACGGTCAGCGGTTCAAAGCGATTTAAAAAATGAGGGATCGACTTTTCATTGATATACAGACCGTCGGCAACAAAAATAAAGTCCAGCTTGCCTTGCTCCGCTTTTAACGCCGTCTGTTTCACAAAATCAAAATTAATACTGGCGTCGGCCTGCGCCGCCGAATGACGCCAGGCAGACATATTGCCAGATGCACCATGTAATATCGTACCAAGCCGTAATTGCCGTGCTGTTGACATAATGACCCCTTACCCTGCCGGTAATAAAAATTAAGAATAAAATTAAAGGTGCTGTAAGGCTTTTTCTGCCAGCGTTGCAAAATACTGCGCCGCCGGAGCGATGAGTTTTTCATCCGGATTAAACGCCGGATGGTGCAGGCCAAATTCACTGGCGCTGCCGATACTCACGAAGGCGCCAGGCGTCTGCTGCAAATACACGGCAAAATCTTCACCGCCCATGTGTAAATCTGCGGTCGTGGTGTGATAACCCACCTCGTCGGCCACGATGGTGGCGAATTCTGCCCATTTGGCAGTATTCACCAGTGCGGTTGGCCCCGCGTGCCAGATAACGTCAATTTGCGATCGGAACGCGCCAGCAAACCCGGCGGCGATTTCGCTTACTCGGGCTTTAACCTGCTGCTGAACGTCGGTTCGATGGGTGCGCAGCGTACCTTCCAGTTCGACGTTTTCTGGCAGGACGTTCCAGGTATTGCCGCCCTGAATGCGCGTCACGCTCAGCACCATCGAATCCAGGGTGTTTACTTCGCGACTGGCGACACTTTGCAGAGCGCTCACCAACTGGCTGGCGAGCAGGATCGCATCTTGTCCTTCATGAGGACGGGCTGCGTGGGCGCCCTTTCCGTGCACCCGCACCACGAAACGATCTACGTTGGCGTAGAACGCCCCGCCGCGAGTGGCAAAGGCGCCCACCGGCAGCCCTGGTTCGTTATGCATACCGAAAATGGCGGAAACACCTTCCAGCGCGCCGGCGCGGATCAGCGTTTTTGCGCCGCCAAAATTCTCTTCGGCAGGTTGAAACAGAATACGGATTCGCCCCGGTAACTGTGCTTCGCGGGCTTTGAGCAGCAGCGCCGCGCCAAGCATCACGCTGGTGTGAATATCATGGCCGCAGGCGTGCATGACGCCTGCATTTTGCGAACGGAACGCTACGTCTGCGGCCTCGTCAATCGGCAGAGCATCGATATCTGCGCGCAGCGCTATCACTTTTTCGCCCTGACCAATCTCAACCACCAGGCCGGTTTTCAACGCATAGGGCAAAATCGACAACCCGGCGCTTTGCAGCCAGTCGCGAATGCGCGCGGTGGTCGTCACCTCCTGTAAAGAAAGCTCCGGGAACTGGTGCAGCTCGCGCCGCCAGGTAATCAGCTGTTGTTCTAAGCTCATGACAGCACCTCCGCGCGGTTAAGTTCTTCGGCCAGCAGGCGCAACGACGCCAGACGGGCCGCACCTTCAGCCACCGGGGTGTCGATAATGAATTCATCGATACCAAAGGTGTGATGCAGCGTATCAAGTTGGTTATGAACCTGGCGCGCAGTGCCCGCAATAACGGCCGATTCTCGGCGCACAATTTCCACCGCCGGGCTGCCCGCCTGATGCGCAAAAGCGTCGGCTTGTTGCTGGCTGGCCACCGACACGCGCTGGCCGTTTTCGAGCCGCACGCCCCAGACCTCCACCTGTGCGGCAAGCTTCACGGCTTGTGACGCATCCGCCGCGACAATCACCTGGACTGCGACTATCGCATCCCGCAAGCTGCGGTCGCGCCAGCGAGTCAGAACATCACGCAGTAAATTTTTGTCACCGTTGAGGTGCGCCGCAAAAACAAAATTCCAGTCGAGTTGGGCGGCCAGCTCGGCACTTTCGAGGCTAGCCCCCAGCAGAAAACCGTCCGGGCGCTGCGGTGGAACAGGTGTCGCCAGCACCGCATCGGCGCTTTCCGCTCGCGTCAGCGATAACCAGTTGTCCAGTTGCGCGAGCTGATCGGCGAACGTCCCCTTCTGCTGCGGATCTACGCCATGCTGCAACGCGAGAGTGGAATGCGGTAAACCGCCCGGCGCTTTGCCGACGCCCAAATCAACGCGCCCCGGGGCTAGCGACGCCAGCAGATTGAAGTTTTCCGCCACTTTGTATGGGCTGTAGTGTTGGAGCATCACGCCGCCGGACCCGATGCGAATACGTTGCGTTTGCCCCAATAGCCAGCCAATCACCACTTCCGGAGAAGGGCTCGCCAGCTGTAGCGTGTTGTGATGCTCGGCAATCCATAAACGGTGATAGCCCCAGGCGTCAGCCTGTTGCGCCAGTGTTAACGTGCGTGCCAGTGCCTGAGATGCGGTCTCGCCATCTGCCAGTGGGCTTTTATCCAGGATGCTGATTCGATAAGACATGTCGCAGGCTCTTGATGAGGAACATGTCTGCATTATTAGAAGGGCTTGGGCCGCGTGAGAAACAATTTATTTACATTTGCTCTGCACAAAATTAGATATCAGTTGTTAGCGCTTACCGTCAATTTTGCAATAAGAGCATCAGTATCGGCCTGATTTCGCAGCCTGACGAAGGTCAGCCCGGCAAATTGTGGGTCGTGCATATCGGCCAAATAACGCTGACGATTTTTATGCCAGGTTTTTAGCGTCCATAAAATAATCGAGTCTCGACTTAAAAAAGAGAGTCGAAAACTTTCGTGATTTCCAGTGCCCGGCCACAGTTCCTGTTTCGTCCACGCTCGCGACAGTGCCCGACCAACAGCCTGACGTAGCGTGCGCCAGAAGCCATAATCCACCCACACGATCATTTCCACATTGCGCCATTTCACCGGACGTGTACGGTTATAATTGCCATCGAGCACCCAGCTTTCACTGGCCGCCAACACGTCAGCCAGTCTGGCGAACAGTTCATGATCCGGTGTGCCCTGCCACTGTGGACGCCAGTAGAGTGTATCCATTTCGATATAGGGTACATTTAAGTGCATTGCCAGACGGCGAGCGAGCGTAGATTTTCCCACACCACTGGTGCCAACCACGTTAATCCTCACCTTCCCCCCGTTTTTATTGCCCAAAAATGAAACGAAGCGCTCGCCTGGTATTTATTCGAATACGAACGTATCCCCTGCGGCTGGCGTGATGACCTCTGGCAACCACAATCGGCCCCACGCGCCGGTACAATGGCAGCCCATTATTTTATCGGGATTTTGCTGACGGAGAAACGCTCTGACTTGCCACAGCATTCGCTAGTAGCACACTGATTTTTAACGTCATTGCTCGCGCTTTCCTTAGGCTGGAATCGTTATTTTTGAGTATTAAGCTTACTCCCTCCGAGCAATAAAAAAGCGAATGCAGGCCTGAATTTACTCTCCAGGCCTGCATCAACGGTAATGAAATACTTCGCTAATTAGCGTCCGGCGTATTCTTCGTCCGAAACTTTATCAAGCCAAGTCACGGGCGAGCCATTCTCGGATTCAGCAATGGCGATATGCGTCATCGCCGTTTCTGAACTTGCACCGTGCCAGTGTTTGATACCTGGCGGGATCCACGCGATATCGCCCTGATTCAGCGCCTGCGCTTCTTTCCCTTCTTCCTGCAACCAGCCGCGACCCTGCGTCACAATCAGTGTCTGCCCCAACGGATGCGTGTGCCATGCGGTACGTGCGCCCGGTTCAAACGTTACCGTTGCCCCACCGACTTTTGCCGGTTCTGTTGCCTGAAACGGTGCATCAATTCTGACCTTGCCGGTAAACCATTGATCGGGTCCAGTAACGGACGGCAGTGAACCACTACGAATAATTTTCATACTTCCTCCTGGTTGATGTATTTAGCGTAGCGCGGATCGCCTCTGAGGATTAGACTGCATAATCAGAATGGAACTATGAATGTAATTCATGAATGAGGTAAACGATGCTGAAAGAGAACATTCACGACCTGCTCTCCTTTATGGTCGTGGCACGTGAGCGCAGTTTTACCCGGGCGGCGGCGCAGCTTGGCGTATCGCAATCAGCGCTCAGTCACGCAATGCGTAATCTCGAAGCGCGTCTCGACGTTCGCCTGTTGACCCGCACCACCCGAAGCGTCGCGCCGACTGAAGCCGGTGAAAAACTGCTGACGCGCCTCGGCCCACAGCTCCAGCAAATCGAAGAAGAGCTGTTCACGCTGCACGAACTGCGTGATAAACCGACCGGAAATATTCGTCTGACCGCTGCGGAGCACGCGATGAACTCGCTGTTGTGGCCTGCTCTGGTACCGTTTATGCAGCGTTATCCTGATATTAATATTGAAGTCACGGTTGAGAACGGTCTGACGGACATCGTCGACGGACGTTTCGATGCGGGCATTCGCTTGGGCGAGCAAGTGGCGAAAGACATGATAGCCGTGAAAATCGGTCCGGAGATGCGCATGGCGGTGGTGGCGTCGCCCGATTATGTCGCACAGTTTGGGACCCCGCTCTCCCCGCGCGAGCTGGAGGAGCACCGCTGCATTAACATGCGTCTGCCGACGCGCGGCGGTCTGTATGCCTGGGAGTTTGAACAGGGCGAGCAGATTTTACGGGTGCGGGTCGAGGGACAAGTGACGCTCAATACCCTGCCGCAGCGCATCGGCGCCGCGCTGGCCGGACTCGGATTTGCCTACCTTCCGGAAGACACCATTATCGACGCAGTTACATCAGGAAAACTGGTGAGAGTACTCGAAGAGTGGTGCCCGCCATTCCCCGGCTATTACCTCTACTACCCAGGAAGACGCCAGCACACCGCGGCATTTGCGTTACTGATTGATGCGCTACGTCTGGCGTAACTTACTGGAATCTATCCCGATTAGTTATGCTATTAGTTTCCAATTAAACAGCAGATCTGACCACACGAAATGTTACGACATCCGTCACTGGATCGGCGGGTAAGTTTTGCGTCGCTTACCATTTGCAGGTACGATGCTGCGCCATGTTTTGCCTTATCTCTGCGTCAGAATGTTGAGAAAGGCAGAATTGTGTGCTGCCACGCAATCGTTTAAACGCGGCGGTACTTTTTGGACCCTGATTGGGGTAAAGACAGGTAAATGGGATACTACAATGACCACACAAAACAACAGCGCGGCGGAGCATCACGCAGCTAAACGCCGCTGGCTGAACTCGCATGAAGCGGGTTATCACAAAGCAATAGGCAACCGTCAGGTTCAAATGATCGCCATTGGCGGCGCAATCGGTACCGGTCTGTTTTTGGGCGCCGGTGCACGCTTACAGATGGCTGGCCCCTCCCTCGCCATCGTCTATCTGGTATGCGGTATTTTCTCCTTCTTTATTCTTCGAGCCCTCGGCGAACTGGTCCTTCACCGTCCGTCCAGCGGCAGCTTCGTGTCCTACGCACGTGAATTCCTCGGCGAAAAAGCCGCCTACGTGGCGGGCTGGATGTATTTCGTTAACTGGGCGATGACCGGGATAGTCGATATCACCGCCGTCGCACTGTACATGCACTATTGGGGCGCCTTTGGCGACGTACCGCAGTGGGTCTTTGCGCTCGGTGCGCTGGCGATTGTCGGCACCATGAACATGATTGGCGTGAAGTGGTTCGCCGAGATGGAGTTCTGGTTCGCACTGGTGAAAGTGCTGGCGATCGTCGCATTCCTCATAGTCGGGACTATTTTCCTCGGCACTGGCAAGCCGCTTGACGGCGGCACCACCGGCTTCCATTTAATCACCGATAATGGCGGTTTATTCCCGCATGGCCTGCTGCCTGCGCTGGTGCTGATTCAGGGTGTGGTGTTTGCTTTCGCCTCTATTGAACTGGTCGGGACTGCTGCGGGGGAATGTAAAGATCCGCAGACCATGGTACCGAAAGCGATTAACAGCGTTATCTGGCGTATAGGTCTGTTCTACGTCGGCTCTGTTGTATTGCTGGTTCTGCTGCTGCCATGGAATGCCTATCAGGCTGGACAAAGTCCGTTCGTGACCTTCTTCTCGAAGCTCGGCGTGCCCTATATTGGCGACGTGATGAATATGGTGGTGCTGACCGCAGCCCTCTCCAGCCTGAACTCCGGATTGTACTCGACGGGCCGTATTCTGCGCTCTATGTCGATGGGCGGTTCCGCGCCGAAGTTCATGTCAAAAATGAGCAAACAACAGGTGCCTTACGCCGGGATCCTTGCGACGCTGGTGGTCTATGTCTTTGGTGTGTTCCTGAACTATCTGGTACCTTCACAGGTGTTTGAGATTGTCCTGAACATCGCGTCTATCGGCATCATCGCTTCCTGGGCATTTATCGTGGTATGCCAGATGCGCCTGCGTAAGTTCATCAAGGAAGGGAAATGCGCTGACGTCAGCTTCAAGCTGCCGGGTGCGCCGTTTACCTCCTGGCTGACGCTGCTGTTCTTGTTCAGCGTGCTGGTGCTGATGGCCTTCGATTACCCGAACGGCACCTACACCATCGGCTCGATTCCGCTGCTGGCCGTGCTACTGGTCGCGGGCTGGTTTGGCGTGCGTAAACGCGTGAATGAAATTCACAGTACCGCGCCGGTTCATCCGGACGATGTGAAGTAGTTGCTGACCCGGTCAGCATAAGCGGCGGCGAAAGCGTGCCGGGCCTGCGAAAAGCCGCTCAACTGAGCGGCTTTTTTTGTGGATTACAGCGTAATCCGAATCACATCATCCGGCTGCGTGGCTTCTTTCTCGCGAGTGGATTCCTGCTTAACACTCACGTACAGCGTTTTGCCATCGGCGGAAAGCGCCAGACTATTAGGGTACGTTGGGGTATCGAAGGTTTTCACCACTTTATTGGTTTTCGCGTCAATCACACTGACTTTCCCGGCTTTGCGGTGAGTCACATAAACTTCATTGCGCGCCGGGTTGAACTTCACGGCCAGCGATTCTGGCACCGCAATTTTGTTCAGCACTTTGCCGTCCCGGTAGTCCACCACCAACAGCGCCGGCTGTTTGAAATCGGTGATCCAGGCGCGGTGATTCGCGGTATCCAGCGCGATATTCAGGAAGGCGTGTTCTTTGCCGTCATCCACCAGTTTCTGACGCGTCAGAATGCTGTTACTGGCGGTGTTGATGGTGATCAGCTCGCCGTCAGCGCTCACGGTATACAGACGCTGCGCATCGTTATCCAGCGCCAGAGCAGTGCTACGATTACCTGTTCCGCTAATGGTCGCTTTCAGCTTCAGCGTTGCGCCATCAATCACCCATACCACGCTTTCTTTGCCGACGCCGGTCACGTACACGGTGTTGGTTTTGTCGTTAGACGCCAGCTCGCGTGGCTGTAACGGTTTAACGGTTTCGCTGCGCTGGCGCGAATCGAGCACTACGCGCCCTTTCACGTCACCGGTTTTGCCATCAATGGCGGTAATGGTGCCATTGGTGGTATTGCCAAACCACAGGGTCTGCGTCTGGTTATCGATCGTCGCGCCGAACGGTTTTAAATCGCTGTGAATAAGCTGAGTTGCCTCTAGCGTTACCGGGTCGAGACGGTAGATCACCCCGCCCTTGTCGGTTTTACGACTCTGTGAAGTGGCTACCCACAGCGCATTTCCCTGCTCACTGAGCGCCATTTCGTAAGCCCCTTTGCCGACGGCTTTGCGCAGCATTTCATCCGCCGCATGGACGCTGAATGAGCCCGCGAGCAGCAGTGATGATAACAGCAGTGAACGGCGTAAACGCGGCATGGACATATGACGTAAAGACATGACGACTCCCTTTTTTAAAGACAAAAATGTGTATTGCCCGACATGCTTCCTGCTCGTAGCGTCTGTGCGCTACGTTAGTTGTTGAGAATAGTAATCATTATTGCACTGAAAGGGCAGTGATAATTCCGCTGTTTCGCTGGAAATGTGCCATTGTTAAACCTTCGTTTAACGTTAAGTGCCGTTATGATTTTCAAATAATTTACAAAAGCATTAACATATTCGCAGTTGTTCCATTTGGTTCATTATCACGAGAATTGCATGAAAATCATTACTGTCCGCAGGGCCGCGCTCCCGGCATTACTTTTGCCGCTTCTTCCACTGCCTGACGCATTCGCCGCCGATGAACAGACCATGGTTGTCTCTGCCAGCCCACAAATCGTCTCTGAACTCGATACACCCGCCGCCGTGAGCGTGGTGAATGGTGACGATATGCGCCACGCTACGCCGCGCGTGAATCTGTCTGAATCCCTCGGTGCGGTGCCCGGCCTGCAGGTACAGAATCGTCAGAACTTTGCCCAAGATTTACAGCTGTCTATCCGCGGGTTCGGTTCCCGCTCGACCTTCGGCGTACGCGGCATTCGTCTGTATGTGGACGGTATTCCCTCCACGATGCCGGACGGCCAGGGTCAGACCTCAAACATCGACATCAGCAGCGTCGAAAATATCGAAGTGCTGCGCGGCCCATTCTCCGCGCTGTACGGTAACTCATCCGGCGGGGTGATGAACGTCACGACCGACACCGGCCAGCAACCGACCACCATTGAAGCCAGCAGCTATTACGGCAGCTATGGCAGCTGGCGTTATGGCCTGAAAGCCAGCGGCGCAGTCGGCGACGGTACGCAAGCGGGAGACGTGGATTACACTGTCTCCACCACGCGGTTTGACACCCACGGTTATCGCGATCATAGCGGCGCGCGTAAAAACCTCGCCAACGCCAAACTCGGCGTGCGCATTAATGACGTCAGCAAACTGACCCTGATGTTCAACAGCGTAGACATCAAAGCTAACGATCCGGGCGGCCTGAGCTACAACGAATGGCGCGCCGATCCGCAGCAATCGCCGCGTGGCGATCAGTACAACACCCGCAAAGATATAAAACAGACCCAGGCAGGTATGCGTTATGAACGCCAGCTGAGCGAAAACGACGACCTTAGCGTGATGATGTACGCCGGGGAACGCCAGACCACACAGTATCAGTCGATCCCAATGGGGCCGCAGCTCAAACCTTCACACTCCGGCGGCGTGATCGACCTCGACCGCCACTATCAGGGCATTGATACCCGCTGGACGCACCGCGGCGAACTGCTTGTGCCGGTCACGTTTACCACCGGCCTCGATTACGAAAACATGAGCGAGAAGCGCAAAGGTTACGAAAACTTTGTGATGGATAACGGCGTGCCGGACTACGGGCAGAAAGGCGCAATGCGCCGTAACGAACGTAACCTGATGTGGGACCTCGACCCGTATTTACAAACCCAATGGCAGCTCACCGACAAACTGTCACTGGACGCGGGTGTGCGCTATAGCTCAGTGTGGTTCGACTCCAACGATTCCTACGTCACGCCGGGTAACGACGACGACAGCGGCGATGCCAGCTACCATAAATGGCTTCCGGCAGGCTCTCTGAAATATGCGGTGACCGATGCGTGGAACGTATACGTCTCAGCGGGACGCGGCTTTGAAACACCAACCATCAACGAGCTTTCCTATCGTCCGGATAACCAGAGCGGGCTGAACTTTGGCCTTGAGCCATCGACTAACGAAACCGTCGAAATCGGTAGTAAAACACGTATTGGCAACGGCCTGCTGACCGCCGCCCTGTTCCAGACCGACACCGATAATGAAATCGTAACCGACACCAGCAGTGGCGGGCGTACCACCTATAAAAACGCCGGTAAAACCCGTCGCCAGGGCGCAGAGTTGTCGCTCGATCAGCAGTTTGGTGAAAGCTGGAAACTGAAAGCTGCCTGGACGTGGCTGGACGCGACCTACCGCAGTAACGTCTGTGATGACGCCAACTGCAACGGTAACCGTATTCCGGGCATCGCCCGTAATATGGGATACGTCTCATTTGGCTATGAGCCGGAGATGGGCTGGTACGCGGGCAGCGATATTCGCTATCTGAGCGATATCATGGCCAATGACGAAAATACCGCCAAAGCGCCGTCGTGGACCGTGGTAGGCCTGAATACCGGTTATAAATTCAACATCGCCGACAACTGGAAAATGGATGTCTTTGGCCGCGTTGATAACCTGTTTGACCGTGAATATGTGGGTTCGGTGATTGTGAACGAATCTAATGGTCGCTATTACGAGCCAGCGCCTGGCCGTAATTATGGTGTGGGTTTATCTGTGGCCTATCAGTTCCAATAAGTTAATTAGTTTAAATAGCCATATCAGCGTGCCGGAATACCCGGCACGCATGTTATTTATTAATTACCGAAATTAATTACCTGCATTAATTTACGTACTGCCGCTGCAAAATAGCCGCCCCCTGATCGATAGCCCGACAAATCGCCACCCCACTTTCCGCCTGATCCTTTTTTTCCAGCGCGCGCAACAGATCGTCATAATACCGATCCTGTTTAAATATTTCGCACGACAGCGGATGTAAAAAATTAAAACACGGCCCGATGCGCACCCACAGCTGTTCGATGAGTGCGGTCAGCGTCGGCATTTCTGCGTAGTCATACAGATGAAAACGAAACCGGCAGTTAGATTGTAACGCTTCCTCCATATCGCCCTGTGCTTTCGCATCATGGAAGGCATCAACGTGGCTGTGCAATTCCCCTAGCTTTTCCTTCGTCATCAGCGATGCCGCCGTAGACGCCGCCATGCTTTCCAGCTTTTTACGGATCTGATTGATTTCGTTATACCGCTGGAGCGATACCTCTGGCACTAAAAATGCCTGCGCCGGTGTGGCCTGAAGTGCCCCGGAAGACACCAGCCGCAGCAGTGCTTCCCGCACCGGGGTGATGCTGGTCCCGAGCTGTTCAGCCAAATCCCGGGTTATCAGGCGGGCACCGGGCTTCAGTGCCCCAATAATCAACGCGCTTTTTAAATTCACTTCGACCTGCATCGTCAGGCTCATACGTTGCGCTTTTTCAAAATCAAGCATGGTTATTTCCTGTTTCCATAATCATGGTTCTCATTACGGCCTGCGAGTAAACAACTCAGCGCGATACAGGATATATCCTGTATCGCGGGTGGTGTTGGAAATAACATGGAGCAATCTGCTGCCAATATTAACTATTTAATTATTAGGTTGTTAATTTAGGCCGTACACATCATACAAATATGCTATTGCATGATTAATTAAAGACGCTAATGGAATTTTTGCACGAAAAGTTGCGGCGCGCATGGCGCCGCTGTTGTTTTTTTACGCGTCGGTGGCGATACGAATAACGACTTTACCGAAATTTTTACCTTTTAGCATACCGATAAAGGTTTCTGGCGCATTTTCTAGCCCATCGGTGACCTGTTCACGATATTTTATCGAACCGTCATTTATCCAATGGCCCATGTCTGCCTGGAACTCACTGATGCGGTGCCCGTAGTCCTGTCCAATGATAAAACCCTGCATGCGAATGCGTTTTTTCAGCAACGTGCCCATCAACAACGGCAAACGATCGGGCCCGGACGGCAGTTCCGTCGCACTGTAGCCGCTCACCAGACCGCATACCGGTACGCGGGCCGAGGTGTTCAGCAGCGGCAGTACCGCATCAAAGACTTTACCGCCGACGTTTTCGTAGTACACGTCAATGCCCTGTGGGCAGGCTTTTGCCAGTTGCTCAGCGAAATCCTCCGCCCGGTGATCGAGGCAAATGTCGAAGCCAAGTGTGTCCACGGCATGACGGCATTTATCGCTACCGCCTGCCACGCCCACGACGTGGCAGCCTTTAATCTTACCAATCTGTCCGACCGTCGCGCCCACCGGCCCGGTGGCTGCGGCAACCACCAGCGTTTCACCGTCTTTCGGCTGGCCGATATCCAGCAAGCCCATGTACGCTGTAAAGCCCGGCATCCCGAGTATACCCAGCGCCCAGGACGGATGTTGCGGATTATCGCCGAGTTTGACCAACCCCTGTCCGTCAGAAACTTCATAGTTCTGCCAGCCCCCGTAACTCAGCACCCAGTCACCGGTTTTGTAATCGGCATGGTTCGACTGCTCAACGCGACTGACTGTGCCACCGACCATCGTGGCGCCGATTTCTACCGGCGGCGAATAGGACGGCGCGTCGCTCATGCGGCCACGCATATAAGGGTCGAGCGAAAGATAAACGGTGCGCAGCAACAGCTGTCCGTCGCCCGGCGTCGGTACATCGCCCTCTTCCAGGCGGAAATTATCCTGTACCGGCTCGCCGTGTGGACGCGAGGCCAGCACCCAGCGGCGGTGGCGTGATGTCTGTTGACTCATGATCTGCTCCTTATTGGGAATTCAGCTTTTAATCCTGGACGTTAATCCGCACCTGCGCCTTGTCTTTATGAGCCTGAATGATTCAGACGCACGACGAGGTAAATGCAGGGGTGATCGGTTTCGTTCACAAAGCGGCAGTCGTTCGGCGGCCCGAGTTCCAGACAATCACCGGCGTGCATCTCATGGCGCGTATCGCCTTCGATAAACAACAGTTCTCCCTGTTGCAGCCAGATCAGCTGTCGCGCTAGGGCATACGACGACGCGGGCATTGGGATATCGCTGCCCGCAGGCAGTTCGACCTGCACTAAATCGATGGGTAAATCACTACGCGGAGAGACATGGCGGCGTAAATAATGGCTTTGCGGATCGTGCCACACAGGCTGATGGGCAAGACGCAGGAGTTTGCCTTCCTGCATTTCCGCCCGGGCAATAAGCGTGGACATGCTTATCCCAAACGCACCGGAAAGCCGCCCGAGCATGGTCGCCGTCGGGCTGCTGTCGCCCCGCTCGATCTTGTGGATCATCGCCCGCGACGCACCTGCCCGTTCTGCCAGTTCGCTCAGCGACCAGCCCCGGGATTCGCGCTCGATACGAATGCGCGCGCTAATGCGCTGATTGAGATTGTCTGCAATAGTATTCATGGCGTAATACTATAGTGCATTTGATGAGTTTCCTCGAAGGGCAATTTGTCACAGTAAATCAGACTGATGTTGGACAGAAGCTTCCCGTGACAATGTGTTTCCTCACTGGCCAGCCTGCTTTTTTAAGAACAGACCGATCGAGCTCTTGTCAAAACAGACAGAACTATAGTATCTATACCGTACTACTATAGTGAACAGCCGAGGCCAGCCATGAACATTCGTTACGCAAGCAAAGAAGACTGCGCGGCGATCGCGGAAATTTATAATCACGCGGTGCTGCACACCGCCGCCATCTGGAACGATCAAACCGTTGACACCGACAACCGTATCGCGTGGTACGAAGCCCGCCAGATTGCGGGTTATCCGGTGCTGGTTAGCGAAGAAAACGGCACCGTGACAGGCTACGCCTCTTTTGGTGACTGGCGCGCATTCGATGGTTTTCGCCATACCGTTGAGCACTCCGTTTACGTTCACCCCCAGCATCAGGGTAAAGGACTTGGCCGTGCGCTACTGACTCAGCTAATCACTGAGGCCAAACACATCGGTAAACATGTCATGGTGGCGGGCATTGAGTCGCAGAATCAAGCTTCGCTGAAGCTGCATGAAACGCTCGGTTTCGTTACCACCGCGCAAATGGCACAGGTCGGCACCAAGTTCGGGCGCTGGCTCGATCTGACGTTTATGCAGTTGCAGCTCGACGATCGTCAGGATCCGGACGCTCGCGGATGAACCAGTCGCTGACCCTCACCTTTCTGATTGCCGCCGGTATCGGTCTGGTTATCCAGAACACGCTGATGGTGCGCATCACTCAATCGGCGTCGACGATCCTCATTGCGATGCTGCTCAATTCGCTGGTCGGCATTGTGTTGTTTGTGTCGATTTTGCTGATTAAACACGGGCTGAGCGGCTTTCAGGAGCTGGCCTCGAGCGTTAAATGGTGGACGTTAATCCCCGGCCTGCTGGGCTCATTTTTCGTTTTTGCCAGTATTAGCGGCTATCAATACGTCGGTGCGGCAACGACGATCGCGGTGCTGGTCGCCAGCCAGTTAATTGGTGGGTTAGCAATGGATATTCTGCGCCAGCAGGGTATTCCGTGGCGCGCGTTGGTCGGCCCGGTTTGCGGCGCAGTGATGCTGGTCGTCGGGGCGTGGTTGGTTGCGCGGCGGTCATTTTGAGCATTGTCCCCTCAACATAAGGGGACAATGGCAGGAACTTAAACGATCGTACCACCTTTGGTGAGGCTGTCGTGGCGAGCGTCCTCTTCTTCTTTATGATGACGTCCTTTGTGGGCAATAGCAGTCCGCAGGCGCTGCTGTTGGGTATAACGATCTTCCTGGCTCAGTTCTGCATCATCGCTTAACACAACCAGCAATTCATTCATGCCGATGATAGAACCGTCCTCAATGGCTGCGTCTACCTGGGTACTTACCTCATCCAAATGTGACATATCTGCTCCTTAATTCAGCTTCACTTTCGAAAAATCACTGCCCATCAGGCTGACGCTGTAGCCGGTCACATTGCTGCGCGTGGCGAAGAAGGTTTTACCGTTGGCCAGGGCAATCCATGGAGCCTGCTGGTAGTAAATCTCCTGCGCCTGCTGGTACAGCTTCGCGCGCGCGGCCGGGTCGCTGGTCAGCTTGGCTTTTTTCACCAGGCCATCATACCCTTTATCGCACCAGCGCGCGGCATTCGAGCCCGTTTTTATGCTGTCACAGCCCAGCAGCGTGTCGGCAAAGTTATCCGGATCGCCGTTGTCGGACATCCAGCCAAACAGTGCCGAATCGTGTTCGCCTTTACGCATCCCGGACAGATATTCACCCCATTCATAGGTGGTAATTTTGGCTTTGATTCCTACTTTCGCCCAGTCACTCTGGATCATCTCGGCGATACGGCGCGAATTTGGGTTATACGGGCGCTGCACCGGCATCGACCACAGCGTCACTTCCGCGCCCTTCTCAAGCCCTGCCTGCTTTAACAGCGCTTTGGCTTTTTCAGGGTTGTAATCGTAGTCTGCCAGATGACTGTCGTAACCGAGCATTTTCGGCGGCAACGGTGATTTGGCTACCGTACCGGACCCCATAAACACCGCATTGACGATCGCCTTTTTGTCCGTGGCGTAGTTCAGCGCCTGACGCACCAGTACGTTATCAAACGGTTTTTTCTCAGTGTTAAACGCCAGATAACCGACGTTAAGCGCGTCCACTGAATGCAATACCAAATCTTTGTTCTTTTTAATCACGTCGAACTGCACTGGCGACGGTGCAGGGATAATCTGGCATTCGTTGGTTTGCAGCTTCGCCAGACGGGTTTCCACATTCGGGGTGATGGAGAAAATAAGGTGTTTCGTCGGCACCTCGCCGTCCCAATAGTTCGGGTTAGCAACGTAGCGGATCAGCGAATCGACTTTATATTGCTGGAACGCATACGGCCCTGTGCCGATAGGCCAGGTATCAACATTTTCCGGCGTCCCCTTTTTCATCATCGCATCGGCGTATTCAGCGGAAAGGATCGAGGCGAAATCCATGCCCCAGTCGGCCAGGAATGCGGCGTTCGGTTCGGTTAGCTCAAACTGAACGTGATAATCATCAATTTTCTTCACGTCTTTAATGAGCTTATCCAGCCCCACGTCGGTGAAATATTCGTAATTCCCCTGCGATACTTTGTGATAAGGATTATTTTCATCCTTCTGGCGCATCACCGAGAAAATAACGTCATCGGCGTTGAAATCACGCGTCGGCTTAAAGAATTTATTACTGTTGAACTTCACGCCCTGACGTAGGGTGAAGGTATAGGTTTTACCGTCCGGAGAAATCGTCCAGGCGGTTGCCAGCGAGGGGATCGGGGTGTTTTTCTGCGGATCGAAATTTATCAGACGGTTGTACAGCACCTGCGAACTGGCCACGAACGACGGTCCGGAGCTGGCAATCTGCGGGTTGAACGACTCCGGTGACGCTTCGGAGCAGTATATAAGGGTATCGTTATTTGCCGCCATCGCGGCCCCTGCCGGTAATAATGCGCTGAGGGCCAGGGCCAGCAGCGTTTTCCCTGTCGTTGTTGGAGACATTGTTATAAGCCTTTTGCTCTTATTATATGAGGCTTAATCACAGCACAAGGCAGTTATTCTGGCAAATAACCAAACGGCATCAGGTTATGCGTATTCAACCCATTCCGCCGTTTTATTCGCCAATAATTTAACTTAAAAACTTTCTCAAAAAGCAAGCGTTTCACGTGCGTTCAATAGCCAGAGTATTTGCTGTTTTTGGCTTTTCCTCGCCCGTTTATCCCCTTCCCGCCTGCGTTAGAGTAGCGGTGTGAAAAAGTCGATGGGATAAGAACGTGGCAAAAACTCTATTACGCAGCGGCAGTCTGGACGATTTCCAGTCCGTGGGCGGCGGCGGCCAGGCCGTATTTGCATCAGCATTACAGATTCGTGAGACGCTGCGCCTGCGCAAACAGCAGACGCTGGTTGAGTGTCTGGCTATCCCGCAGGTCAACGATGACGGCGATCGCGTGGACTGGTATTCGCCGGTTGAAGGCGACGTGCTGGCGTGGAAGCTAGCCGATGAAGATGTGCGTGAGCGCGCGCTGAGTCAACTGGAAATGATGGCCGATGGCGCACTGAGCCTGGCACGTAAATGCCAGCAGTCCGACAGGACCGCTCAGCAGCTGTTCGGCGCGTTGCTGGAAAAAGCGTTACAGTTTCCCGGCGAAAACCATGTTTTCCTGGTCGGCGGCAAACCGGTTATCACCTTCTGGGGCTTTGTGAATCTGAACGAAAGCGCCCGCGAGGAACTGTTTGGTTGCCTGCATTTAGCGCCCACGCCAGAACCCGTTATCGACTTTTACGAAGACATCCCGGATGAAGACGCGCTGAAAGTCACCTTCAGCCAGTCCGATACGCCGCTGCTGGCGACACCGCTGGCGATGACCGTTGCCGCAGAACCCCACGAATTTTCTGAACCAGAACCCATTGAAGAAAACGTCGAGCCAGAGGCCCCAGTGGACGTCGCTGCGCAGAAAGCCTCTCGCCGCATTCCGCTGTGGAGCTTACCGGTGGCGGCCGTACTTGTCGCCGCCATTGCCGGGCCGCTGTTATGGCCTCGGTCAACGACCTCCGCGGAACCAGTTCTGGCCCATGTGGAACCCATTACGGTGACAAAACCGACGGCACCTGCGCTGCCAGAACTGACGCACTCCCTGCCGCTGCATCTGGCGAGCGTCAAAGAACCGGTGAAAGAAGAGAAGCCGGAGGAAAAACCGGTGATTATCGCTGCCATTCCGAAAGATGCGCTGGTGATGGAGGCCGATCAGATGCGCGCTGGCACCACCAAATTCCTCAACGGCACCTGGCGTGTGCTGGTCAACGTGAAAGATCCGGTCACCGGTAAAGCCCCATCTCTTCGCTATCAAATTCTCAACAATAAAGGCAACGCGCGTCTGGTGCATGGCGACAATGTGGTCTGCAAGGCTGAAATTTTCTCCGGGCTGCATCAGAACGGCGAGCTGCTGATCAAAAGCCGTGGCAACGCGCGTTGCAGCGATGGTTCACGCTATCCGGTTCCAGAAATTACCTGTAAAGCAGGCGTCAGCGACGTGGCGGAATGCACCGGGCGCTACGACGCAAACACCGTCGTACCATTGACGTTCCGTAAAGTGGGGGCGCGCTAATGCTGGTTACTCTCTGTGATTATCAACAAAGCGTTACCCTGATTGCCAACAGCGGGGTGCAGTTTCTCGATTTTGGTCTGACGCCACAGGATTCCTTGAGCAACGGGCGCTTCGTGCGTAAAACCGCCAACGGTCCGCTGCTGCGTCTGAACTACGACATCGTCAACAGCCGCTACACGCTGCCTGCCATCGACGGCCAGCAGGCTGAAGTGGTGAAACCTGAAAGCACCCTTCCGCTCGAGCAATCTCTGGTGATGCTCGACGGCGTCTGGCTGCCGCTGCCGTTCCTGCGTTTTAATCCGCCTCGCACGTTTGTTGAAGGCCCGGACAACTGGGCGCGCGTGCAAATTCGCAAGCTCCCCGAGCCGGACAGCGCCGGAAACACGCACCGCGTCACCATCGCCCTCGACAGCCAAATTCGTGACGACGCCCCTTCCGCGCTGGCCCCGATTGAAAATGATCTGCTGAACGGGACACGTTTTGCACTCGCCTGGCGCGATGAAGAAGTTGCGGATTTCCTCGATCAAACCTGGATTGACGGCTGGCTACGCGAAGTATTCAGCCATCACGCCAGCGTGGAAGAAAACCGCAGCGAGCGAGACATTGCCCAGGCGATGCGTGGCTTTGAATATCAGGGACACTGGCTTAACCTGCTGGCTCTGTTAGGTGAACAGCTCAGCGTGCCGGAAGTGAAAATTGCCACCGCCACCGTCAGCACCCCGGCGATCCCGGTGGACTTGATTCTGGACGTCGGCAATAGCCATACCTGCGGGGTGATCATCGAAGATCATGGCGATGCCAACGATGGTTTGCGCCAGACCGCAGAATTGCAGGTACGCTCGCTGAGTGAACCGCAGTTCCTCAATGCCCCGTTATTCACCAGCCGCCTGGAGTTCTCCGAAGCGCGCTTTGGCAAACAGCATTTCTCTGTGGAAAGCGGACGCGAGGATGCGTTCGTCTGGCCGTCAATCGTTCGCGTGGGCGATGAAGCCCGCAAGCTGGCGATGCAGCGTTTGGGCACCGAAGGCAACAGTGGGATCTCCAGCCCGCGCCGCTATTTATGGGATGAAACACCGACCGTTCAGGACTGGCGCTTTAGCCAGATGAACAGCCGCACGCAGCGAGAACCGCTGGCCGCCGCGTTCCCGCTGGCCTATCTGATGAATGACGACGGACAGCCACTGTTTACACTGCCGCAGGATGAGCGGATGCCGGTGTTTTCACCGCAGTACAGCCGCAGCACGCTGATGACGCATATGCTGTGCGAAATTTTGTCGCAGGCGCTGGGACAAATTAACAGCGTGGCGACCCGCCAGCGCCTCGGTTTCCCGTCTTCGCCGCGCCAGCTGCGTACCCTGATTTTGACTCTGCCGTCGGCGATGCCGAAACAAGAACGCGAGATTTTTCGTCGTCGCATGTTTGAAGCTATCGCCCTGGTATGGAAAGCTCTGGGCTGGCATCCGCAGGACGACGATTTTGTGACGCAAAAACAGCAGGATAAAAGCGTTGTTCCGGTGCCAAAAATCCATATGGAGTGGGATGAAGCCAGTTGTGGCCAGTTGGTGTGGCTGTATAACGAGGCAATGTCGCACTTTGGTGGACAGACGGAAGCATTCTTCACCGCCCTTGCCCGTCCGGATCGTGACCCGGAACCCGGCAGCCGTCCAGCTCGCGCCCTGCGCGTGGCGGCCATCGATTTAGGCGGCGGCACCACCGATATGGCTATCACACATTATCGGCTGGATGAAGGCACTGGCAGCAACGTCAAAATCACGCCGCAGCTGCTGTTCCGCGAAGGGTTTAAGGTAGCGGGCGACGATATTCTGCTCGACATTATTCAGCGCTGCGTGCTGCCCGCGCTGCAAACTCAGCTGCAAAAATCCGGTATTGCCGATGCGCCAGCCCTGATGGCAACGCTGTTTGGCGATTCTGGGCGCATTGATACGCAGGCCGTGCTGCGCCAGCAAACGGCCTTGCAGCTGTTTATGCCTGTTGGTCACGCCATTCTTGGCGCGTGGGAAGAAAGCGACATTAACGATCCGCTGGCGGGTCTGCATGCCACCTTCGGCGAACTGTTACCGCAGACGCCGACCCGCAACGTGATGAATTATGTCGGCCAGGCAATCAGCCATGCGCAGCCGGCCGGTTCAGAGCCTTTCGATTTATTCGCCACGCCGTTGCAGGTCAGCTTCCGCGATTTACACGACGCGATGCTGGCGGGCGAATTTACCATCGCTGCCCCGCTGCATGCGGTATGCGAAGCGATTTCACATTACGCCTGCGACGTGCTGCTGGTGACCGGGCGTCCGGGTTGCCTGCCGGGCGTTCAGTCGCTGATCCGCTATTTGCAGCCGGTGCCGGTGAATCGCATGGTGTGGATGGACAGCTATCACGTTCACGAATGGTATCCGTTCAGCCAGCAAGGCCGCATCGGCAACCCGAAATCCACCGCTGCCGTCGGCGCGATGCTGTGCAGCCTGGCGCTGGATTTACGACTGCCGCGCTTTAATTTTAAAGCGGCGGATATCGGCGCCTACTCCACCGTACGCTATCTCGGCGTGCTGGACAGCACCGTCAACACGCTGCGCGAAGAAAACATTTGGTATTCAGAACTCGATCTGGACAAGCCGGGGGCGAAGGTCGATACGCGGGTGCATTTCCCGCTACGCGGCAACGTCACACTCGGTTTCCGTCAGCTCGCCAATGCCCGCTGGCCCGCCACGCCACTGTACACCCTGAGCATCAACTCGCCGGAAGTGGCAAAAGCCATTGCCGGGGACGGCGTGTTGCAGGTTCGCCTACAGCTCACTGGCGGCAATAAAGCCGAAGGTCCGGAAGCCTTTGTGCTGGCCGACGCCTGGCTTCAGGACGGCACGCCGGTGGCGCCGGACGCCCTGACGCTGAAACTGAATACTCTGGCCGACCGCCGTCATAGCGGCAGCCATTACTGGATCGACAGCGGGAGCGTGTACCTGAAATGAGCCGACTGCAAACTATCATCGACTGGACCCACGCGAACCGTCGGACCTCGCCGCTTTTCGATACCGATGCTGATGCGTTGCTCACGCGTTTGTATCAGCTAAAAGCGCAGGAAACAGCGCTGAAAACCGCGCAGTCCGCCCCGGCGAGCATTGCGCTTTACGGTCATTCGCAGGCGGCAAAAGCGCACTTGCTTGGCACACTTTGCAGCAGCGGTAATGGCCGTTTGCTGGTGCAAACCGGCAGCAAAACACTCGACTATTTCACGCACCTTAATCCCGGTCATGCCGTGACGCGGATGGCCCTGCGTTTTAGCCACAGCACGCCAACCCCGGACGACGCGTTTCCGCTACGCCTGCGCATTATGCGTGAGGCGGAACTGGTGCAGGTGTTTCTCGCCCATGCGTTGCAGCAAGGCGCGGTGCGTCAGGTAGAAAAATCAGTAGTGGCCGCGCGGCTGAATAGCTGGCAATCGCTTCGCCAGACGCAGCCAGTTCCAGGAATGAATGAAGAAGATGTGGCGGCTATCGCTCACTTCTGGCAAGCGAATGTGCCTGCCCATCACCAGCAGATTGACGACGCCCTGTGGCAGCAGTTTATTCAGCTGTTACCGTGTCTCGACCTTAGCGCTCGCGCCAGCGCCTGGGCGCTGCTGTGGGGCGAACAGCAGGAACTGACCCGCCAGTGGCTGACGCTGGCGCATGTGCTCCAGCAATGCGGAAACGCGCGCGAACTGGCCGCGCCGCTCAGCCTGCTGATCGACAGTTTCACCTTACCCGCGGAGGGTTTTCTGACGCCCGAGAGCGAACCAGAAGGCGAAACGGTAGTGCATCCGCTGATCGACGAACAGTTGCACAATGCCGTCAGCCTGCCGCTAAACGCGTTGGCCTTGTTGACCGTTGAACTGGTCTTGCCCACTGAAAATGGCGTGCTGGATAACGTCGACCTGATTGATATCCCGCAGCCCGCCCAAGGAACTGACGATGCGCTATGGGCCAGTAAATGCCGCTGGCTGCTGGAACATTATCGCCAGCAGATGCAGCCCGATCTGCTGCTGATTTGTAATGCGGCGGCCACACGGGCGCAGATCCCAACCAGCGCCCGTGCGCTGGTACGCTGGGTCAGTGACACCCAACCGCAGCACGACGGCGCGTTACCGGGCCTGGTGTGGGCCATTACTCCGCAGGACGACCGATTTGTGCGTAAGCTGAATCTCGACGAAGCCGTTCAACAGTTAATAGAGAAGCCGGGCCAGCGTTGGGGAACGTTACAGGCGCTGGATGGCAGCAGTTTGCAACGGCTGATCGAATGGTTGTCACAGGCGACGGCACCTGCGTTGCGCGCGGCGCGTTTCGAACGCCTGAGGGCACGTCAGCCACAGGCTGTGCGCCAGATTATGGCCTGTTGGCAGCAGGCGCCGCAGACCGATGCCGCCAGCGCGCGTCATCAGGCAGAAAATCTCGTGCGCGAATTACAGGGCCACGCTGCGACCCTTGGCGAACTGCTTGAAGGCCTGCTGCCCCCGCTTTCCACCTTCGAGCAGCTCAGCCAGGTGCAGCAGCCGCGTGAAGAAAAAGTCAGTGAACTGTTTAGCGATAATATGGATCTTTTCGCCCTCCCGGACGACCCGCAGCTCTGCGGCAGTGCTCGACAGGACAGCGGCTTTCAGGCCCATGCGCTGTGGGTGAATTATTTGCGTCAGTGGAGTCGCAGTGAATCCTACGCCCGTCGCTATGGCATTGCTCCGGTGGTGCTCCAGCAGCTGGCTGATTGTCTGATAATCACCAGCTACCGACTCGATTTGCCAAAACAGCTGCAGGCTGTCATTCCGGATGAGCGCGCCAGCGCCGCACGCCTGAGGGCCACTATCAGCAATTATCTGGCGTGGCTGGGCTACGCGGATATGCCTGTCGACTCGCGACCGGCGAGCCGCGTAGTAAAAGGCAGTACCCTGTTTGCTCCGACTGCGAGTAATACCGAACGTCTTACGCGACTAGGTGAGCGCCCTGCCCATGCCGCTACGCGCTATGTCTATGACTGGCTAGTGGCATTGTTCACCCGTGCTACCGAAGCGCCGGACTATCGCCACCCGTTGGATCTTTCCCCGGAAGCCCGCGCTCAATTGAATAAATTGCTGTAACCCATTTGCGGCTCACAGGGACGTGAGCCAGGCATGTTTACGGGTGTTGATTAACGTTTCTTAAGAAGACATGACAGGGAGTTTTGAGCGAAAAAAGAAAGCAATGATCTTTCATAAATCGCCTCAACTTTAAACTTGAAATAATCCCACGATTCTAAATACCGCAAGACCTCTCATCGTCAGTCAGCGCTAGAATTTCCTGTTCCGGAAGCTGGAATACATCATCAGATAGCGTTTAAGATTTCGTAGCGTCATCAGTTTCATCAGCGTTTGCGGGCGCATCTTTTATTGCGGATGTAGTACAGGGTGAAAAGCTGATATTTTTTACTCGATACGTCTAATTTAGCTTTGTGCTTACGGTAAAAATCCAGATAGCCTGCAAACTTTCGTCCTGAGCAGGTGATGCGCACCTCGCACCGTTGCTCTGCTGGAAACATAACCGCTATATGCAACATCCGATACTTTTGCTATATGAACCCTCTGAACGTCAGAACTGAATTGATTTTATACTGCCCCATTCGCCCTGTGAGGCAGTCATTTACTTAATTTCATACATCAGGCCACCTTTATTCATAAGTTTGCCAGGCTTAATCGCAACGGCTTCTTTATACGTCGTCATTTCGACCGTCTGCTCAATATAACCTTTAAAATGGGGAGTCAGACGATGGGCCTGATAAGCCTCTTCGCTGGCGTATATTTCATAGAAATACCAGCGATTAGGGTTCGTTTTATCGGTCACGGCATACATAGCCAGAACCCCCTCTTCCAGATTAATGGACTGTGCCATTTCAGGTAAAACGACATGGCGAAACGCCTGCCCAAACTCGGGCTTAACATCAACGATGACAAAGTTATTTATCGTTTTATCGCTTTGCACAATGTTTTTATCAGCCAAAAATTGCGGTACCGCGTCAATTTTACGCTTTTGACTCGCATCCAGAATATCCGGTGAATTGCGCAAAAAATCTTTATAACTCGTCGAATTCAGATGTTGTTGGTAGGCATCGCTGTCAGCGTAAATTTCAAACATATAAGCAACTGAGGGATTCGTTTTCTTTTTGGCTGAATACATCGCCAGGGTTCCAGCTTCATCTGTTACCGAAGCAGTAATGTTCTTTTCAGCCAGGCTGTCGTATGCGTTATTTTGATCTTGCTTGATAACGAGCTCAAAAATATTGAATACCGGTGGAGCAACTATTTTCTGCCCCTGCGCAACAGCAGAACAACTCAGAGTCAACAAAAGTGATAATGAAATTCTGGTATTCATCAATGATCTCTCTTTTCGGCTGCAGTAAATTTTGTGCCACTATTGCTGATAAGGCGCGTTAACCGCGCCATCATCACCATCCATTTTCGTCAAACCCGTCCCCCTATTTGATCCGTAGGGATGAAAGCTGTACCGGTTGTTCAGACAGCGGAGGTACGATGCCATCGACCACATGAGGAACGTACGGCGCCTCCAATGCGGCAAATTCCTCTGCTGATAATGTCAGCGTCAGCGCATCTACTGCGGTTGAAAGATGTTCCGCTTTTGTAGCACCGATTATAGGCGCGGTAATCACAGATTTAGACAGCAGCCATGCTAGCGCAACATGCGCACGAGGAACGTCTCGTTTAGCGGCAATCTGCGCTACGACCTCAACCACCTTTTGGTCCTGCTGCGCGGCATTCTCATACATTTTCAGCGCAAAGGCGTCATTGCGCGTTCGGGTAGTGGTTTCATTCCAGTCGCGTGTCAGCCTGCCGCGTGCCATCGGACTCCAGGGAATAACCCCCACCCCCTGGTCTTCACATAATGGCAGCATTTCCCGCTCTTCTTCCCGATACAGCAGGTTGTATTGCGGTTGCATAGAGACAAAGCGCGTCCAATCGTGACGCTCAGCCACATGCTGCATCTTCGCAAAACGCCAGGCTTCCATCGAGGATGCACCGATATAGCGAACTTTCCCGGCTTTCACCAAGTCATGCAGGGCTTCCATGGTCTCTTCAACAGGTGTGCCGTGATCAAAACGGTGGATCTGATACAGATCCACATAATCCATACCCAACCGGGTCAGGCTGTCATCAATGGACTGAAACAACGATTTTCGAGACAGAAAACCGGTATTTGGCGAATTGCGCCATGGGAAAAAGGCCTTCGTGGCGACGACAATTTCATCCCGATACGTCATTTCACGTAGCGCCCGACCAACTATTTCTTCCGAGCTACCACCTGAATAAACATTCGCCGTATCAAAAAAGTTAATTCCGGCCTCAAGTGCCTGGCGAATCAAGGGACGCGACGCATTTTCATCAAGCGACCACGGCTGAGGAAGACGTTCTGGTTCGCCGTAACTCATACAGCCCAGACACAGTCGCGATACTTTAAGGCCACTTCGCCCCAAGTTTATATACTGCATAGTTATCTCCTTACCCTATTTTTAATTAAAAGTTCACCGTCTTTTATTGCCAGCTCCCTACCATTTTCGGGATAAATTCGCGAAACTCACATTCAGCGAGATTTGGATAATAGGCATCTTCACTCAGGATAGTATCCAGCTCTTCCCGGCTTTCAGTATGAGCAATAATCACCCCTGCTCTTTCGCAATCCGAATAGGGGCCGTTCAGAACAAATTTTCCTGCGTTGAAATAGTGTTAAAACCAGCTCGCATGGCACATGAAAAGCACCTCATATTGTTGAGCCGGAATATCGCCATTCACCGTAATATTAATGAGATACATTTTATCTTCCCTTTTATACAGCTATTTTTAAAGCTGGTGCAGTTGCTTTAATCGCAGTAATCAGGCGTTCAGCGTGATCTCTTGCCATGGCTTTCTGTTCCCGAATTTTGTCTTCATCACGACCCGCATAGCTGATCCCAAAAGTATAAATCGGGTCCTGTAAATCCAGATTGCACAACAATGCAGTGGTTTCAAACTGGGCCATGTATTGCTCAATCCCGTGACCGAAAAAGCCTTCCGGAGAATAGAGGCTCTCAGGTGCTCCGGCGGTAAAGGAAATAATCAGTTTTTTGCCACCCAGTTTTGCGGTTGATCCATGAGCAAAACCGTGAACGAATACCTGATCAATCCATAATTTCATTAACCCCGGCACTGAATACCAGGAGAAAGGGAACTGCCAGACAATCACATCGGCTTTGAGCAAGGCTTCCTGCTCCCGTTCCACGTCGATCTGGTAGTCAGGATACAGAGCATCAAGAAAGCGAATTTCGGCATCGGGCAGCGCTTTCGCGACTTCACCCAAGATAGTGGCATTGCCAATGGACTCATTAATAATCGGATGACCCGAAATAATCAGTACATTTTGCATTTTTAGCTTCCTTAACAGTGGCTTGTTTAACTGGAAGTGAGTATAAACAAACCTGATTCTGTTTTTTAGAGCAGCAATAGCTCATACACTATTACCCAATAGCTAATAATCAAACTTTATCTTCTCTGCTGGGTAGCGCCATGAACAATGTCATTTACAACCAAATCCGTATTTTTCAGAGCATCGCCCGTGAAGGCAGCATTACTGCAGCGGCCAGGAAACTTGAGATAACGCCACCTTCCGTGAGCAAAGCGCTAAAACTGCTTGAACAGCATATTGGCCATCCGCTATTTGTACGCACCACACGGCGTATTGAACTAACAGATGCCGGAGAGCAACTGTTGCAACAGACATCGCGGGCGGTGGCATCACTGGAAAGTGCGGTGGAAAGCATCAAAGATCTGAATCAGGAACCGTCCGGGTTGGTCAGAATCACGCTGTCACGCTTTGCATACCTGCTCATTCTGAAGCCCTTTATGACAGAGTTTTGCCAAAGCTATCCAGGAATACAGCTTGAGATATCCGTTTATGACGGAACCGTGAATATGATTGATGAACGCTTTGATTTGGGCATTCGTTTTGGCGATATCCTGGAAGAGAGCGTTGTGGCTCGCCAGTTGATGAAACCGTTTCGGGAAGGTTTGTATGCATCCAAGGCCTATCTCGCACAGTACGGTACGCCTAAATTGCCGACAGACTTGCAACAACATCAACTCATCGGCTACCGCTTTATTACCAATAACCGCATCCTTCCTCTGATGCTGGAAGATAACGGTGAGCAATTAACCGTTGAAATGCCAGGACAGCTCATCAGCAATGATATTGATGTCATGGCCGATGGCATACGCAGCGGTCTTGGAATAGGAAGACTGTTTGAGCCGGTGTATGAATTGCAGCCCGATAAAGAGCAGTTTATCCCGGTAATGATGCCTTACTGGAAAACCTATCCACCGGTTTATCTCTATTATTTAAAAAGCACCGGTAAGGCAAAGCGAGTCAAAGCGCTGATTAATTTTTTAATGATGAAAACCAAAAAATAGCGACCTGTGTTTATAAATGCGCAAACAAATGGGTTTATTGTTGGATTTTTCTGAAGACATAGATCCATGTTTTTTAGGTTATTTTTTCGAACTCAAGACAGGTTTACTACTCTTGTCGAACAGCGTGGTTTTACAGACCGGATTGCGTTATCGACGGGTGGTGGCTTCCAGCCTTTCTTCACTGGTTTGGTCTGGGTGGCATTGACGCAGGTATTAAAGCACAGACTCGCATAGCTGGCTCAGCCTTAGCCGTTCGAGTAGTGCAGGGTTGAGTGGCAGACAGAGGCAATCTTCTCCCTGTACACCTGATTTTCTGTCTGTTGAAACTGAATTTTTTCGGTATCCAAAAATTGCTTTTACCCAAGCCGTCCCCATGGGCGGTAAATGTTCCTCATAACTTGCTTACAACTGCTCTCCTCTCTCCCTATCTGCACTCAGTCACAAAATCCACATCGCTTTTCTGCCCTTTCTTGACAACCTGAATCAGGAGTGTCAATTCTTGCTTCACCGATTGAGCAAATGTAGCGGCAATGATAATGAAAAGCTGAATTTTGGTTTCCTGATGTTTAAGCAAAACAGCTGCCTCAGTGAATTAATGGTGAGGTGGTCATCTTATTCGATTCAGTGAGGTGCAGAACTATGCGTTACCCTACAGTATTCAAAGCATCGCTTATTGCGGCCATAGGTTTTTGCGGCATGGCGCAGGCGCAGGAAGCAGCTACCGTTGCGTTTCTGATGCCCGATCAGGCATCTACCCGCTATGAGCAGCATGATTTTCCCGGCTTTAAATCGGAGCTGACCAAGCTCTGCCAGCAGTGCAAGGTTATCTACCAGAACGCCAACGCCAGCGCCTCTTTGCAACAACAGCAGTTCAATTCCGCCATTGCCCAGGGCGCGAAGGTGATTGTCCTGGATCCGGTTGACTCCTCCGCCGCTGCCGGCCTGGTGGAAATCGCCCACTCCCAGGGCGTGAAAGTGGTGGCTTACGACCGCCCTATCCCCGGCAAGCCAGCCGATTTTTACATCTCCTTTGATAACGAAGGCATCGGCTACGCGATATCCACCTCGTTGGTTGAACAACTGAAGGCGACAAACGTGCCCGCTGGCGCTGGCGTGCTGCAGATTAACGGTTCGCCGACCGATGCCGCAGCGGGTCTGATTCGCGACGGTATCCATCGCGGACTCAAAGCGTCCGGTTACAAAACGTTAGCTGAATTCGATACCCCGGAATGGGCCCCACCAAAGGCGCAGGAGTGGGCTGCCGGTCAGATAACCCGCTTCGGCGACAAAATTAAGGGCGTGGTCGCGGCGAACGACGGGACCGGTGGCGGGGCTATCGCCGCCTTTAAATCCGGCGGTGTTCAACCGATTCCTCCGGTAACCGGCAACGATGCGACAATCGCCGCATTGCAGTTGATTATCGCCGGGGATCAGTACAACACCATCTCCAAACCGTCGGAAATCGTTGCTGCCGCGGCCGCGAATGTTGCGGTGCAGCTGATCAATGGTCAGAAGCCTAAGGCCACCTCAACCCTCTACAACACACCGTCACAGCTTTTTGTTCCGGCGGTGATCACTGCCAAAAATATCAAAGCGGAAATCTTTGATAAGAAAATCCAGACGCCGCAACAGGTCTGTACCGGAGAATACCAGCAGGCCTGCCAAAAATTAGGGATCCTCAACTAAGTCGCAGTCGGTGCGTTCGCAGACGCACCGACAATAAGAAGGTTTTTACTATGTTAATCGACAATGGCCTCGCCCCGCGCACGGATAGCCCGCTTCTTCAGTTAAGGAAAATCTCTAAAAACTTTGGCGCCGTTTCCGCCCTGACGGATATTGATCTCGACGTTTATGCGGGTGAAGTCGTGGCACTGGTCGGCGATAACGGTGCAGGTAAATCGACGCTAGTCAAAGTGTTGGCGGGCGTGCATCAGCCCACTTCCGGTACGATTGAATTTGAAGGTAAGGAAATCACCCTCGATAGCCCAGGGAAGGCGCTGGAGCATGGTATTTCCACTGTTTTTCAGGATCTGGCGTTGTGCGAAAACCTGGACGTGGTGGCGAACTTGTTTCTGGGGCACGAGCTGTCGGCCTGGCAGCTCGACGAAGTGAGCATGGAGGTGCAGGCATGGACGCTGCTCAACGAGCTGGCTGCCCGCATTCCCTCCGTCCGCGAACCGGTCGCCTCCCTTTCTGGCGGACAGCGGCAAACGGTCGCCATCGCCCGCTCGCTGCTGCTCCATCCCAAAATCATTATGCTCGATGAGCCCACGGCTGCCCTCGGCGTGGCACAGACGGCAGAAGTGCTGAACCTGATTGAACGGGTACGCGAGCGCGGGCTGGGCGTGATTATCATCAGCCACAATATGGAAGACGTGCGAGCCGTTGCCGACCGAATCGTTGTTCTGCGTCTGGGCCGCAATAAAGGCATTTTCACACCGGAAGCCACCAACCAGGATCTGGTTGCCGCCATTACCGGGGCGACGGAGAACGCCGTGTCGCGCCGGGTGGAAAGAAAAACGCATGAACATACGACGGGAGTGAGCTGAGCCATGACCATAACCACCAATAAACCGCTGACGCCAGAAACCAGGCTAGATCGTAGCGACGAGCGTGTCAGCCACCAGGACAGCATCTCCGGCCTGCTGCGCGCGTATATCACTCGCATCAAAACAGGCGATCTCGGGATGATCCCCGTGGTCCTCGGGCTGATAATTATCTCCATCGTCTTTACCGTGCTTAACCCGATCTATCTGGCACCGAATAACCTCGTCAATATGCTTTTCGACTGCGCCACGGTGGGCTTTATCTCGCTGGGTATCGTCTGCGTGCTACTGCTGGGTGAGATTGACCTTTCCGTCGGGTCGATGAGCGGCCTGGCCTCGGCCATTATCGGCGTGCTGTGGGTGAACCAGGGCTGGCCGGTCATTGGCGCGATAGCCGTCGCCCTGGTGGTAGGTGCCGCCGTGGGTCTGCTCTACGCCCAGCTATACAGCCGCTTAGGGATGCCGAGCTTTGTGGCAACCCTTGCCGGACTGCTTGCGCTGCTCGGGATGCAGCTCTACATTCTCGGCCCATCGGGAAGTATTAACCTGCCCTACGTTTCCCCGCTGGTGCGCTTCGGGCAGGTGTTGGTTATGCCGGGCTGGTTGGCACATCTGTTTGCGTTGCTACCGGGGGTCCTGATGCTGGTCCAGGGGTTGCGCACCCGCACGCGACGGAATCAGGCCAACCTGTCCTGTGAACCTCTCAGCTCACTTTGGGCGCGCAGCATTTTTATGACTGCCGTGTTCGAGTTTATGGTTTTTTATCTCAACATGGGTCGCGGTGTACCGTGGGTCTTTGGGCTGTTTATTCTCGTCGTCGTGGTGCTGAACTATGCCCTGAAACGCACAAAATGGGGCCGCTCAATGTTTGCCGTAGGGGGCAACCGCGAAGCTGCGCGCCGCTCCGGCATTAATGTCCGCCGTATTTACATCAGCGCGTTTATGATTTGCTCCGTGCTGGCCACAACCGGCGGGATCCTTGCCGCTTCACGCCTGGCCTCTGCCAGCCAGCAGGCAGGGACCGGAGATGTGAATCTTAACGCTATCGCGGCAGCGGTGATCGGCGGCACCAGCCTGTTTGGCGGACGCGGCAGCGCGTACTCTGCCCTGCTCGGCATCATCGTTATCCAGTGTATTTCCAACGGGCTGACGCTGCTCAATCTGCCATCGTCGTTACGCTATATGATCACCGGTGGCGTGCTGGCTATTGCCGTCATTGTGGATTCGATGGCGAGACGCTCGCGGGTGAGCCACGGCCGCGCCTGAATTCAGAAAATAGGCGAAGCGCAGATACCATCCCGGGGTCACAAAGGTCGTTTAACTTCCCCGGGATAGTGTCTGCGCCGCCCTGGTAGGGGTAAAGGTCAGGTAAGTGCTGGCTGCAAAGCATCAATAAGTTCATCAAGCGTTGGGTAGCGCCCGAGCGCCGTCGCAAACTTTACATCCTGGTAATCGGCGGCCACCACAAAGGTTTCGATCTTCGCCCGCCGGGCGGCGGTAAAACCGCTCAGACTGTCCTCAATGACTCTGCACTCCCCGGCCTCCAGCGCCAGCTTAAACATCGCCTTATGATAAACAGCAGGATGAGGCTTGCCGAAAGGCTCCTCGTCCGCGCTGCACACAACGTCAAACCAGTCCCACAGCTTCAGTTGGTCAAACACCGCTTCAATGATCTGTTTACAGGATGACGTTGCCAGCGCCAGGCGGTAACCTGCGGCACGGAAATTGCGCAGCGCCTGCTCCAGCCCGCTCATTGCCACACCTTCGCTACGAATGGCAGCGCAAACCCGCGCGACAATCTGCTCCTCTGCTTGCTGCGAGGATATGCTCAACGCGTATCGTTCACACCATAGCCTTGCGATATCATCAATCCGCTTCCCTTTGGTGGCGCTTTCACACTCCTCAACCGTTATCGCAATGCCCTGTTCTGCCAACACCTCGATTTGGGCACGCTGCCAGAAACCTTCCGAATCGATAATGACGCCGTCCATATCAAAAATAACCGCTTGTACGCCCATTACTGTTCCTGTTCCCGTTCCGTTAGCGGCTGGCAGGGTACGCCAGCCGTAACTATCTTAAGATGCCCGCACCACCGCTTTGTCGGTTTTATCCGCACAGCTTTCAAAGCCGGGCTGTTCGACATGGATAAAGTGGCAAAGGAAGAAGGCGATGACATAAAGTGTGGTATAGGCAATCACCACGCCGATGGTGCTGAAGTACGGCAGCAACACTACCGCAATCGCCGGCGCCAGGAAGTTCGACAGGCCCGCAGAGAGGTTGTAGACAGAAATCGCAGCCCCTTTGTGACGCGGCTCGAGCGCCGGGAAAACGGCCGCCATCGGCACGAATGCCGCGACGAAAATCCCAAGCGAAATAGCAGGCAGTAGCGCCATGGCGAAGTTATGCCCAAAATGCTGCGGTACGTAGTAGAACGCCAGGCTTGAAAGGGCCATACCAATGCAGCCGAACCAACGGACGACGCGCATCCAGCCCATTTTTTCCGCCACGATGCCCCAGAAAATATTCGAGAAAATGGTCGTAAAGAAGAATACTGCCCACACCTGGAGCCACTCAGAGGTACTGAAGCCCAGCTCATCGACGAACATCAGCGGCATGATTACCGCAAAGCCGAACAGCGACAGAGTGTTGATAATGCGCACCATGCTCGAATACATAATGCTACGGTTGGTATAGAGCAGCGTAATCGCCCGACTCAGTTCGTTGAGTTTCTCTTTGGTCGTCAGGTTATGCATGTGCGTTGGGGTATGCACGTTACGCAGGGAGATCATCGCAATCACCCCACCCGCCAGGCAGAAGAAAAGCGCCATCCACAGCGTACCCAGTTCGCCAACCAGTGGAATGGTAAAACTCGGAATGTAGCTGCCCGCCACGCCAATACCAATTGAATAGACCGCCCAGTACCAGCCCAGTGCGGAGCTGGCATTTTCGCTCTTCACATTATGAATAATCACCACGATGAAGGAATAGAGGAACAGCGGATAAGCAAAGCCGCGAATGCCGTAGAACAGCAAGATCAGCCCGTAGTTGGCATGCCCCAGGCCGAACGTCAAGAACAGCACATGGAACACGCACCACAGCACAAAGCCGATAAACATGGTTTTCTGCGGCGTAATAATTTCGGCAACCACCCCGGAAACCCAGGCGGACAGCGCGGCAGCGAGGCCATAGAGCGTAAAGGCAAACGATGCCTGTGCGGGCGAAAAGCCCAGCTCTTTGATGTAGTGGGAGAGGAACGCCAGCTCAAAACCGTCACCGGTCATGAAAACGGCGATAGCGATATAGCCCCACAGCAGGTGAAGCGGTAATCCAAACCATTGTTTATTCGCAACGGACATAGTGACCTCGTTTCTTTTGTACAGGGTAAGCCCGGCCGCAGCCGGGTCATTTTTATTATTAAAATCAGAAGGTTCTATAATTCAGATCGTTCAGGTAGAGCGAAGTAAAGTGTGCATAGCGTTTCATCAGCGCGGTATGCTGCTGAGCCCGCGGCGACCAGCTCTGGTATATTTCAGGTTTCCTGCAAACCGATACCAGATCTTTACCTGCCGCCAGACAGGCCAGACGGGCCGCCCCGAGCGCGCCGCCGGTTTCGCCGCCCTTGTGGGTGACAATGGGCATATTGAGCACGTCCGCCAGCAGTTGCGCCCATAATGCACTTCGGGCACCGCCGCCGACCAACGAACACTGCTCGATATGCGTACCACTTTCCTGCAACACCCGCAGCCCATCGGCAAGACCGAAGCTCACGCCTTCCAGCACCGCATACCCCATGGTGGCGCGACTGCTGGCATGCGTTAGCCCGTGGAAGATGCCCTTCGCATTCGGATCGTTATGAGGTGTGCGCTCCCCGGAGAGATATGGCAGGAACATGGGTGCCTCGGCCTTTTCTTGCTCGCTCAGCTGCGCGACTTCCTCAAGCAACGCCGTTTCGGTCACGCCAACCAGTCGGCAGAACCATTGCAGGCAACTGGCGGCGCTCAGCATGACGCTCATTTGATGCCAGCGATTGGGTAGCACGTGGCAAAATGCATGCACTGCGGAAGCCGGCGCCGGGCGATAGGCTTCGTTAACCACAAACAGCACGCCGGAAGTGCCCAGAGAAATAAACGCATCCCCTGGGTTAACCGCCCCCACGCCTATGGCGCTGACCGCGTTGTCGCCCCCCCCACCGGCGACCACCACCGACGGGTTAAGCCCCCAGCGTGCGGCGATTTCCGGGGCCAACGTGGCAGAGACGTCACAGCCTTCCACCAGCGCTGGCATATTGCGTCTGGACAGACCGCACTTAGCAAGCAGGCTGTCTGACCAGTCGCGGCGCGCCACGTCCAGCCAGAGCGTGCCCGCTGCGTCGGACATGTCAGAGATTTTTTTCCCCGTCATCTGCAGCCGCAGGTAATCCTTCGGCAGCAAAACCGTATCGATACGTTTGAAGTTTTCTGGCTCATGCCTGCGAACCCACAGCAGCTTCGGTGCAGTGAATCCCGGCATAGCGAGATTCCCAGCCACCGCGTGCAGCTCAGGGGCTATTTCTTCCAGCTCGGCGCACTCCTGTGAACTGCGGGTGTCGTTCCACAGAATGGCCGGGCGGATCACATTGTCTGACGCATCCAGCAGCACCGCGCCGTGCATCTGCCCGGAGAGGCCAACGGCTTTAATTGCCGACCAGTGCTGTTCACATTTCTCTTTCAGCGTGCTCATCAGGTAGTCGGTGGCCTCCCACCAGGCCTGTGGGCTTTGTTCTGACCAGTGCGGATGGGGACGCTGTATGGTCAGCGGTGCGCTATGGCTGGTCACGATGTCACCGTTTTCGTCAATGACCAGCGCTTTTACTTCTGAGGTGCCAAGATCGATGCCTAAGTACATGATGTATTCCTCAGCGGATCAGCGAATAAACAGCCTGAATTTTTTCACGCAGCAGCGCGGTAAAATCTTCCCGCTGCGCTAACTCTCCGAACAACGCTTTGTCACCGGCGTAAAGCGCCACGGGATCTTCGGCGTTGAACATGGCGTGCACCGCATTTGCGTCCAGAATGCCGTCCTGGTATTCATACGGCAGTTGGCCCTTGTGCCACTGCTCCATGAAGACAAAAAACAGCGCGGGCAGCATGGCGGTCGCGTGCGGCACGGTGCCACGCTGATAGCATTCGATCATCGTCGGGGTCATCATCGCCGGGATTTTCGAGAAACCATCTGCCGCCACGCGCTGATTGGTATCTTCGATATACGGATTGGTGAAACGTTTCAGAACCACATCGCGGTAGGTCGGCAGGTCGATGCCGTTATCGCCCAGGCTTGGGATCACATCTTCGGTGACGTAACGGTCGGCCACGGCGTAGATGGCCTCCGTGAGGGTGCTTTCGTGAATAAACGTCCTCCCCATCAGCGTGCCCGCCCAGGCAATGCAGCTATGGGAGGCGTTCAGGATACGGATTTTCGCCTCTTCGTAAGGGATGACCGACTCAACCATCTCCACGCCAACGGCCTCAAGATCCGGGCGAACGTCGCGGAAATTGTCCTCAACCACCCACTGGATAAAGGTTTCGCCCATCACCGGGGCTTTATCTTCAATACCGGTCTGCGCTTTGATGCGCGCAGGCAGATCGGCTGCCGGACGAGGAGTAATACGGTCAACCATCGTGTTCGGACAGGTCGCATTGGCAGCCAGCCACGCGATGACGGGCTGCTTACCGGACAGTTCGAGGAACTCCACCAGCCCGTCGTGGAATCGCTCACCGTTGTGGCGCACGTTATCGCAGTTAAGCAAGGTCAGAGGACCCGCGCCGTTTGCCATACGCTGCTCAAGAATACGGGTGATAACGCCATAAATCGTTTTGTTGCCGCCCTTCAGGTCACAGGCCAGATCGACATTTGCGACCTCCAGCCTGTGGGAGGTATTCAGGTAGTAACCTCCTTCCGTCACGGTGAATGCGATGACTTTGGTTTGCGGCTTCGCGCCTTCTGAAATCAGCGGCTGCAGGTCAGCCTGCCATGGCAGCAGTTTCTGAATGGAGGTGATCTCTTCATAAGCCCTTTCGCCTTCCGGGCTGACCGTTTCCAGCACGTAGCGGCCCTTCTGCGCCGTCAGAGCGGCGACGACATGTTCCGCATCATTGCGAATATTCCCGGCGGCGATGTGCCAGCGGGTATCGCCCTGCGCAATCAAACGGTGCAAGTACCAGGCCTGGTGCGCGCGGTGAAAAGATCCCAGACCAATGTGTAACCAGGTATTCGTAGTCATGACGTAGCTCTCCATTCAGATTTGTGAACTGAATGTAATTGAACATTTAGTTAAATTAAGAGCGTTACGTCACAAAAGAGCAAATGACCCATTAAATTACAAATGACCAGATACAGATAAATTAGTGTTGCCTGCCTGGCCTGCACGCGCCAGAATGCGGGTATCACAACGGGAATAAACTTTCCGTTTCCTCCCTCTAAGGTGCTGAAAAAATTGATAACTGAAGACGATATCCGGTTGGATCAGAAAGTACGCGCCGCGTGGATGTACTACATTGCCGGACAGAATCAGAGCGAGATAGCCACCCAGCTCGGGACCTCCCGGCCTGTCGTACAGCGTCTGCTGGCAGCGGCAAAAGAAGAAGGCATCGTCTCCATCGGTCTTAACCACCCGGTGGCCAGTTGCCTGAACTACGCGCAAATGCTGAAAGAGAAATACGATCTTATCGAGTGCAGCGTCGTCCCCGCTTTTACCCGCGACATGACGCTCGACAGCGTCTCCTTCGGCTGCTATCAGCTGATGAAGAAGTATCTTCACAGCGATGAGGATAAGGTGGTCGGCGTGGGCTCAGGCTTAACACTGAAAAAAACCATCCGGCGGATTGATTTCGACAGCGCCAACACGCGCTGTGTGGCATTAATCAGCGCCATGAACGCGGACGGGAAATGTAACTACTACGATGACGTGCCGCTGCTGCTGGCCAGTAAAATTCAGGCCAATTATTATCAGTGGCCTGCACCTCGCTACGCGCAGACGTCGCTGGAACATCAGATGTGGTGCTCGAACCGCCTGTTTAACAACGTCTCCGACGTCGCGCTGGATGCGGACGTTATTTTCGTCGGCATCGGCGCGCTGACACAGGACAGCCCTATCGTGAAAGATGGTTTCATCACTCTCGAACAGCTGGAAACACTGACTCTACAGGGTGCCATCGGGGAGATCCTGGGCCGCTTTATTGATGCCAGCGGCGACGTAGTAGAGAGCGATATCAACAATCTGATCACCAGCTTTGATATCCGCCGCAGCCCGTGTCCGCGCATTGCCGCCGCATGCGGCGAGGATAAACGCAGGGTGATTTTCTCGGCGCTTAAGGGCAAGTGGATTAACGGCCTGGTGACCGATGAGCACACCGCCCGGTGGCTGCTGACCCGCTAAAGCGGGCTGCCGATGGTGAGCATGGGCGGAATTTCGATGCACTGAATTTTGGCGTCACCGGAATCGATAATTGAAAACGCGGCTTCCAGCATCGCCGGGACGTCCTGACGCACCATATCGATATCGTGGCCCAACAGCGGCACGAACGGATCCCAGTCAAAGCAGCCCATCGGCGGCTGCTGCGTGCCGGTTTGCCCACGGGCGGACAACCACTGCACCACCCCTTCCAGCGAAATGGTCGAATTGACAAACAGGCCGTACACGCCATCTTCCGGCGGCATAAAATCCACCAGACTCGCCTGAACATGCTTTGGCGAGTAGCCGTCAACAAAGGTGTTTTTCGCTGACACGACAAGGCCCGCCGCCTGATGCGCATCCCGGAAGCCGCGCAGACGTTCGCGGGTGTTGTGGTCGTTGCGCCTGCCGCCGATAAATGTCAGCGCGACCTTCTTGCCGAAGCGCTTCTCGGCGTTGAGCAGAATACGTTCGGTCAGCGCCTTTGCTCCGGCGTAGTTATCGGAGATAACCGAAGGCGCGAGCGTGCCCGGCAGGTCAAGATTCAGGGTGTGAACGCCCGCCTGCGAACACAGCTCAGAGATTTCATCAGGCCGCGTCGCCCCGGTCGCAATCACCCATTCAACCTGCCATGAGAGCATGGTGCGCACCGCTTCCAGCTCCAGCTCCGGGTCGCGGCGGGTACAGGTGATAATCGGGAACAGGCCACGTTCACGCGCCATCTCTTCAAATTTTTCGACGATGGAGCCGAAGTAGCGATTATCATATTTCGGCACAATCATGCCAATCACCCGGGATTTGTCTTTGCGCAGCAGGCTAGCCTGGCGATTAACCGCGTAGCCCTGCTCCTGAGCCACTTGGGTGACCTTCTCGGCCAACTTCGCGCTGATGCGGCGCTTTTTCCAGTTACCGTTCAGAATAGCGCTCACCGCACTCGCCGAAACCCCGGTCAGTTCTGCCAGGTCGTAAATCGTTATTTTCTTCGTTTTCCTGGTGCGTATCACAAATTTCTCTCTCCGTTTTTTATCGGGCTTGCCGCACATTTGATCTGGTGCTAAATCTGCTCTATCGATTGAGCAATTTATATTACATCCCAATAATCTGCCTGGCTGACAAGGATTATAAAATGAAAAACACATTACCCTCTAAGAATTGCGCACTGAACGGCAAAGTGGCTGCCATTACCGGCGCTGCCTCCGGCATCGGGCTGGAATGTGCCAGAACGCTGCTGGCGGCAGGTGCGAAGGTTGTACTGATCGACCGCGACGGCGAAAAGCTTGAGAAACTGACCGCAGAAATGGGTGACAACGCCTTTGCCCTGGTAGTGGACCTGATGCAGCCGAAGCAGGTTGACAGTATCCTCGCGGGGATCCTGGAAAAAGCCGGGCGTCTGGATATCTTCCATGCTAACGCTGGCGCCTATATTGGCGGCCCGGTGGCGGAAGGCGATCCGGATGTCTGGGACCGCGTGCTTCACCTTAACATCAATGCCGCGTTTCGCAGCGTGCGGGCAGTACTGCCTCACCTGATCGCCCAGAAATCCGGGGATATTATTTTCACCAGTTCCATCGCGGGCGTGGTGCCGGTCATCTGGGAACCTATCTATACCGCATCCAAGTTTGCCGTACAGGCATTCGTTCACTCAACCCGTCGCCAGGTTGCACAGTATGGCGTACGTGTGGGTGCTGTACTTCCAGGCCCGGTGGTTACCGCCCTGCTCGACGACTGGCCGAAAGAGAAAATGGAAGAGGCTCTGGCCAACGGCAGCCTGATGCAGCCGATTGAAGTCGCCGAGTCCGTATTGTTTATGGTGACGCGCAGTAAAAACGTGACCGTTCGCGATCTGGTCATTCTGCCAAACAGCGTCGATCTGTGATCCAGGGATAATGGATAACAATATGAAAAGTGAAACACAAAGTACCCTAATCGGTGTAGATGTTGGTTCAGGCAGCGTACGCGCCGGGATATTCGACCATGATGGTCATCTGCTGGCCCACGCGTCACGTCCAATTACGCTGCATCGCAGTACAGGGAACAAAGTCGAGCAATCCAGCCGCGAAATCTGGCAAGCGGTGTGTGAGAGTATTCGTGAAGCGATGAGTGCCGCAGACGTCCCGGCAACCAGCGTGAAAGGAATTGGCTTTGATGCCACCTGTTCACTGGTGGTGCTGGGGCACAATGGCGAGTCGCTACCGGTCAGTGACGCAAACCATCCCGATCGCAATATTATCGTCTGGATGGATCACCGCGCCACCGCGCAGGCTGAGCGCATTAACGCCACAGAACACCCCGTGCTGAAATATATTGGCGGCAAAATATCCCCCGAGATGGAAACGCCAAAACTCCTCTGGCTGAAGGAGAATTGCCGGGAAGTGTATGACAATGCCTGGCAATTCTTTGATCTGGCTGACTTCCTCACCTGGCGCGCCACGGGGGATCTCGCCCGCTCAACCTGTACCGTAACCTGCAAATGGACCTATCTGGCGCACGAAAAGCGTTGGGATGCCGACTATTTCCGTACCATTGGCCTTAACGAACTGGCGGATGAAGATTTCGAGCGTATTGGTCAGCAAATTGTTGAGCCAGGGACCCCTTGCGGCGAAGGACTTAGCCCCAGCGCGGCAGATGAACTGGGGTTGCCTTTCGGTACGCCTGTCGCCGTGGGGATGATTGACGCCCATGCTGGCGGTATCGGTACAGCGGGTGTGGATAAAGGTGCACTGCACAATCTTGCCTGGGTGTTTGGCACGTCCGCCTGCACGATGACCTCTACGGAAAATCCCGTTTATATTCCCGGTGTGTGGGGGCCTTACTATTCAGCTATGGTGCCGGGCATGTGGCTGAGCGAGGGGGGGCAGAGCGCAGCGGGTGCGGCGATTGATCAACTGGTTGCTTTCCATCCGGCTGCCGCTGCAACACGCAAACAAGCAAAAGCCCTTAACGTACCGTTACCCGTTTATCTCGCGGATCTCGCGCTGGCGAAATTCACTGAGCCTTCCAGCACAATAGAGCTGGCCCGCGGAATACACGTGGTGCCGGAGTTTTTAGGCAACCGCGCACCTTTTGCCGATCCCCATTCCCGGGCAGTCATTGCAGGTCTGGGAATGGAAAACGATTTGGACAATCTGGTCGCACTCTACATCGCAGGGCTTTGCGGGATTGGCTACGGTCTGCGGCAGATCGTGGATGCTCAGCGTCATGAAGGGGTGGTGACAGATAAGATAGTGATTAGCGGCGGTGCAGGCCAGCATCCGCTGGTGCGTCAGTTGCTGGCAGACGCATGCGATCTTCCTGTGGTAACCACGCAATGCAGCGAGCCGGTATTACTGGGTTCAGCCATTCTTGGCGCAGTGGCAGGAGGCCTGGCACCCACCGTCAGGGAAGCAATGCAGAAAATGACAAAGCTTGACCGCCAGTTTGATCCACAAGAGAATTTCCGCCAGAAGCACAAGTCTCGCTACGAGAGCTACATGCTGTTGCAGCAGACGGCCAAAAGGATTCGGGATAGTTGATATTGTGATTCACAGGTCTGGGGACGGACCATTCCACTCTGGTCCGTCAGCCCGCCACACCCCTCAATCAGATAAAATGATGAATCAGTAAAATATGGCTGTTGGTTTATCTGGCATTACGGGGTGAACGAGAGTCTTTTACTGCGGGTATTAACGACAAATATACGGGGTGTTACTTTCGAAAAGCACCGGTCTGAACCCAGCTTTTACCGCAAACAGCGCGTGAGATTCCCCGGCAGCCTGTTTATAAACACCGACTTTAAAGTTGTCATTGGCATCACGGGTAGACTGCAGCTCTAAATAGCTGTTATTGACCCTTAGGGTCTTCGGGAAAAGCGTGACGTCGACCTGATATGTCGTCCCATCATTTGAAGTACAGGAGAGCACTGACCCGTTTGATTCGGCAAAAACGCCTGCTATACCCGACACCGGAATTCCTGTCATCACCACGCCTAACACCAGTATTGTTCTAAATCCCACAACCCCTCCTTAAAAGAAAACCGTGCAATCTACAGGGATTAATGGGTTCATTATGGGCTTTTAATGCTTAACTGCCTGTCAAAATAAAGCGTGCGATTAACGCCCTGCGTCTGGTCTTCTCCCCACCACTCTCTACACTCATTTCGTCAACCAGAACAACGAGGTAAGTATGACTGTCATCTGTCCCCTGTTTATTGCCGGTAAGTCAGTGATGGCTGAAGACCAGCGCACCTTTGAGCGGCGTAATCCCGTTAACGATGCCGTAGCCAGTCGGGCGGCAGCTGCCAGCGTCAATGATGCCGTCCGGGCAGCTGACGCAGCCGCCAAGGCGTTTCTTTCATGGCGCGAAACCACGCCAGCGGTTCGGCGAAACCTGCTGCTGAACGCCGCCGATGAACTGGAAAAACGCAGCGAACAGTTCGTGACCGTGATGGCAGCTGAAACCGGTGCGACACCGCACTGGGCGGGCTTTAACGTCCATCTGGGCGCAGAGGTGCTGCGAGAAGCCGCCGCGCTGACCACTCAAATCGACGGCCAGATTATTCCCTCAAACGTTCCGGGCAACCTCGCGATGGGCGTGCGCCAGGGTGCCGGCGTGGTGCTCGGTATGGCGCCGTGGAATGCACCGGTGATCCTCGCCGTACGCGCCATCGCCACCCCGCTGGCCTGTGGTAATACTGTTATTCTCAAAGGCTCTGAGCTTTCCCCTGCGACCCAACGTTTGATTATTGAAGCGCTGGATGCCGCTGGATTCCCGGCAGGCGTGGTCAATTATCTTTCCTGCGATCCGGCTGATGCCCCAGAACGGGTAGAAGCGCTAATTGCGCACCCGGCCGTGCGTCGGGTCAATTTCACTGGTTCAACGGGCGTGGGGCGAATTATCGCGCAAACCTGCGGCCGCTATCTTAAGCCTGTGGTACTGGAACTCGGCGGCAAAGCCCCGCTACTGGTACTGGATGATGCCGATATTACGCAGGCTGCAGCCGGTGCTACCTTCGGCGCTTTTGCCAACGCCGGGCAAATTTGCATGTCGACCGAGCGCATCATCGTCGATAACGCCATTGCCGGGGTGTTTATCGACAGCCTGGTGAGCCGCGTGAAAGCATTACCTGCCGGGCTACTGGGACCGGTGGTGAATAAACACACTGTTGAGCGCTGCAACGCACTGATTGATGACGCCGTCGGTAAAGGCGCACGCGTGCTGACCGGAGGAAAAGCCGACAGCACGTACATGCCCGCCACGCTGATCGACGGCGTCACCCGTGAAATGCGCCTGTGGGCCGAAGAGTCTTTTGGGCCGGTGAAAGCTATTATCCGCGCCAGCGGCGACGCTGAATTGTTGGCTATCGCCAATGAGAGCGAATATGGCCTCTCTTCTGCGGTCTACAGTCGCGATACCGCCAGAGCGTGGAACGTGGCACAGAATCTGCAATCCGGTATCTGTCACATTAATGGCCCCACTGTTCACGACGAGGCGCAAATGCCGTTTGGTGGCTGCAAATCTTCTGGCTATGGCCGTTTCGGTGGCCGCGCGGGCATTCATGAATTCACTGAACTGCGCTGGATAACGCTGCAAACCACGCCGCGTCAGCTACCCTTCTGAACAAAAATTCGCCCTAATACTGCCGCCAGCGCAGATGGATTTTCCCAGGACATGGAGTGTCCTGCTTCTGGCACAATATGCAGCGGGATCCCGGCATTTACTACCGCTGATGCATCGTCATCCGGTAATGAGCATTCACCGAATAGGTTCCTCCCTCTCTTATTGACTGTATTTTTATACAGTACCCATAAAGAAATGGCGAGCCCAGTCCGGATCAAAACATCGATAACAAAAGTGCGATCGGAAAACTAAAAGGCCAGGTGGCACCAATCAACACAGTGGCAATCAGGCGGATACGCTTGCTCTCTTTGGTGAGAAACCACGTGATGAAGGCACTGATGGAAGCCATTACGGCGTAGAAAATCAGCATATGCTGGTAAAGCGTCATGAAAAAAACCGATCCGTATCAAAAAAATTCGCGCGCAATATGCCATTTTTTTTGACATGTATCAAATTTTTACATTTCACTTCGACCGACTGCTCTGGTTATGTAAAAACTGACTTTGTCTGATTGCGAACCTTCTGGCTGGCGACTATATCAATAGAGGCCGATAAAAAGAGGAAGGCGTTATGGAAGTGTCGAGCAAAACCGTGTTCCTGATTAATCTCTTTGCAGCCGTTGCCCTTATTAGTCTGTTGTCGATTCGCTTTGGCTGGATTTAAAGACGCACAGCGGACAGAGTAACAGCAAAGTCTGAGAGTTAATCCCGGTCACTGTAGGGTGACCGGCATTATTTTAACAGCTCGTTAGCGTTTTAAGCTGCTGCCACGCGAGGCAATGACGTCCTTATACCAATAAAAACTTTTCTTCCGCGAACGCGCCAGTGTGCCGTTGCCTTGATCGTCACGATCCACGTAGATAAATCCATATCGCTTGGAAAGTTCTGCTTTCGAGGCGCTGACAAGATCGATGGGTCCCCAGCAGGTGTATCCCAGCACGTTCACGCCGTCTTCAATCGCTTCCCTGACCTGCACTAAATGATCGTTGAGATAGCTGATGCGATAGTCATCATTCACGATACCGTCGGCGTCAATTTTATCTTTCGCGCCCAGTCCGTTTTCGACAATGAACAGCGGCTTCTGATACCGATCCCACAGCATATTCAGCAGCACGCGCAGGCCAACCGGGTCAATCTGCCAGCCCCATTCGGAGGCCGGCAAATGAGGATTGGGGATCATGCTGAGAATATTGCCGCGCGCTTTGGCATTCACGTCTTCGTCAGCGCTGACGCAACCAGTCATGTAGTAGCTGAAGGAAATAAAATCGACGGTGCTTTTCAGCGCCTGCCTGTCACTGTCGCTCATTACAATTTCGACGTTGTTATCACGGAAATAGCGCAGCATATAGCCCGGATATTCACCACGACATTGCACATCACCAAAGAACAACCATTGCCTGTTTTCCTGGAGGGTTTCCAGTACGTCTGTTGGCTTACAGGTCAACGGATACATCAATCCACCGAGCAGCATATTGCCCACTTTCGCGTCCGGAATAAGCTCATGACAGGCTTTGACCGCCAGAGCACTGGCCACCAGTTGCTGATGAATAGCCTGATAAATCTCGGCTTTGGTGCTGTTTCCCGCAAGGCCCACGCCGGTCATTGGCGCATGAAGCGACATGTTGATTTCGTTAAAGGTCAACCACAGTTTTACTTTGCTTTTGAAGCGGGTGAACACCACACGGGCGTAGCGTTCAAAGAACGTGATAACCTCGCGATTGCCCCAGCCACCATAGTTTTTCACTAATGCCCACGGCATTTCGTAGTGAGACAAAGTAACCATTGGGGTGATGTTGTGCTTCGCCAGCTCATCGAACAGCTGATCGTAATAGGCCAGCCCGGCTTCGTTGGGCTGCTGCTCATCACCGTTAGGGAAAATGCGCGTCCACGCAATTGACACCCGCAGGCAACTGAAGCCCATTTCGGCGAACAAGGCGATATCGTCGGGATAGCGATGATAAAAATCGATGGCGACATCTTTGATGCCCATATCGCCAGACTTGCGTTCTCTGATTTCGCCAAACACGCCGTGCGGCTGAACATCAGACGTTGAAATGCCCTTTCCGTCCTCCTGCCATGCACCTTCGACCTGATTAGCAGCCACTGCGCCGCCCCACAAAAATGTTTCAGGAAATGCTTTCATCTGATTCTCCTTTGATTTAACGCGTAACCGTTAAAAATGGCATCCCGCCCTGGATGATGTGCTGATCTGAGGTCCGAACAACAGCGGTGTAATCTTCACTATTGCTGATGATTACCGGCGTAGTAAGATCGTATCCCGCATCAAGAATAGCCTGACGATCGAACTCGATCAGCAGATCGCCGGGTTTAATTTTGTCACCCATTTTGACGTGGGCGATGAAATACTGTCCGTCGAGTTTGACGGTGTCGATGCCGATGTGAATGAGTACTTCGATACCGCTTTCGCTTAGCAGACCGATGGCGTGACGCGTCTGGAACAATGAGGCCACTTCCCCGTGGAAAGGTGCGATAACCTGTCCTGTTAGCGGGATAATCGCCGTGCCCTGGCCAAGTAAACCGCTGGCAAAAGTGGTATCTGTAACCTGATCCATCGCCAGAACCGTGCCGCTCATCGGCGCCAGAATGTCGTTCTCACCGGCGACAGCGACGGCAACCGTGGTGTTTCCCTCCCTACGCGGCAGGCCTGAAATACAAGTCATCGCGCAGGCTAACACCATCGATACCGCCGTCCCGATAATCGCTCCCCATACGGTGAAATCGACACCGGCCGATGGAATAATCTGTGCAAAGGTGAAGACGCTGACCAGACCGAAAGAGTAGACGCTTGAGTGGCATAACCCGACAATTGCGCCGCCCACCGCCCCGCTGATACAGCCAAAAATGAAAGGCCGACGGTTAGGCAAGGTGACGCCATACACCGCCGGTTCGGTTATACCGAAAATCCCGGCGGTAAATGCCGAGCCTGCCAGCACTTTCATTTTCTTATCACGCGTGCGCAGCAGCACACCGAGCGTCGACCCAACCTGTCCCGTTACCGCAGGCAGCAGCAGCGGCGCTAAGGTGTCATGTCCGAGCACGCTGAGGTTGTTGATCATCAGCGGCACCAGCCCCCAGTGCAGGCCAAAGATGACGCACACCTGCCAGATACCGCCTATGACAGCCCCCGCCAGCCACGGCATGAAGACATATATTGCCTGATACGCCTGCGCCAGCAACTGACTCAACCAGATAGCCGCCGGGCCAATGAGCAGGAACGTCAGCGGTACAGTAATGGCTAAACAAAACAGCGGGGTGAAGAAATTGCGTACCGCCGAGGGGAAAATCTTGTTAAAGCGTTTCTCCAGCCAGCAGCTGACCCATGCGGCAAAAATAATGGGAATAACCGAAGCGCTGTAATTGATAAACGTAATCGGGATACCGAGGAAATGCTCCGTCGTTGCGCCCGCCTGATGACTGGCCTGAAAGGCCTGGATAACCAGCGGATGCGCCAGCGCTCCACCGATCGCCATGGTCAGGAACGGGCTGCCGCCAAATTTTTTACCTGCTGTGTAACCGAGCACTAACGGGAAGAAGTAAAACAGGCTGTCGCTGGCGGCAAACCACAGCGTGTACGTTCCGCTGTTTGGGGCCAGCCAGCCGCACACCACCGCCAGCGACAAGAGACCTTTGAGGATCCCCGATGCGGCCATCACGCCAAGGAACGGCGTAAATATGCCGGAGATAATGTCGATAAGCTTATTGAGAGGGTTCGTTTTTTCCGCCGTCGGCGGCGCCACGGTTTCATCACTGATCCCCGCTTCGTCGCAAACCGCGTTATAGACGTCATGCACGTGGTTGCCAATAACCACCTGAAACTGTCCGCCGCTTTCCACCACCATAATGATGTCGGGATTCTTCTTCAGCACCTCGGCGTTGGCACGCTTCCCCTCTTTGAGCTTGAATCGTAAACGCGTAGCGCAGTGAACCAGATTGACGATATTCTCCCGTCCACCTATCTGAGCCAGAATATCCCGCGCAATCTCTTGATATTGCATGATACGTTCCTTTCGCCCGTCGGGCGTTGTGTAGCCTGAGTTATATACGAAAAAAAACCTGACCTCAGCCACTCAATACAGAGGACCGATAGTCAGGTTTTGCCTGCCAAAGCAGTAACAATCCGTTTTTTAAGAAAGCGTGAGGCTCTCTTTACGCACTCGCTCAATATGAATGGCGAGGAACATGATTTCTTCCGTGGTCAGTTCGCGCTGATATTCATTGACCAGGTGGCGACTTATTTTCTCCGCACAGCGCCAGGCGCGCGGGTAGTTGTCTTTGACCGCCGTATGCAGCGTAGCGTCATCGTCTGCTACCACCGTGCGGTTCAGCATTCGTTGAGCAAAAAATTTCAGGTGCGTAACGAAACGCTGATAACTCAGAGCCTCTTCGTTGTACTCCAGCGTCAGTTGGTATTTCACTATCTGCAAAATTTCCTGCATGACGCGCGTAACGTGCATGACTTCCGGCATTTCGCTGTTGAGCTGGGCGGTGACCAAATGTAGCGCAATAAACCCGGCCTCATCTTCTGCCAGCCGCACATCGAGACGTGTTTCAATGATATCCAGCGCCTGTTGTCCCAATGAAAACTCTTTCGGATACAAGCGTTTGATTTCCCATAACAGCACATTTCGCAGCGCCACGCCCTTATGATGCCGCTCGAGAGCAAAATGGCAGTGATCAGTCAGCGTGATGTACAGACTTTCCTGCAATTTGCCAAGCTGCGCGCGTGACTGCTCGATAATCCGGTCACAGGTGGTCATCACTTCCAACGGGATCTGACTCAGTAAATCGCCCAGACGCGCCACCAACTCATCACTTTGCAGGGAGAACACTTTCTCGATTTTGCGCGTATCCAGCGCATCCCCGATCTGTTTCTGGAAACCCAATCCGCGGCCCATCACCACCTGCTCGTGCTGGTTTTCATCCAGAATGACCACCACGTTGTTATTGAGTACTTTGGCTACTTTCATTGCTGCCCCTACTGCGGCTCACGATTGAAAATGTGCTGTACAAATTCACTATACGCGGGCCGCCAGACATCCATTTCATGGCCGAGGCCCGGATAATTTTTATAGGTAAACCTCACCCCACGCTGCTCAAATTCGCTTTTCAAGCCAGCGACGTCTTTACCCGTCACCCCATCTTTTTCACCGACCACCAGCGTAATATTCTGCAGTTGTTTATTGATAGCCTGAGGCTGCATTAACTGCTGGGATACGGCTGCATTGGGTACCGAGATGATGCTCACGCCGCTAAACATCCCCAACCAGCCGAAGCTGTCAATATGACTCATGCCTGAAACCAGCGCCTGATATCCGCCCTGAGAAAGCCCCGCCAACGCTCTGCCTGCGCCGTCTTTGCGCACATTGAAACGATTGCCGATAAGCGGAATGATATCCTCCATCAGCTCTTTATCCGCTGCTGCGGCATTCGCAGGATAGAAATCTTTGCGCGTATTCACCGAGGCAAAATTCTCCGGTACTGCCTGCTTAATGTCAGTTTCAGTATCCGGTACCACCACCAGCATCGGCTTAATTTTGCCTTCGGCTAACAGATTGTCCATGATTTGCGGGATGCGTCCCTGCGTAATCGCAGACAAGCCGGTATCGCCATAACCGTGATAAAAATAGAGCACCGGAAGAGGTTCACCGTCCGGCTTATAGCCCGGCGGCGTCCAGACATAAATCTGCCGCTCTGACTGCAATGCGCCAGAAGAGTAAGTGATTGTATGCAGTTCGCCATGGGGAACTGCGCGTTGGTCTAAAATCCCGCCGGGAACCAGCATCAGGCTGGTATTCACCTGCCGCTGAGGTTTGGGGAAGCGGCTGCCAGTGTCGATGGTTCGAAAACCATCAACGTCAAAAAAGTATTCGTACAGGTTTGGTTTAAGCTGCCCGCTTCGCCACGACCAGAGGCCGTTTGCATCGCGAGACATCTCATGGGATACCTGGCTCTCAGGCGTACTGCCTGTTACTACAGCGACCCGCTTTGCGGTTGGCGCATACAGACGCCAGGTCACAGAGTTGTCACTATTAAGGCCGGTAATGTACTGACTGGCAGGCTCACTTACCGGGGAGGTGGCTGGCAGATTCGCCGCTTTTACAGCCGGAGCACCCAGTATGCTAAGCATTAATAGAGACAAATAACGCATTTTTATGTTCATCCTTGTTTCCTTTATGTTGAAGGTGGATTACCACCAGATTTCAGCCTGCGCACCCACGGCTAACTGATCGTTTTTTTCATCCGCAAAACTAAAGTTATCGAGTTCGTTATTCAGCTCATGTATATAAGTGGCGTAGAAACGAATCTCTGGGCGAGACGTTAGCATACTGGTATCCACTTTAAATGCGTGGTAGAGCGTAGTTTTATAACCTGCTTCGGTGAATGTATCACCAAATTGATTCGTGTTTTTTTGATTGAAATAGCCGACTTCGATACCGGTCTGATTAAACTCACTCCAGATATAAGCTGGCCTGACAACCACTCTCACACTTTCGAAATCAGTATGTGCTCCCGTTTCATAACTGTAAACATCTTCACCACGAGAATACACTAGTGCATTTGCCACGATAATATCGCTGCGCAAATAAGCCTCACCCTGCGAGACAACACGTAATGCTGTCCCCCCGGTATGCTCACCATAATACCGCCCATTGAAAGAGGTGTACGGACTTGAACCGGAGTAACGCGCAAAACTACTGGCCAATGAATTATTTGCCAGCAGAATGCTAAATTCATTAAATCCACCGCCGTCGAATTTTTGTTTCAGCGCAGTGCCGAACATCCAGGTATCTTTCCACTGATAATAACCGTTCCGATCTTCATTGTTATGTTGATAGTCGCTTTGATTTGCCATGGCATAGCGCCCATTTACCATCAATTCTGCATTGTTCCATAATGGAATTGATTTATACCGCATATCAACAGTATTGATATTGAGTTGCTGTGACTGACTGAGATCCTGGTTATAACCGTCGATATCTTCACGAATTAATGCAATATCCAGCATACCGCGACCCAGTTTCATATTCTGCACGCCCAATCCGCCGCCGCCGTCGGTTCGCTGCGTTTTCCAGTCCAGCATCTGTATTTCATACATCGGTAACTGATGCTTACCGACCCAGAACTCCGCGTCTGGCGCGAAAGGCAAGAAGCCCTTGGTGTTGACATATAAGTCTGAAAACTGAAGGAAATTTTCGTTATAAACGTTATCTCCAAACCATCCGGCAGAATACTGTTGCCCTACGTTGCCATCGAGCTGCACCACCGCATGAACCGTTTTTCCCCCTTCATTGTAAACACGCTGCGAAAGCTGTAAATCGAACCAGTTACTGTATTCGTTCCCCAGACGACCTAATGAACCAATCGCCCAAGACTTGGGTGAGCCTTGCGAGCTCGTTCCCCAGCCCGAACGGAAATAGCCACTGTAGTTAAAACCAATATCTTCCTTAACGAATTGACTTAAATCCTTCATAGTGATTGCCGCGATTTGTGAGCTTGCATTGGCTGCGGTATCACCCGATATCGGCACAGTGGATGTCACAATAACGTCATCAGGGCGTGTGGTTTGTCTGGGCAACTCATTGATGGAGGAAATATTTCTTCGACTTCCCTCTTCTTGTTTCAACTTATAATATTGCAGTTCTTTTTTTGTTTCGCGCAAATCCTTTTCAAGCAATTCCATGCGTTGCTCTAAAGATAATTGCGTCGCGCTTTGCACCAATGCCGGAAACGCCATCGGTGCTAAAAACGCCGTGGTTAAGAGACCGTGCCTGCCTATATCCATATAAACACCCCAGAGATAACAATATTATTAAAAGGCAATAGTTAACCATCGCGTAAAAAAACATACACGCCGCTGACTGCATTTAGTTGAATGAGTAATTACCTGGTATTAAAAAACAAAAAAACCTGACATTCCTCTTTTGAGAAAGTCAGGTTTTGCCTGCCGCAGCAGTAACAATCCAATCATATTTGTGTAGCGATGATAATCATTGCGTTGTAGACCGCAATGATTATTTAAATAGTCTGTGACCTTCCTCTAACTTTGTTTCGTTTTGTTAGCAACGATATTCGGGGAAATCATTACCATCAGACAGTTTTTTAGTTAAAACTCACTCCGCAGGAGATTTCACCTTCGCCGCATTCATGTTGAATGCCGCCTGCAACGCCGCCGCGTTATCGTAGTTGCTCGCGTCGTACTGAGGTAACGGATTAACCTTCTCATAATCCCACTCCGCCGCGGTACAGGCCGCTTCAGAACCCCCCTTCTTTTCGCACTCCGCGATGCGGTGCGCCGGTGAATTTGTACAACCACTCAAAAAAGCCAGCGCGACAAAGGCGCAAATAAACAATTTCTTCATAACAACGTAAGATTTATAACCAGGATGAGAAAGCTAACGATCCTCGCATACCTGCCTGAAGACTGTCAAAACCCGATTAGTCTGGAATTGTGCGGGCGTAGCATCTCCTGGCGGTTACGCTGCCACTCTTCCGCTTTCAGCGCGTAGAACAGACTCGGATCCGCTTTAGCGACATCATTCACCTGCCCACGCAGCGCCAGTCCGGCTTTCACCAGCACCCGTTGCGAGGCCAGATGGTTGGCGCGTACCACCGCGGTGACTTTTTCCAGCGCACGTTCGTCGAACGCATAGTCAAGAATGCGGATGCAAAACTCGGTTGCCAACCCTTTGCCCCAGGCCTCCGTCGCAAAACGGTAGCCCAGATTGTAAGTCAGGTCATTGCCCAGAGGACGCACGCTGATCCCGCCGAAACCTATCAGCGCCTGAGGTTGTAGCCGGTCATAGATAGCCATTTCACCAATATCATGTTTCTGCCAGCCGTCGAGCCACTGCGCGAGCCGCGTTCTGGCAAACGTCACGTCGGGATAAGGTCCGGCAGGATTGAAGGTATTAGTGGCGGGATCGCCATAAATGCGAAAGAGGCAATCGGCGTCATCAGGGCGCACCGGGCGCATGATCAGTCGTTCAGAAAAAAGAAATTGCGTGTCGATTGTCTTACCGCTCCATGACAGGGACGCCAGCCGTGAAGAACCCAAAAGCTGACATTAGATATCCTGAATTATGGACAGTTTTCGCCTTTTTGCCTGGCGTTTATTGGTGGAATGGACAAAAGAAAAGCCGCCCACGTCACACAGGCGGCTTAGCACAATTAAGAGGTCTTACTCAGCCCCTTCCAGCGCATCCTGGATGGCGTCCGCTAAGGAAGCCACTTCCTGCGCCACGTTGCGCAGGTCCATCTGGCTACGAATGCCAGAATTTGCGGTGGAAGCAGAAACCGACGCTTTCGAAATTTCTAACGCTGCCTGAACGGCCAGCAGACGTTTTCTGTTTTCTGATGCATCCGGGCCGGTGGTGCCATCGAGATCAAAATAGCCTTCTAACATCGCTCTCTCCTTAAGGGGGTATGAATAGTGTTTTTGAATTGATTGTCAGGAGCAGGATACTGAAAACCCAGGCAGAAGCCAGAGTAAAAGGAAATTGGACCGCCACCGAGGCCTCGAACCTCGTACACTACAACATAAAATGTCATTTGCTCTTCCAGCTGAGCTAGTGGCGGTTTGGGCTGCAAATATTACGCGCCAATCGTTAGCATTACAATTATTAGGACTAATATTACAGACAATTCAGGTCATTCACCGCCGTGATGGGCCGTGAAATTTTCTCAATTTCGAAGGCATGAGACGGCGTGTAAGATGATGAAAAATCAACGGGAGAACGCAATGTCCGGCTCTGAATTAACTTCACGTCATATTGGTGATTTTCATGTAACCGCCCTGAGCGACGGTAACATGGCCGCCAGCCTGGAACTGTTGTCCGGCGTCGACAGTGCCGTCGCGGGCGACATTCAGCGCGAGGCCGGGATAACCGACGCCGGCAATATTCATATTCACGGCTATCTTATTCGCGGTCACGGCCATACCGTATTGATAGATTCCGGTACCGGCGGGCTCAACAATTCCGGAGGACTGCTGCAAAACTCTCTCGCAGCGGTTGGCGTCAGTCCTGAGGATATCGACACTGTTTTACTCACGCATGGTCATCCTGACCACATCGGCGGCCTGCTGGACGCCCAGGATCTTCCGGTTTTTACCCAAGCCGAGGTTTACCTTAATCCGCTGGAAATCGAACACTGGCTGGATGACGACAAATATCAGCGGGCCAGCGAACGAGCACAGCGCAACTTTGCCCTGTTCCGCCGCACGCTGGACGCCTACGCACAGCGGATAAATGTCCTCGGCGACCATGCGGTCGTGCGCGGCATTACCCCAATCTGGCTGCCTGGCCATACGCCAGGTCACACCGGCTTCCGCATTGAATCCCGCGAACAGAGCCTGCTGATTTGGGGCGATGTCGTGCATTTCCCGCATATTCAGACCGCGCTCCCCGCCGTTTCCATTGCGTTCGATAACGATCCTGCTCAGGCAGAGGCCACCCGCAAAAAGCTATTCGAGCAGGTCGCCCGAGAAAATCTACTGATTGCCGGAATGCATTTGGGCAAGCCCGGCTTTGCGCATCTGGTTGAGGCGAAGGATGGGTATCGAATTGTGTATCTGGAAGAGTAACGATTAAAGAGTCGCAGCCCGGCGGCGCTGACGCTTGCCGGGCCTACGATCCCTTCATTTTTAGGCCTGGAAAGCGTCAGCGCTACCGGACATGGATTTAGTGTTTTATCATCACATGCCGAACCACGGTGTAATCCTCTAGCCCGTAAACCGACATATCTTTGCCGTAGCCCGACAGTTTTTGGCCGCCGTGTGGCATTTCGCTGACCAGCATAAAGTGGGTGTTAACCCAGGTGCAGCCGTATTGCAGGCGCGCGCTCATTCGGTGGGCGCGGCCCACGTCTTTAGTCCACACTGATGATGCCAGGCCATATTGTGAATCGTTGGCCCAGCCCAGCACCTGTTCTTCATTGTCAAACTCGGTGACGCTGACCACCGGGCCGAACACCTCGCGTTGCACGATGTCGTCTTCCTGCTTCGCCCCCGCCAGCACGGTCGGCTGGAAGTGATAACCTTTACCTGGTGCTTTTTCGCCGCCGGTCACTACTTTGATGTGGCTCAGGCCGCGGGCGTCCTCCACAGCCTGGCTGACGCGATCCAGATGTGCTTTAGAACTCAACGGTCCGAGTTCAGTGGACTCATCGTTTGGACAACCCATTTTCAGTGTGGAAACCGCCGCGCCGAGTTTTTCGACCAGTGCGGCATAAACGCCCTTCTGCACGTACAGTCGACATGCGGCGGTGCAGTCCTGTCCGGCGTTGTAAAAACCGAAGGTCCGCACGCCGTCCACTACCGAATCCAGATCCGCATCGTCAAACACGATAACCGGCGCTTTGCCGCCCAGCTCCATATGGGTGCGTTTGATTGACGGTGCAGTGTGGGAAATGATGTGCTCGCCGGTGGCGATAGATCCGGTGAGCGATACCATGCGGACTTTTTCGTGGCCGGTCAGTGGGTCGCCGACGGTTTTGCCACGCCCGAACAGCACATTAATCACACCCGCCGGGAAGATATCTTTCGCCAGTTCCGCCAGTTTCAGCGCCGTCAGCGGTGTAATTTCGGACGGTTTGATAACGACGCAGTTACCCGCCGCCAGCGCCGGAGCGAGTTTCCACGCCGCCATCATCAGTGGATAGTTCCACGGCGCGATTGAGGCCACTACGCCCACCGGGTCACGGCGGATCATCGAGGTGTGCCCTTCCAGATATTCACCCGCCGCCAGCCCGTTCAGGCAACGCGCCGCACCCGCAAAGAATCGGAACACGTCGACTACCGCAGGCAGTTCATCGTTGATAACACAGTGCAGCGGTTTGCCGCAGTTGAGGGATTCTAGTTTCGCCAAATCTTCGGCGTTTTGTTCAATCACATCCGCCAGTTTCAACAGGCATTCGGCGCGTGCTTTCGGTGTGGTCTGGCCCCATTGGCAAAATGCCCGATCGGCGGCCTGCACTGCGTCATCGACCTGCGCCGCCGTGGCTTCGGCAATTTCCAGAATGATTTCTCCCGTCGCCGGGTTATATACTGGCTGCATTTCCCCTGCGCCAGCGATCAGTTCACCGTTAATCAATAAGTTGTGTTGCATATTCCGCTCCGTACTTTTCAATTATTTACCGCTACCGGCGACCGTTTCGCCGTCGCGGGTCAGCCACCAGGCACCCAAAATCGGAAGCATCGTTACCAGCATCACCAGCAGCGCGACCACGTTAGTCACCGGCACATCGCGCGGTCGGCCTAACTGGTTCAACAGCCACAGCGGTAGTGTGCGCTCGTGGCCTGCGGTAAATGTGGTGACAATGATTTCATCAAACGACAGCGCAAACGCCAACATTCCCCCCGCCAGCAGCGCCGAACCGAGATTCGGCAGCACGACGTAGCGGAAGGTTTGCCAGGTGCTTGCACCTAAATCCATCGACGCTTCCACCAGACTCCATGAAGTGCGGCGAAAGCGTGCGATCACGTTGTTAAAGACCACCACAACGCAAAACGTGGCATGCCCAATGACAATCGTTAAAAAACCCGGTTCAAGGTTGATGGCCTTGAATGCCGTCAACAGCGCCAACCCGGTGATGATCCCCGGCAGCGCAATCGGTAATAACAGCAGCAGCGAAATGGCGTTTTTGCCGAAAAACTCACTGCGCCATAACGCCGCTGCAGCAAGCGTGCCAAGCACCAGCGCAATGGTTGTTGAGAGTGCGGCGATTTGAAGTGACAACGTCACTGCCTCAAGAATATCCCCTCGTCCTGCTGCCACGCTGAACCAGTGCAGCGTCAGACCCTTCGGTGGAAAGCTAAACGCAGCATCTTCCGTATTGAAAGCATAGATGGCGATGATGGCGAGTGGGAAATGCAGGAAGATAACCCCGCCCCAGGCCGCCAGTTTCAGGAACCACGGTGCTCTTTCAGAGTGCATCGAATGCTCCCAGACGTTTCACGAACGCCAGATAGAGGGCGATTAACACAATCGGCACGATGGTGAACGCCGCCGCCATTGGCATGTTGCCGATCGCCCCCTGCTGCGCGTAGACCATATTGCCGATGAAATACCCCGGCGGGCCGACCAGCTGCGGCACGATGAAATCACCGAGCGTCAGCGAGAAGGTAAAAATCGACCCCGCCGCGATCCCCGGAATCGCCAGCGGTAAAACCACATAACGGAACGTCTGGCGCGGATAGGCCCCTAAATCCGCCGATGCCTGTAACAGCGACGGCGGCAAACGCTCGAGCGCGGCCTGAACAGGTAAGATCATGAACGGTAGCCAGATGTAGACGAACACCAGAAAGCGGCCAAAGCCCGACGTCGACAGCGTGTTGCCGCCGACTGCGGGCAGCAGCAGAAATTCGTTGAGCAGCCCTTCCAGCCCCATGTGACCAAGAAACCACTGCGCCACGCCGTCTTTCGCCAGCAGCAGCGTCCAGGCGTAGGCTTTGACGATGTAACTCGCCCACATCGGCAGCATCACCGCGATGTAAAAGAAAGCTTTCCATTTGCCCCGGGTGTAGCGCGCCATATACCACGCCATCGGAAACGCCAGAATAGCGCTGGCGATAGTCACGGAAATCGCCATCACCAGCGTACGCACGATGATGTCGTAGTTGGCCGGGTTAAACAGTGCTTTAAGATTGGCGAGAGTCAGGTCCGGCGTTACCGACATGGTGAAATCGTCGAAGGTGTAGAAACCCTGCCACAACAGTGTCAACAGCGAACCGAGATACACCACACCGAACCACATCAGCGGCCCGAGAAGTAGCAAAAACAGTGCCAGCGACGGTTTTCGCCAGAACAAACCTGACACCCGCCTGGCGCGGTTGGCGGAAGGTAACGGGGCAATACTCATGGTCATCTCACCTCCCTCCATCCAGCGGGACCATGGCCTCCCGCGACCACGACGCCAGTACGTTCTGGCCCGGTGTCGGGCCTTCTGGCACGCTGCCACCGGTGAAATTCCCTTGACTCACCAGCAGCTTTTCACCACCGGATAACCGAATTTCATAGCGTGTCGCCGCCCCCTGATACTGCACCGCCTGCACCACGCCGTTGACCTGAATATCGCCGCCCGTATCAAGACGAATATGCTCCGGGCGCAGCGACCATTGCCCGGTCATGCCGCACAGTTTCAACGTTTGCGCGGAATCAAACACGTTTGACGTGCCGACAAAACTGGCGACGAACGGCGTGCGTGGGTGCAGGTACAGCTCGCGCGGCGTGTCGACCTGCTCAATACGGCCGTTGTTAAACACCGCCACGCGATCAGACATCGACAGCGCTTCGCCCTGATCGTGGGTGACGAAAATAAAGGTGATACCCAAATCCTGTTGCAGTTTTTTCAGTTCGAACTGCATCTGTTCGCGCAGTTTGAGATCCAGTGCGCCCAGCGGTTCATCGAGCAGAAGCACGCGTGGCTGATTGACCAGCGCCCGGGCAATCGCCACGCGCTGACGCTGGCCTCCGGAAAGCTGCGACGGTTTACGCGTATGCACAAAACCGAGCGCCACTTTTTCCAGCGCTTCCTGCGCCATCGTATGACGCTGTTTTTTGCCGATGCCTTTTACCATCAGCCCGTAGGCAACGTTATCGAGAATCGACATGTGTGGAAACAGCGCGTAGTCCTGAAATACGGTGTTGACGTCGCGCTGCCACGGCGGCAGAACGCTGGCTTCTTGACCGAAGATTTTGATGGCGCCGCCGGAAAGCTGTTCGAACCCGGCGATCAGTCGCAGGCAGGTGGTTTTGCCGGAGCCTGACGGCCCCAGCATTGAAAAAAACTCCCCATCTTCGATGGCGATACTGACGCCATCCACCGCACGAACATCACCGTACAGTCGCGAGACATCCTGAAATTCAACTGCGTACGTCATGTTCAAACTCCCGGGCGTTAACGACCACCCATAATGGCGATGTAATCTTGCGTCCAGCGGCTGTAAGGCACGTACTTACCGCCTTCGGCGATAGGTGTTTTCCAGAATGCGATTTTGTCGAAGAAGGTGTAGCCGTTCGTTTCACAGCCTTTTTCGCCGAGCAACGTACTGGCTTTACACCCTTCCGGTACCACCGGCAGCGAGCCGAACCAGGCGGAAACATCGCCCTGTACTTTTGGCTCCAGCGACCAGTTCATCCATTTATAAGCGCACACCGGGTGTTTGGCTTCCGCGTGCAGCATGGTGGTGTCAGCCCAGCCAGTGACCCCCTCCTTCGGGAACACGGTCGCAATCGGCTGGTTATCCGCTTTCAGACCGTTGGCTTGATATGGCCAGGAACTCGACGCCACCACGCCCTCGTTTTTGAAGTCGCTCATTTGCACGGTGGCATCGTGCCAGTAGCGGTGAATCAACGCGTGCTGATCACGTAACACTTTCAGCACTGCGGCGTACTGGGTTTCGGTGAGCTGATAGGGGTCAGAAATGCCGAGCTGCGGCTGGGTGGCCTTCACGAACAGCGCGGCATCAGCGATGTAAATCGGGCCGTCATAAGCCTGCACGCGTCCTTTGTTGGTTTTTCCGTCCGGCAGATTTTGTTCGACGAATACCACTTTCCAGCTATCCGGCGGCGTCGGGAACGTTTTGGTGTTGTACATCAGCAGGTTCGGACCCCACTGATACGGCGTACCATATACTTTTCCACCAACGTTAAACCAGGCGCCTTTTTCCAGGCGCGGATCGAGGGTTTTCCAGTTAGGGATGAGCGCGGTGTTAATCGGCTGAACGCGTTTGCCCATGATTAGACGCAGTGAGGCATCGCCCGATGCGGTGACCAGGTCATAACCGCCTTTGGCCATCAGGCTGACCATTTCGTCAGAGGTGGCGGCTGTTTTGACGTTTACCGCGCAGCCGGTATCTTTTTCAAACTGCGTTACCCAGTCGTAGTTTTTATCGCTCTGGCCGCGTTCGACGTAGCCTGGCCAGGCAATAATATCGAGGCGACCTTCTGCTTTACCCAGCGTGGTCGGTGGTTCGGCGGCGTGTGCTGTCATGATAGTCATACCCAGCGCGCACAGGCTGCTGCGGGCAAATTGTTTGCTCATCGTGTTTTACTCCTGTCGGAATTAATCAGGCGGCAGCCGTGCCGTAAAAATATGTCCCCTAATAACCGTAGACGGCGGAATGCACGGCGACCTGCCTGCACCGGGAATTTTCACCAGGTTGTGACAAAGGGCGCATTACGCTAAAAATCCAGCGATATATCTTAACTAAATCCAGTATAGACAAGGTGTTAAGGCATGAGGCGAGGTATGCGAATTTCCTATGGCGCGTAAAAAAAATAACCCGACGGTCATTTTTCAATTATTGGTCGGGTTATTTTCATTTCGAGAAAAAGATATTCAGGAAATAAGAATGGCTATTCGTTAAGCATTCCGATAATAAGCTGGCCGAGCTTTTTTACGCCCTGCTCTTCGCGATCGCTCCAGCCCCAGGCGGTGTTAAAGCGGAAGAAAGACGCCCAGCTGTCGGTGGTCGCAAACATTTTACCCGGCGCGATGCTGATTTTGTGTGCCAGCGCCCGGGCGCCAAGCTCTCCGGCATCGAGACCGGCAGGCAGTTCCAGCCATAAAAAGTAGCCGCTGTCATTATGGTGGATTTTCACTTCGGCGGGTAAATGGCGCAGCAGTGCCTGCCACGCCTGATGCTTGCGCTCCGCCAACTGACGGCGCAGACGGCGAAGATGGGCGTCATAGCGCTTGGTACCGAGATAATCGACCAGCGCCATTTGCATCGGCGAACTGGTCGACAGCGTGCTCATCAGCTGCAAATGCTGGATGCGCTGCGCGTGTTTGCCCGCCGCCACCCAGCCAATGCGAAAGCCAGGCACCAGGCATTTTGAAAATGAACTGCAGTGCAGCGTCATATCATCGCGATCCCAGGCTTTGGCCGGAAGCGGTTTATCGCGGCCAAACCACAGTTCGCTGTACACGTCGTCCTCAATCAGCACCACGTTATGTGCGCTGAGCAGCGCGACCAGCTGCGCTTTTTTCTCCGGGCTTAAGGTGAATCCCAGCGGATTCTGGCTGTTGGTCATCAGCCAACAGGCTTTCACCGGATACTCTTTCAACGCCTGTTCCAGCGCTGCCATGTCGATGCCCTCTTTCACGTCTGACGCCACCGACAGCGCCTTTAAACGCAAGCGTTCCAGTGCCTGGAGCGCACCATAGAAACAGGGATTTTCTACGATCACCCAGTCGCCTGGCTCCGTCACCGCCTGTAGGCTGAGGTTCAGCGCTTCCAGGGCACCGGCGGTGATCACTATTTCATCCGGTGAAATGTTCATCCCTTGCAAGGCATAACGGCGTGCGATGGCGTGACGCAGTTCGGTATTCCCCGGCGGCAGATTTTCAATCACGCTCATGGCAGTGGCGGTTTTACTCACTTGCGCCAGGGAACGATTGAGCTGCTGGAGCGGAAACAGATGCGGATCGGGAAAGGCCGAGGCAAATGGCAGCACCGTCGCATCGCGGCTGGCCTGCAGAACGCCAAAAATATAGGTATTGATGTCCACCGCTTCATCGCGCATCACCTGTGCAGGCGGCGTGGCCTTAAGCTGTTTCACCGGACGCGGTGCGACGTAATAACCGGACTGCGGTCGGGCAATGATTCGGCCCTGGCTTTCCAGCAGTTGATAAGCATGACCGACAGTCATAAAGCTCATGCCGCTGATGGTGACCTGCTCGCGCAGGGACGGCAGACGATCGCCCGGTTGCCATACACCAAGGCTAATCTGCTCGGTTATTTGCTGTGCCAGGCGCTGGTATTTTTTCATCGTCGATTTCGCCGCCATTTTCATAACAGTGATGAAAAATATCATTATTTTAGTCACTGTTATAGATAAATAAACCTCGACTGTTTCTGCTACGCCAGGGCCGTAATCCTTACCAAGTCTGCGGTCGCTGTTTCATGTCGAGGTTGTTCATGTTTGGTGTTGATGCTTTCCACCTGGCGCTGGCGGCGGTAGGAATGTTTTTTCGACTGCTGATGAGTGCGGCGGGTTTTAAATCCTGAATATATTGCCCGGCGGCGCTAACGCTTGCCGGGCCTACAGAATCCGTATCAACGGTGTTGCCTGATGGCGCTAGCCTTTGCGTTTCGGCAAGGTCTTCATCAATTCATCCGGGCTGACCGATGCCACAATGCTGCCCGGATGTGGCATCTTGAAGATGTGATTTTTCATTTTGCCGATAACATGCATTTCGCATGGACGGCAGTCAAATTTCAGGGTCAGCACTTCGTCGCCGTTGATCAGCTGCATCGGCGTGGCTTTCCAGCTCTTAATGTTGCCCTTCGCCTGTTTCGGACACAGGTTAAACGCAAAACGCAGGCAGTGTTTGGTGATCATCACCGGCACGTCGCCCTTCTCTTCATGTGCTTCATAGGCCGCGTCAATCAACTGCACGCCATAGCGATGATAAAACTCACGCGCTTTATGGTTGTAAACGTTGCTTAAGAACGACAGATGCGTTTCCGGGTACACCGGCGCAGGCGTTGAAACGGCTTTGCGGCTCCCGCGCTGATACGCTGCCAGACGCGCAGCGTCGAGCATTTCCACCGTTTCACGACGCAGCTGGTTCAGCAGGCTGTTAGGCACAAACAGTGCGCCAGGCAGATTCACCTGCACGTCGCGCGGATAGTAAATGGTCTGGCCGAGTTTCGCCACGCCGTCCTGCAAATTGCTCATCGCTTTTTCGGCATTTGACGCTTCTTCAAAATTGCCATCAAGCGTATGGGTCACGGTCACGCCGTCTTCGCTGGTCAGAGTCAGGATCAGCTGTTCCTGCCAGCCGCCAAGTTCGATATCCACCGCAATGCGGCGTTCGCTGGAGGTTTTGGTCAATGCCTGAGACCAGTTATGGTCGAGGTTACGGTTAAGCGCGGCATTCGGGCGCGCTTTATACAGATCCGCAGGCATTTCGTTCGGCCACACGCGATAGCGATTTTCGCCGATTTTCTCAACCGTATTGGCGCGAAAACCGACTATTTCACGTTTAATCATCACATTCAGGCCGTCACCGTTCGCCAGCGCTTCGGTCACCTGGACGTCGAGACTTTCTTTGCTGACCTTCAGCACTTCGCCCACCGGCAAGCCGATAAATTTCGGCGAATCGAAGGCTCCGATATCACCTTTACGGTCATTCACGAAATAGTCGGTGCTACCGCGGTGAAAGGTTTTGTCGGTCGACGGAATGAAGAAATGCTCGGTGCGCCCGGCGGAAGCCCGCGCCAGGTCGCCACGATCTTCGATGATCGCATCCAGCATCTGGCGATAGTGCGCGGTGATGTTCTTCACGTAGCTCATATCTTTGTAGCGCCCTTCAATCTTGAAGGAGCGCACACCCGCGTCGATAAGCGCAGCCAGGTTGGCAGTCTGATCGTTGTCTTTCATCGACAACAGGTGTTTATCGTACGCCACCACGCGGCCCTGATCGTCTTTCAGGGTATAGGGCAGACGGCACGCCTGGGAGCAGTCGCCACGGTTGGCGCTGCGTCCGGTATGGGCGTGAGAAATGTTGCACTGGCCGGAATACGCCACGCACAGCGCGCCGTGAATGAAGAATTCGATGTTAGCGTCTGTGGCTTCGTGAATGGCTTTGATCTGCTGCAAGTCCAGCTCACGCGCCAGCACGATTTGGCTGAAGCCAACGTCAGACAGGAACCTGGCTTTCTCAACGCTACGGATATCGCACTGGGTGCTGGCGTGCAGTTCAATCGGCGGGATATCGAGCTGCATAACGCCCATGTCCTGCACAATCAGCGCATCCACGCCGGTCTGATACAGGTCGGTGATCAGCTTTTGCGCAGGCTCCAGCTCATCATCATGAAGAATGGTGTTCAACGTCACGAATATTTTTGCGCCATAGCGATGGGCAAACGGCACCAGCTCGGCGATGTCGCTCAGGCTGTTGCTGGCATTGTGACGGGCACCAAAGCCAGGGCCGCCGATATACACCGCATCCGCGCCATGAAGAATCGCTTCACGGGCAATGCTGGCATCACGGGCCGGGCTCAGGAGTTCAAGATGATGGTTTCGCAGGCGCATCGTTATTATCCGTTGGGTCAAAATGGCGGCTATTGTAGTCAGAAGTGAGGCGCGACGAAATCATTTTCCACGCCATAAGAATGGGCTTTTTCCAGATACCCGCAAAGCATTGAAGAAATTGCTATTTTCGGGCGCAGCGGCAGCGGTGTACGGTGACTGCGTATTCCGGATTTTTCCTCGTCACGTTGTGAACTGTCACTCTTGCCGCAGCTTAGTCTGCGGCTTTTTCTTTTGGGTAATGGATTAATGAATGGAACAGCACTGTGCTGTCGGTGCTGTTGCGGTACGCATGCGCCTTATCCCCGGCAAAGCGTAATCCCTGGCCCTGCTGAACGGGTTGCCACTCCCCATCGATACACATTTCCAGGGTGCCGTTAATCGCCACAACGTGCTCAATCACGCCGGTTTCATGCGGCGTGGATTCGCTCATTGCGCCAGGCGCGAGGGTAATCGCGAAATGATCGTAATGTAAAACCGGATCCCACGGAAAAATGGGCGTGACGACCATCGCCTGCTGCTGCGGATCGTAGGCCGTGACGTCGCTTTCCGGCGGGCTGATAAACAGCGAAAACGGCACGTTCAGTCCGGTGGCAATTTTCCACAGCGTGGCGACCGTCGGGCTGGACTCATTGCGCTCGATTTGTCCTAGCATCGCCTTCGACACTCCGGTTTCTTCCGCAAGTTTTGACAGGCTCCACTCGCGCTGCTGACGCAGGGTTTTCAGAGTGGTGGCCAAATGTTGTGCAATATTCATGGCGGCTCCTTTTTTCTAAAGCTTACCACTTGTGCGCTATAACGCCCAATGCTACATTCCGTCCGGACGTTATAACGCACAAGGGAATTTTATGCGCGCATTTCCTTTCTCTACTCTGCTCGCTGGTTTTGTCGCGGTTTTAGTGGGGTACGCCAGTTCCGCCGCCATTATTTGGCAGGCTGCGGCCGCCGCCGGTGCCGATGCGCGCACTATCGCGGGATGGATGACAGCGCTGGGCCTGGCGATGGGTGTCAGCACACTGATTCTGACGCTGTGGCGCAAAGTTCCGGTGCTGACGGCCTGGTCGACGCCGGGTGCGGCGCTGCTGGTGACGGGATTACAGGGTGTGACGCTGAATCAGGCGGTGGGCATTTTCATTTTCGCCAATGCATTGATCGTGCTCTGCGGGCTGACCGGACTGTTTGCGCGGCTGATGAAAATTATCCCGCATTCACTTGCGGCAGCGATGCTGGCCGGGATTTTGCTGCGTTTTGGTTTGCAGGCTTTCACCAGCCTGCAAGACAATATTCTGCTATGCGGCAGTATGCTGACGACATGGCTGATGTTTAAAGCCCTCACCCCGCGTTATGCGGTGGTTGCCGCATTGCTGGCGGGCAGCGCGGTCGCCATTTTATCCGGTGAACTGCACTGCGATATGCTGCATCTGACGTTTGTGATGCCTCGCTACATCGCGCCGGAATTTACGCCTTCCCTGCTGCTGAGCGTCGGCCTGCCGTTCTTCCTGGTGACGATGGCGTCGCAGAACGCGCCGGGTATTGCCACCCTGAAAGCCGCCGGATATCCGGCCCCTGTATCATTGTTAATCGTCATCACCGGCGGCATCGCATTAGCCTTTTCGCCGTTTGGTGTTTATTCGATTTGTATTGCAGCGATCACCGCCGCGATTTGCCAAAGCCCGGAAGCGCATCCGCAGGCAGATCAGCGCTGGAAAGCCGCCGTCGCGGCAGGCGGTTTTTATCTACTGGCAGGCATTTTCGGTGGGTCGATTACGTCATTAATGGCGGCGTTGCCCATCGCCTGGATCCAGATGCTGGCTGGCCTGGCGCTGCTCGGCACCATCAGCGGCAGTCTGGTGCAGGCGCTGGCGAAGGAAAACGAACGGGATGCGGCAATTGTTACCTTCCTGGTCACCGCCAGCGGATTAACACTGGCCGGAGTCGGTTCGGCATTTTGGGGATTAGTCGCGGGCGGAATTTGCTTTAGCGTGCTGTCATTTTCCCGCCGCGCGTAGCTGGGATGGCGTCATGCCCAGCGCACTTTTGAAGCGGTTGCTGAAATGGCTGGCGGAGCTAAAACCACAGGCCAACGCGATCTCCGTCAGCGGCAGCGCGGTGTGCCGCACTAGCTCCTGCGCCCGCGCCATCCGGCGCTGCATCACGTACTGATGCGGCGCCATTTTCATCGACAGCGTAAACATACGCGCAAAGTGATATTCGCTGAGCGCCGCTTCCTGCGCTAAATCCGCCAGCGTCATGGGCTGGGCAAGGTTCGCTTCCATGTAGGCCAGGACGTTACGCAGCACGTACGGTGCCAGCCCACCGGTCACTTTCGGCAACTGCCACTGCGCATTGGTGTAATGCTGTATTAAATGCGTTAACAGCAGCGTGGTCGCCGAGCTGAGCGCCAGATGATTGGCCTGTTGTTGCCAGTCGGCATCGAGTAGAAAATGACGGTACAGCGCGGTGATTTTGTCATCGATGGCGAAGGTTTTTTCGTCAAGACGAAACGACGTCGGGCTGCGATCCCAGATTTTCTCTCCGGTTTCGCGCAGGTGTTCATCCGTGCAATACAGATGCACAAATGACAGGTTGTCGCGGATATCCCAACTCGACTCACTGTCTTTCGGCATCAGACAAAAACGGTCCGGCCCCCCGCCATTTTTCCAGCCATACGGCGTTTTGTGATAGCTCTCATAGCCATCGGCCACATACAGGCTGAGCGTGTGATGGTCGCTCTGCACCGTCACGGTATCGTTTTGATTGAACCAGGCCGCCAGCTGAATGCCGGAATTCAACGCCACCGTGTCCCGCAAGACGGCGTTTTGTTGGCGCAGGGTTTCAAACGTACCGTAGGTTTCAGACATCGTTGTCGCTGTGGCAGTGGATCAGGGTGACAGTCTATGAATTGTTGCCCGCCCTTGCCAGCGTTACTCCGTCTGCGATTGAAAAAATGCGCAAGAATATGCAACTCCGCCGCAATCTCCTGCAAGCCCGCTTTTGTGTCTTCGGTCACACTTCGGACTATTACTGACTGAACAGAGAAAAAAATAATGAATGTGCTGCTCTATTTTCTGGTGGTGGTTATCTGGGGAACGACCTGGATTGCGATTTTCCTGCAACAGGGGCCGGTGGCTGCACCGGTGTCGATTTTCTGGCGCTTTGCCGTCGCCAGCGTCACTCTGATGGTGGTGCTGAAAGTGATGGGTCGACTGCGTAAATTGCAGGTGCGCGATCATCTGTTCTGCATCATTCAGGGCTGCTGCGTGTTCTGCTTTAATTTCTGGTGTTTTTACACCGCGGCGAAGTGGATCAACACTGGGCTGGAGTCGGTTATTTTCTCGATGGCGGTGCTGTTTAACGCCATCAACAGCGTTCTTTTTTACCGCCAGCTGCCACCGGGACGTTTTTACCTCGCCGCCCTGCTCGGTTTAATCGGGATCGTGACGCTGTTCTGGGATGATTTGCAGGCCAGCGGCCTGAGCACCGAACTGCTGATGGGTATCGGTCTGAGCGCGTTGGGCACGTATGGCTTCTCGCTGGGCAACATGCTGAGCATTCGCCACCAGCGACGCGGTCTGGAAACGCTGACCACCAACAGTTGGGCGATGCTGTATGGCACTATGGTGATGGGCGCGATTGCGCTGATTCGCGGCGATAATTTCATGCCGGAATTCACCTTAAGCTACATGGGCGCGTTGCTGTACCTGGCGATTTTCGGATCGGTTATCGCCTTCGGTGCCTATTTCACTCTTGTCGGGCGCATCGGGCCGTCCAACGCAGCCTACAGCACCCTACTTTTCCCACTGGTGGCGCTGACCATTTCTACGTTTTACGAGGGTTACGTCTGGCACGCCAATGCGGTATTTGGCCTGGCGCTGATTCTGGTAGGCAATCTGGTGATGTTCGCGAAACCGGGAACCTGGTTTAAACGCGGCGTGATGCGCAAAAGCGTGGCATAAAATTACATAAAAAAACCGGCGGTCAATGCCGCCGGTTGTTTACAGAAAATAAGACTTACTGCTCTTGATCTTCAATCTTGAATTTCACGGCATCAATTGCCATGTCATCAATCACCTCTTTCAGCGTCTCAGCCGTTAGCGGGGTGTTTTCATTTGCCAGGTCTTTCCCCTGGCCCATCCGCACCACTTTGATGACCGGCTTGTTGGTCTTTGCGTCAATGAGCTCGCCTTCAAAGTACAGGCTGGTGTCCATCGTCCGGTGACCAGTTGCCATTTGCGTACCGGCGACTAGTAACGCCACCGGCACCACTTCGTAGAACTGCAACCCTTCGCTGCTTCTGTCCACACCGGTAATCGCACCACGGAAAATCAGGCTGCGCGGGCCTGCAATGGTGGTCAATGGTTTGCGTTCAGAAATCGCCTGTTTCAACTGAGCATTAGTGTAGTTGAGCAGTTCAGCCATCGCCTGTTCACCAAACTGGGTGCTCGGCTTAGGCACCGGGTAATACACAATCGGGTTATAGACAATATTGTCGTAGTTAGCGGAGTTGTACTTTGGATCGATCCAACGCAGTTCCGTTTTACCCGATGCGGTTGTTGCCTCTTTCAGATCAGAATATTTTTTCAGAAAACCAGAATACTTATCCGGTGAAGCAAGCTTTGAAGCACAACCAGTGAGCGCTAACGTGCCCGCAAGTGCGGCCACTTTCAATAAAGTTTTGCTACGCATAAAGAGTCCCTGTAAAAGTGCAATTGCGGGCTCTTTATAACAAACGACCTTATAATTTTTGTGGGAAAAAAAGCGGTTGCGTTAATATTCCAGATTTAATTATCACCCACCAAAAATAGTGGGTGATGGGAGGTCTATTTGATGTCAACGGGATAGAACAAATGCTTGCCAAACGGGTCGATTTCATAGCCGCTGACGTCTTTACGCACCGGTTCACTTCCACTCGAAGTTTGAGTTTTTGCCGCTGAAATCGTTCGAGGCCTCGTACAACGTCGCCCTTCAGCTGTGTCTGCTGGCCGCGCGTTAAGCGGGTTTGCGCGCGAGCATAGTGGCGAAACGCAGTTTAATGCGATTGCCGTTGGCGTCGGTGCGGTGTAACTCACCGACGTCCTCGTTATAACGATCACATTGCCAGCCGGCGTAGTATTCCTTCAGCTCGCCCTGCTTAAACGCAAACGGAAAACCGACGTTACACGGATAATCGTCGGTATCCATCGCCGCTACGATAAGGTTCCAGCCGCCCGGTTTGGTGCAGCGCTGCATATTGGCGATAAGACCCGGAATGGTACTGGCTTCAAGGAACATCATCACCACGGTTGACAGAATAAAGTCGTATTCGCCTTCAAACGACAGCGTATTGAGATCGAGTTCTTTCGAGCGCAGGTTCTCGATCCCCTCCGCCTGACGAATGGTTTCCAGATTATTAATGCCCGCCGGGTTTTTATCCCACGCCGTGACATCAAAACCGTTGGCCGCCAGATACAGGCTGTTACGCCCGTTGCCACAGCCTAAATCGAGGGTTTTTCCTGGCGCGATTTTCGTTGCCGCATGCAGTACTTCCGAGTGGGTGCGGGTCAGGCCGTATTTGTCGGTAAAGTAGTTTTCATCACGAGCGGTCATTGTGAGTCCTTGTCAGGTAGCAGAGTGTGTCGTTCCACGCGAGTAGAGGTAGAACGTTGCTGTGCAGATCCACACTCTTCATTTATTTAAGCATTCAAAAATATTTGAAGTTGCATTTTAAAGGAACCTTATCCGTCGCGTCACGCAGAATCTTTGCTACGTTTAAGCTAATCACACATCAAGAGAATAACAATGAACAAGTACCGCCTCAGTGACACCTCGCGTGCGTTCAGCTTTCAAGAAAATGGTGAAAAGAAAAGCGTCACCCTGTGGCAAATTATCGCCCTGCGCGATTTTGCTGATGTGTCGGCAGGCTCAGTGGGCGGCTGGATAAACGCTGAAACCGCACTCAGCCAGGACGGTAACGGCTGGATTTACGACGAAAACAGCGTGGTGTTTGCCGAGGCGAAGGTAACGGGCAATGCGCGCATTACACAGGCCTGCACCCTGTCGCACGGTGCGGTGATTGAGGATAACGCCTGGATAGATAACGCGATTATTAGCCACGAGGCCCAGATAAGTGACAATGTCACCATTCAGTGTTCACGGGTACGTGGGAAATGCCACATTTTCGGCGAGGCACGCATTCTCAACGAGTGCGACATTATCGCCGCCATGGGCTTAACGCCCGACAGCACACAAATTCTGCAAATCTACGATCGCGCCACCGTCAGCCGCTCCCGCGTGGTGCATCAGGCGCAAATCTACGGCGACGCGATTGTCGATCAGGCATTTATCGAGCACAGGGCCGAAGTGTTCGACGCCGCGCTGTTGCAGGGTAACGAAGAGAATAATGTCTGGGTCTGCGACTGCGCGAAAGTCTACGGCAATGCGCGCGTAGTGGCAGGCACCGGTGAGGACGCGATTCCCACGTTGCGATACAGCTCGCAGGTCGCAGAAAACGCGGTGGTCGAAGGCAACTGCGTGCTCAAGCATCACGTGCTGATCGGCGGTCACGCCTGGCTGCGTGGCGGCCCGATTCTGCTCGACGACAAAATCCTGATTGAAGGCAACGCGCGGGTCATCGGCGATGTGATTATTGAGCATCGCGTTGAAATTTGCGGCAATGCCATTATCGAAGCCTATGACGGCGACAGCATTCACATTCGAGGGCGCAAGGTCATCAACGGCGACGAACGCGTGACCCGTACACCGCTGCTCGGCTCACTCTAAAACCTCGTCAATTATCCGGGCGTAGATATTCTGGTCGTGATAATGACCGTTGAGAAACTCCGCCTGTTTCAGGCAACCTTCCAGTAAAAATCCGTTACGCAGCGCCACCTGGTTGCTGCGCTCATTCTCCACGCGACACTTAATCACAAACCGCCGTACTTCGCCCTGCTGCGCGTAATAGTGCATGAACGCCTGCAGACAATGGGTGATAATCCCCTGCCCCTGATGCGCTTCATCCAGCCAGTAGCCGATGTAGCCGGTCTTGTTTAGCGGCTCAATTGCGTTAAACGACAGCACACCCACCACCTCATCATCCTGCACGATCATGAATACCTTGGCATAACCGCGCTGGTGCAGCATCCGGTTGCTGAGTAAGTTTTGCCGGGTGTCGTCTTCACCACCGACAAACTGCGGCCAGTTAAGCGAATGCTGTAGCCAGTGACGATTATTAAGAACCAATTGATGCAACGGTGAAACAAAACGCTCATGCGCCGCATGCAGCGAAAGCCCCTCTGAAATCGGGATTGTTTCGTCCTGTAGCGCAAATTCTTCGGTCATGATGACTCCTTTTTTCAGCGAAAACGCACTAAAACAATGCACGCCCTCATCACAAATGTGCGCCATGGCGGGGCAACGTGCGCAAAAACCCACGGCTGACGCGGCACGCCTGACTGGCACGTCTCTTGCTTTATTCATTTGTAACCCAAAGGAGAGACAACAAGATGAAAGCAATCGTGATTGGTGGTGGCATTGGTGGCCTCTCTGCGGCCATCGCCCTGAAGCAGTGCGGCATTGCAACCGAGGTTTATGAAGCTGTTAAACAGATTAAACCGGTTGGCGCCGCCATTTCAATCTGGCCAAACGGCGTTAAATGTTTGAATTGGCTGGGTATGAAAGAGCAGCTGCGAAAATTAGGGGGGCCATTGGAGTATATGTCCTATCGCGATTTCCGCCATAACCAGACCATGACGCGTTTCAGCCTCGACCCGCTGGTACAAAGCGTCGGCGAACGCCCGTGGCCAGTGGCCCGCGCCGGATTGCAGGACATGCTGCTCGACACCTACGGACGCGACGACGTGCAGTTCGGCAAACGCGTCGTCAGCGTCGAATCCTTCGCAGACGGCGTTCGCGCCACGTTTGAAGATGGACACACCGCCGAAGCCGACCTGCTGATCGCCGCCGATGGCGCGCATTCGGCCATCCGCTCATGGGTGATTGGCTATCAGACGGAACGCCGCTACGCCGGTTACGTCAACTGGAACGGTCTGGTCACCATCGATGACTCCCTCGCGCCCGCCAACCAGTGGACGACCTGGGTGGGCGAAGGCAAACGCGTGTCGTTGATGCCAGTCGCCGGGAATCGCTTCTACTTCTTCTTCGACGTGCCGCTGCCAACCGGACTGGCGGAAAACCGGGATACCGCCCGCGCAGATTTACAGCGCTATTTCAGCGGCTGGGCTGACCCGGTGCAACAGCTGATTGCGCAGATTGATCCGCAGACCATCAACCGCATTGAAATTCACGACATCGAACCGCTGGAAACTCTGGTTCGCGGCCGCGTGGCGTTGCTCGGCGATGCCGGACACAGCACCACACCGGATATCGGTCAGGGCGGGTGCGCGGCGATGGAAGACGCGGTAGTACTGGCGATGACTCTGCAAACGCATTCGCTCGGGATTGAAGACGCCCTGCTGCGCTACCAGGAAAAACGCGCCTGGCGGGTGAAGGATTTGGTTCTCAAAGCACGTAAACGCTGCGACGTCACCCACGGCAAAGATATGCAGGAAACCAAAGCCTGGTACGCCGATTTGTACCAGGAAACCGGCGACCGCATTTTGGCAGGAATGCGCGAAACAATTATCGGCGGCCCATTGGGTTGAGAATACCAGATCCTGTAGGCCCGCAAAAAAGAAGTGCCGCCGGGCTCCCGGTGGCGCTGCGCTTACCAGAACTACGCTTCTCTGATGAAATCGATAAACGCACGCAGCGGGGGCGGCAGCAGTTTACGCCCGGAATAGTACAGAAACGGCCCGGCGAAAGGTTGCCACCAGGTTTTGAGTACAGGCTCCAGCTCGCCGCTGTCGAGATATGGCTGCAGCCATCCTTCGAACAGATGGATAACGCCGACCCCTTCCCGCGCCAGGCTAACGCCTAAATCCGCCCCCGTGCCGCCGCTGTAAATTAGTGGGCCTTGTGGCTCTATGTGACAAACCTCATCCCCACGCTGAAAGCTCCAGCGCTCGAGATTCCCTTTGGCAAAGCGCCCACGGATGCACGGCATTTTCAGCAGATCGCCCGGGTGCTGCGGTAGGCCATACTTTTCCAGGAGTGCTGGCGTGGCAGCGGTGGCAAATCGCTGTTCGCGCGGCCCAATAGGAATCGCAATCATGTCCTGTTCCAACCGGTCGTCGTAGCGGATCCCCGCATCGCACCCGGCGGCAACAATATCAATCACCCCGGTTTCGGCGATCACCTCTACGCTTATGTCAGGAAAACGGTGCAGAAAACGCGTCAGCAGCGGGGCCAGAAACAGCCGCGTGGCATTGACCGGTACGTTCAGGCGCAAATTTCCGGCAGGTTTATCGCGGGCGGAGTTCACGATTTGCAGCGCCAGTTCCAGTTCGGCAAACGCGGGCGCAACCCGCTCCAACAATATCTGGCCCTGCTCCGTCGGCAAAACGCTGCGGGTGGTGCGATGCAGTAACCGCACCCCCAGATGATTCTCCAGCCGCCGCACCGCGTCGCTCAGGCCCGAAGGGCTTAACTGCAACAGTCTGGCCGCTTCACGAAAACCGCCCGCATGAGCCACGCTGGCGAAGGCTTTCAGGTCACTCAGTTCGTCAGTTGTTCGTTTTGGCATTTTTATATCCGCCTGTTTCGCCATTTCTGGTGCTACAGAATAGCGTAACCCACGTCATTGTGCGCCATGGCGAACGGGCCGTGCGCTCGCTGGGGGATTATCGTTCGCGCAATTACTCACTAAGATGACCGACATCAACTGCAGGCCGGAACCGTTTCGGCGTCAACCAGGAGCACTTTTTATGTCAGATTCAACCCAACGTATCGCCCTCGTCACCGGCGCGACTTCCGGAATTGGCCAGGCCTTCGCTCGTCGGCTGGCGAACAGCGGCTATGACGTGATTGCCGTTGGCAGGCGCCAGGACCGCCTTAACGCTCTGGTCGCTGAATTTCCGGCTGGGAAAATTCGCCCCGTGGTTGCCGATTTAAGCCAGCCCGATGGTCAGAACCGCGTGGCGGAACTGTGCCGTCAGGAACCGCTGACGCTGCTCATCAACAATGCAGGCGTGGCGCATTATATGGCCTTCATCGCGCTGCCGGTGGAAAAAGCCAGCGAGTTGTTGCAGGTAAAAGTGGTCGCACCGACGCTGCTTGCCCACGCTGCCGCACCAGGCATGGTAGCTCGGCAAAACGGCACTATCATTAATGTCGCCGGGATGCTGGGCTTTGGTGCAACCGCCCCGCTCGGACAGGCCGCGGGCCGTGCGACCTACGTTGCCGCCCTGTCCCATCTGGTGTCGCTGTCGCTGGCATTGAATGAGGAACTGAAGCCTGCGGGACTGAATGTGCAGATACTGTGTCCGGGGGTGGTTGCGACCGAGTTTCACGAGCGTCAGGGAATGGATTTAAGCGCATTGCCACGCATGAGCGCCGAAGAGGTGGTTACCGCCAGTTTACGTTCGCTGGAAATCGGAGAAGTGATTTGCGCGCCGGGCGTGGAAGATGTGACGCTGTTGGGTCGGGCATTGAACGCTAATTTGCAGGCGTTTAACGGACAATCGCCGAAACTGGCGACGCGTTATCAGTAAAAGTGTATAGCCCGGCGGCATTGCCATTTACCGGGCCTACGACGTTTCAATCATAGGCCCGATAAGCGTTAACGCCTCCGGGCCTGACACGCTTTATTTCATTACGCGGTCATCAACGTAATTACGTTTATCCGCTGCCGGTGGGAAATACTGGTAGAGCCATGTTTCGCTTACCGCATCACCCTGACAGCGCAGGAACATGCGCATTTCAACCGGGTCGGTAGAGTCGTTGGTCGGATACCAGTCAAACAGGATCCGGTAGCCGTCGAACGGTTCGACGTACAGGATTTCTACCTGCTTCGCTTCGCCATTCGAAAGCGTGATAACCGGCTCGATGCCTTTCGGCGCCGCGGCTTTCAGGTCACCACCCACAAAATCGATAGCGAAACGACGCGCCCATTTCTCAGGGTAATGCTCACCCGGCGCCCATCCTTCCGGGAAACCACCCATGCCGGTGCGGGTTGCCATCACGCGCGCTAGCGGGGAACGTACCGGCGGCTGTGCAGCCCAGTACAGGCGATATTTGAAGTCCAGCTCATCGCCCGCCTTCACCGCTTTCTTCGGCTGCCAGAAGCAGACGATGTTATCCAGCGTTTCACCGGTCGTCGGGATCTCCATCAGTGATACCGCCCCTTCGCCCCACTGGTTACGCGGCTCGACCCACAGGCTTGGGCGTTTGTCGTACCAGCCCATTACGTCCTGATAGTGTGAGAAATCGCGGTCAAGCTGCAGCAGACCAAATCCGCGTGGGTTTTTGTCCTGGAACGCATTGAACTGCAGTTTCTGTGGGTTGTTCAGCGGGCGACAAACCCACTCGCCGTTGCCACGCCACATCGCCAGGCGATCGGAGTCGTGGATTTGCGGGTGAATGGTGTCGCAGGTGCGGCGTTCGTTGTTGCCGCAGCTGAACATGCTGGTCATCGGCGCAATGCCGAGCTGTTTGATGTCTTTGCGCGCAAAGATGTGGTTTTCCACATCCATGATCACCTGCGTTTCCTGGCAGTTGACGGTGAACTTGTAGGCACCGGTGACGCTTGGGCTATCGAGCAGCGCATAAACGGTGAATACCGTGGCGCCCGGTTTGACGGTTTCAAACCAGAACGAGGTGAAGTCCGGGAACTCTTCCGGCGTGTCGGTGAAAGTATCCACCGCCAGGCCTCGGGCGGACAAACCGTACTGATAAGTGCTGTCAACCGCACGGAAGTAGCTCGCGCCGAGGAACGACACGATATCGCGGCGCGCCAGCTCAGGCGCTTTAAAGGTGCGGAAACCGGCGAAGCCGAGATCGGTCTGCCCTTCCAGCTGTTTGGTGTCGACGCCCGCGTCGTTGTATTTGAACAGCTCCGGGCGGAAGTGAATTTCACGCGCCTGCTGTGAAGCCGTATCGAGAGAGAACATGCGCACGCGGCGGCGGAAACCCATCCCGACGTGGAAGAACTGGATATCCAGTTTGCGGTCTTCGATGTTATTCCACAGCGACTGAGAGGCGTCGTACTGAATGCTGTTGTAAGCCTGCGGCGTCAGCTCTGCCAGGGTTTTCGGCAGATCTTTCGGTGCGCCGCCCCACGACTGGCTCGCCAGATCGCGCGCCATGGATTGCAGAACGGAGTAGTCAAAGCGGCGGGTTTGTCCATCGGCAATCGACGAGTCGTCAGCCAGTGCCGCTTTGGAGAATAGTGAGGCGATTCCAGTTGTAGCGCTCACCGCGGCTACAGCCATTGAAGATTTTATAAAGTGTCTGCGGTTCATGCCTGAGTCAGCGTCCTTCTGTGATAATCGACTTCGCTAAGAATCGCCCACTCTAGACAAAAAACGCTGATAATCCAATTACTGGCGGTACAAAATGCGCCTAAACCGGGAAATAAATAATTGCGATCGGAAGACCCTGAATCGTGCTGTAAATTTTGGTCAATCCTTAAAAAGCCAAAGCTCCAGGAGCGATAACGCTGCTGGAGCCTTATAAGTGGGGTCTTTTACTTAACGCTAACGTCTATGCCGGGGAAATATTTTGCTGCGAGTTTGGTAATCGTGCCGTCGGCGCGCACTTTATCAATTGCCGCATCCAGCTGTTTCTTCTCCGCGGCATCGCCTTTACGCAAGCCAAAACCAATGCCGCTGCCCAGAATGGTGTCATCCGCTACCGGTTTGCCGATAAAGCCGAAACCTTTGCCCTGCGGCTTGCTGAGGAATCCGGCCTGCCCGGCGGCAGACATCACCAACGAGGCGTCGATACGACCGTTGAGCAAATCGGCCCACGCCATATTCTGATCTTTGTAGGATACCACTGTCACGCCGTGCTTTTCCCAATGCTCTTTGGCGTAGGTTTCCTGGATAGAGCCCTGTAATACGCCGATAGTTTTACCATTCAGGCCGTCCGGCGTGGCCTGCATCCCGCTCCCTTCTTTGCCGACTAACTGCGATGGAATGCGGTAAATCGGCTGGGTGAAATCGATACTTTTGCGGCGCTGCTCGGTGATGTTCATCGCCGAGTTAATGGCGTCAAATTTCTTGGCCACCAGCCCTGGGATCAGCGAATCAAACGAGCTTTCCACCCAACTGCATTTCAGCTCTGCCGCTTTACAGATGGCATTACCCAAATCGATATCAAAACCCTGCAGTTCGCCTGTAGCATTCCGGCTTTCAAACGGCGGATATTCCGCTTCCACGCCGAAACGCAGCTCGCCTGCCGCAAAGGAAGAGACCGAACAAAACAGGCCCATGCCCACAATCAGTGCTTTCAGTTTCATCGCCAACGCCCCTTAACGTGATTTAACCTGACACAGGGCCGCAGCGCCTGCCCGTAATGTAGCCTCATCTTTAGCAAAAGATAGGCGAATCAGTTTGTTATCTGTTCCATCGGTGTAAAACGCCGACAGCGGAATGGTCGCCACGCCATGATCAACAATCAGGCGTTTCACTATTTCACTGTCGCTTTCATCACTGAAATGGCTGTAATCGGCTAACAGGAAGAACGAGCCCTGGCTGGGCAGCAGCTTAAACGGCGACTCCGCCAGCAGGGTTTGCAACAGGTCGCGCTTGCGCTGATAAAATGCTGACAGCGACAGCCAGGTTTGCGGATCATTCATATGTTCCGCGAATGCATACTGCATTGGAGTATCGGCGGAGAACATCAAAAACTGATGCACTTTGCAGATTTCATCCATTATTTCCGCCGGAGCCACGCAGTAACCCACGCGCCAGCCGGTGACGTGATAAGTCTTGCCGAACGATGAAATAATCACGCTGCGTTCAGCCAGCTGCGGGTGTGTCGCCATACCGTGATGCGGCTGACCGTCGAACACCACGTGCTCATACACCTCGTCAGACAGGACAACAATATCGGTGTTGCGGGTCAACGCCGCAAGCTGTTGTAAATCGTTGGCATCAAACACTTTCCCGCTAGGGTTATGCGGCGTGTTGATGATGATCATCCGCGTACGTGGCGTGATTGCCGCGCGCACTTCGTCCCAGTTGACGGTGAAATCCGGGACCGTCAGCTTGATAGCCACCGGCGTGGCGCCCTGCAAACGGACAATCGGCGCATAGCTATCGAATGACGGCTCAAAATAAATGACTTCATCGCCCGGATGAACCAACCCGCTGATTGCGGAATAAAGACCTTCGCTGGCGCTGGCGGTGATCAGCACTTCGCTGTCAACGTCGTATTGGGTGCCGTACAAATCAGCAATTTTCTCCGCGACGCGTGTTTTCAACGCACGCAGCCCGGTCATTGGCGCATACTGGTTATGCCCCTCTTCCATCGCGCGCGTAACGCCCTGCACCAGTCGCGTATCGCAGGCAAAATTTGGTGCGCCCTGGGATAGATTAATGGCGTTATGCTGAGAAGAAAGCTGGCCAATCACGGTAAAGATGGTGGTGCCCACATCGGGCAGCTTGGTACGGGTTTTCACCGGAGAACGCAGAGTCATTGCCAATCCTTTCTCAGTAAATGTGCATAACTATTCAATACAAAGCCTCGGAAGCCGACAATCGAATTGTTGTCATAGTAGCCATGAGAAAATTGCATAGCTGGCATCTGAGTCTAGACTTACAGCAGTCAAATTCAGGTGAGCAACAATGAAACGAATCGCGATAGTCGGCAGTGGCCCAACCGGCATTTACACCTTTTACTCGATACTGAAGAACCCGACCCCGGTCGCCATTACGCTGTATGAACGCGCCGACGAAGCGGGCGTCGGAATGCCTTATGCTGATGAAGACAACTCCCGACTGATGCTGGCGAATATTGCCAGCATTGAAATTCCGCCGATATTTAGCCGCTATCTGGAATGGCTCAAAAGCCAGAGCCCGGCGCATCTGGCACGCTATGGCGTGGCGGTCGACACCCTGCACGAGCGCCAGTTTCTGCCGCGCATTTTGCTTGGGGAATACTATCGCGACCAGTTTCTGCAGTTAGTGGACCAGGCAAAAAACCAGGGCTTTGAGATTACGGTGCATGAATCCTGCGAAGTCACGGACCTCAAGGTTACGGACGATGGCGTCGCCCTGTGGGCTGAAGGCGAAGCGGTATCTGAACTCTTTGATTTAGCGGTGATCGCCACCGGGCACGTCTGGCCGGACGACGACACGGCGACGCGCTCTTATTTCCCCAGCCCGTGGTCCGGCTTGATTGAAGCTCACATCGATGCGGGCAGAATCGGCATTATGGGTGCCTCGTTAAGCGCCATCGACGCCGCGATGGCTGTCGTCGTGCAACACGGCACCTTCACCGAATCTGATAATCAACCGGCGCAATTTACGCTCGACGACGGCAGCGAGGCGTTGCAGATTACGCTGTTGTCCCGCTCCGGGATTTTGCCCGAAGCCGACTTTTACTGTCCTATCCCCTATGAGCCGCTCGCCGTAGTAACAGAATCAGCGCTACAGCAGGAAATCGCCGCCGGAAGTGAGGGATTACTGGACCGCGTATTTGCGCTTATCGTGAAGGAACTTGAATGTGCTGACCCGAAGTGGAGCGCGAAAATCGCCCTTCACTCGCTGAATGCCGACACCTTCTCCAGGGCCTGGTTTGCCGACCGTCATCAGCACGGGCCGTTTCACTGGGCGGAGGCGAATTTGCAGGAAGTCGAACGTAATAAACGAGAAAAACACACCGTGCCCTGGCGCTACACCATTCTGAGACTTCACGAGCCGGTGGAAGATATCGTGCCGTCGCTGACTGACGCTGACCGGGAACGCTTTAAGCACGGGCTGTCAAAGGTGTTTATCGATAACTACACCGCGATTCCGCCGCAATCAATTCGTCGGCTGCTGGCCCTGCGCGAAGCCGGGATCCTGAGCCTGCACGCCCTCGGCGAGGATTACACCATGACCGTGAAAGACAACGGTACCGTTATTTCGGGTCAAGGTGATACTTACGAATTCGATACCTTTATTGATGCCCGAGGGCAGAAATCGATGAAGATAAAAGATTTGCCGTTTCCCTCTTTACGCCAGCAACTTCAGACCACCGGAGAGGATTTCCCCGACGTCGCCGATGATTACACCTTGCTGGAGCCGCCTTGCATGCGCGGGCGTATCGCCTTTGGCGCCCTGCCGTATTTGATGCATGACAGACCGTTTGTACAAGGCCTGACGGTCAGTGCGGAAATCGGAAAAAACATCGCCAGTGCGGTGTCGAAACCAGCCGATCGTTGCCGCAGGCGATTGCCGTTTATCGAGCTGTAGCGCTATGTCATACTCGCCATGAATAAATTGCATAGCTGGAGCCAGCATGTCACGTAGCCAGTTGCCCCTGAACACCATCGAAACCTTCCTGGTGACCGCACGTCATCTCAACCTGACGCACGCGGCGAAAGAGCTGTGTCTGACTCAGGGCGCGGTGAGTCGTAAGATTGCCACTCTGGAAGCCTGGTTTGGTTTTCCGCTGTTTGAGCGGCTGGCGCGCGGCCTGCGTTTATCGCCTCAGGGCAGCGCGCTCTATCCGGAGTTAATGACCTCGTTTAACCAGATGGTGATGGTCGCAGAACAGGCACGTCAACAGCAGACCGTGGTGCGCCTGAAGGCACCGACCTGCGCCATGCGCTGGCTGGTGCCAAGGCTGGTGGAAATCGAACAGCGTTTCCCCGACATGCAGATTGCGCTCACCACCACCACTGAACATTCGGTGAATTTCAAAACCGAACCCTTTGATGCGGCGATTGTTTTTGGCACCCATATGAATGCAGGCGATTTATTGTTTGAGGAGTCGCTGACGCCGGTGGTCAGCCATCGGCTGGCAGATAATACGCAGTTTTCAGGCATGACATTTTTGCATCCCACTCGCGATAAAACCGACTGGTCATTGTGGCTGGCGCAGCTGCCCGTGCCGTTAACGGCAGCGATGCAAAAGAATCAGCATTTCGACACCATGGACCTGGCGATCACCGCCGCAATCCAGGGATTTGGCGTGGCAATTGCCGACGAAACACTGGTGGAAGAGGATTTGCTCAGCGGACGGCTGGTGCGGCCCTACGCGCTAAGCGTCAGGACCGGGGCCAGCTACCGGTTGGTGGTGCGAGAAGTCTCCGCCAAAGCCATCGGGCTGACCCAGTTCCGTAGCGGGCTGCTTAATCCAGCGTCACGTGATGACGCATCACTCGCCGAAACAGCGCCAGACGCGCACGCATAAAACGGTTTTCCACTTTGAACCCGGCCAGTTTGTTCAGCCCGATTCTCAACAGACGGTCACGCCCTTTGATTGATGCAGGCCAGCGCACCGGACCGTGCAGCGTGTCACTCACCACGCTCGCATTGCGGGCAAAATTCACCCAATAATCGGCCACCTGTGCAGAAAATGCCACATCCCGCTCGTTGACGTAATTACGCGATGGCTCTGCCAGAGTTAACGTGTCGAACACATACGGCACTTCGTTGCCGTGCCACGCCCCGTTTTTATAGGTGTGATGCTCCGCCTCCGCCACATAATCGAACCAGTAACGCCAACACGGCTGCCCGACGCGCTGTTGTGCCTGCATCACCACATATCCGAGCGTGGTAAACGCCATATCGCGACACACCTGGCGGCCCAGTTCGGTATCGCCCTTCACACCCGGATACAGCAGCTTAATCAGCCCCAGTCCTAAGCGACGTTCCTGACGAAGTTTCTGGATTTGCCCTGCGAGATCCACGCCAAACACCGCCATCACACTGGCTTCATCGCTGTTCGAGCCCACCATAATCGGCACCGGGTGCTGACGCGCAGTGAAGAACATCTCCAGCATCGACTGCGGCAAAACCACATCGCCGTACACCGGGACCGGCCCCGGTTTTAGCCTGCCTTCCAGCGGCCAGAACGCCTCTGGCGGAATCGCACGCAGCTGCTCCGCGCTGGCATTCTCCAGGCCGAAATGGGCAGCGACGGCTTCACCCTGGGCCATCGCTTTATCATGCGGCGTGTCTGGCAGCGTATACCCACTCTGAATAATCGCTTTATGAAACAATCCCTTGGCTTTCGGGGAAGCCAAAAGCGACAGCACGCTGCGCGCTCCGGCTGACCCCCCAAATAACGTGACGTTGTCACTATCACCACCAAAGGCCGCAATATTTTCTTGCACCCATTTCAGCGCTGCAATTTGATCTAACAGACTGAAATTGCAGATCCGTTCGCCCTCTTCTCCGTCCAGCGCCGGATGCGCAAAACAGCCCAGATGCCCGAGCCGATAGTTAACGGTGACCACCACTACGTCGCGCTTCGCCAGCGCGTGTCCGTCATATGGCGGTAAACTGCCCGCGCCAATGGTAAACCCGCCGCCGTGCAGCCAGACCATCACCGGCAATGGTTTCGCCGGTGACACTGGCGCCCAGACGTTGAGAAAAAGGCAATCTTCGGAGAAACGACCGGGGTCACCGCCGCCCAGTTCGCGGCAATATTCAATATTTTGCCAACTGGCAGGTGAAAATGTCTGCGCTTCCCGCACACCGTGCCACGAAGTAACAGGCTGGGGAGAACGCCAGCGCAACGGACCAACAGGAGGTGCCGCAAACGGAATACCGCGCCAGATGTGGATATCGTTGTCGGTCAGCCCCAGCAGGGAGCCCTGCCGGGTGTGCACCAGCGGCGTGGAGGGATTATGCATCGCGTACTTCCTTAATCAGCAATGCACCCAGTTTATGCGGGTTTTAGCCTGATTCGCAACGCCGCGAGTGTGTGGTTTACAACAACCCGCAGCGCCGCTTACTGCGGTCTTCGGCTTCCTGATAGAGCTGGAACTCGTCGAGCACCTGGCAACCGAGCGCGGCTTCAAACGCGGCTTTGCTGGCGTTGCCGTGGCTTCGGGCCTGTGTTTCATTCCCGAGATTGGACTGGAAAATACCCGCGGCGCTCACTGGCAGGAAATCTTCGTAAGTGATGGGCTGCGCCACTAGCCAACCGCGTTCGATCAGGGGCTGCGGGTCGTCGCCGGGACGAAATGCGTGGCGATGTGATTCCCCGGTCGGCGTCAGCCGATAGCGGAAATAGGCCAGTTCCTGACGGCGCAGGAACATTTCGCTGTCCGGGAACGCTTTGAACATCTCCGATAAATGCTGCTGATGGCTGAGATTGTCTTTGCCGGTTCCGGCTTCTGTAAGCAATGTGTCGTACAGCGCGCGTCCTTTCGGGGTCAGCGCCACGCCGCGTTGTTCGATTTCACCGAAACGCGCAGTGTGGGTGCCGCGATGTTCTCCGGCGAACAGCACTGGCTCCTCCAGCGCTTTAAAGCTGGTCTGGCGCAGCAAAATCGGCACTTCACGACGCGGTGGCCCTTCAATCAGGACCTTCGGCTCAATGCCATATTCCGGCATCAGCTGTTGCACGCGGTCGATATCGAGCGTGCGCGGCGTGAGGTGATTGATGTGACAGCCGGGGAAGCACACCACGTCGGCAATCAGGCGATGTTCATTGTGCAGCGCGAGGTACGTGTCCTGCTCCACCGTGGCGTGGCTGTGCCAGCGAAAGGTTTCGAGCGCCTCTTTGACGAACTGTTTCGCCTCGGCCGCCGTAAACTGGCCCTGTGCCTCGAAGTGGCTGATTAATTCTCGGCAGCGCGGCGTGAAGATGTCGCGCTTCGTCAAAATTGCTGCGGCTTTGTCGCGTAGCGCAACGTTGTCGATGAGCTCAAGGCGTAGCAGCGAAGTAAATACGCGAAAAGGATTACGTGCCAGCGCGGCGTCTTCCACTGGGCGAAACGCCGTCGAGTGAACCGGAACACCGGCCTGGGAGAGATCGTAATAGCTGACCGGCTTCATTCCCATGATCGCAAACATACGGCGCAAAGTAGCCAGTTCATCAGCTGAACCTACGCGAATCGCACCGTGGCGCTCAACGTTGAGTCGCGCCAGTTCGTCGGCGTTCGCCAACTGCTCATGTAAATGTGGATTATGTTCCAGCACCGCCAGATTTACATCCGCCACAAGTTCCAGCAACGTGCCGTACTGTGGAACTTCCTGCTGGTACATCGCTGACATTGCCTGCGAAAAGTTTTCCCGAATCTCATCAGCCGTGATGGTGTTCGCCATGATGTCATGTCTCCAGTGAATATTACCTGGAGTGTACATAAGCCATTTGCCGCCGGGAGGAAGAATTTACGAATTGTGATCGCGGATAACCTCTGGCTTTACGCCCTGCTCTTATGCGGTTTATAACCTGGCGTTATGTAAAATACCGTATAAATTCACTTTAAATTAACAATATGATTACACACACTCCGAATGACGATATCACAACAATAAAGAAGTCCTCTGACCCGGAGCACCCTATGACAGAAAAATGGACACCACGCGAAGTGGTGCATCGTGATTACAATAATCACCCGCCTGCCTTTGCACCCGGCTATAAAACCAGCGTACTGCGTTCGCCGCGCAATGCGCTGATCTCCCTGCAAAACTCGCTATCGGAAATCACCGGCCCGATATTTAGCAGTGACGATCTTGGCCCGCAGGATAACGACCTTATCCTTAACTACGCCAAAGATGGGCTGCCGATTGGCGAACGTATTATCGTCCACGGATACGTGCGCGACGGCTTTGGTCGTCCGATCAAAAACACCCTGGTCGAAGTGTGGCAAGCCAATGCGGGCGGCCGTTACCGGCATAAGAAAGATCAGTATCTGGCCCCCGTTGACCCGAACTTTGGCGGCTGTGGCCGCGTGCTAACCGACGAAAACGGCTATTACTTCTTCCGTACTATTAAGCCCGGCCCGTACCCGTGGCGTAATCAAGCCAGTGACTGGCGCCCTTCGCACATCCACTTTTCACTGTCCGGCGAAGCCTTCGCCCAGCGACTGATTACACAGATGTATTTCGAGGGTGACCCGCTTATCAAACAGTGTCCGATTGTGAAGACCATCAATAATGATGATGCCATTCGTACCCTGATCGCCGAACTCGACACACACGCCGCCGTACCGCTGGACTGCCTGGCCTATCGCTTCGATTTAGTGCTGCGCGGCAGTCGCGCCACGCTGTTTGAAAACCGCACTCAGGGAGCCGCGCGATGAAAGACTATTTAGCTGAAACAGCGTCGCAAACCGCCGGGCCATACGTGCACATCGGTCTGGCACCAGACGCCGCCGGTTTTCATATCTTCGAGAAAAATTTCGGCCCGGTTCTGACGAACAGCCACACCGAAGGCGAGCGCATTACCATTGAAGGCCGCGTGTTCGACGGGTCCGGCACGCCGGTGCGTGATGTCCTGCTGGAAATCTGGCAGGCCAACGCCGCAGGGCGTTATAACCACCCTGCCGATCAACAACAGGAAAAGCCCCTCGATAATGATTTTCGCGGTTGGGGGCGCGGCTGCTCTGATTTCGACTCCGGCGTCTGGCGCTTTGAAACCATCAAACCCGGGGCGGTCGTTGGCCGTGACGGTCGCCTGATGGCTCCTCACGTAAATCTGTGGATTGTCGCCCGTGGGATCAACATCGGCCTGAACACCCGGATGTATTTCTCCGACGAGCAGGATGCCAATCAGCGCGACCCGGTACTGAACCTGATTGAATGGGAAGTCCGTCGCAAGACGCTGATAGGCCAGCGCGAACAGCGCGGCGGCGAGGTTGTTTACCGCTTTGATATTCACCTCCAGGGTGAAGCTGAAACGGTTTTCTTCGATCTCTAAGCGCAAATCAGCCCGGCAAAACAAGATGCCGGGCTTTTTTCGGCTATTCCATAACCACATGTAACACAATCAGCCATTATGTTAATTATATTTTGCTAGCAAGTTATCAAATTCAAACAAGTTACCTTGATACCCGCCCCGCACTCTCTTTAACATCCGGTTATGGAAAAAAATGGTCTCTTCAGTCAGCGCATTCGTTTGCGCCACTTGCATACGTTTGTCGCCGTCGCTCAACAAGGTACGTTGGGCCGTGCAGCGGAAACGCTTAACCTCAGTCAGCCCGCGCTGTCGAAAACACTCAACGAACTGGAACAGCTTACCGGTACGCGTCTTTTTAACCGCGGTCGTATGGGCGCGCAGCTAACGCTGGTCGGGGAACAGTTTCTGACTCACGCGGTAAAAGTGCTTGATGCGTTGAATACTGCCGGTCAGGCACTGAACCGCAAAGAGGGGATCGGTAGCGACGTGGTGCGTATCGGTGCTCTGCCGACCGCCGCGCTGGGTATTCTTCCGGCGGTGATTGGAGAATTCCACAAGCAGCAAAAAGACATTACGCTGCAGGTGGCCACCATGAATAACACCATGCTGCTGGCAGGACTGAAATCCGCTGAAATCGATTTAGGCATTGGCCGCATGTCGGACCCGGACCTGATGAGCGGTCTGAACTACGAGTTGCTGTTCCTGGAATCGCTGAAACTGGTGGTGCGTCCGAATCACCCGCTGTTGCAGGAAACAATCACCCTGAGCAAAGTGATGGAGTGGCCTGTCGTCGTGTCGCCCAAAGGCACGGTGCCACGGCAAAACGCCGAGGCGCTGGTACTGAGCCAGGGCTGTAAAATTCCGTCCGGCTGTATTGAAACGCTGTCGGCATCGCTGTCGCGCCAGCTAACGGTGGATTTTGACTACGTGTGGTTTGTACCTTCCGGCGCGGTGAAAGATGATTTACGTCATGGCACACTGGTTGCGCTGCCGGTGCCAACGCAGGGTACAGGCGAACCGATTGGAATATTGACCCGGGTGGATTCACCGCTATCGACCGGCGCCCAGACGCTCTTGAGCGCCATTCGTAAATCCATGCCGGGGCATTAATACGCTGCCCGGCGGCACTTCGTTTGCACGGACCTACGGGGATACGGAGAAAGGTAGGCCGGGTAAACGCAGCGCCACCCGGCACATCATGTCACTTCTTACGCGGCATCATGCGCAGTAGCGTGTTGTCCTTCCAGAAATAATGATGCACCAGCGCCGCCAGCGCGTGCAGACCTATCACGTAATAGCCGAAATTCGCCAGCCACACGTGGTATTCCTTCAGGTTATCGACCAGATCAAAATTCGCTTCTGCGGCGTGCGGCATGGTGATGCCAAACGCAATCCACGGATTGCCGCGGTTGTACATCATCACCAGCCCGATAATCGGCAGAATAATGAACAGCAGATAAATAACCAGATGACCCAGGTGCGCCATTCCGGTCATCCAAGGTTTTGGTTTCGGCACAATCGGCGGTGCTTTATGCTTCAAACGCACCAGCAGTCGCGCCACCATTAACACCAGAATCGAAATCCCGCAGGAGACATGCACCATATTGAAGTACGGACGAGAAGTGCGTGGAAAGAAGCCGCGCAGCTCCATCGCGCAGTACGCACCAATCACCAGCAGAAACACCAGCCAGTGGATGCCAATTTGCAGGCTCGAGTATTTATCTCGCATCGTTATGATTCCCGAAAAACTGTGAGAGAGCTAACATAGCGGCCCCACTTAAAAAATTCATTAACTTTTCTGGATAGATTTTCAAACCGTTAGCGCCGCCTGCACGTTGTTCAGTTGCCCAAATGGACCGGCTGGTCTAAGCCTGGAGGAGTTTTACTCGCATCGTGAGATAACCCTCGAAGGAGAAGGTCAATGAGCAAAATAGGCATTAATGGTTTTGGACGCATTGGACGCCTGGTGTTACGCCGCATGCTGGAAGTGAAAAGCGCACAGGAAGTGGTAGCAATTAACGATCTGACGTCGCCGCACGTGCTGGCGTATCTGTTGAAACACGACTCTAACTACGGCCCGTTCCCGTGGAGTGTCGATCACACCGACGACGCGCTAATTGTCGACGGTAAAAAAATCGCCGTCTACGCCGAGAAAGACGCCAAAAATATTCCCTGGAAATCAGCGGGCGTTGAATACGTCGTCGAATGTACCGGTTTCTATACCGCCACCGATAAAGCACAGGCGCACATTCAAGCAGGTGCAAAAAAGGTGCTAATTTCCGCCCCGGCCGGCGACATGAAAACCATCGTTTTTAACGTCAACAACGATACGCTGGACAGCAACGACACCATTATTTCCGTGGCGTCCTGTACCACCAACTGCCTCGCGCCAATGGCGAAAGCACTGCACGACACGTTTGAAATCAAAGTCGGCACCATGACCACCATTCACGCCTACACCGGCACCCAGGCACTGGTTGATGGCCCGCGTGGCAAAGATTTACGCGCCTCACGTGCCGCCGCAGAAAACATCATTCCACACACCACCGGAGCGGCTAAGGCTATCGGGCTGGTTATCCCCGAACTCAAAGGGAAACTCAAAGGCCATGCACAGCGCGTCCCGGTAAAAACCGGTTCCGTCACCGAACTGGTGTCGATTCTGGGTAAAAACGTCACCGAAGATGAAGTGAACGCGGCGCTGAAAAAAGCCACCAACGACAATGAATCGTTCGGCTATACCGATGAAGAAATTGTTTCCTCCGATGTCATCGGCAGCCACTTTGGCTCGGTGTTCGACGCCACTCAGACCGAAATCACTGAAGTCGGCGATGTGCAGCTGGTGAAAACCGTCTCCTGGTACGATAACGAATATGGATTCGTCACCCAGCTTATACGCGTCCTGGAAAAATTCGTTAAGCTATAAACCCTACGGCGGATGGCACGCCCATCCGCCTCACACATTTACCCCCTTCGCCCTGACCTCTTTCCCACCCTGTGCTAAAACGTTGTTTTACCCTAAGCGAGAGTGGACATGACGACATTCAATCCGGATGAACTGCTGCAATTGATGGCAGAAGCCTCACGCAAGGCCGCCAATTTTCCCGTTTGGCCGCAGGGAGATGCGCCCGGCGCGCATCAGAGCGCTGTTCAGTTCGTGCTCGAAGAGCAACATACTGGCCCATCAGCCTGGGACCGCTCGGTTACCGGCGTACGCGCCCCGCAGATAACGGTGTATGCTCCGGCGGAACCGAACGGCGTTGGGATCCTGGTCACGCCGGGCGGATCTTATCGACGCGTGGTATTAGATAAAGAAGGCAGCGCGCTGGCGCCGTTTTTCAACGCGCGCGGCTATACGCTGTTTGTGATGACCTATCGCCTGCCGGGCGACGGTCATGCGGAAGGTGCCAACGCGCCGCTGGCAGACGTGCAGCGCGCGATGCGGGTGCTGCGGGCCAATGCGCATCGCTGGCAGCTGGATGCCGATAAGCTCGGAGTGATGGGTTTTTCTGCCGGAGGTCATGCCGCCGCCAGTCTCGGCACCCGTTACGATGAAACAGTGTACGAACCGGAAGATGAGGTTGACGCCCTTTCCGCTCGCCCGGCGTTTATGGCGCTGGTGTATCCGGTTATCACCATGGTGGCAGATATTGATCATCCCGGCTCGCGTGAAGAATTAATTGGCAATAGCCCCGACGAACAGCAAATCCGACATTATTCCCTCGAACAACGCGCCAGCACGCAAACAACGCCGACGTTTCTGCTGCATGCGGTAGACGACCCGTCGGTCAAAGTGGAAAACAGCGTGGTGATGTTCAGCGCCCTGCGCCGACTCGGTGTGCCGGTGGAAATGCATCTGTTCGAGCAAGGGAAACACGGGTTCGGCATTCGTGACGCCCAGGGCCTGCCGGTGTCGGTCTGGCCCGAACTGATGATGGCCTGGATAGAAACGAAGGTGTAATTTTCAGGGCATGAGTATCGCCTCATGCCCTGTTATTTCACGGCAGATTAATCGCTTTTTCGTTAGCAGCCTTGTTCTGGATGATCCGCTTTCCGAGCGTAATCCCGCGCATTTCAACCTTACGGTGTAAAAGCGTGGCCAACAAATAGACCACTGGCATACAAATGCCCACCGTTAACAGGTAACGCGCGCCGCTGGAATGGTTCGCAATATGGAAATGATTGAGCAGCAACGCAATTACCGGCATCACAATCAATAAGTGCAATAAATAGACAGAATACGACACGTCGCCGAGCCAGGTGAATATCCGGTGGCTGAGCAGCATACGCGGCAATGCAAAGAGACGCTGGAGCAAACCGGGCTGCTGCCAGGACCACAGCACGCCGGTCATGCCGAGGATCATCAGCGCTTCCACCCCCACCTGGACGTCATCCATGCGGATATTGAGCAGGTCGCTGACTACCGGCGCCAGCAGGGCCAGCACCACGAACAGCACCCGACGTCGACGTACCGCCTCGGCCATAAACATCCCAGCGATAAACATGTGCAGCTTAATCAGGATCATCGACGGCATCGGGAACGCATCGTACATTTCTGGCAGCAAATAACGCCCGAGCACATCCAGCACCATGACAGACACCAGCGTCAGGGCAAATCCCCAGCGCAGCGTCAGCAACATGATGAACGGGAACAGCAGGTAAAACTGCATTTCCAGGCCGAGGCTCCAGTCCGGCAGCGCGGTGTTATAGGCGTACTGTGGCAGGTCGGCAAAAACGAAGGTCAAATGGGCAAGTACGTTAAAAAATGAGAGGTCACTATAGCGGGAGGTTTCAGTGGCGGTAGACGGGAAAACTTCGGCAATGATGTGGCGCACATCGCCCAGATAATGGCCGCCCAGTAATGCGACAAACAGCATCACATAATACAGCGGGGCGATACGAAAATAGCGCCGTAACCAGAAGGTTGTGATGGTTTGCCAGCGATCCCACGGTTCCTTGTCCTGACGCTCAATATAGTTTTTGGTCATCAGATAACCGGACAACAAAATAAACAAATCAACGCCTAATTTAGGCACCGCAATGATTGGGATTTTGCAGTTAACCAGCAGTGCAATATGCCCCAGAAAAACCCACAGAGACGCGACACCGCGCAGTCCCTCCAGTTCCGGAGACCAGTTTTTCGTCGTTGCCATAATTACCCCTTTAAAAGCGGGATGATAACAACTTACGCGTTGGGCTAATTCCGAATGCCCGCCCCGGCTACGACTTTCAGAATAAGGCCAGCGGAACAGACCGCACGCGGTCGCTCCGCCTGAAATCCATTTAGCTTTTGGACGTCGGGGTAAACGTCAGGATCCCCGCCACGCCGCCCCCACCATCGGAGGGATGATGTATCCCGTTCGACACCGTCACGTCGGTAAAATCAAACGGCGAAACGCCTTCAATACAGGCCACGTTCACTCCGTACTGTTGTGGATCCGAGCGTCGTTGATGGAAGGTGTAAATGCCGCACACCGCACAAAAATAGTGCACTGCGGTGCCGGTATTAAAGCGGTACTCCGTCAGCTTGTCTTTCCCTTCCGTCACCTGAATGCCGGATAACGGTGCCGACACCACGACCGCGCCGCGCATTCGACAAAACGAACAGTTACAGCGCCTGATGGTGTTAAACCCGTCCAACAGGTCAACTGTAAATATCACTGCACCACAGTGACATTGCGCATTCAATTTCTCTGACACAGACACCTCACTGCCAAGGAATAGAGTGAAAAGATGTAGCACAGAAGCCATTGTGCTGCCCAGCAGCATCCATAAAAAAGGGCCCATCTCCGGGCCCATATTCTCGTATTCGCGATTAAGACTGCAGATATACCACTTGAGTTTGCAGATATTCTTCCAGCCCGTGACGCCCGTCTGCGCCGCCAATCCCGGATTTACGCCAGCCCGCGTGGAAGCCCTGCATCGCTTCAAAGTTTTCGCGGTTGATGTAGGTTTCGCCGAATTTAAGTCCTTTAATCGCTTTCATCGCTTTGTTTAAATCTTGGGTGTAGACCGATGACGTCAGACCAAATTCACTGTCGTTGGCCATTTTCAGCGCCTCTTCCAGCGTATCGAATGCCAATACTGGCAGCACCGGGCCGAAGGTTTCTTCATGCATGATGGTCATATCCTGACGCACGTCGAGCAGCAGCGTCGGCGGGTAGAAATACCCCTTTCCTTCCACCGCTTTTCCGCCGATCGCCACTTTCGCGCCCTGTTCAACCGCTTTCGCAACTTTCTGCTCCACGCGTTCCAGCGCGGCGGCGTTGATCAACGGCCCCATCGCAATATCGGTGCGCTGTGCCGGGTCGCCAAACTGCACTGCTTTCATCGCTTCGCCCAGACGGTTAACGAAACGGTCGTAAATGCCTTTCTGCACGTACACGCGCTCGGCACAGTTACAGACCTGCCCGGTATTAATGACGCGGGAATCAACAATCGCTTTCACTGCCAACTCCATATCGGCATCGTCCAGCACAATTGCCGGGGCTTTACCGCCCAGTTCCAGACACACTTTGGTGATATTTTTCGCCGCGGCGGTCATGATTTTTTCACCCGCGCCGACGCTGCCAGTCATGCTAACCATCGCCACTTTCGGATTGCCCGCCAGCTCCTGACCGACGGTTTCACCGCGTCCCAGGACCAGGTTAAAGACGCCTTTTGGCAGACCAATCTCATGGACGATTTTTGCAAACGCAATGGCGTTGTTCGGGGTAAATTCGCTCGGCTTGATAACAATGGTGTTGCCGGTGATCAGCGCCGGAGCCAGCTTGCGGGCAATCAGGAAGAACGGGAAGTTCCACGGCAGAATGCCGGTGGTGACGCCCAGCGCGCGTTTGAACACGAAGATGTTTTCGCCCGGACGGTCGCTTTGCAGAATTTCACCTTCGTAACGGCGCGCCCACTCTGACATGTACTCGAGATAGTCAGCGGTGAATGCCACTTCGACATCCGCCAGCTGCTGAATTTTGCCGCCTTCCGCGACAATCAGCGCGCTGATTTCTTCGGCATGTTCGCGAATGCCCGCTGCAATTTTACGCAGCCAACCCGCACGCTGAATCGCCGGGAGCGCTTCCCAGGCAGGCTGTGCCCGTTCGGCAGCGTCGATGGCCTGCTGCGCTTCTTTTGCGGAACCGTCAGGAATGCGCGAAATCAGCGCCTCGGTTGCGGGATTGACCACATCAATCCAGGCGTCGCCCTGCCAGGACACAAACTGACCGTCGATATACATAGGGTGTTGTACGGGTGCTGTCATGTGCTGCTCCTGTGAATGCATCGTTTTTAACAAGTGAATATATTGTTAAATATCGGGAATTCACAGTACAAATCCCAACCCTATGATCCTGTTTTTGTGAGACATCTCATAAAAGTAAGCCAATGAACGCGATTCAGCGTCAACAACTCGATAACAACGAATGCCCGTTTGCGGATATTTTGTCGCAAACGGGCATTAACGGGAGGGAATTACAGCAGAGAACGGCTCGACAACGCCTCGCGAAGCAGCGCGTCTTCACGCAGAACGCGCCATGCCTCCAGCACGTCGTCAGGCATATCGACGTGCGCGATAAAACCTTTTCCGCGCGGCCCATAGCCGTTTCCATCATCCTGAATACGCGGCAGTTCGCCCAGCAATAAGGAAAGATACCGTTCAACGGGCCAGACGTTATGCGCTTCCTCGACGAAGGTCAGGCCATGATTCCCGTTACGCAGCACCGGTAAATAACCCGGATAGCTGCGCCACTGTGGAGCATGCGCATCGTCCTGCCAGACGTGTGCGAACGTCGCCATAGTGCGGCGCTGCATGGTCGGGTCCTGCACCACAATCCCGGAATGACAGCGGATCCCACGCTCTTCCATTATGTCACGCGTGAAACGGGCATTCTCCCCGCAGTTAGTGGAGCGCGGTTCCACCACAATGCGCTCCTGCGGAATATTCCAGTACTGATGCGCAATTTCCGCGAGAATTGTCGCTTCGGCACATCCGGTGGTGCGCAGAGCGTTGTAACGCGGGTGACGGGCCACGGCGGCATACAAGAAAGTGGTGGAATGGCCGATGCCTCCGCTGATCAACAACGTGCGGTTTTCTGCCGCCAGACGGCAGGCGGCGTCAATGGTCGGCATCACCGCATTGCCCGCCAGCACGACCAGATCGGCATCGACATTGACCGGTGGCGTGGGAAAATCATTCTGCGCCAGCCATTCACCTACGCGGTTGGCGGCTTGCAAAGTCGTTTCGTTCAGATGTGGAAAGGTGGTCAGCATAATACTCCCTACTTTCGTGAGTCGTACCACAGGGTAACGTCCTGCGCGGAGGATGACAGGAGATCACTCCGAAAGCGAGTTATCGCCCTTTTACCCGCGTAGTTAATAGGGACTTTAATTCAGCATAATTTTGTTACATCATGGATATATTCACTTGAATAATGTTTTGTAACAGCACTACAATCATTAGCCCGCTAACGATTAACATACAGACAACATTTCCTGCACCGTCAAAAGGACAAGATGCGCCTGCCGAAACGCGATCCCTACGCGCCACACGATTGGGCGCCGCACGAAAAACCCACCCTGCTCGGCTCGCCCTCCACGCCGGAACACCCCACATCAAAGCGCATCGCTTATGGGATCGTGGGCCTGCTGGTTTGCCTGACCGGAGCGCTCGGTAACGCCGTCGTCACCGCCAATCTGCAAAATTTGCAGGGCACGTTTGCCGCCTGGTCGACGGAGATTGCGTGGCTGCCTGCCGTGTACGTGATGACCAACGTTTCCATCAACCTGCTGCTGGTGAAATTCCGTCAGCAGTTTGGGCTGCGGGCCTTCACCGAAGGTTTTTTGGTGCTGTACGTGCTTGTCACCTTCTTCCACCTGTTCGTCAACGATCTCAGCAGTGCCCTGATGGTGCGCGCCGCACACGGCATGGTGGCTGCAGCGCTCAGTTCGCTGGGCATTTATTATCAGATTCAGGCCTGGCCCGCGCGCCATCGCCTGAAGGGTCTGACGATTGGCATCACCGGCTCCTCGCTCGCCATTCCCCTCGCCCGACTATTTTCTACCGAACTGCTGCAACTGGACGAGTGGCGCGGCCTGTACTTCTTTGAACTCGGGCTGGCGCTGATTTGTCTCGCCTGCGTGATTGCGTTGAAACTGCCGCCGAGCGATCGCAAAAAAGTGTTCGAGAAAAAAGACTTCGTCACTTTTTTCTTGCTCGCTCCAGGCATGGCGCTACTGTGCGCGGTGCTGTCGCTCGGCAGGCTCGACTGGTGGTTTGAAGCGCCGTGGATTGGCTGGTCTTTAGCGCTGGCGACGGTACTTATCATCAGTGCGATGCTTTTTGAACATAACCGCAGCAATCCGCTGCTCAATACCCGCTGGTTGTCGAGCGGCAGCATCGTGCGGCTGGGTCTGATCATGCTGCTGATCCGCATCGTGCTGGCGGAGCAGAACACCGGAGTGATGGGCTGGTTGCAATATGTAGGCCTGCAAAACGAGCAGATGATCCCCCTCGCGTGGTCGATTTTTGCTGGGATTGCCTGCGGGATCGTCGCCAGCTGTTTAACCCTCAAACCACAGCGGCTGGCGTGGCCGATTGTCACGTCGCTGGCGCTGATGATTGTTGCCTCGTTGATGGACAGTCAGTCCAGCAGCCTGACGCGCCCTGACCAGCTCATGGTCAGCCAATTTTTACTCGGCTTCGCCAGCGCCTTTTTTATCGCACCTTCAATGCTGGCCGGGATCGGTGGAGTGATTGCCGACCCGCGCAATCTGGTCAGCTTTTCGGTGCTGTTCGGCATGAGCCAAAACATTGGCGGCCTGCTCGGGTCCGCAATTCTCGGCACCTTCCAGATTTGGCGTGAAAAATTCCATTCTGCGATGATTGCCGAACAGCTCACCACCCTCAGCCCGCTGGTGAACGACCGTATTCAGCAATATACCCAACTGTTCCAAAGCCAAATTGGCGACAGCACCTTACTGGGTGTGCAGGCCCTGACGCAGCTGCAAACGATCGGCACGCTGGAGGCCAATATTCTGGCGTACAACGATACCTATCTGCTGACCGCCGCCATTGCGGGGGCCACGCTGGTGTGGATTTTATGGCGTCTGTTGCGCCTGCGCATTACTGCGCATCTGGCACTGAAAAAGGCGACAGGAAACAAATGAATATCTTCGATGTACGGGAGTCGTTATGAGTCAGCAGGATGCCGCTACCGAGCAGGCCCACACGCGCAATAACCTGCGCGTCGTTTCAATTTTCACCGCCGCCGCCATCGGACTGATCGGCGTACTGGTCATTTTATATGCCTGGCAACTGCCGCCCTTCACGCGCCACAGCCAGTTTACGGACAACGCGTATGTGCGCGGAATGACCACCTTTATCAGCCCGCAGGTTAACGGTTATATCACTGCGGTGAATGTAAAAGACTTTGATCAGGTCAAATCGGGTGACGTGATTATCCAGATTGATGACCGCATTTACCGCCAGCGCGTGCATCAGGCAGACGCTCAGGTCGCGATGAAAAACGCGGCGCTGAACAATAATCTTCAGCAGCGTAAAAGCGCCGAGGCGGTCATTGCGCGCAACGCCGCCGCGCTGGAGAATGCCAAAGCGCAAAACCTGAAATCACAGGCTGACCTGAAACGCGTGAAGGAGCTGACCTCGGACGGCTCGCTGTCGATTCGCGAACGCGATGCGGCGCTGGCGAGCGCAGCGCAGGGCAATGCCGATATCGCGCAGGCTAAGGCGACGCTAGAAATGTCGCGTCAGGACTTGCAAACCACTATCGTCAATCGCGCCTCGCTGGAAGCCGATGTGGCAAGCGCCAAAGCGGCGCTGGAACTGGCGCAAATTGATCTGCAAAACACCCGGGTGGTTGCCCCGCGCGATGGCCAGTTAGGACAAATCAGCGTTCGCCTTGGCGCGTACGTCACCGCCGGGACGCATCTCACCACGCTGGTGCCGCCGCAGCACTGGGTTATCGCCAACATCAAAGAGACGCAACTGGCGGAGCTGAAAGTCGGCCAGTCAGCGACCTTTACCGTCGATGCGCTGAATAACGAGCAATTCCACGGTACCGTGCAGAGCATTTCCCCGGCAACGGGCGTCGAATTCAGCGCCATTTCGCCAGATAACGCCACCGGTAACTTCGTCAAAATTGCCCAGCGCATTCCGGTGCGCATTACGGTTAACGACGGACAGAAAAACGCCGAGCGCCTGCGGCCAGGGATGTCGGTGCAGGTGACGATTGATACCCACGGAGAGGAAAAATGAACCGTCTGACCTGCCTGGCACTGGCACTGCTGCTGGCCGGATGCCACTCGGTGGATGTGCAGAAAGCAGATTCGCACCTGGAAATTCCGACCACCTGGCGTCAGAACGTTGGTCCAAACAGCCCGGCGGAAAGGGTGTGGTGGCGCAATTTTCACGACAGCCACCTGAATCAGTACGTCGAGCAATCCCTGCGCTATAACAGCGACGTACTGATCGCCCGCGAACGGGTGAATGAATATCAGGCCCGCGCCTATGCGACCGAAGGCTCGCTGTTTCCGTCACTGGATGCAGGACTGAGCGGCACTCGCGCCCGGGCGCAGTCGGCGGCAACCGGCCTACCGGTTCACAGCACGCTTTACAGAGGCAGCCTGACGGCCAATTACGACGTCGATTTGTGGGGCGCAAACCGTGCGGCATCGAGAGCCGCCGAAGCCTCGCTGGATGCGCAAAAAGCCGCAGCGTCGGCCGCAGAATTGACCATCGCCTCGAACGTCGCCGCCGGTTACGTCACGCTGTTATCGCTCGACGAACAGCTGCGCGTCACCGAGGACACACTGAAATCACGCGAAGAAGCATACCGGCTGGCAAAACGTCAGTATGAAACGGGCTACACCTCGCGCCTTGAGCTGATGCAGGCGGACTCCGAACTGCGCGGTACCCGGGCGCAGGTGCCGCTGTTACAACATCAGATTGCGCAGCAGGAAAACGCGTTGAGCCTGCTGCTGGGACAAAATCCGGCTAGCGTACCACGCAATACGTTTGATGCCTTAACCCCCCTGATAGCCCCGTCGCAGCTGCCTTCTACGCTGCTAAACCGCCGCCCGGATATCGTGCAGGCCCAGCGTGAACTGCTTGCCGCTGATGAAACGCTGGCCTCGTCAAAAGCCCAGCTGTTGCCATCGATTTCACTGACTGCCGGCGGTAGCTATCAGGCCGATGCGCTGTCGGGTCTGCTGGATAATCCGCTGCGTTTGTGGAGCGTCGGCGGGAGTATTCTCGCGCCGTTGCTCAACCGCCAGGCGCTGAATGCGCAGGTGGATGTATCGATGTCGCAACGCAATCAGGCGCTGTATGGCTATGAGAAAACGGTGCGCGGGGCGTTTGGCGAAGTGAATGACAGCCTCGACGCCATTACCCGCTACGGTGAACAACTGGAAGCCCTGCGTGAACAGCAGCAGGTGGCTGAAGAAACCTTGCGCATCGCGCAAAATCGCTATCGCAATGGCTATTCTTCTTATCTGGACGTGCTCGACGCGCAGCGCACTTTATTCTCGACTCAACTCAGCGTGGTTCAAGTGAAAAACAATCTGCTGCTGGCGCAAATCTCCCTTTACCGGTCGCTGGGAGGCGGCTGGTCTTCTCTGTCAGGCTGACGTTTAACATGAGGTTCAGAAATGCAAAATCTGTGGTCAGACGTTGATAACTATCTGATTAAGCAACTTCTTCCAGCGGATCCCGTGCTTGAAAAAATACTGAAAAATAACCAGCAGGAAGGTTTGCCCGCCATTGATGTCGCGGCGAATCAGGGGCAGCTGCTGGCGCTTTTTGTACGCATGACCGGTGCAAAAAGAGTGCTGGAGGTTGGCACGCTCGGCGGCTACAGCACCGTGTGGATGGCGCGGGAATTGCCCGCTGACGGTAAGCTAATTACGCTGGAATTCAGTCCGCTTCACGCACAGGTTGCCCGCCAAAATCTGCAGCTGGCAGGTGTGGAAAATAAGGTGGAGGTTATCGAAGGTCCGGCGCTTGATTCGCTGGCGGCATTTAAGCCGGATACGGTTTTTGACCTGATATTTATCGATGCGGATAAGCCGAATAATCCAAGTTATCTGGAATGGGCGCTGAAATTTTCCCGCCCAGGAACGCTGATTATCGGCGATAACGTGGTCCGGGAGGGCGAAGTGACGCATCCGGAGAGCAAAGACAAAAGCGTTCAGGGCGTGCGGAAGTTTATTGAGATGATGGGGAACAACCCGCGTTTGACCTGCACGGGGCTGCAAACCGTAGGCCTGAAAGGCTGGGATGGTTTTACGTTGGCGTGGGTGAAGCGTTGAGAGTTTACGCGTTACCCCTTTGCCCTCTCCCACAGGGAGAGGGCAGCATGCAGCCAGGAATTATGCCGTAATCTGCTCCATCGCCTGCAATATCCGTTTGTCAGAAATCGGATACGGCGTGCCCAACTGCTGGGCGAAATAGCTCACCCGCAGTTCCTCAATCATCCAACGAATTTCCAGCACGTCGTCGTCATTACGACGTGACGGCGGCAGCTTGTTAAGCCACTGCTGCCATGCCTGCTGCACGCTTTCAACTTTCAGCATCTGCGCGCGATCCCGGTGTGGATCGATGGCTAATTTTTCCAGTCGTTTCTCAATCGCGTTGAGATAACGCAGCGTATCGCCGAGACGCTTAAAGCCATTGCCGGTGACAAAACCGCGATACACAAGCCCGGCCATCTGCGCTTTCACGTCAGACAGGCCCAGCGCCATCGTCATATCTACTCGGCCTTTCAGGCGTTTGTTGATATTGAATACCGCCGTCAGGATCTGCTCGACCTGTTTGGCAATCTCCACCACCGTATCGTTCAGCTCCGCGCGGACTTTCTCATGCAACGCCGCGTAGGTTTCTTCAGTCCACACCGGGCCACCGGCCTCGTGGATAAGCTTGTCGACGCCGCAGGAAATGCAGTCGTCAATCAAATCCAGCACTTTGCCATACGGGTTAAAGTACAGGCCCAGCTTGGCTTTGTTCGGCAGCTTTTCATGCAGATATTTGATCGGCGACGGAATGTTCAGCAACAATAAACGACGCAGACCACGCCACATCGCCTGCTGCTGCTCCAGCGGATTATCAAACAGTTTGATGGCCACGCTGTCGCGCTCGTCCACCAGCGCAGGCCAGGCTTTCATTTTGTAATTGCCGCGCTTCTGCTCATAGCTTTCAGGCAGCGATCCAAAACTCCAGAGATGCAACCCGCTCTGCTCGATACCGTCGTCCGCCACCGCAGACAACGTTTCCTGAACTTTGCCTTTCAATGCGTCTTTCAGCGCCGTCAGGTCACGGCCCTCCTGAAGCTTCTTGTTTTTGTCATCAATGACGCGGAAGGTCATTTTAAGGTGATCGGGCACCTGATCCCAGTGCCAGTCGTCGCGGTCAATCGTCACCCCGCTCATCCGGCGTAGCTCGCGCTCCATCGAATCCAGCAGCGGCAGCTCCAGCGGCGTCATGCGCCCTAACAGCGCTTCGGCATAGTTCGGCGCTGGAACAAAGTTACGGCGCACCGGTTTCGGCAGTGATTTAATCAGTGCGATTAACAGCTCGCGACGCAGGCCAGGGATTTGCCACTCAAACCCGGATTCTTCGACCTGATTGAGCAACGGCAACGGAATATGCACCGTCACGCCGTCGGCGTCAGCGCCCGGTTCAAACTGGTAACTCAGGCGCAGCTTAAGATTGCCCTGATGCCAGAAGTTCGGATAGTCGAGTTTGCTGACATCATCGGCCCCTTCCTTAATCAGCATACTTTTTTCAAAGTTGAGCAAATCAGGCGTTTCGCGACTGGCGGTTTTCCACCAGTTATCGAAATGGCGAGCGGAAATCACGTCGTGGCTGATGCGCTGGTCGTAAAACTCGAACAGTGATTCATCGTCTACCAGAATGTCGCGGCGACGGGATTTGTGCTCAAGTTCTTCAATTTCGTTGCGCAGCTTCAAATTATCGCGGAAGAAGGCGTGGCGCGTTTGCCAGTCGCCCTCCACCATCGCATGGCGAATAAACAGCTCGCGGCACAGCGGCGGGTCAATCTGGCTGTAGTTGACCTTGCGGGCGGCGACAATCGGCAAGCCGTAAACGGTCACTTTTTCAGTGGCCATGACTGCGCCCTTCGAGCGCTCCCAGTGCGGCTCGCTGTACGAACGTCTGATCAAATGCTGGGCAACAGGCTCGACCCATTCAGGATCGATACGTGCGGCAATGCGCCCCCACAGCCGGCTGGTTTCAACCAGCTCGGCGACCATCGTCCATTTCGGCGGTTTTTTGAATAAACCGGAACCCGGGAAGATGGAGAAACGGGCATTGCGCGCGCCGGTAAACTCCTGTTTATCAGCGTCTTTCATCCCGATATGCGAAAGCAGACCAGTCAGCAAGGCAACGTGAATTTCACGGTATTCGGCGGGCTCGCTGTTCACCGGAATGCCCAGTTCTTTCACCACCTGACGCAGCTGGGTATAAATATCCTGCCATTCACGTACGCGCAAATAGTTAAGGTATTCGGTGCGGCACAGGCGACGGAACTGATTCGACGACAGCGCTTTTTGCTGCTCGCCAAGGTAGTTCCACAGATTGACGAACGCCAGGAAGTCGGACTCTTTATCATGGAAACGGCGGTGTTTTTCGTCAGAGGCCTGCTGTTTGTCCATTGGACGTTCGCGTGGATCCTGAATCGACAGAGCCGAGGTGATGATCATCGCCTCACGTACACAGCCGTGTTTTTGTGCTTCCAGCACCATGCGCGCCAGACGTGGGTCTACCGGCAATTGCGACAACTGGCGGCCCATCGGGGTGAGTTTATACACCGTTTGCTGTTCGTCGGTGGTGATCGCCCCCAACTCTTCCAGCAAGCGCACACCATCCTGAATATTGCGTTTATCCGGCGCTTCGACGAACGGGAATGCACCGATATCGCCGAGCCCCAGCGCGGTCATCTGCAAGATAACCGACGCCAGGTTGGTACGCAGAATTTCCGGATCGGTAAATTCAGGACGCGACAGGAAATCGTCTTCCGAATAGAGACGAATACAAATACCTTCCGAGACACGTCCGCAGCGGCCCTTACGCTGATTTGCCGAGGCCTGAGAAACCGGTTCAATCGGCAAGCGCTGCACTTTGGTGCGGTAGCTGTAGCGGCTGATACGCGCGGTGCCCGGGTCAATAACGTACTTAATCCCCGGCACGGTCAGCGAGGTTTCCGCCACGTTGGTCGCCAGCACGATGCGGCGCCCACTGTGCGACTGGAATACGCGGTTTTGCTCGCTGTTTGACAGGCGAGCGTAGAGCGGAAGAATTTCGGTATGGCGTAGGTCGCGCTTGCTGAGCGCATCGGCGGTGTCGCGGATTTCGCGCTCGCCGCTCATGAATATCAGGATATCGCCCGGACTCTCCTGCCCCAGTTCATCAACCGCATCGAAAATGGCCTGCAGCTGATCGCGCTCTGTATCGTCGGCATCTTCGACAATCGGACGATAGCGAACGTCGACCGGGAAGGTACGGCCAGAAACTTCGATTATCGGCGCGTTATTGAAATGTTTTGAGAAACGTTCCGGATCGATGGTCGCCGAGGTGATGATGATTTTCAGATCCGGACGCTTAGGCAGCAGTTCACGGAAATAGCCGAGCAGAAAATCGATGTTCAGGCTGCGTTCGTGGGCTTCATCGATAATGATGGTGTCGTATTGCATCAGCAGTCGGTCCTGCTGGATTTCTGCCAGCAAAATACCGTCGGTCATCAGTTTGACCATGGTGTTGTCGCTGACGTGATCGCTAAAACGCACTTTATAACCGATGCAACCGCCCGGCTCCGTTTGCAGCTCTTCGGCAATACGGTTCGCCACGGTGCGCGCGGCCAGACGGCGCGGCTGAGTATGACCAATCAGCCCTTTAACGCCGCGGCCCAACTCCATGCAGATTTTCGGCAGCTGAGTGGTCTTCCCTGAGCCGGTTTCCCCCGCAACAATCACCACCTGATGGTCGCGAATAGCGTTGTAGATATCCTGCTTTTTCTGACTGACCGGCAGATTTTCCGGGTAGGTTATCGCCGGGCGCGCGGCTTCACGCAGCAGGACTCTACCCGCAGCCTGAGAAATCTCTTTCGCCATCTCCTGCATAATGGCCTGTTGTGATTCAGGATTTTTAACCTTCTTCACGCCATGCAGACGACGGGCAAAGCGGGTTTTATCGCGCAGCATCAGGCAGTCGAGCTGTTGATGGAGCTGCGAAAAGGTCATTTTGTGTTGTTCTGTCATAGCGTTAACGGGCAGCGCACTGCCGGAAAAATGTCTCTGTTTTCTTTAGTGTTAGAGTACCACATCGCAGCCGCCCTTTCCTTCATCAATAAATTTGAACGAAGGCTTCGATATATTGCGCTATCCCTGCGACAGGATTGTGAATAGCATGTCATCAAGCAACTGGGCACAGGCCCGTCAATCTCATAAAAGGAAACACCCATGAGCAAAGTTTTAGTTCTCAAATCCAGTATTCTGGCAGGGTACTCTCAGTCTGGTCAGCTGACTGACTATTTTGTTGAACAGTGGGCTGAAAAACATCCGGCAGACCAAATCACCGTTCGTGACTTGGCTGCACAGCCAATCCCGGTGCTGGATGGTGAACTGGTTGGCGCAATGCGTCCAGGCGATGCCCCACTGTCTCCACGTCAGCAAGAAGCGCTGGCGCTGTCTGACGAACTTATCGCTGAGTTGCAGGCGCACGACGTTATTGTTATCGCAGCCCCGATGTATAACTTCAACATCCCGACTCAGCTGAAAAACTATTTTGACCTGGTAGCGCGTGCCGGCGTGACTTTCCGTTACACCGAAAACGGTCCGGAAGGCCTGGTCACAGGTAAACGTGCGGTAGTTGTTTCCAGCCGTGGCGGTATCCATAAAGATACCCCAACTGACCTGCTGGCTCCGTACATGAAGCTGTTCCTGGGCTTCATCGGCATCACTGACGTGAACTTTGTGTTCGCTGAAGGCGTGGCTTATGGTCCAGAAGTTGCCGCCAAAGCGCAGTCTGATGCCAAAGCCGCAATCAACAGTCTGGTTGCTGCATAAGAGCGTTACCCTCTTGCCGCCCGGCGAGAGGGTCTTTCCCCTTAGACGGGTTCCGTTATCACCTCTGTGGCAATTTTCCGCTATAACCGATATTGAATACAGGCGGTTCGCGGTGTTTATGTCGCAGATTTTGGCCGCAAATTCTCGTCGAATTCCAGCCGTTGACGTCCCTCTTCGATTTCACGCAGGGGCTCTACCTGGTGCATCGTCAGTTTGCAGCGTTCCACCAGCACCTGATACTCTCGCGTGCCACGTTTTTTCCAATCCATTTCATCGCTACTCAGCGCACGAATGGCCTTTGCCGGACTGCCAACAATCAAATAATTCGCAGGCATTTCAGCTTTCGCTTTCACAAAGGCCGCCGCGCCAACAATGCTATTTTCGCCGATGACCGCGCCATCCATAATCACAGCGTTCATTCCGACCAGCGCATTACGGCGGATAACGCAGCCGTGCAGTATCGCACTGTGTCCAATATGCCCGTCTTCTTCGACCACGGTGTCCTGCTCCGGGAAGCCATGCATGACGCAGTTATCCTGAATATTGGCCCCATCTTTAACCACGATTCGCCCGAAATCGCCGCGAAGGCTGGCATTCGGACCGACGTAAACGGCTTTTCCGAGAATAACGTCGCCAATCAGCACCGCCGTTGGATGGACGTAACTCTCTTCGGGCACCACGGGTGTTAAGCCATCAATTTGATATACCGGCATGGTCACACTCCTTATTTAAGATTCAGACCACCAAAACGTTGATAAAACGGCGTTGCGGGCTGCGGCAACGGGCCGACAGAGGTTTCGCCCTTCTCACCCACCCACGCCAGTGCGCCAGCCGCCACGCTCTGATAAATATTGATGCACAGCTGACGGGCGGCCTGGCCAGCCCAGTGTGCAGGCAACAGTTCTTCAGGCAGTAACGGGTCTTTGAGGACAACCCGGCGGTAAAGGTGAATAGCCAGCAGCTGAATTGCAAAGCAGCGCTCCGGCGTCAACTCAGCAGGGTCAGCATCCCGCAGCAGCGGCAGCAACGGTCTGAAGGTATTGATGAAATTTTCATACATCTGATTTTGTTCGGTAAGCTGCCAGCACTCTTCAACGCGCGCGCGCAATGCGCTGACGGAGGTCGCCAGCGGAGAGCGGGCCTCAAAGCAGATGACGTTTTCCGCCACGCCCGCCTCATGCAGCAGTGCCTGAACGTCCGCCAGCTTTTGCGACGGCGACGCCATCAGGCTCGGGGCCAGCGTGCCGAAGCCCTGCCAAATCAGCTGTTTTTTCACATCAAGGAGCGTGTTTTTATCCAGCCCTTCCGACAGCAACAGCAGCCAGGTGCCGTCCCACGCGGGTGGTTCAGCGCGGTAAATTTTGCTCTCGGCACGTCGGGTCAGACGCAGCCCTTTGTCGCTCAGACGGTAAAAACTACGCCGTCCGATACGCGAGACATCCAGCCAGCCCTCTTTATTGAGTCGGAATAACGAGGTGCGAACAAAGCGATCGCCAAAACCAAGGCCTTCCAACAGCGCCGTCAGGCTCCCAAGCCAGATTTCACCGCCACGATGGGATAATGCATCCCCGTAAAGGGAGGAGATTAGAGAGGTTCCACTGACTGGCACTGCTGCGACGGCCTGCTGGATAAAGAGATCAAGTTTACTCATCTGATTCATTCTATTGTGATTTTTGTCCTGGCTGAATCATAGCATAGATTACCGGGCACTCCGTTTGCCCGGTAAGCGCAGCGCTACCGGGCAATACACGGTTAGCCATTCGCCGCCAGCTTACGCAGATCAAACACACGACACGCTTTACCTTCAGAGCGCGGAATACTGCCGCAGTTGACGATGGTCACGTCGGTAGAAATTCCGACCATCGATTTGATGCGGTGCCGCAGCTGATGACACACCTGACAGCGCTGTTCATGCGACAGCGTCAGACTGCTCTCTTTCAGCTCAACTTTGATCGACAGCGAATCCAGATGCCCGCGACGATTCACTTCCAGCTGATAGTGCGGCGACAAATGCTCAAACTTAACGATTTCCTCTTCCAGCTGTGACGGGAAGACGTTTACGCCGCGAATAATCAGCATATCGTCGCTGCGCCCGCTGATGCGGTCCATACGACGCATTGTACGCGCGGTGCCTGGCAGCAGGCGGGTCAGATCTCGGGTACGATAGCGAATAACCGGCAACGCTTCTTTAGTCAGCGTGGTGAACAGCAGTTCGCCCTGTTGACCGTCGTCCAGCGGCGTGCCGTCGTTCGGGTTAACGATTTCCGGGTAGAAGTGATCTTCCCAGATAGTCGGGCCATCGGCGGTTTCCAGACATTCCATCGCCACACCCGGCCCCATCACCTCGGACAGACCATAAATATCCAGCGCCGTGATCCCGAGACGTCGTTCAATTTCTTTGCGCATCGCCATGGTCCACGGCTCTGCGCCAAACACACCAACGCGCAGGCTGCATGTGCTCGCATCCCCGCCCATCTGGCGCTCCATCTCTTCAATTAAATTGAGGCAGTAGCTAGGCGTGACCATGATCATGTCAGGCTTGAAATCATGAATAAGCTGCGCCTGTTTTTCAGTCTGACCGCCGGACATCGGAATGACCGTCGCCCCCAGTCGCTCGGCACCATAGTGCGCACCCAGTCCCCCGGTGAACAGACCATATCCGTACGCGACGTGGATTTTGTCTTTCGCACTGCCGCCCGCGGCACGCAAGGAGCGAGCAACAAGATTGGCCCAGGTATCAATATCGTTTTGCGTATAACCGACTACCGTCGGTTTGCCAGTGGTGCCAGACGAGGCGTGAATACGCACCACCTGTTCCATCGGCACGGCAAAGGTGTCGAACGGATAGTTATCGCGCAAATCCTGTTTAGTGGTACACGGGAATTTGCGGATATCGCTCAGTTCTTTGAAATCGTCAGGGTGAACACCCGCTGCGTCAAATTTACGGCGGTACATCGGCACATTGTCGTAAGCATGTTTCAGCGTCCACTTCAGGCGTTCGGTCTGTAAGGCCTGCAGTTCATCAACGGACGCGGTCTCAATCGATTCTAATTTTGTTGTTGTCATTGTAGGGTACTCGCAGGTTAATCAGCTCACACGCGCGCCAGGATCATGGCAATGCCCTGACCCACACCGATACACATCGTACACAGGGCGTAACGCCCCCCGCGACGGTGCAGTTCATTGCTGGCGGCCAGCGCCAGTCGGGCACCACTCATCCCCAACGGATGGCCTAACGCGATGGCGCCACCGTTGGGATTTACATGCGGGGCATCGTCCGGGAGCCCCAACTGTCTCATGACACCGAGCGCCTGGGCGGCAAAGGCCTCATTCAGTTCGATGACGTCCATATCGTTGATACTCAGCCCCGCACGCTCCAGCACTTTGCGGGTAGCAGGCACTGGGCCAAGGCCCATCAGACGCGGCTCGACGCCAGCGCTGGCCATAGCCACAATGCGCGCTCGTGGCGTTAAACCCTGAAGTGCGGCCATTTCTGCGCTGGCGATAATCAGCGCTGCCGCCCCATCGTTAACCCCTGAGGCATTGCCGGCGGTGATTGTGCCATTCGCGCGAAACGGCGTTTTCAGTGCGGAGAGTTGTTCGAGCGTTGTTTCCGCACGCGGATGCTCATCCTGCGTTACTTCGGTCAACGCGCCCTTTTTTCCCTTCACGCTCACCGACACAATTTCTTCGGCCAGAATGCCATTTTGCTGGGCGACTGCGGTGCGCTGCTGGCTACGCCAGGCAAACGCATCCTGATCGGTACGGCTTATTTTTAACAATTCAGCTACATTCTCTGCCGTTTCCGGCATGCTGTCAGTTCCAAAATGCTGCTGCATGAGCGGGTTCACAAAACGCCAGCCGATAGTCGTGTCGAACATTTCAGCCTGACGCTGGAACGGGGTGGTGGCTTTACCCATCACAAACGGCGCGCGAGACATTGATTCCACGCCGCCAGCAATCAGTAAATCCGCATCACCCGAACGGATAGCGCGAGCAGCAAAGCCAATCGCATCCAGTCCAGAACCGCATAACCGGTTGATGGTGGTGCCGGATACCGTCTGTGGCAGACCCGCCAGCAGCAATGCCATACGCGCCACGTTACGGTTATCTTCCCCCGCCTGGTTGGCACAGCCGAAAATCACATCGTCGATACGTTCAGCATCCAGTTGTGGATGCCTGTCGAGCAGCGCCCGCAGCGGCACTGCACCTAAATCGTCGGCGCGAATACCGGAAAGTCCACCGCCGTAGCGCCCCACCGGCGTTCTCACCCCATCACAGATAAATGCATCACGCATCAGGCTTCTCCCGTTACGCTGCCGCCAATGCGGTGTGATTTACCGCGAAAAAGGGCCACAGCTTTTTGTTGTTGGTTAACGATTTCGATGTCGTACACGCCGGTTAATTTGCCCTGATGCATCACTCGCGCGGTGGCGGTGAGTTTATCTCCGGCAAAGCCCGGGCGCAGAAAGTCGATGTTGCAGCCCGAAGCGACTGCCGCCAGGCCCTGACTGTTGCAGGCGTAGGCGAACGCGGTATCCGCCAGCGAAAACAGCTGTCCGCCGTGGCAGGTTTGATGGCCGTTAAGCATGTTGGCGGTGATGGTCATCGTCAGCACCGCAAAACCTTCGCCCATCTCGATAATGTCGATCCCCTGCGCCTGGGCGCAGGTGTCGCGTTCATACATCACGCGGGCGTTATGCCAGGCGTCGTTATGACTCATAGCTACTCTCCAGAAGCGCACGCTGGCGCAGTAGGGAACACGGACGATAGCGTTCTTCGCCGTAATGACGCTGCAGGTTTTCCAGCAGCACCAGCACGCGCTGCCAGCCGAGCTGTTCACCCCACTGGATCGGGCCGCGCGGGTAATTCACGCCCAAGCGCATGGCGGTGTTGATATCCTCTTCGCTGGCGACGCCTTTTTGCAGCGCGTCCAACGCTTCGTTGACCAGCATTGCCACGGTGCGCCACACCAGCAGCCCCGGATAATCGGCGACCAATAGCACTTTTTTGCCCTGCTGCTGCAACCAGTGAATGGCTTTTTCTGTCGACTCCAGCCGGTTGCCCGGTGCGGCGGCAATCACCACCACCGCGCCTTCGCTGCGGTCGATCATCACCACCGGCTGGCGAGTGCGTGTGGCCGCAGCCTGAGCAGTTTCACCGTTGGTTTCTATCAGCAGCACCTCATCAATCGTGACAACGTCACGCTCTTTTTGCACGCTGGCCCCTTGTCGATGCGCAGGCACAGCCGGGTAAAACGCAGGCTCGGCGGCCCCTTGCGGCCAGGGATAAACGCCCTGCCCACTTTTTTTACCGTAGCGCCCCGCCAGCACCAGCTCCTGCTGCACCAGCGACGGTAGAAAGCGGCGTTCCTGCCAGAAGGCATTGAACACGGAACAGGTGACGGCAAAATTCACGTCCTGACCAATCAAATCGGTGAGCGCCAGGGGTCCCATCGGGAAACCGCCCGCTTCACGCAGCGCGGTATCAATCGCTTCCGGGGCGGCAACCTGCTCTTCCAGCGCGCGCCAGGCTTCGGCATAGAACGGACGGGCCACGCGGTTGACGATAAAACCCGGCGTGGAGTGGCACTGAACCGGCTGTTTGCCCCAAGCCTGAACGCACTGGCTCAGTTGGGTGACCACTTCTGCGGACGTCGCCACACCGCTTACCACTTCCACCAGCTTCATTACCAGTGCCGGGTTGAAGAAATGCAGCCCGGCCACGCGCTCCGGGTGCTTCACGCCCGCCGCAATGGCGGTAATCGAAATGGATGAGGTGTTGCTGGTCAGTAGCGTGTGCGGTGGGCAGATTTCACCCAGTTGCGAAAACAGTGCTTTTTTGACATCGAGATTTTCAGCTGCTGCCTCAATCACTAAATCGGCAGCAGCGAGTGCGGCAATGTCAGTCACCGGCACAATGCGCGCCAGACCACGTTCGCAGGCCTCGGCACTGAGTTTTCCGCGCACGACTCGGGACGCCAGACGCTGACGCAGCGCATCGATAGCGCGAGTCATGGCATCGGCAGAGATGTCATGCAAAAGCACCTGCTGCCCAGCCATCGCCGCCACTTCAGCAATACCTGCCCCCATGGTGCCACTGCCAATTACCGCCACGGTTCGAATCTGTTGGCTCATGGTCATTTCCCGGTGAACTGTGGTTGACGTTTGGCAAGGAAGGCGCTGACGCCTTCGCGGTAATCCGCGCTGCGCCCCGCCATGCGCTGGTAGTCACGCTCGAGGTCGAGCTGTGCGTCCAGGCCGTTGGTTTCCGCCGCGTTGATCGCCTGTTTGATAAGCCCGAGGCCATATGTCGGCTGCGTGGAAAAGTGGCGCGCCAGCTGATTGGCGGTGTCGCTGAGCTGCGCGTCATCCACCACTTGCCAGATCATGCCCCACTGCTGAGCCTGCTCGGCGCTGAGTTTGTCTCCCAATAGCGCCAGGCCCATTGCCCGTGCGCGCCCCGCCACTCGCGGTAAAACCCAGGTGCCGCCGCAGTCCGGAATCAGACCCAGCTTGCTGAACGCCATCACGAAATTCGCTGAACGCGCAGCAACCACGATGTCGCAGCCCAACGCTAAGGTTGCGCCTGCGCCTGCTGCCACGCCGTTGACGGCGCAAATAACCGGTTTCGGCAGCGTTGCCAGACGGCGAACCAGCGGGTTCCAGAACGTTTCTACGGAGTAACCGAGATCCGGCGGCGGGCCGCTCGGGTCAACGTTACGGTCGTTCAGATCCTGTCCGGCGCAGAATCCGCGTCCGGCACCGGTGATGACCAGGCAACGAATCGCGTCATCGCGTTCGGCCTGTGTCAGGCACTCGGCGAGCTGCCCGTGCATCACCTCGTTAAAGCTGTTCAGTCGATCCGGCCGATTCAGCGTTAGCGTCATCACCCCGTGCTCAACGTGACTGAGAATAAAAGCGTCCATCGTTAGCGTCCTTTGAATTCAGGTTGGCGTTTGGCAAGAAACGCAGCGATACCTTCCCGACGATCGTCGGTGGCACTGAGCAGCGTAAACAGCTGGCGTTCCTGAGCGAGTCCGGCACTGAGCGTCACTTCCTGCGACTGCCGAAGCGCCTGCTTCGCAGCCTGCAACGCCAGCGGGGAGTGCTTCGCCATCGCTGCCGCCAGGCTGATGGCGTATTCTGTGGTCAGGCCAACAGGGTAAATCTCACTCACCAGCCCAGCCTGCTGCGCGCGCTGAGCATCAATGCTGCGTCCGGTAAGCACCATTTGTGTCGCCAGAGACTTGCCCACACAGCGGATCAGACGCTGTGTGCCACCCGCGCCGGGCATCAGGCCAAGCGTGATTTCCGGTAATCCAAAGGTCGCGTTATCACCCGCTACCACCACATCACACAGCAGCGCCAGTTCACAGCCTGCGCCCAGCGCGTAGCCGTTCACTGCGGCAATCAGTGGTTTGCTGAAGGCATCGATGCGCGCCCAAATGCGTGGGCGAATATCATTCAAGGTCGCGGCTAAATCTTTCTCGGCCATCTCCTGTAAATCGGCCCCGGCGGCAAACACGCGGTCACTGCCGGTAATGATCACCGCGCCCACGTTGCTGTCCTGTTGGGCTGATTCCAGCGCGTCGGCGATTTGAGTCAATAAGGCATTATTCAGCGCGTTACGTGCCTGCGGACGGTTCAGCGTCAACTGCAATACGCGGTCGTGGCGGCTAATCAATAATTCGCTCATGCCATCCCCTTCGCATCAAAATCGACGATCACGTCGGCGGTCAGTGGCAGTGACTGGCAGCTCAGTATGTAGCCTGCGGCCAGTTCATCCGGCTCGAGGCTGTAGTTGGTTGCCATCGACACCTCGCCGCGCAGTACCTTGCATTTACAGGTGGCGCACACCCCGCCTTTACAGGCGTAAGGTAAGTCCGCGCCCTGCCGCAGGGCGGCGTCGAGAATGCTTTCGTCGTCAGCGGAAAGGACGATTGCGCGGTCGCGGCCATCCTGACGCAGAGTGACCGTCTGGCCATCGGCTTGAACGCTCGATGCATGGCGCACGGTGGTGCCCGGGGTGTTGAAGCGTTCAAGATGAATCGCTTTTTGCGACATGCCGAGTGAGACCAGTGCGGTTTCGGCGTCGTCCATCATCGCCGCCGGGCCGCAGATAAAGGCCTCATCAAACTGACTGAAATTGAGCAGTGAACGGGAAAGTGCATGCAATTTTTCGCCGTCGATGCGGCCATGCAGCAACGCGCTGTCGAGCGTTTCCTGGCTGAAAATACTCAGCAATTGCAGACGCGTCGGGTAAGTGTCTTTCAGGTCGGCCAGCTGCTGGCGGAACATCATGCTCTGACTGCTGCGGTTGCCGTAAATCACGGTGAACGCGCTGTCCGGCTCGGCCTGTAAAGTGCTTTCCACAATCGCCAACATTGGGGTGATCCCAGATCCTGCGGCGATTGCCAGATAGTGTCCTCGGCGCGAGGGCTGTGGCTGATAACCAAAATTGCCCTGCGGGATCATCACGTCAAGGGTCATTCCAGCTTTGATTTCATCCCGGGCATAGCGCGAGAAGCGCCCGCCTTCAATGGCTTTCACCGCCACACTGATTTCGCCCGGTACGGCACGGCGGCAAATGGAGTAACAGCGGCGGAGCTCTTCACCTGCCAGTTTCGTTTTCAGGGTCAGATGCTGACCGGGGCGAAACGCGTAGGCGGTTTGCAGCGTTTGCGGTACGGCGAAGGTAATCGTCACCGCATCGCGGGTTTCGGGCTCAACTTTTGCCACCGTAAGCGAATGAAACGTCGTCATGGCAACCTCAAATACATTTAAAGTAATCAAAGGGCTCCCGGCAGCTGTCGCAGCGGTACAACGCTTTGCAGGCCGTGGAGCCGAATTCACTGATCATCGACGTGTGGGTGCTCCCGCAGCGCGGACACGCCACATCTGTCGGCATTCCCGCATGACAAACGTGAGCCTGCGGCGGGCTGATGCCGTACTGGCGCAAGCGTTCGCGGGCATCCGGCGTCATCCAGTCCGTGGTCCACGGCGGGTCCAACTGCAGGACGATATGCACCGGCGTATAGCCATGCACGGTCATTGCGGTGCGGATCTCACCGAGCAGATACTCCGTTGCCGGGCAGCCTGAATAGGTTGGTGTGAATCCAACCACCCAGCCGTCGCCCTGCGGCACCACGCTGCGCACCATCCCGAGATCGGTGATGGTCAGCACCGGCACTTCCGGGTCTGAAATCTGACTTAACAGCATCCAAATATCGTGGACTTCAGCGGGAGCAATACTGGCGAGACGTTGCATAGCGACCTCCGTTACCACTGCTGACCGGGATATGAACGCTGCAGATATTGCATTTCTGCCAGCATTGGTCCCAGATGTTCGGTGTGCAGCCCTTGTTTGCCGCCAGTGCGGTACGGCGGTTCTGGCGGCACCTTGAGTTCCGCGGCGGACAGTACGCTGGATATTTCTGCCAGCCAGTCCGCTTTCAGTTCACGCGGATCGACGGCGATACCCTGAGCAATCAGCTCCTCTTCCAGCGCATCGGCCTGGAACAATTCGGCGGTAAAGCGCCACAGATTGTCGATGGCGGCCTGCATCCGCGCGGCGGAAATCTCGGTTCCACCGCCCAGACGCTCAACCCAGCCACGGCTGAAGCGCAGGTGATAACGCGCTTCTTTGATGGCTTTGGCGGCAATGGCGGCAATCTGCGCGTCTTTGCTGCTCGTAAGTCGACTGAACAGTGCCACATGCCAGGCATCAATAAACAGCTGGCGCGCCAGCGTGTCAGCAAAATTACCGTTCGGCTGCTCCACCAGCAGAATGTTGCAGAATTGGCGTTCGTCGCGACCAAACGCCAGCGTGTCTTCATCGCCTTCGCCTTGACGTTCAGCGGCGTAGGTCAGGAAATTGCGCGCCTGCCCCATCAGGTCGAGGCCGATATTGGCCAGCGCCAAATCGATCTCCAGCTCCGGGGCGTGACCGCACCAGGCAGAAAGACGCTGAGAAAGCACCAGGCAGTTATCGCCGAGACGCAATGCGTAAGTCGCGATAGGATCGTGATTGTTCATGACTGCCTCACATATGCTCGATGCCGTCAGGCAGTGTGTAGAACGTCGGGTGGCGATAGATTTTGCTCTCCGCCGGGTCGAAAAATTCGCCGCGCTCTTCCGGCTGTGAGGCCACGATTTCGCTCGCTTTAACCACCCAGATTGAGCAGCCTTCGCTGCGGCGGGTGTAGGCGTCACGGGCATTTTCCAGCGCCATGCGATCGTCGGCGGCGTGCAGACTGCCCACGTGACGGTGCGATAAACCCTGTTTGCTGCGAACGAACACTTCATATAACGGCCAGTAGACATTGTTCATTGTTGTTCTCCTTACGCCACGTTACGGGCCTGCTGTTTTTTGGCATGCGCCAGCGCGGCTTCCCGCACCCAGGCGCCCTCTTCCCAGGCTTTACGCTTGGCGGCCAGACGTTCGTGGTTGCAAATGCCACGCCCGTTAATCACCTCATTAAATTCATTCCAGTCGATATCGCCGAAGCGGTACTCTCCGGTAGTGTCGTCGAGCTTTAGGTCTGGGTCCGGCACGGTCATACCCAACATTTCCACCTGCGGAACGGTGTTGTCGACAAAGCGCTGACGCAGTTCATCATTACCGAAACGTTTGATTTTCCACGTCAGACTCTGGGCGCTGTTCGGCGAGCTGTCATCGTTCGGCCCGAACATCATCAGCGCAGGCCACCAGAAGCGGTTGATTGCGTCCTGCAACATCGCGCGCTGCTCTTCGCTGCCGTTCGCCAGCGCCATGCAGGCGTCGAATCCTTGACGCTGATGGAAGCTCTCTTCCTTACATATCTTCACCATCGCCCGGGCATACGGCCCATAAGACGTGCGGCACAGCGCCACCTGATTGACGATGGCAGCCCCGTCGACCAGCCAGCCAATCACGCCGATATCGGCCCAGTTCAGCGTCGGGTAGTTAAAGATGGAGGAGTACTTCATTCGTCCATCGAGCATCTTTTGATAGATGTCTTCTCGGGCGCAGCCGAGTGTTTCCGCCGCGCTGTAGAGATAAAGGCCGTGCCCCGCTTCGTCCTGCACTTTCGCCAGCAGAATGGCCTTGCGGCGCAGCGTCGGGGCGCGGGTTATCCAGTTGCCTTCCGGCAGCATGCCAACAATCTCAGAGTGCGCGTGCTGGCCAATCTGGCGGATCAGGGTTTTGCGATACGCCTCGGGCATCCAGTCCTGCGGCTCGATGGCCGTCTCTTCGGCGATGCGCGCTTCAAAGCGTTGTTCTTCAGTCACATTGTCACCTTTATGATTCCCATTTGATTCACATAACGCCTCATCGTGAATCATATTGTTTATGTGAAGTTACATAAAGGTTAACTAAAACCCCAAGAATGGTTTGTGTATTCTGTGACGCCCTTCGCAAGGTAAATAACAATATCTTTATACAACAATGAAGTAACAAATAAGCCAATACAGACAAAGATCGCATTGTTAATAAATTATTAAAATCAGCATTGATTTTTATGATTCATAATCAAACTATATATGACGAAACAACGTAACATTTACGGAGAAACACAATGCAGCAGTTAACCAGTTTCTTATCCGGCAGCTGGCAGTCTGGCCGCGGCCGAGCGCGGACAATCCATCATGCGATTACCGGCGAACCCCTGTGGGAAGTGACCAGTGAAGGACTGGATCTGGCGCAGGCGCGCCGTTACGCCATTGAGAATGGCGGTGAAGCGCTCAGTAAAATGACGTTTGTTGAACGTGCCGCCATGCTAAAAGCGGTGGCAAAACATTTGCTGGAGCAAAAAGAGGTGTTCTATACCCTTTCCGCACAAACCGGAGCAACCCGGGCTGATAGCTGGGTGGATATCGAAGGCGGAATTGGCACGCTGTTTACCTACGCGGGGCTCGGCGCACGCGAATTACCTGATGACGTGTTATGGCCGGAAGATGAACTGATTCCGCTGTCGAAAAACGGTGGTTTCGCCGCTCGCCATGTACTGAGTGCAAAATCAGGCGTCGCGGTGCACATTAACGCGTTCAACTTCCCGTGCTGGGGAATGCTGGAAAAACTGGCACCAACGTGGCTCGCCGGGATGCCCGCCATCATCAAACCCGCCACCGCCACCGCGCAGGTGACGCAGGCGATGGTCAAATCCATCATCGACAGCGGTTTAATGCCAGACGGCGCGATCAGTCTGATTTGCGGCGGCGCGGGCGACCTGCTCGACCACCTCGATTTCCAGGACGTAGTGACTTTTACCGGCTCGGCGCAAACCGGGCAGTCGCTGCGCATTCATCCGAACATCGTTAAAAATTCGATTCCGTTCACCATGGAAGCCGACTCGCTGAACTGCTGCGTGCTGGGTGAAGACGTCACGCCGGAGCAGCCTGAATTCGCACTGTTCATCCGCGAAGTGGTGCGTGAGATGACCGCCAAAGCGGGACAAAAATGTACCGCTATTCGCCGCATCATCGTGCCTCAGGCGCAGATTCAGGGGGTGAGCGACGCGCTGATTGCCCGTTTACAGAGCGTGAAAATGGGCGACCCGGCCGTAGAAGGCGTAAAAATGGGATCGCTGGTCAACGCCGATCAGCGCGCTGACGTGCAGGAAAAAGTCGATGCGCTGCTGGCCGCTGGCTGCCAAGTACGTCTGGGTGGCAAAGCGGATATGCAGGCGGCAGGCGCATTCTTCCCACCGACCCTGCTGTTTTGTCCGCATCCGGACGAAAGCCCGGCGGTGCACGCCATTGAAGCCTTTGGCCCGGTCGCCACGCTGATGCCGTATCAGACCCGCGCGCAGAGTCTGGCGCTGGCCCGCGCCGGTCAGGGCAGCCTGGCTGGCACGCTGGTCACCACGGATCCGGCGATTGCCCGCGAATTTATTCTCGGTGCGGCCCGCGCCCACGGTCGTATTCAAATTCTTAACGAAGAGTCGTCGAAAGAATCCACCGGACACGGTTCTCCGCTGCCGCAGCTACTGCACGGTGGCCCAGGCCGCGCGGGCGGCGGCGAGGAGCTGGGCGGTCTGCGCGCGGTGAAACACTACCTGCAACGCACCGCCGTTCAGGGCAGCCCAACGATGCTGGCCAGCGTCAGCCGGCAATGGGTTCGCGGGGCTCAGGTACAGGAAGACCGCGTGCATCCGTTCCGCAAATATTTTGAAGAATTGCAGCCGGGCGACAGCCTGTTGACCCCGCGCCGCACCCTGACCGAAACGGATATCGTGAATTTTGCCTGCCTGAGCGGCGACCATTTCTATGCGCATATGGACAAAATCGGTGCCGCAGAATCCATGTTTGGCGAACGCGTGGTGCACGGTTATTTCGTGATTTCTGCTGCCGCAGGTCTGTTTGTCGATGCGGGCGTCGGCCCGGTTATCGCCAACTACGGCATGGAAAACCTGCGCTTTATCGAACCGGTGAAACCGGGCGACACCATCCAGGTACGCTTAACCGTGAAACGTAAAACCGTTAAGCGCCAGAAAACCGCCGACGATAAACCGACCGGCGTGGTGGAATGGGCGGTGGAAGTATTCAACCAGCATCAGCAACCGGTCGCGCTCTATTCGATCCTGACGCTGGTGGCCCGTCAGCAAAGCGATTTCTAACCTTTCTGTTGCCCGGTGGCACCACGCTCACCGGGGCTACAGTTCAATTTCCTAATCTGGCAAATCTGACAAAACACCTGGCAGGTGCAGGCAAACGTCGTGCGTCTGCTCGCTGTTAGGGTGAGGGTGTCGTGACTCTAAGAACATAACTATACGAGGTTAACAAATGGGAAGCTTTTCTCCTTTTTCCGCCCGTAAAACGGCGCTGGCCCTTGCGGTCGCTCTGATGTGCAACTGGCAAGCCCCTGTTTTCGCGCACGGCGGCGAAGCCCATATGGTTCCAATGGACAAAACGTTGCAAGAGTTCGGGGCCGACGTGCAGTGGGATGATTACGCCCAGATGTTCACCATTGCCAAAGACGGCGCGTTTGTGAAGGTGAAACCGGGTGCTAAAACCGCCATCGTCAACGGCAAAACCCTGGCATTGCAGGTGCCAGTGGTGATGAAAAATAACAAAGCCTGGATTTCGGATACCTTTATCAACGACGTATTCCAGTCCGGACTGGATCAGACGTTCCAGGTCGAGAAACTCCCGCATCCCCTGAATGCGCTGACCGCCAACGAGATCAAAGAAGCAGTTGAGATTGTTAAAGCCTCGCCGGATTTCAAACCGAATACGCGCTTCACGCAGATTGCCCTCGCCGAGCCTGAAAAAGCGAAAGTCTGGAATTTCGTCATGAGCGGTACCGCGATCGATGAAGATCGTCTGGCGAACGTGACGATGCTCGACGGCAAACATGTGATTGAAAGCCAGGTTGATTTAAAGAATAAAAAGGTCCTGCGCTGGGCGCCCATCAAAGATGCGCACGGCATGGTGCTACTGGACGATTTCTCTTCCGTGCAGAACATCATAAACGCCAGCAAAGAATTTGCTGAAGTACTGAAAAAACACGGTATTACTGACCCATCCAAAGTTATCACCACCCCACTTACCGTCGGCTATTTCGACGGTAAAGACGGACTGAAACAGGAAGATCGTCTGCTAAAAGTGGTCAGTTATCTGGACGTTGGTGACGGCAACTACTGGGCACACCCGATTGAAAACCTGGTGGCGGTTGTCGACCTTGAGCAGAAAAAAATCATTAAGATTGAAGAAGGCCCGGTAATTCCAGTACCGATGGCGCCGCGCCCGTATGATGGACGTGACCGCATCGCTAAACAGCTTAAACCGCTGGATATCATCGAGCCGGAAGGCAAAAACTACACCATCACCGGCGATATGGTTCATTGGCAAAATTGGGATTTCCACCTGCGCCTGGATTCTCGCGTAGGGCCGATTTTATCGACCGTGACCTATAACGACAACGGCACCAAACGCAAAATCATGTACGAAGGTTCACTCGGCGGGATGATCGTGCCTTATGGCGATCCGGACGTGGGCTGGTACTTCAAAGCGTATCTTGATTCCGGCGACTACGGCATGGGTACCCTGACCTCGCCTATCGCCCGCGGTAAAGATGCGCCGTCGAATGCCGTGCTGCTGGATGAAACCATCGCCGATTACACCGGTGCGCCAATGAACATTCCGCACGCTATCGCGGTCTTTGAACGTTACGCCGGGCCAGAATATAAGCATCAGGAAATGGGCCAGCCGAACGTCAGTACTGAACGCCGTGAGCTGGTTATCCGCTGGATAAGCACGGTTGGCAACTACGACTACATCTTTGACTGGGTGTTCCACGAAAACGGCACCATTGGCATTGATGCCGGCGCGACGGGAATCGAAGCGGTGAAAGGGGTGCAGTCCAAAACCATGCACGACGCGACCGCCAAAGATGACACTAAATACGGCACGCTTATCGACCATAACATCGTCGGCACCACCCACCAGCACATCTACAACTTCCGTCTCGACCTGGATGTGGATGGGGAAAATAACCGTCTGGTGGCAATGGATCCTGATGTGAAGCCGAACACCGCAGGGGGTCCGCGTACCAGTACCATGCAGATTGACCAGCATACCATCGACAGTGAGCAGCAGGCGGCGCAGAAATTCGACCCGGGTACGATTCGCCTGCTGAGCAATACCAGCAAAGAGAACCGTATGGGCAATCCGGTTTCGTACCAGATAATCCCGTACGCCGGTGGCACCCATCCGGTGGCGACCGGGGCAAAATTCTCGCCAGACGAGTGGATTTATCACCGCCTGAGCTTTATGGATAAACAGCTGTGGGTGACCCGCTACAAAGCAGATGAACGTTATCCGGAAGGCAAATACCCTAACCGTTCAACCCACGACACCGGTCTTGGTCAGTACACCAAAGACAACGAGTCAGTGGATAACCAGGATGACGTGGTGTGGATTACGACTGGCACCACGCACGTGGCCCGCGCGGAAGAATGGCCGATTATGCCAACCGAATGGGTTCACGCGCTGCTTAAACCGTGGAACTTCTTCAATGAAACGCCGACGCTAGGCGAACAGAAGAAATAAAGAAAAGGGGCTTCGGCCCCTTTTTTGATCTCAACCTCCATTAAAATGAGACAGGGATGGTATATTTCCCGCGCTATACTGTAAGTATGAACAGAGTTGGGGATGGAACGGGGGCATCTTGGTTAAGAAAAAACGGACGATCACCCTTGCGGCCATTGTCATTATCACGACCACAGTTTTTGCTGTTTTACTGGTCCGGGAATACAGAAATTTAAAGAGTTATATGGGATATATTGCCGAAAACGGCAAATCTGCCCTTTTTCATGAAGAATATATCAATCAACGTGTTGCCTTTAACCTCTCTACGGCATTAACCGCAACCGTTGCTCCGACGATAGGTGAAAATGATCCCACCACCCTATGCCAGCATATGGAGCATATCGACAATATTTATGGTCTGAATCTTACCGCCCATACGCTGCCGGCACTCGGGGGAACATTACAAACACGCGCCCAGGAATGCCACTCATGGGCTGATGATGTGCCTGCTCTCGCGAGTTTTTTGAACGACCGTATCAGTCCGTTACCGCAATACAGCTTTTCGAATTATACCGGCTATAAGTTTGACAACCTGCGTTATTATATCGATCTTGACAAACATTATATTTACCTGGATCGCCTGATAGACTCACGAAAATATACATTCCGTAACTGGTTATTGTTTGATGGTAAAAAAATCAGCATAGATACCAACGCCATTTCGCTCGAGATTGGTAAAAAAGCACTCGCCGATTTACTGTTGGGAAATAATATCGCCTCCCACATTTATAAAGACGGTTACACTGGTAAAAATATCATCAGCACCCTAAACCCAATTTTTGTGCACGGTAAAATCAAGGGGGTCCTGGTAACTGATTTTAATATTTCAGATCTGGCCACTTCTTTTTACACATCAGAGCGACCGCTGCTGTGGTCTTTTCTCACGATGTTTGTTGAGGATAATCGCAGTGGGAAAATCATCCAGTTCCATCAGCCATCCTGGATATCGTTTCCTCTTGTGAATTATCAGGCACCAATCACCCGTTACTACACGCTCCATATTCGGCTCGATGTCCAATTTTTCATTTTAAGCCAGCTGTTGCTGATTATTATGTATGTAGTTACCACATTGCTGCTTTGCCAGTATGCCCGCTATCATTTTAATCGCACCGCATCGCTTGCACGCGACAATGTCACCGACGTTTTAACCGGTCTGTTTAATCGCAAAATTCTCAATGCGCGACTGGACGACAAAATTCGTGAATTGTTGGATAAGCAGATTATCGTGACAGTGATCGCCATTGACTGCGACGGGCTTAAGCGTATTAATGATACATTCGGTCATCATATCGGTGATGAAGCGATCAAACTGCTTGGCACCGCCATTGCCACCTCTTTGCGCAAAAGCGACTACGGTATTCGTCTTGGCGGCGATGAATTTAACATTATCTTGCTGGATGCCGGACTGGACAAAGCGCGTGAAGTTATCCAGCGTATTACCGATAGGCTACAGCAAACCGATAATCGTCGACTGGTGGCATTTTCGTGGGGTATTTATCAGATGTCGAAACAGGACACGCTGGAAACTGCGCTTATTAAAGCAGATGAATTACTGTATGAACATAAAGAGCGAAAATATGCACCGCGCAATCGCAACGTCCATTAATAAATATCTGGCTTATTGATTTTAAATGGTAATTACGCGCAGAAACCCAGTGTCTACTTTCCCGACTGGAACATCAGAACGTCACCCATGCGATTGAACAAAATGGCCTGTGGCGCAACGTGGCGGAAGTACAGGCGTATCACACCAACACCATGCTTTATCGAGATCTGCAAATCGTAAACCAACGCACCTTCCCCGTCGTGTGCCACTACCTTCGTGAGCTCGATAAACTACCGGAAGAAACAAAAGCCCGCGTCAATATTCTCAATTACATTCAGGAACGTACCGGGCTGTCACGCAGCAGCATTCTCAATATCATTTCGTCGCTGAAAACAGACAAATTCATTAACTTTGCGCGCGGCGGTTACATGCTGCAGGTTTTCGACCTGCCGGAATAGGTTTCACGGTCAGACGGCCTCTGCCTTCTTCACGTATTGGCAGCCAGAGAGAGATAGCCCCCCGGATCAGAGGGCTCATAGTTTCTTTAATACCGCACGCACACTGATTTGGTTTCACACCAGCCGTCGAGCCAGTCCGGGCCGAAATCGCGTCCGGTACCGGATTGTTTCATACCACCAAACGGCAGATTCGGGTCAATCAGCGTATGACTATTTACCCATACCGTACCCGCCTGTAAGCGATCGCTATAGCTCAACGCCTGAGAGAGATTTTGCGTCCAGACGCTTGCGGTCAGGCCGTATTCACTTTCATTTGCCAGCCGCAGTGCTTCGTCGCCGTCCGCGACGCGTACCAGATTCACCACCGGGCCAAAAACTTCCTCGCGCGTTAAACGCAGACGCGCATCAGGGTTGACCACCAGCGTCGGTCGAACGTAATAACCCTGGCCTTCCGGTCCGGCAGTACCGCTAATCAGTTCAGCTTTGTTTTGCTCGGCCTCATACAGGAACGCCGCGACTTTATCGCAGTGCGCGCGTGAGGCTAGCGGGTTAATCTGTGCGCTTTCGGACATACCCGGCCCGACGCTCAGGGATTTCACCGCCTGCTCAAAACCGGTGACAAGGGTGTCAAACAGCGGCGCTTCAATGTAAATACGCGAGCTGGCCGCGCACACCTGGCCCTGATTAAGGAAGCTGCCCATCATCAGGCCTTCAATCACCCACTGCGGGTCGGCGTCTTTCAGCACGATCGCCGGGTTTTTTCCGCCCAGTTCCAGCGTGACGCGCGTCAGTCTGTCCGCCGCCGTGCGGGCGATCTGTTTTCCCGTCGCGGTTGAACCGGTAAAGCTCACTTTGGCGACGTGCGGATGCGACGTCAGCGCTGAGCCACATTCAGCACCGCTGCCGGTTACCACGTTAAATACGCCTTCTGGAACACCCGCTTCGGTCGCCAGCTCCGCCACGCGCAGCAGCGTCAACGGTGTCGTTTCGGACGGTTTGATAACGATAGAACAGCCAGCCGCCAGCGCAGGCATCACTTTCCACATACCTATCATCAGCGGGAAGTTCCATGGCACAATCCCGGCCACCACGCCCACCGGCTCTTTACGCGTCCACGCCTGATAGCGCGCACCCGCAGGCAGCGGAATAGAAACATCCAGCGTTTGCCCGGTGATTTTGGTCGCCAGCCCCGCGGTGTAACGCATCCAGTTCAGCGTACAGGCTACCTCGAACATGCGGGAAATATTGATCGACTTGCCCTGTTCCAGCGTTTCCAGCTGCGCCAATTCTTCCGAATGTTTTTCCACTAAATCAGCAAAACGCAGCAGGATACGTTCGCGATCCGCGGGCATACGCCCGGCCCAACGGCGGTCAACGAACGCACGCCAGCCAGACATTACCGCGGCATCGACATCCGCGCTATTCGCATCCGCGGTGGTAGCGATGGATTTGCCCGTCGCCGGGTCCCAGACGGTCAGGCGCTTGTCACTGCGCGAGTCCTGTTGCTTTCCGTCAATATAAAGCCCGTGCTGGCGCGCCAGAAATTGTTGTACGCTCTCAAGCAGCGCGACCTGTGAATCAGACATATCAGCTCCTTATTACCTTTCACGGTTTTAACCAGTGTAGAAGCCGCGCGCCTTTTCGGTTTTTGTCTCTGTGTCATTCGCTTTGTCGCCTGTGACAGCCCTCGCAAACAGTGACAATAGTCATGCTGCCTCCTGTCGCCAGTGATAGTTCTTTCGTATAGTCACCACGACAAGCTTGTTTACGCAACATAAATGCAACAATGTATTGGCACTTCAATGACCGAGGCAGGAAATGGCGCAGATGACTGGCAATGAGCAGTTCCAGAAGTGGCTGGCCCAGATTAACCAGGAATGTGGCAATTTTGCCGCTCGCCCGCTGGAAGGCGAGTTTTCGGGGCATCTGGAAACGGGCTATGCGCGAGGGTTAAAACTCAGCACCGTCACTACCGCCAACGTTAATCTCTACCGCACCAAAAATGAGATCAGTAAACAAAATGACAGCTGGTTCTACACGGTTTTCCAGCTGGAAGGCCAGGCAATCATTGAACAAAACGAACGTCAAACGGTTATCCAGCCCGGCGACATTACGTTGGTTGATGCATCCCGCCCGTGCTCTATCATCTGGCAACAACGCTCCCGTCAGACTTCGCTGTTGTTACCAAGAAGCTTGCTGGAACAGCAGCTGCGCGTGGGCGAAAGCCATTGTGTTCAACGTTTAGGAAAAAACTTGCCGATGGTGCAAATGAGCCATCGCCTGTTGCAGGAAAGTATGAATAACCGCGAGCTGTCCGGTCGCGAAAGTGAAGCCGCGCTGGAGGCGATTGTGTGCCTGCTGCGCCCGGTATTGCAGCAGCAAGATGTGACACCGTCACGCCGTGATAAACAGTTTGATAAGGTTGTGCAACTGATTGAAAGCCATTTGCAGTCAGAAATGCTGCGCCCGGAATGGCTGGCCAATGAAACGGGGATGTCAGTGAGAAGCCTTTACCGGATGTTCGCCAATAAAGGCCTGGTGGTCGCGCAATACATTAAAAACCGGCGGCTGGATCTTTGCGCCAAAGCGATACGCAGCGCCGCCGATGACGAGAAGTTGGCGGGAATCGGGTTCAGCTGGGGCTTTACCGATCACAGCCATTTTTCTACCGCCTTTCGCCAGCGCTTCGGTATGTCGCCTGGCGAGTACCGTAAACACAATCGCTGATCACTTCTTCAGCCATTTTCCGTTCAGGCCCTTCACGTATTCTCCCGGCTGTGCCCGCGCAACCAGCTTTTTCCCGGCCATCTTCGCGACTTCATCCACCGGTAAATTGTTGTTGTCTGCCAGCTGCTGGTAGCTTTCGCTGCGCGCATCGTTGATTTGCTTTACCAGCGCTACCGTTTCTTTATCCTGTGCCACCGGCGCCAGATAGCCGGTCAAGGTTTCCCCGACGCGACCCTGGGCACGCGCCTGGTCAAGCGTCAGCGCCAAAACGCTCTGACTGATTAGCCCCAGGCTCAGAACCGCCATTAACAGTAATTTTTTCATCGCTGCGGCCTCAGAATAAATCGCTGCGTGATTTCAGCAGGTTTTCGACGTCTTTATCAACCTTGATGTGGATCTCATGTTCGATTTTGACATTCATATTGATGGTTATTGGCTCCTTGGGGGCCGCAACCTCTATTCGCGGCGTACAGCCGCTGAGGCTTAGTGCGGCCAGCCCGCTCAGCATGGCGATTGTCACTTTCATTATTGCTCCTTACAGTCCTTGCCTGCCCGGCAGCGCGGGTCGGGAAGGACCGCGTTTTGCTCAAGCCATGCCTGAAGATTGTCGCCAAAGCGCAGACTGCGCCAAAGATCGAACACGTTCTCTTCATGGGTATAGTTTAAATTCACGGTGCTGCTTTTGCCGTCCACCCGGCTGATGCCGGTCACGGTAGATTTTAGCGTCAGCAGGCCGAGATTATCGAGATTGATTTTGGTCCACGAGCGGGATATTTCCATATAACGCAGCCAGTTAATCGCCACACCCGCGACCATATTATCTTCCACCACCGCATCGGCAGTGTCTTTATCAATACGCAGCGTCATTGGTCCGGGGTTGGTCAGCCAGCCGTCTTTGATTATCCATTTTTCATTGTCGAGCCACAGTGGCAATGCCCCGCTCACCGGCCCGGACATCGTAAACTGCTTTGGATTCACTGCACTGATTAGCTCGCTGGAGGAGATATTCTGCACCCGCAGCAGCGCCGGGTCGTGCTGCGGCATCCGCAGCTGTAGCATCGAAAGCTTGCCACCGAGAACATCGACGTTTACGTCGCTGAGCATCAATGGGTTGCGTTCGTCCCACGGATAACTGCCCTGTAAATCAGCCGAAAAATTGCTGGCCGTCACCTGGTTGACGATTTCACCAATGCGCAGCGACACCGGGCCGCGCGTGCCTAGCTCCCAGGTGCCTTCGCTGAAGCGGAACGGCAGGACAAAGTCGACACCGTTGAATTGGTTATCCGGCATCCAGGCGCTTCCGCCTTTCAGAACACCGTGCCCACCGGCTTCAAAACCCTGCCCAGCGGCGGCGGAAAAAGCCACCTGAGCGTACAGCATGCCGTCACGCAGATTCATTTTCCAACCCGGGGGAACCAGCGGCTGGAACACCGTCAACGACTGTTTCGGCCACCAGGCCTCGCCGCGCAGGCGTTCGCCGTCCCAGCGTCCGTTAATTCTGACCGGGCCAATGTCCGCCGCGTGCAGATCGCCCTTAAACTGGAACCATGTCGGGTCACGGCCGTCAACGCTGAATTTGAGCGTCGACGGCGGTAACATGCTGCCGCCGCTGAACTGCGTTTCGCCCGCATCAAGGGAAAGTGCCCCAGTCAGCGACGGGTGCTGCTCGTTGCGAATCCAGTGAATCGGCTTTTCGAGCACCAGGCGCGGCTGACTGACATTCATAGTGCCGTACTGCAGTTTGTCGAAACCCGTCGACAGACTGTTGAGCACGATAGAACTGTCACGCCATTCCCCGTCGCCTTTCATATCCCAGCGCGCCTTCATCGGCGTGAAATGTCCGTCGCCCCAGTAACGCCAGCGCCAGCTGCCTTTGTCGGGCAAGAAATTATTCGCCTGGCCGTCGAGGTGCAGGACGAAATCCCCCATTTCCTGCTCGTGGGCACGCAAGATCGCCTGTAGACGCCCATCAACGCCCTGCGTGCTGATGTGCACGCCAGCCAATGGCCAGCGGATTTCATCTATATTCAGGGAATCTATAATACGACCGCGCGAGCGCAACAGTGAGCCAGGTCCAAAGCTGAGTTTTGGGTCGATTAGCGGGCCGCTGAGCTGGGCCGGAAGAATCGCATACAACACCAGATCGTCGTATTTAGCTTCGCCGGTTAGCTGCAGCGGCATGGCGCTATTGTCCATGCTCAACGTGCCCGGCCCGATGGTCAGTACTGCGTTACCCTTCCCAGCGTCCCCTTGAGTCAGCACATTGAGCCGCCCTGAAATCTGCATCTTATCGATGCCCTGCTGCCAGTTATCGATTTTTAAGCCGACGCGTCCGCTCAGCGGGACGCCATCCTGCCACGGCCAGTTCCAGCGGCCGTCGCTGATCGTCAACCGTTCGCGGGTCAGCTCCCACGGCAAATCAAGCAGTGGCTCTGTATTACCGCGTTCCCTCATTACCAGCTGGCCCTGATTTTCACGCCACTCAAGTTCGGCGTCTACCAGCGCAGAGGGATTTGGCACCTGGAAGGTAGTGACCGCATGGCCGCTAACGGGCAAACCGTCCGGCACCAGCGGCATGGTGAATTCGCCTACCAGTTTAATCGGGGGTTCATCGGCCTGAATTTTTGCTTCAAAGCGGTTGACGGTCAGCTGCTGCCCTTTCAGGTTGGCCTGTAAATGCACCGCACCACCGTCGTAGGTCAGCGTTTGCATTGATGGAGTCAATGATACCGCCAGTGTTCCCTGCCATTTTTCCCATGGCGAAAGGCGTAACTGATCGATAATCAGCCAACTGTTTGGCAGCATGGATTGCCATTCGGCAAGACTTCGCGGCGCACCAGGCGTCGGCGTGCTTTCGGGAAGCTTACTCAGGCAGGTGGAATTCATGTCGAGTTGACCCACGTGCACCTGCCAGCGGCTGGGGTGTGACAACTCGAGATCGTGAACCTCTGCAAGTTGGCAGTCCCCCACCAGATAACGCAACTCAGGGATATGCACCGAATTGCGGGTTAAGCGGGGGCTTTTCTCTATGGCGATTCGCGTACCGGCCGGAAGCCAGATACCCGCGAGCGTCGGCACCCAGTGCGTCAATGTCAGCAGAAGCGTCAGCGGCAGGAGGATCAGTAACAGCAGTAGCGCAATCGCGGCTTTCCAGGTACCCTTCATGGGTGGTTAACATCCTGATTCTTTGTGATTAAAAGCCGAAGTGGCGCATATTGTGGCATGTTTAGCCCACCTGTTAAAGTCACCGTCAGGTTTAAGCATAGATGGTGCATTTGCGGCCTTCCTTAAAATCCACCAAACCTCTGCACGTTATGCTCTACACTCTTTGTTATAACCTGATGATTAAACTAAATTTTAAAATTTGTATGATTATTTTAAATATGCTACCGTGACGTTAATATCACTGGAGAAAAGTCTTATGAAAATCGCAGTTTACAGCACAAAGCAGTACGATAAAAAGTACATGCTAGATGTTAATGATGCATTTGGCTTTGAACTTGAATTTTTCGACTTCCTTTTAAACGAAAAGACCGCCAAAACTGCGCACGGTTGCGAAGCCGTCTGCATTTTTGTTAATGACGACGGCAGCCGCCCGGTTCTGGAAGAGTTGAAAAAACAAGGCGTGAAATATATCGCCCTGCGCTGCGCGGGCTTTAATAACGTCGATCTCGATGCGGCTAAAGAGCTGGGTCTGCATGTGGTTCGTGTGCCAGCCTATTCACCGGAAGCGGTCGCGGAGCATGCCATCGGGCTGATGATGTCGCTGAACCGTCGTATTCACCGCGCTTATCAACGCACCCGTGATGCCAACTTCTCGCTGGAAGGCCTTTGCGGTTTTACTATGCACGGTAAAACAGCAGGCGTGGTCGGTACCGGTAAAATCGGCGTGGCAACGCTGCGTATTCTGAAAGGCTTCGGCATGAAACTGCTGGCGTTCGACCCGTATCCAAGTGACGCAGCGCTGGAACTCGGCGTGGAATATGTTGACCTGCCGACGCTGTTTTCACAGTCGGACGTCATTTCCCTGCACTGTCCGCTGACCCCGGAAAACTACCACCTGCTGAACCACAACGCGTTCGAGCAGATGAAAGACGGCGTGATGGTCATCAACACCAGCCGTGGCGGGCTTATCGACTCGCAGGCCGCCATAGAAGCACTGAAAAACCAGAAAATCGGTGCGCTGGGAATGGACGTGTATGAGAATGAACGCGATCTGTTCTTTGAAGATAAATCTAACGACGTGATCCAGGATGACGTGTTCCGCCGTCTGTCGGCCTGCCACAACGTACTGTTCACCGGCCACCAGGCCTTCCTGACCGCCGAAGCGCTGACCAGTATTTCGCAGACCACGCTGGAAAACCTGCGTCAAATCGATAAGGGTGAAACCACACCGAACGCGCTGGTTTAACCATTCTTGCTCCCCGGCCGCGGGGAGCACTTTCAGACAATCTCCACTCGCCCGCATCGCACTAAAGTGTCATCCTGATTTTGTATTATTTATTTGGTGAATGTTTAATGAGCAGTATGAAAATGACCGTCGCCCTGTTAGCGGCCGGAATGATGTTGGCAGGCTGTGTATCAACCAGCGATGTGACCACTCAACCGGAGCAACTGCAGCATCATCGTTTTGTGCTGGAAAGCGTGAATGGAACGAATGTTACCAGCCAGAAGCCGCTGGAACTGAGTTTTGGTGAGGATATGCATATCTCCGGCAACATGTGTAATCAGTTTACCGGTGAAGGAAAGCTTTCTGACGGTGATTTGACCGTGCAAAAGCTCGCGATAACACGAATGATGTGCACAGACCCGCAACTCAATAAATTGGACAGTACACTCAAAACCATGTTGCGGGATGGCGTGCAGGTAGACCTGACCGAAGACCAGTTAACACTGGGAACGTCTAATGATTCGCTGGTTTATAAACGCTCTGATCTGATGAACTAGACCCTAATAATTCGAGTTGCAAAATGGCAGCAAGAGAGCGAACTCCAGAAGCTTACTGAAGTAAGTGACTGGAATGAGCGCGCGCAGCCAACGCATTTGCAGCTCGAAGTATGCCGGGTATGGATTAATAGCTGGCGCAGCTTCCCGTTGCAAGAGACTGCTCACTGCATCGCTTGCCGTTAGGTAATGCACACATCCCGATGGCAGAACCGTCCAGCTGACGGGCTACCGATAATGCGCCACCGACCATCGCACAGTTTGCCTGACCCGAGTCTGACATTGCTGCCCGCATCCCTGGCGTGACGTGGGCCGCCGTGGCCTGTTGCTCTGGTTCACTGCTGCATGCTGATAATAACAGTGCCGCACACCCTACCCAAAAAGCTGCTCGCATTCTCTTCTTTCCCCTATCAAGTACGGTTCGCAAAACCTGTTCATAATAGGCAGCAAGCGGCCTGCCGTCGAGAGACGAGGCGCGTATTTCGGCGTTCTGAAACATTTTCTGCCAATTTAATGCTGCCAGAATTGATCCGCACAACGTCCAGCCCCCCCCAAGGACACAAAAGCAAAAATGGATTTCCCGGTGCTTTGCTAAAATGAATACATAAATAACTACAGGACACGTCGACGTATCACGGGTCCCTTTTTCTTACGCAATGTAAGGGTGTCAAATGATTACTATGGCCGTATTTTTTTAAAACTTACTGAAGATCGCCCAAGAGCAGGTTGTTTTTCAGTTTGTTGCATCACTGCCTCACCACGCAATCCGTTCTAAACCGATCTTTGTGTGTTCTTATCTGCCCCATTCCTGCCCCATTCTCGAATCTCTCCTGACGATACATCAAAAATCTCCCCACGAATGTCACCCCAGATCCGTCATATGACTTAACCGATACACACCAATTTTCCCCGTCCCCTATACTTTCAGTCTGAAGACTGGAGGTGCCTATGTGTGGACGTTTTTCTCAATCCATGACACGCGAAGATTACCTGGCCTACCTGGCTGAAGATGCAGAGCGCGACATTCCCTATGACCCGGAACCGATCGGACGTTTCAACGTCGCCCCCGGCACCAAAGTGCTTCTGGTGAGCGAACGCGACGAACAATTACACCTCGATGCTGTTCATTGTGGTTACGCACCGGGATGGTGGGATAAACCACCGCTGATTAATACCTGGGTTGAGACTGCAGCAACAAGCCGTATGTTCAAACCGCTCTGGCAACATGGCCGGGCAATCTGCTTTGCTGACGGCTGGTTCGAATGGAAGAAAGAAGGCGACAAGAAACAGCCCTACTTCATTCACCGGGCTGATGGTAAACCAATATTCATGGCATCGATAGGAAGCACACCGTTTGAGCGTGGCGATGACGCAGAGGGCTTTCTGATTGTGACAGCTGCGGCTGATAAAGGGCTGGTTGATATTCATGACCGGCGGCCGCTGGTTCTTACACCAGAAGCCGCGCGCGCCTGGATGAGTCAGGATATTGGAGGGAAAGAAGCTGAGGAGGTTATTGCCGACGGCACAGTTCCGGCCGAAGCGTTTATCTGGCACGCAGTTACGCGCGCTGTGGGGAATGTGAAGAATCAGGGGCCGGATTTGATTGCCCGAATCTGATTACATTATTGGGCAATCATCATCTGAAGTGCGGTTAATGAAGAACGTCGCTCTACCGAGAACCTCAACGTCTTCAAGCGCGGTCCCTTCTATAGCCTCTCCGTCTTCTGTAATTAACGAGGCACCCATTAGCTTCGCAAATTGCATGCGACCGTCACAGAGAATCAGCAGAACCCCCTCTTTCGGCTTGCTTGTGGCTGGCTCGATCACCGCATAGCCGTTGTCCGTCTCGATTATCCTGCTGTTTGCAGTCACGCCGCACAGTACCTCAGGAGATAGAGTTCTTTCTGCGTAGTCTGCTGCTGGCGATGGAAAACCCATGATGCACCTCTTGGATAAGCTGTATATGCATACAGTATTATCATTTTTAAGATTCGATCAAGTCAGATTAGGGTGATAGACTTTACCAAACTCAAAACTAATTGATTCCTGTAATGTTAAAGATCTTTAGTAGTTATGTTTCTGTTGGTGTCGTGAACACCGGAATACGCTAGCATCCTGAGGCTAATCTCACTTCAACCAAAATTAGACGAATTTATGAATGCATCCTATTTGTTAACTCCGGCCATCATGTTGATGTTTATTTTGATATGTTGGGCGTTCTCCAATCTAAAGGTACTACCTCATTTAGAGGAATCTACGCCTCGCTATGGATACATAGACGGACTGAGGGGCATTGCCGCCGTTCTTGTTGTGTGCGCTCATAGTTGGAGGGTCAATCTTATGGGGTTCTCCAACGATGAGATTCTCAAGGCTGATTACTTCTACAACCCTAACTTCGGTGCGATAGGGGTTCAGATATTTTTCTGTATTACAGGATTTTTATTCTATGAGAAAATATCATCAAACAAAAGACAGGATTGGTACAAATTTTTCCTTTCGCGATTTAAGAGAATTGCCCCATTGTATTCATTGGCTATTTTATTACTAGTCACTATTACGGCATACAACTCAAAATCTTTCGGAGTGGAAATGATTCCAGGCACCGTAAAGATGATGGCGTTTGGTTTGTTTGGTCAAACGTATAAAACAGCAAGCTACGATGGAAGCCATCTAATCACCGTTCTCTGGACATTGCCTTTTGAGTGGAAGTTTTATGCAATCCTTCCACTGATTGCCGCGCTAATGTCTACAACAAGAACCTTGTTACTAGGCTGGTCGTTCACCATTATCCTGTTATGTAGCCTGCTCTATGCTGATGTTTTCAATGTCTGGGTTTATTTCGTTAGTGGGGCGATAGCCGCTGTAGTCAACTCAAAATTCAATAATCGCAAGCATATAATGGCTACTATATTTTTCTTGATGACAACAGCCGCCATAGTTTACAGTGCGTTCATAGATATACCAAAATATGGATGGGAAAGATTCATGCTATCCACCTTATTCTTTGTCTCCGTAATTATGGCGAAGCCAAAGATATTATCGTCAAAGCCTCTTGTGTTTATGGGAGAGATAAGCTACAGCGTTTACTTAATGCATGTATTTTTGTTCTTTTTATTTGGGGCATTCATCAAAAACTACGTGTCTCCAGGTGAAATAAATAATGTATATTTTTACACTCTTTTGTTATCATACTGTGTTGTCACTGTTTCAATATGCACGATGACATTTAAATATATAGAGTATCCATTCATAAGAAAAAAGACTCCGATACCAAATGATGCATTAATTGAACACAAAAAAGCCCCGTAAGGGGCTTTGCTTTTTTTATTCACTATTTAGTAGACCTTTTAAGGTCTTCGACTTCCATAGATAACTGCTGAACAGATTTAACCAGGTGCGCGATAATAGCCATATCCCACACTCCAGAAGCCCGACCTTCTTCATCACGCCCTATCGCCAACTCATCGGGAACTTCATCAGCAACAAAACCGATACGACGCTGCTTGGTATCCCTCCAGGTATACGCCAGTGGCTTAAGTGCGTTGATGAATTCGAGTCCCGTTACATAATCGTAATCAAAGTCCTCTTTCAGCCATCGCGCTGATGCGGCAGGAACGTTCCAGGTGTAGTTAGCGGAAGTTGCTCTCAGCAGTTCCGTGTAAACCAGGCTGGTTTCATTATACAGACCCGCAGCAAACGCAGTTGTTCCAGTTACTGTCGGGCCATTGCTGGCATTGTGATACGCTGGTAGCCCCGTTGAGGCACTTGCTCGGATGGCTATCTTGCTGCTTGGTGCTGTGACATTCAGCTGCGCAAGAGGTGCTGTTCCGACAGCGGGCCTCAGTCCACCAATCCACGACCCATCTGGGGCGAACTGAGCAACGGGAATGCCTCCAGAGGCTATAATACGCATACCCTTACCGACTGCCGTGTCTCCAGCCCCATCAATCAATAGCTCCATCCAGTCCGTCAAGCTGGAGCCATAACGAATCCGTGAACCGTACCGACCACCTGCTCCATGAGAGTAGTTGTTAATCTGGAACAGGAACGGGTTGAAGTTTGCAATATCCGTTGGGTCCGTGCTTATACTTCCCGGACAGATACCTTGCTGCGCACCTAACCTTCCAGGGTACTGCATCAGGATGCTGTTTCCTTGCCACTGCGGGGCTATATTATCCGCTTCCGCAATACGCTTAAAGCCCGGACCTACCACTGTAGGCGTATTCACCTTGGTGCCAGAATCAATGCTCGATAGCAGCATCTTGGACCCACCGAAGTCGTACAGTCCGACTACGGTCTTGTACCGGTTCAGTGTCGCGTCCCACATCCATGTTACCGTCTCCGGCTCATATACCGTTGTGGTCGCATAATTACGGTACAGCTCTTGGGCGAGTCTCTGATTACCAACGGCATCCGTAATTCCTAGATAGCACCCACGGGACACCCGCGCATTGTATCCACCAACAGCATAATACAGCCCGCCAACAGGTGCCTTCTTGATGTTCTGGCTAGGGATAATGATCAGACCTGCATTTGAAACAACAGTGTCCTCTACCGTCTTTAATGGTTTGAATACGCCAGCAAGAACGTCCTCGGCAGCACAGTCAAACAGGCTGTGGTTCACGGCGTGGATATTGAACTGCCCTTCCTCGCCCCAGGTGATATTCGTGCGCGCAGGGTACTGAGAGCCAGTGAAATCCAGAAGGTCAGTTACTGTGCTGACTGGGGTGGTCACATCCCAATCCATTTTCGTGATTTTAGTTACGCCGAATGTTGCAGATTGCGGCTTCCCGAACAAGATAGTTCTTGTGCCGTCAGCATTACGAACAACCGCAAAATAATCACCATGTCCCATAGGGACCAGAGGGACAGTTTTCACAATCTCGCCAGCCGTCATGCTTGTTGAGTCAAATTCCTGCTCATACATAGTACAGGTTTCAACCGTTGCACCTGGCGTCGTCACACGAGTATAAAAAATAGTCCCGGCAGTTACGTCGACCTCAAGACCCTGATAGTTATTCGTGCCATCAAATGCAGGGTTGGTGATATATGCGTCTTCATCAAATCGATAAGCCAGGCCAGTTACAGTCCCCTTATATGGAATCGCATACTTACCATTCCCGAGCAGAATAGTAGGAACTGCGGCGTTCATGCTACGCGTATCAGACGTGAGGAACTGCTTGCCGTTGATTTCAACAATTTCACCAGTCAATGGGCTGTATGTACTAATATCCGAGAATTCAGCCAACTGTGTGATTTTGTGCTTAAAGTTCTCATTGATATATTCCCGTGCTGAGGCATCGCCGACACTCAACCATTTACCTGGCCCAATTCCACCTGCTGATTGCGGGGTTGAATTTACAGGAACTACTTTCCCACCAGATGCAAATGGACCAGTCCATTTATAATATGAGTTATCAGCAGGGTTGAATAACACTTCATTTGGCGTGGAGACAGTAGCCCCTGTATCGAAGTCAACTCCAGTTAAAGTTATATAACCGAAGGCATTCATTACCTGCTGCGCAAGATAAGTGATCCCCTCAATGGTGTAATGCTTCATGCCGAATCGGTCGATATAAGACCAGCCCATGGAGGTAACGAACTCGTCAATTTTCCCTGAGTTGAATTTCAGGTCCTGCGGCAACTCTGAAGGAACGGCTTTTTGTGATGGTGTAGTAGTCATGTTTTGCCCATAAAAAAAGCCAGCACATAGGCTGGCTTGTGGTTTGAGAGGTTCGGTTAGGGGTAAATCAGGTCGCTGTATTCTTCCAGAGTCAGCGCGGTAGTTCCGTCACCGTTTGGCTGCTTGGCGGTGATGGTCCACTGCGTTGCATCCAATTCTGTTGAAGTGGCGATGACATAACGCGACGGAGACTGTACGTCGAAGCCGTCATAAATGTTCAGGCTGATGTTGGGTATGGCAGCCGTGAATCCAAACGCCGTGTCGCTGCGCTGGGTCGCCGGATAGCGTGCTGTTGGGTTCCCGAGTGAGTCAGTAACCACCACAAACATGTTGCCGGAGAAATTGATCCGCTCACTTGTATCGAAGTCATTCCCGTTGCGCGCCGTGATGTAACCCGCCTGCTGGTTCGTGTCGTACGTATCCGGCACCTGAACCATCTGGCCGACGTTCACCCATTCACCATCTGCCAGCGCCGTGATCGACATTGTCATTCTTGAATAGATGAGTCGCTTACACTCCCTGAGCGCCCTTTCATTCGCCTGGAATGTATCGCGGATGTACATCATCTCGAACTTCTTCGCCTTCGTCGGTGCGCCGGAGGTGATTGATCCATTAGCGATTCGGTAGCGAATGAAATCCTGTTTATTCGTTGTCGGGTTTCGATACTGCAGTTCGACTCCGTCAAACCCACCCGGCAACGTCATGTCGTAGCTGAGTGAGTAGCCAGTATCGACAGTATTGCTGCGGTTGAAAACGGTCACTGGCGTGGCTTGTTTCTTGTCTCTGGTGAACGACAGCACCCCTGCATCCCAGAAAATACTCACGCTGGCCGCATCACAGATCATCTGCATGCGCGCTCCAAGAGCCACATCTTCATCATCGAAGGTGTAATCGAAATACCCCAGGCGCGGGTCGATAGCATCGATTTCAGCCTGAATTTGATACAGGCCGTAAATGTCGATCGTATCTTCTGGTTGCTTGCCGCGAACTAGCCAGTTAAATAGTGCAATATCAGCGAATTTGCGCGAATATCGCAGTGAGTAGTCGACCGTTTGCGTGGTCGTGTTGTAGCTGATTACGTGTCTGCCCAACAGCGCGTTATATTTCCGCTCCCTGCCGCTCGTTGCCTCTTTTGTCGACCTGACTGTAACCTCAACGATGGTGTCATCCGGATAAGCGACATTGGTGCGCTTGTTGACGGCGTGGATGGCTTCCACCTTCAGGCGGCTCACATCAGAGCTGTTGTCTGTGCGCTGGAATGAGATGGCATACCGCCCGTATCCACCGGTAGGCGTTATCTTGTCGGTTCGGTAGAACGTCTCGCTTGAGCTTTTGTTTGGCGTTGTCTGCTGGTAGGTGAATACCTGTTGGGTGCCAGGCACCATATTGTTGTCGGCATCTACCTTCCAGAGTGTCACTGACCAGTTGGTTTGCTTCTTGCCACCCAGCGCGGACTGGGTGTGGATCCAGAGCTCTGTCGAATCCACCGGCGAAAACACCGGCCCGACAATCAGCGCGCCATTATCATTCAGTACGAATTTGGTCGTATTGATTGTTGCCGTAGAAACGTCTACGCCATCCGGCCCCGTCAGGTCATTGAATGTGAAATTGTAATAAATCACAGGATTAATGATGGCACCGTCGTCGGTTGTCGACACGGCAATCAGGTCTCCCGACACATCGATATCTTCAGTGGCTGTGCCACCAGGCACCGGATAGGTAACGTTGATAGTGAACGTCACAGGGTGAGGAAGTGTCAGGTCCATGAAGTAGTCAAAATCGTCTTGCTTGACTATCTTCATCGCAATCTGGCCGCCTGCATACTGCCCGCTGATGACGGTATTGGCCGTTGCTGTTTCTATCGGGAAATCGTCAGACTCGTTGCGCCCAGGCACCTCCTGTCCGTCGACATCATCGAACTGATAGCCCTCTGTAATAAGCGGGATGACCTGCCCGGGCTGATAAATGGTATATGACGACCCAGCCATAGCTCCGAGATTTGATTCTGAATAGCGGATCGATGATACGTCGTATTTACCCAGGCCAAAGTCCATCAACTCAGTAACGTATTTCAGATTGTCGGTGTACTGGAAAAGCGACTCCTGAATCAGGTCCGGGAATGCGCGAACCAGTCCAAAGTTATCCGGCCTGGCCTCCCCGTTACGGGCAATGTTGGTCTGTCCCTTGAGGCTGTTATTCGGGGAGGTTTTCGAGTTACCAGCACCGGAGGCATTCGGCTGAGCCACAAGTTTCGACATGACCTTGCCAATAAACTTGATGTCCTGCTTATACGTGAACATGCCAAGAATAATGGCGCTGCCCTTCATGAACCCGCCGCCTTTTGGCTGATCGAAGATGGCAACCCGGTCTGACTCTTTCAGCACAAACCCGACGTCGTCGTTATCGGTCAGCTCTCGGCCGTTAAGGTTAATGCGCACATCTGCGTGCAGATTTTGCTTATCAAGCCACTCGCAGAACACCACCCCCACCGGCGCAACCACCCTCTCCTTCGGCAGTCCCGGCATTCTCTGAATTTCGATTATCGGCATAGGAGTAAAATTCAACCTTTGAATAAAGTCTTTGAATGGTTCTGACCGGGTCAGACCGAACATGTCCGCCTTCGCAGCGACTGTGAAGCGCCATTCCGTTGACTATCAGGCCGACGTGCACAGGCTGTTTGCCGTACCAGGCAACGAATATGCCGTCCTCATGGAAGATGTCTGCCCGCCGCCAGTAGACAACCTCACCGTCAAAGCACGTCCTGAACTCACTGCCGGCTTCGTAATCCGGTGAATGGTGTAACTCAATGCCCAGAACGTGCCGGTAGTACAGGACGACCAGGCCCCAACAGTCCAGGGCATCAAACGTACACGCGCGGTTAGCCCACGGCAGGCCAGTAACCCTGTCGATGAATTCCTGTTTATGCATTTTGGAGGCCCGGGAATAACTCTGGCGTATAGAGCGGGCTGACGTTGTTATTGAGCGGATTTTTCAGCGTGAGCTCGCAGGTCACGTCGTTCTGGTCCATCGACGTATCGTTGGCATACAGCGTCCAGGGCTTTAGCGGCGTGTCCATGTCTGCAGAGTCAAAACGCTGATACGTTACGGCGATCGGCGTAATGCGTGCGAATGCCTTCCATTGCTTAAGTGCCTGCTTGAAATCCATGGCCAGGCGGCCGAACTTAACCGAAGCGCCGATCACCGGCGTGTTACTTTGCTGGCTTTCGACCACCTCCATTCTGCACGGTTGATACTCCTGCCCGGCGAACGCCTTCGGGAATATCTGGTTCGCTACCAACGGGATCCCCCCGAACACGTCATTGCTGAATGTGATGGTTTCGTACAGCACCCGATTAGGGCGCTGGCTCTGGAACTCTCTCAGTGTTGGCATTACGACGCCCTCGGAAGCGACTCAGGGTCGCGGTTATCCGGATACCCGGTCACGATAATGTCGAGGAAGCTTGCCCATGGCGGCGGCAACTCAACGACAATGTCGTCGTAGTCATCGTCAGAATTCAGTAACTTCCTGGTGACCACATCGCCTGTCCAGGTGAACACGCCACCAGACTGCGCCCATGTAGGTCGTGCCGTAAAATGCAGTTCCTGCATCTCTGGCTCACCGTAGGCTCCCGAACCAATCCCTACAGGCATCGTGAACCACTGATTGCTGTTATCGAGATAGTTCGGACTCCGCTCCCACTGCATGAAAGCCCGGTGTTCTGCCAGCGTGAAAATCCACGTCAACGAGAACCCGGTTTTCAGGTCGTCGGTCAGTTTCTGGAATATCGGCGCGCCGATCTGTGGCTGGTCGGTTCTGAACCCGGTATCAGGTTTCGGCGTTTTCGACTTCTGGGCCAACGGGAGCCAGTCAGGGTAAGGTATTGGCATCTTTACTCCGTTGCTCGTGGCGTTGCGCTGGTATTGCGGGTGATTGACTGACGCATCGGGCCGCCCTGATCCATGTCCTGGATAAATGCCTGAACCGTAAGCGTGTTGCCGTCCTGAGAGGCCTGGGCATCAAAGTTGTGTTGGTTGGATGAGTAATCATTGAAAACGATACTCACCGCCATCTGGCCGCTACTGCTTTGCATATCCTTGTTGCTGATTACCGACCCGTTATCTCCGGGGATCATGTACTGGCTTCCGTTCGATGCCTGGTAGATTTCAGGCATGCCACCCTCACCTACCTGGTACATCGAACCAGCGGATACTGGACCGCCATTCTTACGCTTACCCGCCAATCCATTGGCCAGTGCCATACCTGCGACCAGGGCGCCAATACCGATGACTGCAGCACCACCGAACGAACCGATGGATGCAGCTGCGGCAGCAGGAAGCCAGGATGCTGTAGTCGTGGCGGCTGAGGCTGTGCTTGCAGCAGTGGTAGTTGCAATGCCCGCCACCGATGCTGATGTCGTAGCTGCGGTCGCACTGATTTGCGCAGCGCTGCCTGTGATGGCTGATTTGACCCACTCGACACCCATCTGGACGAAGCCGTTGATCAGGCTGTTCAGAGCATTGCTGGCAAGCGACTGCATGGCCTCCTGCGCAGACATGCTGCCAGTGATGATTCCGGTGAATGCATTAGAGGCGTTGCCAGCAAGAGACTCAAACGATGCCGCCAACATTTGGTTGCTGATGTCCTGATTTTTCCAGATTTCCCACTGGGCGTTAATTCGTTGCTGCTCATACAGCGTGTCTGCTGCGTTTCGTTGCGCCAGCGCGTTCTGATGCGTTAACACTCCTTGCTGCTCATACTGCTGGATCAGAGCAATCTGTTTAGCATGCTGATTCGCCAGAGCTTGCACCGGATCAACGGCACCCGCAGCCTCCTGCACAGGCGTAACTACCTGATCGGCGCGAATCTTGGCAAGCGCGGCCATATGCGTTTGTTCGAGGCGCTCTGACGTTTCGTTGTATTGCTCCTGGCTGATTTTCTTAGCGGCCAGTGCCGTATTCAGATCCTGAACATCCTGCTTATAGGAGGCGCTCTCTCTGGACTCCGGCAATAACTTCTCGGCAGCTGCCTGAGCTTTCAGCGCGTTGGCGGTGTCCCATTTTGCAGCAGCATATTTCCCGGCCAGCGCAATCTGCTCTTGCGTTGCACCTTTACCTAATGAGAGCTGCGCATTGAGGATTGCCTGTTCCCGGCTGAGATTATTTGTCGAGTCGGCAGCCAGTTCGGATTGCTGTTTCAGGTTTGCCAGTTTCTGAGCAACGTTGTCGGACTGCGAGGCGCCCTTTTTCTGCTCAGACTGAAGCGTCTTTTGGGCCTGGGTATTTCGGTACGTCGCCGCGGCGTCGTCTTCCATCTGCCTGGCGTGCGGGTCGTCTTTCGAGAAACCGGCATCTTCGGCGGCATACTGCGCCTGAAGTTTAGCCCGAGCCTCTCCCTGAAGCTTCGACAGGGCCAGGTTACGCTCAGACTGCTTGATGAGGTTCTTCTGCCCGGCTGTAAGGTTGTCTGTCTCCTGCTTAAGGGCTGCAACGTTACCTTTGGCAATCACGGCCTCACGAGAAAGATTAACCAGTGTGCCTACGAAAGCCGTAAGAGCGGTCTGCCCTTTCTCGGTTGAACTCTGAGTGTTCTGCATCTCGGTGGCGAGACGCTGAAGCGCTTCTGGTGTTGGATTTTTCGCGATGTCAGATAATTGCTTGCTGAACGCGAATGCTTGCTGCTCTGATATGCCAAATTTATCGGCAACCGCGCCTACTGTATTGCCAATGCTGTTTGCCGTAGCCTGAAATGCCTGACCGGCACCATAGGCCTGTTTCATCGCATCGGAGAAGTCATTGGTCGTTATTTCAAGCGAGGCAAGGCGATCATTGAATCCATTAACGGAAGCGTATCCTCCGGCAAAGGCTGAAAGAGCCTTGTCGCCAAAGGACAGAAGCGAGCTGGAGGCCTCGCTAATGGCTTTAGGTATTTTGTTGATCGCTTCGTTGTACTCAAGCAGCGCCTGATTCCGCATCAGAGTTGCCACTTCAGCATTGGTTTTCGCCAGCAAGGCGTACTTATCAGATAATGCCGCCACACCGTTCTGCGAAACCGTGATGACTTTGTCCATCGCCTCGGCTGCGTCTTTCATCGCTTCCATGGCGTTCTTTCCGCCATTAAGTGACGTGATCAACGCTCCCGCAATAACTGAGCTCAATGCAAGGACAGCACCGATGACGGCCCCACCTGGCCCAAATGCACCAGCAAGTTGTGACCCCTGCTGAGAGAATGCAACCAGCGCCGACTGCCCGCCTTGCACCTGCACAATGAAGTCTTGAACCTGATAGCCAGCCTGTTGCATGCTGGTTTTCCAGGTGCCGTGACTTTTTGCGCCAGTTTCAACACCGGTTTTCATGTCAAACAGACGGCCGGTCAGATCCCCGATTGCCTGCTTTTCCTCTTCCGTTGCCTTAGATCCAGCCCGCAACTGTGCAGCCAGTACAGCAGCGCTACGGGCGCCGTTTTCCTGTGCCTCATCCAGCACAGCAAGTTGGTTGCCCAGCGCTTCAATGATGGACTCTGCACGGCTGAACTCACTATTAGCACCACCAGTGCCACTCCGCGCCTCCTCCATGGCTCGGGCAATACCGCTTACGTTAGTATTCAGCTTCTTGAGCTGGTTATCCATCGAGTTGGCGTAACCGGCCAGTTCAGTGAAAGCCGAGCCTGTTTCAGAGGTGCTTTTATCAAGGGTATCCATCCCTTTGCCAGCTGCCTGCGCAGATGAATCCAGTTTATCCAGTGCGCCTTCTGCCTGCTTACCGGCCTGAAGAAGTGGCTCAACATCAGCACTGATTTCGTAGACGATGCTCCCGGCGTTTTTCTCACCTGCCATGTCTTTCTCCAGTTATTGTTTCGCTCTGGCCCGCCTGGCGGCCTGTTTGGCAAGGTACCCATCGGCAACCGCATCGTATTCCTCGCGCGTGAAGCCTTTCTGATCAGGGTATTTTGCTGCCAGCAACAGTTGGAATTCGGTCATCGTTAGCTGTGATGCTTCTTCCCTGCTCATGCTGAAGTGGTTGCGCGCAGCACTGATGTAATCGAACGCCTTAAACTCATTAGTCGTTTCGCCGGTCTCGTGACGCTGCAACTGTCTGACCTTGGCTTTACCGACCACGCCATGCTGCAGCAAATGCTGCGCCAGCACGATAATATCGTTCTTCGGTAGCTGGCCGGGACGGTAGACAATGTAGCGTTTCCATCCCTCCCACTCGCCGATAACTGGCGTCAAATCTTCGTCACAGCACGCCTGGAGCACCTGCATGCACGTTGATAGCAGTTTCTCAGCAATGCGATTGAATGACGGTGAAAGCCAATCCGGAAAGCGCCCAAGCATTACAGAGCACACTTCAATCAGGCGCGCCACATCGCTTCCATGGATGGTTGCATACGTTTGGACAATCTCGGCCGGAGTGCCGATTCTGGTCATCGCTAAAAGTGATGGCCTCAGGAGGTAATCCTTCCCGCCGTCGCGACCGTCGCAGACAGACACCTCGCCGATCTCAAGTAGTGCAGTCATGATTCTTTCCGATAACAGATATTATCAAGGGCAGCCACGGCCACCCTTTGGAATAGCCGTTAGCTGACGGTGACGGCGCATGCCGTGGATGTGATGGTCTGCACCGGGAGTGAGGAGTCTGTAACGACGCAGGTATACACCCCGGCATCGCCTGCGGCGGCGCTGGCTTTGTTGAAGGTCGCAGTGGTCTGTCCGGATACCGTGGTTCCGTCTTTCTTCCAGACGTAGGTATACGGTGCGGTACCGCCAGCAACTACAACAGCCATGTTCAATGCAGAGCCGGTCGCTACCGTTTTGGTGGCCGTCAGGTCAGTCGTCAATGCCAGAGCCTCAGCCGCAGTGACTTCGATAGTGCTGGCATCGCCGACTTTGAACTCAGTGGAGAAGGTGACGATATCGTTAGTGCCACCGTCGGAACTGAGTGCAGTCACGTTCATATAACCCAGGAATTCAACCGGGCCATAATCCATGCGCACCCAAATGCCAGGCTGACGCTTGGCCTTCAGTTCACCTGCGAAATATTCGATGAAGCGGCCGACACCATACTGGTCGAGCTTATCCTTCTTGCGTACTTCACCTTCAAAACTGATGGTGAAGTCTGAGTTGGTGACGATCGTTTCAACGTAGCCGCCGCCGTCATCCGCATCGGAGGTAACCGTGTTTGGGTTGAAATCGAAGCCTTTCGACGTTCCCGCTGCCAGCGCCAGCCATTCATCCTCAGCTGGTTTTACATCCGGGCAGCCGTCGGCCACTTCGAGCACGACCGCGCCGCCGAACAGGCGCTCGTTCGAGTTCTGGCAATTAGCCATGTGAAACTCCTCTCTTACATAAAAGAAAACCCGCCGAAGCGGGTCATTTGGTTGGGAATGGCTAATCGCCAAATGTGCAGGCGAATTGCAGTCGGAAGACTATTCGCCCTTCTTCTGTGAGCACTGGCGCGGGGATTGCGCCCATGTTCTGGATGTAGCCGACACATTCGTCAGCCATGGGGTTGGCCTGGACGTAATCGACGATTCGCTGCACGGCATTTAGCGCGTCTTTGCGCTTATCTTTCGCGCCGACGACGTCAACCAGGACGTGATACTCGGACCCGAGATCTGTGCGGATGTTCGAACCGCCGTTTGGCCTGAACACCATTATCGCTTTCGTCAGGTCTTTCGGGTCGTCGTACATCAGTTGCTGCACCGTGAATCCGTTTGTTAGCCCGGCATCGCCGAACATGTTACGCACCCGCTCGTACATCATTGGCGTCATAGCGAAAGCTCCTTGCGCATCACAGCATCAACATTATCGCGTTCATCGTTAGCACCTTTGGTCAGGAATTGAGGCTCAGCATGCGGATCCCAATAATTTCCGGTGCCAGTGCCGCCACCGAATTCTTTCGGCTGTTGTGGCCCGACAGACGAACGGTTACTGGTTATGCCGAAGTGTGCACGCGGCTGCCCTTTCAACTTGCCGGACGCTTCATGCACATACGCGGCATAGTTGGCTGAATATCCGATGCGCCCAGTGATGAGCACACCGCCAGCGTCGATTTCTCGGAACTGGCTGTCAATCAGCGTGGAGGTGTCGATAGGGGTGTAATATGCAGCCCGGGCACCAATTAGAAGCATCGCCGACTGCAACGCGCGAATGACCTTGCGGCCCTTAACATCATTGATGGTATTGTTCAGGTTCTTTTTGGCCTGGCTGATACCCTTCACTTTGATGCCCATGACTACACTCCGGTCAGGATGGCATAGTCATCCGCCAGGCGCTCGAACGTGTCGGCGTAGCGGATAACCTGCCGCACTTCGTCGGCACCGGCCACAACCGGGTCGGATTCGGTCGACACTCCAATAAGCAGATAATCGCCAGCGGCCGCCAGTGCGAACTCGCTCCAGACTGTGTTCTTCACGACGATTTCAGCGCCCAGGCTGCCGATGCGCTTAGACAATCCGCCCTCATAATCACAGAGGATTTGCTCTGGCTCGGCATAGCCCATTGGGTCGCCGTATTCGTCGTTGCCCTCCAACTTGCGCCAGATAGTCGCAGTGGCGGTGTAAGACCAGCTGGCTACTGCCGACATTATCCATCCCTCCAGCTAACCACTACCGCGCCCGTAGCGCGAATGGTCACGCAGTTGATAACCCACTCACCGTCAGATTTCAGATAACCGGTGGTTTCCCGCCCGGCATCCGTTTTCACCCAGACGCGCACGAATGGCTTGGGCAAGCTTTCAGTTATGAGTTTCCACATCAGCGGCCGCCCACGACGAGAAAGAGCCCGACCGAGCTACCTGCGCTAATCGGCAATTCGCCAGTGCATCCGCTCGTATCCAGTTGCGCCAGTGAATCACGCAGCCAGGTCACTCCATCCTCACCGTAATCAAACGAGCGTGACGCGCCAGATGGTGCGCCCTGCGATTTGATGCGCCGAGCACCTGACGATGTAGCCATGAGAGCGGCGGCATACATCAGAATGAGTTTCTGACTGCAGTTGTCGTACCCGGCACCAACCATGCAGGGGATAATTTTATTCACCAGGCAGAGGATTGGTTCCAGTAGCGAGCCAGGAATGGCGTAACCCAATTCACTGAGGAACTGCTGTACGTCCGCCGCCGTGATTGGGTCAGCCATGGTTACTTGTCCTTTTTGTTCGCCGCCGCCAGTGCCGCTTCCGCTTCATCGGCTCGCTTCGTCTCTGCTGCCAGAGCATCAGCGTGGGCCTTATCTTTCGCTTCCGCTTCATCGGTGAGCGACTTCACTTGCTCAAGAGCTTCAGTTAGTTGCTTCTGAATGCCGGTTAAATCTGCATTCACTGGCGCTGATGGCGTTGCCACTTCAAAGACGAGCTTTTCACCCTTCTTCTCAGTGGTTTTCTCGGCCTTTCCTTGCCCGATCCACTTTTCAGCGACCGCATCATCTACGTCATAAACCTGTCCAGCCTCCAGCTTTTGAAGGCTGGCACCGGCAAAGAGGTTTGCTACCAATACCTTTACGAGTGCCATTTTATTTCCCTTAGCTTGAAGCGTGGATGACTGAGTAGTGGCCGTTGATGTCCTGCTTGACCATCAGGCCCGCAGCACCCCAGGTGCGCCACACATAATCTGAGTTGTAGAACTGGCGTGGATCGGCAACGGTCCCGAACGCCTGGCCCACGATTGGCGCAATGACGCCCGCGGTCAGCGGCACGATCAGGATTTCGTTATCTGACAGCTCAGCATCTTCTTTGATGGCTGCAATGCCGGACAGTTTTGAAATCTCTTCCAGCACGGTGCGCAGCGAGTTCACATCGAAGTACTGTTCCCAGTTCGACATGATTTCGCTTGATACGTACCAGGTCTGCTGGCCGTACTGCAGGTTCTGAATCTTCATCACGTCACGCAGAGCGATGGCTGCAGCGCGCATAGCTTTCGGATCGGTGCTGGTAGAGAAATCGACGGTCAGCGTTACCTGAGCAACACGTTCGTCGTTACGCAACCCTTTCCAGGTTTTGTCGTCATAACGAATGTAATTGCCATTCGCATCACGGAAACCTTCCCAGATGTAATCGACATATTGACGACGAACATCGTCAACGGACCCGGACTGCGCATCAGCGAGAGACGCCAGTGCGGAGCCCTTGTTGAACACAGGGTCGCGCCAGTTGAACTTAAAGCCGCTGTCGTGGATTGGAACCATCGTGCCGTCGAAGGTGTACGACTTCGCATCAAGCGCGGCACCAATTTGGCCGGACATTGAAGTGTGTGCCCAACCACGGCCGCCGGTGCGAGCGTACTCGTACACAGACTCTTCCAGGCGCACAGAGCGAGACAGCGGCATCAGGTCGTTCAGCAAAGTGAACTCAGTAGTCGGCTCAAACTCTTTGAGAACTGTCTGGTCGTAGGCTTTATACAGGCGCCGGATATCATCGACTGCGTTAACTGCATCAAGCTGCGGAGCGTTATCAGCATCACCACGCACGCGAGTGCGGGCAATAAAATCAGCCACCGCCTGAGCGCTGGAGTTTCGGGCAAACTTCAGCTTATTAAACTGAGCCTGGTTGGCCTCAAGGTTTCCTGTTTCGGTCGCCTTCTTAACGGAAAATGCAAACATTCAGTGACTCCTTACTTGAATACGACGCGAAGCAGATCGCCAGCAGCGACTGTGGTTGATTTGTCCTCTTCGCAGTAAGCGAAAACGACATCCGGGGTATCGCCAGAAGTGGTTGCTGCTTTAACCTGCCCATTAAGCACTGTCAGCGGCTCCCCTTTTTCATACGTACCTGCCGCTGCACGAACATTCAGGAACATGCCGGGCAGTGGCTGGATAGCTACAACCAAGTCTTGGGCCGCATATTGATCATCCACTGTCTTACAGCGGAGATAATCGAAGTTTGCGACATACGAAATAGCCGTTTCTGTCACGGCGGATGCTGGCTGGAAGATGCCAGCGAGGAAGATACCGACAGCCCCCGGTTTGAAGGCTGTTGACGCCATACCTTCACGATTGAGGAGTGGATTAGGGAATACGCCACCGGCGTGAATTACGTGCTTTCCATCTTTAGCCATTTTTTACTCCGGCATTTCGCTGACTGATTCATTGGAATTGACCTGGCGGAATGCACCATTCAGGCCGGTTGAGGTCTGGCATTGAGCAAACAGCTCTTTCAGCGGTTCGCCGTCCAGAGCGTTAACTGCCAGATCGGTCATGCCGAATTTGGCTTTTACCGCAGCGCGCTGATCGGTCTTTTCTTTGTCAGAATTTGCATTCAAGCTGTTGACGACAGTGTCGACTCGCTCGGTGAGTAACTTCGCCCAGGCAGGCATGTCGTCACTGTTGGTTGCGGTTTCTTTAGCCTTCTTGTCGTCAGCCTCTTTCTTCTCGCGAGCGGCCTTCTCTTCCGGCGTTTCTTTTGGTGCTGCCTTTTCGGCGGCCATCTGGTTGTATGCATCCATCAGCTCAGCATCGGACTTGCCATCAGTCGGCTTACCAGCGGCTTTCAGCGCATTGATAATCAGTTCTTTCATCGGATCGTTCTCTCCGTTGGTTTTAATCTCGTACTCAGTGGGTTTGCGCACGACTTCTACAGGTTCGCCGACGAGCGATACCGCCCCGTCAGAGATGAGGTACTTCTGTTTGAAAAGGGACAGGCCAGAGGTGTTCTTCTTCTCTTCTTCGAAAATCAGATAGTCCGGGTAAATGCTAACGACGTAACGCCAGGAATCCGAAGTGTTTGAGCGGATAGCTTCTCGCAGCGATGATGCGATCTCATCAAAAGACATACCGCCGTCATTAGCGACGAAGAACTTAATTTTGTTAAGCCAGCCATCTTTGCGGTTATCGATAACAATCGCATCTTGCAGGTTACAGACTTCAATTTCAGTCTCATCACCTTCGGCGTTAACGAAGATGCCAACGCCTTCGCTCGGCGTTCCTGCGCCCGGCTCATCAAGCAGCACCGCCACATGGTCAAACATCATGTTGGTGGCGATCTCGTTGTACTTTTTGCCCCTTGACTCGCCGTTCGCCGCGATACCGGAATACAGAAGGCCGGTAGAGATATGGATGGGGTCTGAGTTTGCACCGGCCAGCATCTCATCCAGGCGGTTAATCAGGCGCTTACCCTTCTCGCTCGACTCGGCGTACTGACGATTGACGTACATATCACCAGTCACTTTCCCGTCTTTATGACTGACGTTTTGCAGCCAGGCGCCGACGTGGTACTCATTTACAGCCTGGACATCGCGCGCCGAAACGTGCTTGCCGTCCACTTTCGGATGGCCCAGCGGCATCGGATTACGCTCGAGTGTGTTATAGGCCTTTTCGATTTCAGCTGCCGGGTACAACTTCCGGTTCATCACGATATCGTCCACGACAGGCGTGATGCCGCGAACCACGATATGTGGCTTGCCGTTGACGGTTTCAGTTGTGATGTTTGAAGCGGAGTTGACGACGGTCAGCACGTTAACGCGGTTGCGTTTCATGCTGGATCCTCATTGGTGGATTTCAGGCAATAAAAAAGGCCGCCGAGGCGACCTGTTGTGGGATTCAGTAGCTATTTAAATTTCAGCTCGAACTCAGCATCTAAAACTATTGCATCAATGAGATTTCGTGTGGTTTTAGCCATTTCATCATACGCAATGAAGTCTGGATAACCTTCCTCATGAACGCTGTGTTGTGCCGCTGCGTCATCTAGAAAGAATTTATTCAAAAGCTCCCTCGTTAAGGGGCTTAGAGAAATTGGCGCAAGTACGTAAAATCGATGAAGTTGAGCGTTTAACTCACGAAACCTTACCCAGTCTACTTTCCCGTCCGGCAGTGGCTGTAGGCGGCGCCCCCTTTCTGCGACTGTCTCATAATAATCTGAGGCATAGTCATACATCGCTTTAATTTCGAAAAGGATGTCAATTAGCTGGTTGTAGGCCGCGTGCTTTTTCTCCCACCATTTCTCATGGTAGAAACGACTTAAAGCAAATTTGGCAGTAAACCAAGCAGCGGCGATCCCTGTCGCTATTGGCACAACAAGTGTTAGAAAAAACGAACCAACTTCCTGAGGTGTAATGCTCATCGATATAATGTCATGAAAATTATGATGAACCTATTTAGCACTAATCAGCATCAGGTTTCCACTGGTTGCGCTCTTTCTTCAACTTATCCGTCAGCCCTTCGTTGAATATGCTGCCGTCGTCGTTGAGCAGCACCGGTATCTGGCTGCAATAGCAATTCCAACGGTTGCCGTTCTCAGCGTAGAAGTCGCGCACCTCTTCGGTGGTGAAGACCTTGCCGTGACGGCTGGCGTGCCAGGTTCGCGTCGTAGGTTTGAGTGCTGAAATCCACAGCAGTCCGGTATTCAGGCCCAACCGGTCAGCGGCCCAGTCCGTTTCATTCCATTGTGCCTGCCGCAGCGCGCCGACCTGCTCAGTCTGAGCAATGGTTTTGGCCTTCGACATGCTCACATCGAGGCGTTTGCTGATGACACTGGCCGTCTCGCGGGGATTAACACCGCGCGCCACCGCATCGGTAATGACGCTCGTCAGGTCTTTTCTGGCAGTGTCGCTGATGTCCTTCCATTCACTGAACGTCGTCAGCCTGGCGACCGCAATCTGATTAAGGTGACCGGGGCTGCTTAATAGCTGCTGTAATGTCGTCTGGCTGGCGTAGACCTGAGACTGCTGCGACAGGTTATTGAACGCTTCCAGTGTCCCACGATTAGCTTCTGCGGCTACGTAATCCATCGCCCAGAGGTTTTGTTCGCCACCCTCAAGCAAATAGTCATCGAGGATGCCCTGCACTGACTCGAGTAGCGCCGCCAGTTCCTGCGCCGACATGTCGTAGATGAACTTACCAGCGTTGACCTGGTAGAGCCGCATATCCTCGCCGTTATCGTGGCACAGGAAGTGCCAGTTATGGCTGTTGGTCTCACGCTCCCGCCCGGTCAGTCGCTGGTCGAACAGAGCTTTCAGCGCGCGCTTGATGCCGAGATATCGGTCCTCGATATCCATGAACATCGCTGAGACCGGCTTTGATGAACGAGTCGGGTCAACCTTGCTGCGCGGAACGATCGGCAGACCCACCTTTACCGTCTGTTCCATCGTCAGGGGCCAGTGGATCATCAGTTGTCACCTTATCGTCCGGGTTCGGCGGTTCTTTCGGTTCGGGTAGTGGTTCAAGGCCAATCATTTCGCGCAGTTCGTTGATGGCCACTGGCGGTTCGCCGCCATACATGCCCGTAGTTTTCTGGACCACGTCGGCCAGCTTGGACATGTTCTCAATTTTCTCCTTCTCCCCTGGCGCCAGAAGGTCAGTCCACGCAATGGTGACTTCACCGTTTGTCGGCGGATCGATGATGCCGAGTGTCCAGAATCGCTCGAGTAATGCGGTGATGCGGTCGGTAAGGAACGTATTGCGGCGCGTATTGCGACGGATGGCCCAATCTGTCTTGTCCTCGTCGCTCGCCAGGCGCCCGGTCTGCTGACCGAACAGGATGGTGAACGGGATTTGTACGGATGCGGCCAGTTCGTTCGCTGTGACCTCCCACGTCGGCCCCGGGTCACCAGGTGTGACACTGAGCACATGCATTTGCCCGGCCTGCATCACAGCGGCTGCATCGGTGCCACTGTTCAACTTGTTGACCTTGTCGCCCATAGCCTCGCCGAGGTCTTTATACCCCGCGTCTTTGGCTTGACTGGTCAGCGTGTTCATGTCGGTTTCTTTGCTGAACTCAACCGCAATCTGACGGCTGGCATTCTTCAGGAAACCTTCCGCACCGCCGCCGGAAATCTTCTCGATGTCCAGTAGCTTGTTATAACCGGCCTCCAACAGAGGGATGCCCGACAGCGTGTTGTCGTCCTCAGATCCTTCACAGAAGAGAATAACGCGGCTCGGATGCACCGGTTCACCGCGAGTCGGCCCGACAAAGATTTCATCGCCAATCGGCTGCTCATTGAAGTTGAACATCAGCGGCTGGCCGAAGGTTGGCGACAAACGGTCGTTATCCCATTCAGCAACCGTGAGCTGCGGCTCCCACGCGGGGATCAGCTTGACCAGCGCGTCCTCGCCGAGCTGGCTCACCAGGGTTATGTCTACTTCCTGATTCCAGCTCCTGTTATCTTTCAATTGCAGTAGTAAAGCTGAATACCGGCCAACCATATTGCGTCGATCGACATCTTTAACCTTTGACCACCACTTCTTCATGAAGCGAGTGATGTCTTTTTCCCAGGCGTTGGTCTTCTTCGCCTCTTGCGCCTCGTTACCGTCAATAATGACCGGATAGTCCTGCCAGCAACCATCCAGCAGCCGGTGAACAACTGCGAACCCGGCGGCGTTGCGGCGGTACATATTGTAGAAGTCACCGAAAGCGACTGACCGCGGGTATCCGAATTCCTGATAAAGCGTCGGCCGCTTTGTATTTCCCGACAATCCGAGGTTGCCCTGCAAGTAGTTAGCTCGCCTCATTTCAGTGGCGAGGCTATTCACAGCCAGTTCAAGGCTGTTATTTGGTTCGCTCACTGGCGACGCTCCTTAGAAGAATACTGTGCCGACTTGCTTACGGTTATTCTTCGCTACTGCAAAGTAACGGAAGCCGTCAGCGCCGTGTGATGTGAAGTCGTGAAGGGGTTTGTCTTTCCAGCATCCTCGCTTGTCGTCCCACTCCTTGCGGTACCCTTCGAGATGAGAGATCCCCTCAGAGCATTTCTCTTCGTCAAAGACGCAGAATGGGAGTATTTCGCGCACCGACTCAATGCCGGTATCGACTCCTACTTTCGGAACGACCCGGAATGTCATGGAGTATGTCTGTCCATCGATTTCGTAACCCTCCCGGGCAAGTTCCCGGCGCGATTTGGCGTCAGACCCGAATTCACGGTTATCGATGTCGTGCGGGCCCCAGTGTTCCCCATACTCATAGCCACGGTCTTTCAGCACCTTCATGTAGTGACGGAGACCTTCGCCTGAGTTTTCGTAGTAGTCGATGACATGGAACTCTTCACCCACTTCACGAACGAACCAGATGGCCGTGGAGTCACCCACACCGATATCCCAGAACGTGTGAACCGGGAGGTGTGAGTTATCCGGGATTTGGCCGATCCGCTTGTTGGTGTAGAGCCAGCGGAATTGTTTGGCGTAGTACGCTCCCTCGACCGATTGCTGGAACGCCTCGGCCGGAATGGTCGGGTATTCGCGCTTCATGTCGTCGCCGAGCGTTTTCTCTTTGGCGTAGTACCAGGCTTTCTGGCGGTCGTTGACGACGACGCCGTGCTTCGCCTCCATCTCTGCGAAGTATTCAAGCAGGCGCACCGGCAGAGATTCAACCGGGTCGATTGCGTACTGCGGGTTCTTCCACCATGAGAAGAAGAAAAACTTCCAGTCCAGCGGTGATAGAGGTTTGCCCTGCAACTGAGCTTTCTCAGCTGTCTGGCAATAATCGAAGAAATAACCGGCCCGACCTTCTGCTGTGCTTTCAATCGTCGCGAAGCAACCGGTCGATACCGCCTCAAACGCACCTGTGACAATCTCACGAGCCTTGTCAGGATACTTGGCGCATATCTTCCCGAACTCTGAAACGTGCAGGTAACGCAGCGTGCCGCCACGAAATGACGTACTGACGTAGAGTGAGCCGCCCTTCTTGAATACCAGCTCACCAGCAGAGTCATTACTCGCCGGGTTGGCAGCTTTGATTTCGTCCGGAAGATTGTCGTATGCGTACTTCACCTTTTCGCGGAACAGGCGCTTAGCGTCGTTCAACGTGTGGGCTATCAATGCGCACTTGGCCGACTCGAACAGCGCTGCATCCAGCTGAATGATGCACACCTCTGTTGTGAAACCGAGCTGGCGAGCCTTCAGAATAATGTTGCGGGTGTGGATCCCCTCGAAGTATTCGCGTTGCTCAGGGGTCATCCTGAACCGGGTCGGCTTTCCTTCTTTGTCGGTGATCCAGTAGAGATTGTTCAGCCGCCAGTCTTTATCGGCCAGCAGCTTGAGGTGCTCAGGTTTCATTACGCCCCCTGAGACAAGGAATCCATCAGGTCAGAAAGTTTCTTAACCGAAGTGTCGCCTTCCGGTCCGTCGATATCGTACGCCTGTCGCTCCAGGCCGATGAGGTTCTTGAGTGCTTCGCTCAGAGCCTTAACCGATTTGACGCGCTCCGGCATGCTGATCACCTTCTGATAAATCTCGTTCAGACGGTCCTGGCCTTTATCGTCCGGGTTGAACATCAGCTCACCCAGTTTCTCCAGCGCGGCCACGTCGGCGCATTCAGCACCAAGTTCATCGAACAATGCATTGGTTATCTGCCGGGCTCGCTTAATGTCGCCGCGATGCTCCATTCGAACATTCGCGATAACCTCCGCGGTAGCCTCAATGAGTACGCGTTCGTTCAAAGTGACTTCACTGCGTACCTGTTTGCGTACCTCAGCTTTGCGTACCAGATCGTCTGCGCGTTCTTTTACCTTGCCGTTCAGGTCACGAGACCAGTCGTCACGCTTAGCACGCTTACGAATAGCGCCTTCGCTGATACCGTGTTGTGATGCTATTTCACGGAGAGACATCACTCCGGCCCGGTAAGCCGTTTCGATAGCCTCCCAGTCCGGTTTGCTCATTCGTTACTCCGCTGCTTCTTCTGCCGGCTGTTCTGTCTGTTCTGCTAGTACTGGCGTGAATTGCACACGCTTCACATCGGCCGGAGCGAAATACAGCCACTCGCCCGTTTCGGTCGCCAGCGGCACAAAGCCATTAACCAGCTCAGGCTGACGTCGTGACATCTTGCCCGTGTATTCGCCACCGTCATTCGTCGTCAATTTGATGATGTAGATGTCGGACATTGAGAGCCTCTTTATCCGCTTGAGGGGGTATTTCCATTACGATGGGTCTGCCCATTGTGATGGCAATAAAAAAACCACCCGGAGGTGGCTATGAAACGCGTTCTAGAATCTGCATATTCCCTTCGAAAAGTATTTCCTTGGCTAACGGATTGGTTATTTCGCCACTCCAATATTTATGAGCTTTTTCTAGGGCAAGATCGTACGGTATATCATCATTCATCAAATGCTCATCACTCGCTTCATGTAAAACTCCGTCCAGCTCAACTCTGAACACAGCCTGATTACCTCCCAGCCCAAGTTGTGAAATCCAATAGTTAAGATTTTCTTCACCTTGTGATACCCACAAACATTTTTGCCTGGATGGCTTGTCTGGAAAATGTTCTCTCCGCACTGACTCCCAGATTAGCTCTCTAGTGTACTTGCAGAAATGCATTGCCAAATAATGGCCCCTTGTAGCAATGTCTTGTTGAGACATTCCAGTCTGCATATCCCCATTCCTGATGGCCCCCAGAAACCGCATCCACGACCACTGCTCTTCAGTCCCACCATTATTAACAAGCTGTGTGGGCAAGTTAGCGGAAAGGAAAAAGTTGAAAAATGGATTTACATCACCCGTGGTAATAACATCGTCTTCAGATATAGGCGGGTGCGGGTTCCAGGGTTCTGTTCTGCTTGATGTGATGTAGAAATAATCGGCTGACATATAACCTCCTTATCAAATGGAAGTTACACATTAGCGTTAGGATTAATCCGGGTGAAGCGAAATTAATCATCATCAGGTGCACTCGCAAATGCGCCTTGTGATGAAAGCCGTTGTGAAAGTGGCTCTCTTTGTGGCGAGCTTAATTCTGAGCTGGTTACCCAGCATTAGCTTCCATCAGCGCGACCATGTCAGGATCCATCTGGTCGATGATTCGCTCACGTGCGCCATTTAGTAATTGCTTTCGCCCACCTACGCCCCACTTATTCATGATCTTCGCGCAGTTGCTCACTTCTTTCGTTTCGTTCGCGATAAGAAGATCGAGACGGTTAAGGCGGGTCATATTGCTAATTCCGTTGAGAACCGCCTCACGGAAGGTGTTGTATACCCGGATTTCAAACATTGGATTCAGCCAGGCTGCATATCGAATGGCGATTAACTCCAATCCCCAAGAACCCTGTTCTTTCCCGCCACGTATGGTTTTTACCGATGCGATTTTTGTCGCATCGCTCAATGCCTTGATGAATCGCTTTATTTGACGGCTTTTAAGAAATTCACCGGGTCGCTGAGATTCATTTGCCTCACCTTTCATTACGGCGGCGGCATGCAGGTCGTTGAGGCTGTATCGACCATCGTGATCTACGCGAACTGAAATGCCATTAACAATTACTGTTGGGTGTTGCATAACGTTTACCTTACAGTGAAATGAACCTTTGCCGAAATGAAACGCCAGCCCACCGAAGGCTCGCCAGCACTAAACTGACGTCTCCAAAGGCTCATTTCACAGGTCAGGGTTCGGTGTGTTTTTGCTTATGCTCTACCGATTCGGTCGGCAGTTCTTCGTGCGGGCTGTCACCGCAAAATAAAAAGCCTCACGAATGCGAGGCTTGATTAAATCATTAAATTTCAACTAGATATAGGCATCCAATCAATAGCTATGAATACGTTTGAATAGTCATGAATAACCATGACCACTCGAAAATATTTTTATTTCAGGCACTGATCTTTGATGTAGCCCTGCAGATAGCCGATCTGCTTAGTCACTGTGACGATTCGCTCTCTGAGGGTGAAATAATGCCGTTCAGCGGAGTCAGTAAGTCGGGGGCTGGTAGCATCGACCACGCCGCCGGTGCCGGTCGCTCCGTTTGCGGGACAGTTTGCGTTGATCTGCAGCCGCTTACGGCCAGCAATGACATCGCTATGCAGACGCTCAATGGTTTCTTTCGCATCGGCCAGTTCTCCGGTGTATTTGGCATCGAGTGCAGCGACGTCGCGCTGACGGGTCTGCATGTCGGTGATTGTGTCGTTGGCCAGATTCAGCGCCTGGGTTTTATCATCACGCTGCTTTTTGTATTCGATGGCGTTGTCGCGGTAGTGGTTTGCAGACCATGCCAGGCCGCTAATTACAACGAGCACCACGATTGGCAGCCAGAACTTTTTCAGTAGCGCAACGATGGCTTCGGTCATGACGTCGACTCATTAACTTTCCCGCCCGCCTCTTTGAACTTGGCGATGAGGTTGTCGGCCTTGTGCTCGAACTGGCCATAACCAGCCCCTGGAAGCGATGCCCAAATATTGCTGCAACGGTCGATAGCCTGCCGGATGTCGCCTTTATCGATAAGAGGCAGCGCGCCACGCTCTTTAATCTGCTGCAATGCAACGGCATCCTGGCTGGCAGGAGAGAAATCTTTCAGGCCGAGTTGCTTGCGGTATGCGTCCCACCATTTGGACAGCAGCTGGTAACGACCGGCGGCAGTGGATTTAAGTTTCGGGTTCAGCGTAACCAGCTTTCGCGGGTGATCGGAGTAGTCAGTAAAAAGTGATCCACCGACGATGACGTCGTAACCGTGGTTTTTCGTTGGTTGCCCAGGTTTGTCTGTGCCTTCTGACCAGGCCAGCATATCGAGGAACGCTTTACGCTGTGGGTTCATTGCCTGCATCACCTACTCCGTTATGACGACACGCGCCAGATTTCCGCGCGCCATCCAGATTGCTGCGCACATTACTGAATTCAGCACCAGTTCCGCTGGATCAACCTGGACGTACTGTCCCATGATGATTCGAAACGCAGTGCCGCCCGCAGCCAGAATCAGCAGATAAGCAATGAACGCCACACCGAAGCGGCTCCGCTTGCCAGCCTTGCTGAAGAACATCAGCCGCATGACAATCAGGAGACAAACAATAGCGTTTGCATCCATCATGAAAACTTGCCATGTCATTTGTCTTCCTCCCCCAGCCCCGGCATTTTCCCGTCTTTCGACCGACGAAGAATACGCAGCAGGACTGCCACGGAAATGGAAGCAGAGACTATCGCCCCGACAGTTGGGGACACTTCAATGCTGGTCGGCGGCTTCATCATGCTCAAAGGGGTATTGATAATACCGGCCATGATTTTCGCCATCGGCACCGAGAACGTCACACCGCCAATAAACGAGATGACAGCAAAGATGGTCTGCTTCCAGAGTTGATGGGGATCTGAGGTCAACACATAAAGCGCCGTACCGGCCAACGACCCGAGCATTACTGCAGGAGTTGCCTCCGGGAACAGCGCGGCGAAAGTTACCCCGACCGCAGCCGATGTAACCCCGCCAGCAATAGTGATTGGCTCAGACATAAGCATTCCGTGTGTAGAGAGAAAGTGCCGCCGGGCGATTTAACGACAAAGCACAGAGGGATGGTCCCGACGGCACAAATAAAAAAGCTCACCATGTGGCGAGCAATATGAGGGTGTGGCATTGAGCCGAATGGCTCTTGTAATCGGCTCATCATTTATCGTTACGTGAGCCGAATGTCCCGGGTAGCGGGTCTGGTTCGCCTGGCTGGATTCGAACCAGCGATCATCCAATTATGAGTTGGGTGCTTTACCGCTTAGCTACAGGCAAATAAAAAGCCACCGGTGTTAACCAGTGGCTTGAATTCTTTTTCTGTCGACAACCAAAGCTATGGCGACGATATCAGATTTACACGAAATATAGCCTTTTCAGTTCGGTTTTGCAATAACTTGCTCGCAATTAGCTGCCTTTTGTTGTGAACGTGATCGCGTTACTGCAATCAAAGCTCCAGTATCAAGCCGAGTAAAGACGCCACGCATTGCCAACCAGTGAGGAAGGTATGTTTCTGTCCAGGTGGATTTAGCTACGCCAGCCAGCGACGCCAGCAGTTGATATTCATATGTCTCGTACCCTGCTAACTCGGCCTTGACGTCCTGAGCCGCCAGCCAAATCAGCTGCTTCAGCCGCTCCATAGTCTTCCCGGCAACCTTGCGCGCGCCTAATTGCTCTTTGAACTCGGCCCACGCCCACTGAGTTATCGCGATCTGGTATTCGAAGCGGATATTCTCGCTGTAGCTCCAGAGCAACCAGGCCTTTTGATGTTCATCGAGAGACAGTACCGCCCTGCGCCATGATGCAGTGCCAAACTCTACCGGCTGAACCAGCGCGATGGATGACCCCTTGGCGCGCGACTGGTTTCCGCTCATTGCCGGTCCGCTCGGATTGACCATGCGGCCGCTTGCCTGGTCGACAATCTTCTTGCGGCCCCGGCTGCGTGCCGTCGCGGTAAATTGCGCATTCTCAGCGAAAGCAACCAGTTGTCCTTTCGTCGCCCCGCTCAGATCGGCAGTCGCAATAATCAGCTGCTGGCGTATAAATTCCAGGTGTTGAGTGTTCATGCTGATGCTCCTGCTCTCTGGTAAATACGAATGAGGTTTTTTAGGATCCGGTAGTCAATGAGCACCGAGCCTGGACGGCGATAAATGCGGAGGCTTTGCCAGCGCCGGCGGAGTGATTCGATGAGTTCTGGTTTCACGCTGCCTCCTGTTTTCGAGCGCGGCGATTCTCCAACGCGCAGGCCCGGCGGGTGAAGATGGATTTGATGCGTTGCAGGTATGGGATGTCGAACTTGCGGGTTGAGTTGTCGTTATTCAGCGCCTCAACCTTCTCAGCACCAATGCGCCCAATCAGGCCCTGCTCAAACGCCTTCTGCGCGCCGGACTGGTTCCGGTTGCAGCGGACGCACTGGCCTGCCGTATTGTGGAGGTTGAAGGACAGATGCGCTGCTGCACCGCGCGATCGGTAGTGCCCGCAATCCATAGTGCCGCCAAACTTTTGCTCAGGTGTCGCTCCGCAACTGATGCATGGCAGACCGGCATCACGCAGACGCACGTACTTATTGAACGCAGCCTGAGCTTCTTTCTTCCACTGCGGCCTGGTCTTGAGTGCTACCTTGCGAATCTTCAGCTCACGGCGTTCCTGCTGCGCTTCCTGCTTTCTTTTGCGCTCGGTTTCAATCTTCTTCTTAGCGAGGAGTTGCTGGCTGTATTCGAAGCCATGATCAGGACAGCACCACCAGACGTTGGCGAACGTGGCAATGAATTTGGTCTTGCAGATTTTGCAGGTGCGGCGAGTTGGTTTACGCATGGTCACCGTCCTCAAAGAGCCAGTAGTACCCTTTGTGATAAGCGTTAATCCCATTGCAGCATCTACTAATGCTTGAACTATCGAAGCCTTCCCTTACCGCATCCATTGCTGCGCCGTAGCGTTTTCTCTTTCCAGTTTTCATACAAATTGCGATGACAGGTTTATGGGTACTATGTAACTCCCCAAATTTACCGAGCTGTTGCGGGATCCTTCCGAGTTCTCGGTAGCCATGTAAAACGTTCTCAGATGGCGTTACCCATTCAAGATTTTCCGCCCTGTTATCATCCCTGGCTCCATTTTTGTGGTTAACATGAAGTCCTTCCTCGTATCCATCGCAAAAGGCAAACGCGATCATTCTGTGAACTGAGTATTTCTTACCGTGAATCTTCACTTGCAAATACCCTGTGGATTTTGCAATGAATGGGTTTAGGATTTGCCCATCAAATCTCCTTGAGTAACCAGAACTAACAACCTTCTTGCGGTCAACTGAACGAACACGACCAAGATTGCTTACCTCATACTCTGGGGAGATGAATGATTCTTTCCAGATTTCACTCTCAAACATGGTCGTGTCCTTTTTCGTGATATTCGGAGTTGGCGGGGATCCGCAGTTTGATACCGCGCTCAGCGCACCAGACTTCAATGCGGCGCAGGTAGAAGGTCATCTCTTCGGTGTCGAGTAGCTTGGTTGACTTCACCATCTTGGTTTCACCAAGAACGGTTACTGGCTTGGCGGGACAGAACATGTCCTTCAGAAACTCATGAAGGTCTTCTTCAGTTAACTTGCTTTCGGAGTGGTGGTTGACGGAAGATGCAACGTCGCTATTCCACATCCAGAGAAGGGAATTTTGGGAGAGGCTACGCTTGTCCTTCCACGGCTTGATGATGAGGCGATAGCAGTCGCCAGATTCCAGCATTGGCTGGATCTGCTGACCGATAGCGTTGAAGTTTGATTTGTGCAGACGGATGCCGTCTTTTTGCAGGTTCATACGGCCTCCTTAACGGAAACCGCTGAATGCAGAAAATCGCAGGTGCATTTCTGCATCTGTGATGAGGTGGTGCGGTGCTCTTTGTGTTTGCGCATAAACGTCCCCGTTTAGCGCAGAAGTCACCGCCGGGTGTTCAAGCCGACGACAGACATAGTATGGCCCACTGATTTTGATTAATCAACGCATCAAAGATTATCCACCGCGACGCATTTGCACTCTCCAGTGTCTTAACGCCTCCAGCCCGATAAACAGCATCACACCAGCTAAAGTCTGCGGATTCTCATACGTTCCAGTTACCCCGACCAAAAACGATATTGCCATCTCGCCTGCAACCACCAGTGCAACCTTTCCAACTGAGATATATTTTTCTGTGTTCATGCAAAGCCCCATAAATAAAAACCCCACAATGCTAAGTCTATTGCAGGGTTGGATATGGTCAATAAATGCTGGTTATCTACAACCCTGGCCTCGCTTCACCTCCTGCTGCGGTGCTGCTTTGATATGCTGTCGCGGTTCGCCGTCTTTCGGCTCTGGCCACTGGCGCGCCATATTCACCTTCAGCTTTTCTTCCATCGCTGCAGTGATTTCACCATCGCTGAGACCGGCGCGGCGCTGTGCGTCCCACAACAGAAACTGCATATCAGCCCACTCACTCAGGTCGCCTGGTTCGGCTGCGGCCTCAAGCGCTTCTTTCGATAGGTGCTTGAGCGGGCCAACAGGGCCAACATCGCCGAACGTGGCCTGTGACCACTCAGCATGGCGCTGGCGAATGAGATTGCGTAACTGCAGCAATGAGCCGGTTTCTTCTGGCAACTCATCACGATTACTTACAGGTTGCTGCATTGCGGCGCGGCAGCCTTCATAGGCTTCTTGCATCGCTTCTTTCACCCATCCGAGCGGCTTCTGTTGTGTGTTAGCAAGCCACTCTTCAAAAGAAGGCACTACCGGCATCGCCTCTACTGCTGGCATATCGCACATGTTTTTTGGGTGCGGGTTTTCACGAATAATCCGAGCCATTTTGGCTGCTGGTCGCTCCGTGTCTTCATTGAATTCACGAATCACCGCTGTCAGTTTCTCGGCGTCAGCAGGTGAAATATCGCCATCAAAGAAAGCTATCGGCATAACCCCTACTGCTGGGGATGGCTGTGGGGTTGCGTATAGCGGTTGATATTCCACTTTCCAGTATTCCGACGGGTCGGTCGGGCCCAGAATAAACGGCGGTGGTAGCGCTCTGTCGCCATCGTACATCCACGCCACCGGCACGCCTTCCGCTTTCCGGTATTCCTGAAGCTCCGCACGGTCATTGCTGACGAACTCAGGTGGAAGGCCGAGTGGTGGCTTCCACTGCTCACCGCCATGCCAGGTAAATCCGTGATGTTCCAGAGTGGCGACCGCAGCCTTGCTTTGTTGCCCCTGCGCCATGCCTGCCTCCAGCTCATCCAGCAGCGCCAGAACTGTGGCAGGATTGGCTGCGGCGATGAAAGATGCATCGTTATCGTTGCGCCAGTGAGACAAATTGCCAGTGTCTTCATGCCGAACCGCTGGACCCATAGCATTAGAGTCAGTAACGAACACCACCAGAACTTCAGTTGTGCTGGGGAACGCCACCATCGCGGAACCGTGAGAGTCAATCCACCATTCGCCCTGTGTAGCCATTTCCGCCTTGGCGCGTAACGCCTGCTTATCCGTCTTAGTCATGCTCATTTGGCGACCTCCACGCTCTTATCGCCATTCACCCAGCCTTCCTGGTAATCAACGTCGCCAGCTGCTGACACACAGCGTGCCGCATGCTGAACATCGCTCCAGTTCATGTTGTTGATGGCCCAGTCTTCTATTTCAAAGTCATCCATGTGGAATAACGGAAGCGTGTCTTCTGCCAGGCTTCGACTGATATCTCCGCCGAACTCTTTGGCGTAATAATCAGCGCGGTTTGTTGCGATTAGCTGAACTGGAACCGCCCAGACGCTACCGTCGGGCATGGTGATATGAAGCTCTTTATTGATTACAGTGCTCATAGTGCTGCTCCCTGGCGAAGTTCGGCGTCGAACTCGGAAATAGTCATGCCACCTTCCTCTGTGTAATCTGCTGACGAGATATGCAGGCCATGGACAATGCTGCCGTCGTCGCATTGAATGTTGCCAACCCACAGCAGTCCGTCAGTAAAATCACCGTACCCGGATTCATGTCCGTCACCACATTGTGAGCAAATAGACTCAATATCGGATGGGTCAAGGAAGATTTGTTGAGGGACAAGCACGTAACCTTCTGGAATGACACTTGCCCGCACTTCAGCCAGGAAAGCGTCCGTTGCTGGTGTTGTCATAGCAGCATTCAGTACATCGACATACCACTCGCAATATCGGTAATCCAGCATGCCGTCAGCCTGTTCAATCCACATATCAGGCGCTGTCGCGAATTCAGCCGCTGACCTCAATCCCGCATTCTCCGCAGCCAGCGCGCTCAACTGCCCCATAACCTGCGCCAGCAACTCCCGTCCAGCCTGTGATTCCAGTTTCGCTACGTTCGGATACGCAGCTGTGATTTGTTCGATTGTCATGTTCATGCTGCGCTTTCCTCGAATTGGTAACTAATTTTCAGGCCAAGTTTCATTGCCAGCGCACGCTCGGCCACCGCGCCCTCTGACTCTTGCCACCCATGCAGCATGTGAATGGCGTCAGCACAGCGGATCATTGCCAGGCAGATGTCCATATACTGAAACTGGGTTAGTCCGTTTGGCAGAATTGCCGGGTTAAGCGCAACATGCCCATCATTGGCAATATGACTGGCTACCAGGTTGAACATCGGGCGATTAAAGTCTGAGTAGCCGGTCATTGGCCCTGCGATGTAAATTTTCATGCTGACGCTCTCCCGTACACGATCAAAACTCGCTGCATCGCCCCACTTTGGCGGCATTCGTTGAATATGGCGTTCTCGCCACTGGACTGCTTGCAGGTCCGCGAGCGAAGCGCTGCTCCAGCCTTTGCGCCAAATCGGCGGCGGTTATCCGTATGCCAGTTGTCGTATGCGCTGTCGTCCTTGAAGTAGCCTCGTCCGCGATACAGCACCACTTCACCATCACGAACCAGTTGATGCAGATAGTGCGTCAGTGTTTTCGATGACACATGTAACTGGCTGATAATTTCCCGGCGGAGCGTTATCGGCTGGGAGTGGATGATTTGTTTAACTTGCTCTTTCAGGGTGATCATCAGAATCCACCTTTCTTCGTTGGTTTTTCTTCGCGGGAACGACGTTTCTCTTCTGCGTCGATCTGATTGCAATCGTAAATCGCTCCATTTCTCTGGTCGCAATAGACAACGCCAGTGTTTCCGTGGCGGTTAAGTCGCAGCAGGAGCTCTGTCTCTCCTGGAGGAACGCTGCTGTCAAACGAGCCCTCTCGGTGTATCCCGACCCAGTAATCACAATCCTGTTCAATCTGCCCGGTGTCGCGCGAGTCGCTTGGAAGAGGTCGTTTGTTGGTCCTCTTTTCCAGTTCTCGGTTGAGCTGCGTCAGCAGCACCACAATGCATCCAAGCTCTTTCGCCAGATTCTTCAGCCCTTTCGTAATCATCCCGTAGGCCAGGTCGTTGCGATCGGCTTTCTCAGCGGTCATCAGGGTCAGGTAATCGACGAGGATCATCCCCACAACACCTTTTTCACGCTTGATTCTGCGGCTTTCACTAACGATGTGAGCCAGTGATAACCCGGGCGTGTCATCGATATAGAGCATGTCGATTTCACTTAGCCTGCCCGCTATATCTATCGCCTTTTTGAAATCGCCGTCGTAGTCACCCTGATACTTGTCATCGGCGTCTTCGGTTGCTGGCATGTAGAAAATGCTCGGGTTGATTCCAGACTTCTGGCCAACCAGTTTTTCCAGAATCTGGTCACCTGGCATTTCCAGGCTAAACAGCAGCGCAGGTTTCTTCTCGCGTATCGCGCAGTTGATTGCCATCTGCCCGTAGAGAGTTGTTTTTCCTTGCTTTGGGCGAGCACCGATAACGAAAAGCGAACCTTTCACCAGGCCCTTAGGGGCTAACATTCGGTCAAGAGAATGGATGCCAGTGCTCATTCCGCGCTGCTCTCCAGATGGGTCGAAACGCTTCTCCAGATCCTCAACCCAATCCTCCATGACTTCGCCAAATGAGCGCAGCCCGCGGCGACTTCCGGTTTTTGCATGGTCAGAGAGTTGCGTGAAAATTCCCTGGATGGACTCATACTTCTGAGTTGCCGTCATCCCGTTACGAGCGAACAGCAGCTCGGTAGCCTCGGTCATACGTTGGATGCCGTAGCGCTCCATCGCAGCTTCCCGGACCGATAGCGCATAGGCGACGATGTTCGCGGCGCTGGGTGTGTTCTTCGACAGCTCAGCGATGTAGGCGAATCCTCCTACCTGCGCAGTAAGCCCCTTGCTTTCAAGTGCGTCGTACAGTGTCAGGCCGTCTACCGGCTTGTTGTCGCGATGCATCTGCCGCATCTCGGCGAAAATCACCTGGTGAGCCCGACTGTAGAACGACTCCGGCTTGAGCATTGCCAGAACCTTCTGGGTGCGCTCGCTGCTGTTGTCGTCGAGTAACAGGCCGCCGATAACACTCTGCTCCGCTTCGAGGTTTTGAGGTACGGTCATGAGATCAGAGGTCATCACAGGCCCCCTCACGAGTTTTTGCGTACACGTCAACGTTCAGGAAGTACTCAAGTGACTTGCGGCGCCAGGTGCGGCCGGTGCGCTGATCCGGGCGGTTCTCCAGCATCCAGCGGCAGTTGGTGGATATATACCGGAGGTAAACCTCCCAGTCGTTCAACGTGAACCCATGACCATCGAGTTGGCGAGTAACCTTGCTGGCCTTCTGCCAGAATGAGCGGATCAGATTGCGGCGTTTTTCAGTCAGGATGTTTATGCCCTGAGCTTCTGGCAGAACAGCGCGGTAAATATCGACGACCTGCTCACAGCTGAGAGGCGTTTTTTTCTGGTCTGGATTCTTCGATGGAGATGCACTCTCTCTTACGTTAGTAAGAGAGTTATTAGTTATATTGTTATCTGTGGACACTGGCTGGACATCGGCTGGACACGATGCGCCCTTAGGCCATGAATCATGCGGCTTTGCGCTGGACACTGGCTGGACATCGGCTGGACAAAAATTTGACTGATATTCGTCATATTTGACCACTTTTAGAACAGTGAAACGGTTGTTTGATTTGGTGGTGATCATGCCCAGATGCTGGAACTTGCGAAGCAATGATTTTACCCGATCAGGTGTCAGTCCAGTTTCAATGGCCAGGGTGTTACGGCCGGTGATAAATTCTCCGCGCTCGCAGGTAACATCACCAACATCGGTCGATACCAATGTCTGCTCGTGATTGGCACGAAGAAGCAGATGGACCCATAAATGAGCCGCCTCAGCATCCTTGTAGAACGGCACATCCATAATTTTACGGTGCAGCAAGGCAAACCCCTTACCGCCTTGTTGACGCGGTTGTTGGAGCCTTCTGGCCTCTCTGGCTTCGGCTAAATTGGATACGTTACCCACGCTCACTCTCCTTACGTTTCAGATCTTCCAGGATGGCGCGCAACTTCACTGCCACCGCCGGGTTCACGGAGCGGATAAAGTGGTCGCGAGTAATGCTTTTATGTACAGCGGCCTGGTAATGGCGAGATTTTTTTGCCATTATTCCTCCTGCAATGAGTACGCAACGATTTGCACCTGAGAGCCCTTTCTGTTCGCGCAGAGGGGCTTTCGCCTTTTTGATACTTCCCATCACATAGTCCCCAGCATGGTTGTCACCATCGTCATCAGCGGTCCTACCTGCTCCGGCATGAGCCTGAACAACGACGCAATGCCCTCGCTTACCTCTTTCAGCTTCTGATGCTCTGGCGCGTCCAGAATGACCGCTTGCTTAGCTTCAGCGACTTCCTTCTCAGCTTCGGCCAGGCGTGCCAGCTTGCAGTCGGCACCAATCAAACGAGTTCGGTGTTGCAGCGGCAAAACGGCGAGAATAGCCGGTGTCATCTGGCGAACGTTGTCGCGGTATTGCTCTGAATCGAAACGGTTATCCAGGAAGCGGAATAGTTTCTGACGGGCGCGACTGTGATCATCCGGGAACTCGATACCCTGCCCGCCTTGCTGGCGCCACTCTTCGACGATGTGGGCCGAGACAACATCCTGACCTGCGGATGCCGCCCATGCACGAACCGCATCGCGAATGGCATCATGGCCAGCATCATTTTTGAGTTGATCTCGATTTATCATCGTTGCCGGAACGAATCCGGTATTGTGTTGAAACGCAAGTGATTGCATTGAAACTCCTTAATCGTCCTGCTTTTTGCTATGTGGGAATTCGCGATACTCGATCGCCTTTACCTCACCGGTAGGCAGTTTGTTGACATAAATCTGGCGCCCTACTCGGATGGCTTTGCTGATTGCCGTCTGGTGAACACCGATGGCAATTGCTGCTTTTGCCTGACCTACTTCGTCGACATATTCAGCAAGGGAAATTTTCATGTTGTGTTGCTCCGTGGCATGACTTAATCAAACAATACCATAAGTATTAAAACATGCAATACCGCCGGTATTTTTAATTTAATAGCTCAGGTATTACTATCTGAATATGGAAAAGAAAAAAGACATCACCCCAGCCCAGGCAGAAGACGCAAAGCGACTTAAGGCCATATACGAGGCGAAGAAGAAGCTGCTCGGCGTAACCCAGCAGTCGATTGCTGACGAACTGGATATTACCCAAGGAGCTGTGGGCCATTACCTGAATGGAAGGAATCCCCTTAATCTTCAGGTCGCATCTGCATTCGCTCGCATGCTTCAAGTGCCAGTAGAAGATTTCAGCCCTGCTCTTTCAAAAGAGCTTTCCGCGATAGGGCTTTCTTCAGTTGCAGAGTCGAATATCTCTTATGCAGGAAAATACTCCCCAAGCGGGAAATACCCTGTAATTAGCAGCGTTCAGGCCGGGTCTTGGTGTGAAGCTGTTGAAGCGTATTCTCTAAAGGACATTGATATTTGGCTTGAATCGGATGCACACATCCAGGGTGATGCATTCTGGTTGTTGGTAGATGGTGACTCAATGACAGCTCCAGCTGGCTTGAGCATCCCGGAGGGTACATTCGTATTGTTTGATACAGGACGTGAGCCGATCAACGGAAGCTTAGTGATTGCGAAGCTATCTGATTCAAACGAAGCGACGTTCAAGAAGCTGGTTATCGATGGTGGTCAAAAGTACTTGAAGGGCTTAAATCCACAGTGGCCACTTGTACCGATAAACGGCAATTGCAGAATAATAGGCGTGGCAATAGAGACCAAGCTACGGCTGATTTAGAAAAAACTTTAGATAAAATAATGCCAAGCAGTTCACAACCCTGCATTTTTACAAAAATAATTAGCGTGCTAGGATGTTTCCGATTGCAACAAGCGGGAAACATAAAAATGAAAAAGATTGTTATGGCTGTGATGATCGCAGCAACTATGGCAGGGTGTGCGTCTTCAGGTAACAAGCAATTAAGCAAAGAAACTGAAACTAGTGTTCAGGCAAAGATTCATGAGGGTAAAACCACTAAACCTGAGGTGAAAACTTTCTTCGGTTCTCCGGATAATGTTTCATACACTGATGGTGGAAATGAGATCTGGAAGTACTCGTTTGCCAAGGTAAAAATAGACGGGACTACTTATATTCCGTTCTATGGCCTGTTCCACAACGGAACCAACGGTACGAAGAAAGAGCTAACCATTCTCTTCAAGGATGATACCGTTCAGAAATACACAATGTCCGAGTCTGCTATTAATACGAAATCTGGCTGGGCAGACTAAGCGCTGATCCCGGCCTACACGCCGGGGTTTTCATGCCCTACTGCCGCCATCCTTCTGCATCCCTTTTTTCCTCCAACTCTACTACCCTGCCCATATCTTTACGTTTCTTCATAATAACGATCAATTGACGATAACCATGGTGACTGGGCTCATAGAATTCCATGGGATATTTCTTCCCAGTTAAGTTTTCATATTCTTTTGCTTGCCTATCGTGCTTGGTCCTCAAGGCAGGTAAAGCCAGTTCAGCCAATGCGATCTGTTGTTCGCAAAACTGAATTGCGCGCTCAAGGTGATTTCCAGACTCGCGAAGTTTGTAGTGCTCCTTGATTCTTTCTTGCAGCTTGAAGTGAAGATCCACAATCTGCTCTGAGCTTAGCCAACGGAGACCATCCACCCACTCCTTTCTATCCATCACATGTCCTCAATGATGTTTTTTCGAGCATACCATGCATAACAACTGAAAATAAAATCTCTTAACTTTCAGCAAATTAATACCTTCCCGAGAATTAATAATACCGCCAGTATTGCTTTATATTAATACCGCTAGTATTGTTTATTCATCGCGACAACACAGCGATGCGGCAATAGAGTCGCGGCGGACAGCAAGTCGCCTGCTCATTAACAATCAGTTTTGCATTCGAGGTTGAGCGGAGAGATTCGCATAACTCAGTTCCCTGGCTATCACCGGACCTTAAGGGGTCACGTCATACCTGGGCAGGCGGCGGACAACGTCGGGTGCACCAAAGCAGGAATGTTTTGGGGTGTGTATAGCTCAATTGGATAGAGCGCCCTCAGCAGAGGGAGTTGAGCACTAACCAATGTTCGCAACACAGGTTATCTCATCCGGCTGGCCAGACGGTATATGGGTTCAAGCCCCATTGCACACCACCAAAGCATTTCTCCCGCATAAGCGGGTAACTACAGAGGGTAAGGGTATGTGTAAACGAATTGATGGGGAGATTATCCGGGGTGTCATTAACGACCCTCGCCTCTTCTCAGGAATTGAACGGGTCAGAAGTGGCAGAGTTCAGATGTTCGGAAAGCGGATTGTCCAGGGCGGGAAGTGCATCCAGGAGTGCGACTTTGAGATCACGCCACCAGAAAGGAGCTGGTACTCAAAGGAAATTGATGGGGTTTGGCATTGGGTTGAGGGTTGTGATCGTTGCAATGGCTCGCCTGAGAAATGGGCCTATGTTCGCTGTGATAAACATGATGTCTGCGTTGATTGCGGCGTAGACAGAGAGCATGCAGCGAAATCACCTGGCATTGATGGAATGGGTGCTGTTTGGGGTTGTAGTGACGGATGGCGTTGCAATGACTGTCAGGAACAGATTAACAGAAAGCGTCTCGCAGAAGCTGAAGCGCGGATCGTTCCTGATGATGAATATGATGAGATGGATTTTTGGCACGAAGATGAGGCTCACTGCCCATGGTGTAAGGCTGAAATATCCACCGATGAATCATACGACGCCTGCCAGGAAGAGCATAAATGCCATGAGTGCGAGCGCCACTTCAAACTGACGGCGGAGCACTCCGTAACTTGGACAACAATTCGAGCAATCAAAGCCGCCTAATCAGCGGCTTTTTTCATACCTCAGTCGCTTCACCGAGGCGGCTTAGTTATGACAACCGGCGGCCATCCACCGCCAGAGATTAAGCGCAGAAGTCAATTTCGTTCCGTTAGCCGAGCGTCATCGGCATCACAAGGAAATAACCATGACCAAGAAATTCGAACTCGTCGCCGAATTAACTAAAGAGTTTTTCGGCAAAAAATTATTCCGCATACGTGCTCTTGTCTCCTTTGGTGATGTTGGTGAAGGCGAGGTGGGTGGTTGGGTAGAGAAAGAGGAATGTCTGGATCAGTCCGGCGATGCGTGGGTGTACGGCGATGCGCAGGTGTACGGCAATGCGCGGGTGTACGGCAATGCGTGGGTGTACGGCAATGCGCGGGTGTACGGCGATGCGCAGGTGTACGGCAATGCGTGGGTGTCCGGCGATGCGCGGGTGTACGGCGATGCGCAGGTGTACGGCAATGCGTGGGTGTACGGCAATGCGCGGGTGTACGGCGATGCGCACTGGATCACCGTTGGCCCAATCGGCTCAGAAAATGGCTTTCTCACTGCGTTCCGACAGAAAGATAACTCCATTATTGTGCGTCGAGGTTGCTTCTCCGGAACGATTGATGAGTTCGAGCGTGCTGTAACCGAACACCATGGCGATAACGATCATGGAAATATTTATCTGGCGTTAATCCCGGTAATCAAATTGCGTCTGGCGGAGGTATCGGAATGATGACAATCAATCACCCACTCCTTCGTCTGGCACAGCAGAAGGCCCGCGTAGCCCGTCAGAACGGTGATGGTGCCAAGTGGATGGAAGCCAACGAAGAAATGAAGAAAGCCGCTGGCATGCCGTGGTATCGCGGTCGCACCACCACTCACTAACACTCACCCCATTAAACGACCAGGCAGCCTGAACGGTGCCGGGATTCGCACAGCCAAAATCAGGAGTAATCATGAGCGAAGTAACGGATTTAACAGTCATCGAAATTAAACCGGACCAGGCGCCAATGCTATATAGCGCGGGAGGGCTCAACAGCTTTCTCGAGCAAATCCGCGAGCTGGCTAAAGAAGTGCCAGACGTTACCACTAAACAAGGCCGTGACCGTATTGGCAGCCTTGCGCGCATGGTTGGGTCCAGCAAAACAGCTATTGAGAAGCCTGGTCGCGAATACCTCAAGCGATTGAAGGAAGAGGTTAAGCCCGCTGAAGATGAGTTGCGATTATTCACCCGTGAGTGCGATGCCATTCGTGACGCAATTCTAAAGCCCCGTGATGAGTGGGAAGTCGAGCAGGAGCGCATCAAGGCTGAGGAAGCCATGAATACGCTGCACACTGAAGCGCTGGTGATGAATGAAAACATCGATTTACAGCGCGCGATTCAGTTTGAATCAGATCACGAAATGGCGCTGCTGATGAATAAGGATATTGACCGTCAGAGGGCTGATGAAGCAGCTGAAGTAGAACGCCAGCGAATCGCTCACGAAGAAGAGTTGAAACGCCAGGCTGCTGAGCAGGCCAAGCGTGAAGTTGAAGAGAAAGCAGAGCGAGAACGCGCTGAAGCTGCTCACCGTGAAGCAGCTCTGAAAGCACAGGCCGAGCAAGCTGAACGTGACCGTATCTCCGCCGAGTTGAAAGCCGAGGCCGACAAGAAGGCCGCAGCCGAGAAAGCGGAGCGCGAGAAGCAGGAAGCCATTGCGGCAGAGCAGCGCAAAGCGCAAGAAGAAGCTGATCTCATTAAGCGCGAAGCCGAAGCAAAGGAATCGGCCCGGCTGGCAGAAGAGAAACGCATCGCTGATGAAACGGCTAAACGTGAAGCCGACGTGAAGCATCGCAAAGCTGTCGGCACCGATATCGTCAACGCTCTCACCGCCAATACCAGTCTGACCCGCGAGCAAGCTATCGAAGTGCTTACGGCATTGAAAGATGGCCTGGTTCCACGCACCAAAATTCATTACTGAGGTGGCCCATGAACGCATTTCGAGCTTACGACCGAATCGAAGAACGGCGCTGGGTTGAGCAACAGCTCACCGAAGAGAAAGAGAAGTGGATCGACGACCGGGCCAATGAGCTGATCGCCATGTTTCCAACTGACCCGCTTCAAATGCGCTCCCTATTCATCTCGAAAGAGGCGTGCCTCGCACTGATTGGGTCTGAGGCTCAGGAAATATACAACGACTACATCTCCCGCATTTGCTACGCCCGCGCCGAAGAAGAATGGCAGCGCCGGGCGCCATGCCAGTTTTAATTTAAGGAAAACCACATGAGCACAGCACTCTCAACGATGGCCGGGAAACTGGCCGCGCGCCTCGGAATGGATGCTGGGACAGACCTGATGAATACGCTGAAGAATACAGCATTCAAAGGCGGCAACGTTACCGATGAGCAATTTACTGCCCTGCTGATCGTTGCTAACCAGTACGGCCTCAACCCATGGACAAAAGAGATTTATGCATTCCCCGATAAAGGCGGAATTGTCCCTGTCGTCGGGGTTGACGGATGGGCTCGCATTATCAACGAGCACCCACAGTTTGATGGCATGGAGTTCTCCTACGACAAAGATGAAGGCGCATGCACCTGCAAAATTTACCGCAAGGATCGCAAGCACCCCACCATCGTCACTGAATACATGGGTGAGTGTAAGCGCAATACACAGCCATGGCAGTCTCACCCTACCCGCATGCTCCGCCATAAAACGCTGATCCAATGTGCGCGCCTCGCCTTTGGATTCGCTGGCATTTTCGACCAGGATGAAGCTGAACGAGTTATTGAAGGCACAACGGCAGAAGTTCATGCGGGTCATGAATCAGACAGCCGTCGGCCAGAACTGATCGCGAAAGGTGAGTCTGCCGCGCGCCTTGGAACTGTTAAGTATCAAGAGTTTTGGGTGGCGCTGAGCGCCGAAGAAAAACAGGTGATCGGCGTAGTTGAGAAACGCCGCATGTATGACATGAGTCTTGCTGTCGACAACGCAGAACCTGCCAATGCCGTCGAGATGGAGGCTGAATAATGGAACAACGTACACCAGAATGGTTTGCCGCGCGCTGTGGAAAGGTCACAGCCAGCCGCCTGGCTGATGTTATGGCCCGCACCAAGTCGGGCTACTCTGCCAGCCGGCATAACTACATGGCCGAGTTAATTTGCCAGAGGCTGACCGGGAAACTTGAAGAAGGTTTTTCTAATGCAGCGATGATGCGCGGCACTGAACTTGAGCCTGTGGCGAGAGAGATGTACGCGTTGAATGAGTTCGATGCAGAAATCACTGAAGTTGGGCTCATGGACCACCCCGCAATACCCGGATTCGCTGCTAGCCCTGACGGACTTGTTAACGACGACGGGCTTATCGAAATCAAGTGCCCCAACACCTGGACCCATCTTGAAACGCTGAAAACTGGCGAGCCAAAGCGGCAGTACATGCTGCAAATGCATGCGCAAATGATGTGTACCGGTCGCAAATGGTGCGACTTCGTCAGCTTTGATGATCGCCTGCCCGCCAATCTCTCCTATTTCAAAAAACGAATCAATTTGGATGAGGTGCTGGCGAAGGAAATCGAAACAGAGGTGATTCAGTTTCTCACCGAACTGGATGCGGAAATTGAAAAAATAACCCATCGAGATCACGCCGCATGAAACGAGTCCCTCAATACCGGCATTCTGGCCGCCCTGGCAAGTTATCAGGTATGCGAGAGCGCGCGGCCTGGCTCATCACCAAGCGCGGCGGCCAGGCAACCGGTGCCGAACTGGCGGCGATGCTCGGCATTACCCTCATCGAGTTTAACCGGGTAGCCCGGACGCTTACTCGCGGCGGCGGCCTGGTGGCAAACATCGTTGCTTCACCTACGTGGATAACTGAGACCGGAATTGTCGATCGGCACTTCACGATGTCGACCCCGGCACGGTATGTCGTGCAAACGTCACTGACAGCAAAGACTCGGTTATGTACTCGCCGCGCAATCTTTCATGCGGCAGAGGGTCGACGCCAAGAGCATATCGAGAAAGCAGCACGCCGCAGTCGCCTGATTGCTGCAGGCCTGTACATAAACGAATTCGAGGCGGTTCTATGACGGACTGGAAACCAGATGAACTGGCGCTGCTCTGGCGCCACAACAACGCCAAGGTGGCAGAGCTAACAGGTCGAAGCGTTGAGGAGGTCGCCGAACGTCGGTTGCAGGCCAACATCGAGCGGAATGGCTGGGATCGGATTGACCCGGAGCGTGTGCAATGACCGGAAAATACTCTCTTATCTATGCAGATCCCCCCTGGTCTTACAGCAACACCATCAGCAATGGTGCCGCCACAGACCACTACTCCACCATGAAGCTGATCGACATCAAGCGTCTTCCAGTGTGGGAGCTTGCCGCTAAAAACTCGGTGCTGGCGATGTGGTACACCGGCACGCATAACCAGGAAGCAATCGAACTGGCCGAGGCCTGGGGGTTTACCGTTCGCACGATGAAGGCCTTCACATGGGTGAAGCTGAATCAGAATACCGAGATACGCATTAACAAGGCGCTGTCCGAGGCTGAAATCACCGACTTCTACGACTTTCTCGATGTGCTGAACGCCGAGACCCGCATGAATGGCGGTAACCATACCCGGGCCAATACAGAAGACCTGCTTATTGCCACCTGCGGCACCGGCCTGGAACGCCTGAATGCCGGAATTAAGCAGGTAGTGTACAGCCCTCTCGGCGCTCACAGCGAAAAGCCATGGGAAGTCCGCCACCGGCTGGAGTTGCTTTACGGTGACGTGCCGCGCATCGAGCTGTTTAGCCGCAGCGCTGCACCAGGTTGGCATCACTGGGGAAATCAATGCGCTACCGCCGCGGTTGAATTGTTGCCCGGCTGTGCAATCGACGTTGTAAAAACGGAGGCTGCATGACAACAACTGAATGCCTGCTTCTGGCTCTTGGCTTCGTTGTATGCGTGTTAATGCTTGCCAATATGGGATTGCTTCAATGACACCAGAGCAGCACAACATCATTAGATGTCAGGCTCGCAAATGTATCGGCGAATGCAAAAGAGCCACCTCCAATTTCGTCGGTAATCGCGACTCTGTCACCAGGCCGATCATCCTGCGCCATTACGACCAGATAAAAGCAATCTGCCAGCCATTCTCCCGATTTCTCGTTGAAATGGGCAGGGTCAACGGCATTTTAAAGGACAACTGATATGCCAGATATCATTGATTCAGCATCAGAAACCGAAGAGTTACAACGTAACAATGCCCTCGCCGCTCACCGACTCAACCGCAACGCCGTATCAGCTGAGCATTGCGCAGAGTGCGGTGACTCACTTAGCGATGAGCGCAGGAAGGCGTATCCGGGATGCACGATGTGTGTTGCATGCCTTCAGATTGTCGAGTTACGGAATAAGCAGAGGGGTTGGTGATGGATAACAGAAAAGCCCGGCGACTGGTTGGCGCCCACATCAATAACACGTACCGGATCAGCAATAGACGCTGGCAGGTATGGGGAAGCAACTGGCCTTTTGTCTGGGAGCATGCGAAGCCTTCACCTCAGCAGAAAAGAAAGGCTAAAGAGGTTGCGGCATACCGCGAGGAATTGAGGATCAATCAGGACTCAGCCAATGTTCAGGATAATCCAGCCTAATACCTGGTACGCCGATCCCCACGGAGCGCCCTGCAAAATCCTCCGCGCGACCCACGAAGTCATCCACTACATCCGCAACGGACGCACCTGCATCGCCAGCATGGGCCGTTTTCAGCATGAATTCGAGCCGCTGACCAAGGCTCAGGCCGAGCGGATCGCCGAAGAAATCGAAACAGCAGAACACCTGAAGAAGCTGCGCGCCCAGCGTGCGGCTTAAGGAGAACTATGAGCACCATCCAGGACATCCGAAACCAGCTATCAACCCTGGTCACCGAGGCGCATAAAGTAGCGTGCACCTTAGAGATTGGTGATGAGCGAACCGAAGCTTTCGAGCTATACGAAGCGCTTCGCCGACTTCAGCGCCAGGGTGCAGCTGGCGAGATTCTTTCCGCTACCAACCCTCTTCTGGCCTCGCCTTATTACGACGATGACTGGGAAGAGGATGAAGACGATTGACGCAACTGATAGCCAGTTATGAGCTGGCTATTGGGTGCGAAAGCACTGCCACCGTTATCCCTTTTGCCCGGTTCGTCCGGGCGTTTTTATCTACGTACTTGCGAAAATTCATCCAATCAATATCTGGTAGTGCTACTCACGGGAAAATCCTGCATGAAATTTTGCGGTATCTTTCCGATGTAGTGGCCTTGCATTGAACCGAGGTGACTATGGAACACATTATCCAGCTGACTCCGAATAAATGGGTAGCTGAAAAAGTGCTGATCGCGGTGACTGGCTTAAAGCCAGGAACCATTCTCAGAGCAAGAAAAGAATCTTGGATGGTCGGCAGAGAATACGTACATGTGTCCCCTGACGGCGTCCCAAAGCCAACAAGTGAGTGTCTCTATAATCGCGAAGCCGTAGATCGCTGGATAGAGAATCAAATATCAAAACAGCCGGGAATAGACCTTTGATGTGCCCTGCTGTGTGGTTACTCTAATTGAGCTCTTGGGCGCAGGAGGACAAATGGTAAAACCAACATATCCAACCGGCGTTGAAAACCACGGTGGAAAACTGCGTATCGTTTTCCATTACAAAGGCAGGCGCATACGCGAAAGCTTGGGCGTGCCTGATACACCGAAAAACAGAAAAATAGCTGGCGAGCTGAGGACATCAGTTTGTTTTGCGATTAAGACAGGAAGTTTTAACTACGCGGCTCAGTTTCCGGACTCTGTGAATCTGCGTCATTTCGGCCTACAGAGTAAAGAAATCACGCTGTCAGACCTGTCTGAAAAGTGGCTGGATCTGAAGAGGATGGAAACCTCAAACAACACGATGCGTAGCTACGAATCCGTGATCAAAATTATGGTGAACTGGCTTGGAGCAAGGAAGTTGATTTCAGCGGTGAACCAGGAAGATCTTTTGTTCTTGCGAAAAGAACTCCTGACCGGCGCTCACCTTCTGAAGGGCGGACAGAAGAAGGCGAAAATGGGGCGAAAAGCACCTACCGTTAATGGGTACATGGTGATAACTGGTGGCATGTTCCAGTTTGCGGCATCAAATGGGTATATCGAAAAGAACCCGTTTGAAGGGATTTCGTTGTTGAAGAAATCAAAGCCGGAGCCTGATCCATTAGAAAGAGATGAGTTTGTACGGTTGATAGAGGCAGCCAATCATCCGCAGATCAAGAATCTATGGTCCCTCGCTGTCTATACTGGAATGAGACATGGTGAACTTTGTGCCCTTGCCTGGGAAGACATAGATCTGAAAGCCGGGACTATCATTGTTAGAAGGACGTATACGCGCGCGAAAGAATTCACGCTGCCGAAGACAGATTCTGGCACTGATCGAATCATCCATTTGATCCAGCCGGCTATCGAAGCTCTGAAAAGCCAGCTTGAATTGACCCGGCTGGGAAAACAAAAAAAGGTCGAAGTGAAGTTGCGCGAGTACGGACGCTCAAGCACTCACCCCTGCACCTTTGTGTTTAACCCAGAGGTCACCAGAAAAAATCCGGCGGGAACGAACCACTATTCAGTAACGTCGTTGTCCTCCTCCTGGGAGGGATTGACTAAACGAGCCGGGATCAGATATCGAAATCCATACCAGTCCCGCCACACATACGCATGCTGGGCATTAGCTGTTGGGGCAAACCCGACGTTTATAGCAACTCAGATGGGGCACCGGAACGCTCAGATGGTCTACATCGTATATGGAGCATGGATGAGTGAGAACAATGCAGATCAGGTTGGGATACTAAATCAAAAAATGCCTGCTACTGCCCCAGTGGTGCCCCAGGCTGTACAACATACAGCCAAAAGGCCATGAAAATCTTATAGTTAAGCAATGAGACCAACCATATGATTACAACAGACGGTAACGGCGCTTGCGCGTCGGTGGCGTTTCGCACCAGCGAAGTGATTGCCATCTACCCGATTACGCCAAGCTCGACGATGGCGGAACAGGCTGATGCCTGGGCGGGGAATGGGCTGAAAAACATCTGGGGCGACGTGCCCCGGGTGGTGGAAATGCAGTCTGAAGCGGGCGCGATTGCCGCGGTTCACGGCGCGTTACAGACTGGCGCCCTCTCCACTTCCTTCACCTCTTCTCAGGGATTGTTATTAATGATCCCGACGCTGTACAAACTGGCCGGGCAGCTAACGCCGTTTGTGCTGCACGTCGCGGCGCGTACCGTCGCAACCCACGCCCTGTCTATTTTTGGCGATCATTCGGATGTAATGGCCGTGCGCCAAACCGGTTGTGCGATGCTTAGCGCGGCTAACGTGCAGGAAGCGCAGGATTTTGCACTGATTTCACATATCGCGACCCTCAAAAGCCGGGTGCCGTTCATTCATTTCTTTGATGGTTTCCGCACGTCCCATGAGATCAACAAAATTGTGCCGCTGGCCGATGACACCCTTCGCAATCTACTGCCACAGGCCGAAATCGACGCACACCGCACCCGCGCGCTGAACCCGGAGCATCCGGTGATTCGCGGTACGTCTGCTAACCCGGATACTTATTTCCAGTCTCGCGAAGCGACCAATCCGTGGTATGACGCGGTTTACAGCCACGTTGAACAGGCGATGAATGATTTTTCCAGCGCTACCGGCCGCCAGTATAAGCCGTTCGAATACTACGGCCATCCGCAGGCCGAACGCGTTATCGTTCTAATGGGTTCGGCGATTGGCACCTGCGAAGAAGTGGTTGATGAATTGCTGACTCGCGGCGAAAAGGTCGGCGTGCTGAAAGTGCGTCTGTATCGTCCGTTCTCCGCCGCTCATCTGCTGGCAGAGATCCCGCAAAGCGTGAAAACGCTGGCGGTGATGGATCGCACCAAAGAGCCTGGCGCTCATGCCGAACCGCTGTACCTCGATGTAATGACCGCCCTGGCGGAAGCCTTTAACAGCGGCGAGCGCGAAATGCTGCCGCGCGTCATTGGTGGCCGCTACGGCCTGTCGTCGAAAGAGTTTGGCCCTGACTGCGTGCTGGCTGTTTTTAACGAGCTGAGCGCCGCCAAACCGAAGCCACGTTTCACCGTCGGTATTTACGACGATGTGACCAATTTGTCTCTGCCGCTGCCGGAAAACACGCTACCGTCTACCGCCAAACTCGAAGCCCTGTTTTACGGGCTGGGCAGCGATGGCAGCGTGTCGGCAACCAAGAACAATATCAAGATCATTGGCAACTCGACGCCGTGGTACGCCCAGGGCTATTTCGTGTATGACTCGAAAAAAGCCGGTGGTTTGACAGTGTCGCATCTACGCGTCTCTGAGCAGCCGGTTCGCTCGGCGTATCTGGTGTCGCAGGCAGATTTTGTGGGCTGTCACCAGCTGCAGTTCATCGACAAATATCAAATGGCCGAACGCCTGAAGCCTGGTGGGATTTTCCTGCTCAACACGCCTTACAGTGTCGAGGAAGTGTGGTCTCGACTACCGCGTGAAGTTCAGGCCGTTCTGAATCAGAAGCAGGCCCGCTTTTATATCGTCAACGCGGCGAAAATCGCCCGCGAATGTGGGCTGGCGGCGCGCATCAACACCGTGATGCAAATGGCGTTCTTCCAGCTGACACAAATACTGCCGGGCGACAGCGCGCTAATTGAACTTCAGGGCGCGATTGCCAAAAGCTACAGCAGCAAAGGCCAGGAGCTGGTCGAACGCAACTGGCAGGCACTGGCGATGGCGCGGGAACTGCTGGCCGAAGTGGCGCTGCAGCCGGTCGATACCAACAGTCCAAATCGCCCGCCGGTGGTTTCCGATGCCGCGCCTGATTTTGTCAAAACTGTGACCGCAGCGATGCTGGCCGGGCTTGGCGATGCGTTACCGGTTTCCGCGCTACCGCCGGACGGTACCTGGCCAGTCGGCACCACGCGCTGGGAAAAACGCAATATCGCCGAAGAAATTCCAATATGGAAAGAAGATCTGTGCACCCAGTGTAATCACTGCGTCGCGGCCTGCCCGCATTCGGCCATTCGCGCCAAAGTCGTTTCACCTGAGGATATGGATAACGCACCAGGGAGCCTGCATTCCCTGGACGTAAAATCCCGCGATATGCGTGGCCAGAAATATGTGCTGCAAGTCGCACCGGAAGACTGCACCGGCTGTAATCTGTGCGTGGAAGTCTGCCCGGCGAAAGACCGTCAGGATCCAAGTATTAAAGCCATCAATATGATGTCTCGCCTGGATCACGTTGAAGAAGAGAAAGTGAATTATGACTTCTTCCTCGACCTGCCGGAAATCGACAGAACCAAACTGGAACGTATCGACATCCGTACTTCGCAGCTGATAACCCCGCTGTTTGAATACTCCGGTGCCTGCTCCGGCTGTGGTGAAACGCCGTACATCAAGCTGCTGACTCAGCTGTATGGTGACAGAATGATGATCGCCAACGCCACCGGCTGTTCATCTATTTACGGCGGCAACCTGCCCTCAACGCCATACACCACTGACATTAACGGTCGTGGCCCGGCATGGGCGAACTCATTGTTCGAAGACAACGCCGAATTCGGCCTGGGCTTCCGTTTATCTGTCGATCAACACCGCCAACGTGTGATGCGCCTGCTCGAAACATTCGCGGATAAACTCCCGGCTGAGCTGAACGAGGCGCTGCACGCCGAAGCCACGCCGGAAGAACGCCGTGAACAGGTCTCGTCGTTACGCCAGCATTTACAGGGCGTGGACGGCGCAACGGAGCTGCTCACCGACGCTGATGCGCTGGTGGAAAAATCCATCTGGCTGATTGGCGGCGACGGCTGGGCTTACGATATCGGCTTTGGCGGTCTCGACCACGTTCTGAGTCTGACGGAAAACGTCAATATTCTGGTGCTGGATACGCAGTGTTATTCCAATACCGGCGGACAGGCGTCGAAAGCAACGCCGCTCGGCGCAGTCACCAAATTCGGCGAGCACGGAAAGCGTAAATCGCGCAAAGATTTGGGCGTGAGCATGATGATGTACGGGCATGTCTATGTGGCACAGATCTCGCTCGGCGCGCAGCTTAACCAGACAGTGAAAGCGATTCAGGAAGCGGAAGCGTATCCGGGACCGTCGCTTATCATTGCCTATAGCCCTTGTGAGGAACATGGTTATGATTTAGCTCTGAGCCACGATCAGATGCGTCAGCTCACCGCTACCGGCTTTTGGCCGCTGTATCGATTCGATCCGCGTCGTGCTGATGAGGGTAAACTGCCGCTGGCACTGGATTCACGTCCGCCGTCAGATGCCCTCGCCGACACGTTGATGAAAGAGCAGCGTTTCCGTCGTCTGAACGCACAGCAGCCTGAGGTGGCCGAACAACTGTGGAAAGACGCCGCAGCCGATTTGCAAAAACGCTATGATTTCCTTGCGCAAATGGCCGGTAAGGCGGAAAAGTCAACCAGTGATTAATACTCACTCATAATCCAAAAATAAACAAAAAAAGCCCGAACATCTGTTCGGGCTTGTCATTTGATATTGACTAATATAGAAATCACATAACGACACACAGCAACGTCTCAATTTGTGTGGCAAATTAGGCATATAACGACGCCATAATAGATCGATTTACTTCCCCTGTATAATTCCCACCATCAATGTCTCCATCCCATTCATTCACCAAACCAATCAAGATTTCAGCTGTATTATTTTATTTAGATTTTACTCATATAGTAACAATTGAGGCTTACCTTCTTTAGATATCTCTACATTAGCATGGCCTTACTTCCCGTAAGGAAGGCAGAGTATAAAAACAGCTTAAAGGATTATTAAAATGAAAAGAAAAGTACTGGCACTCGTAATCCCTGCGTTATTAACTGCAGGCGCAGTTCACGCAGCAGAAATTTATAACAAAGATGGCAACAAACTTGATCTGTACGGCAAAGTCGATGGCCTGCACTACTTCTCCGATAACAAGGGTGCAGACGGCGATCAGTCCTACATCCGTATTGGCTTCAAAGGCGAAACTCAGATTACCGACCAGCTGACCGGTTACGGCCAGTGGGAATACAACGTTCAGGCAAACAACACTGAAGGCTCCAGCGATCAGGCATGGACTCGTCTGGGCTTTGCGGGTCTGAAATTCGGCGACTACGGTTCATTCGACTACGGTCGTAACTACGGCGTACTGTACGACGTAGAAGCATGGACCGACGTTCTGCCAGAGTTCGGTGGCGACTCCTACACCAAAGCCGACAACTTCATGACTGGCCGTGCTAACGGTGTTGCAACTTACCGTAACAGCGACTTCTTCGGTCTGGTTGATGGCCTGAACTTCGCAGTTCAGTACCAGGGTAAAAACGAAAACCCAGGTTCTGGCGAAGGCACCAACAACAGCAACGGCCGTAACATGAAAAATGCGAACGGCGACGGCTGGGGTCTCTCCACCACTTATGACTTCGGTGCTGGTTTCAGCGCAGGTGCTGCGTACGCGTCTTCTGACCGTACCAACGATCAGACCAACTTCTCCACTGCAGGCGGCGACAAAGCTGACGCATGGACTGCTGGTCTGAAGTATGACGCGAACAACGTCTACCTGGCGACCATGTATTCTGAAACCCGTAACATGACTTCTTACGGCAGCGAATACAACAACACCATCGCGAACAAAACTCAGAACTTCGAAGTGACTGCTCAGTACCAGTTCGACTTCGGTCTGCGTCCAGAAGTATCTTACCTGCAGTCTAAAGGTAAGGAACTGAACAACGTCGACGGCACCTCTGCTGGCGATCAGGATCTGGTTAAATATGTATCCGTGGGCGCGACCTACTACTTCAACAAAAATATGTCTACCTACGTTGATTACAAAATCAACCTGCTGGACGACAACACCTTCACCAAAGACAACGGCGTGAACACTGACGACGTTGTAGCATTGGGTCTGGTTTACCAGTTCTAATTTAGTCGAAGCTTGTTGTAATAAACCCGCCGTTAACGGCGGGTTTTTTTATGCCCGAAAAATACAATCAGAAATCGCGTTGAGGCTGAGAATGAACTTAATTGGTCTTTTTTCTTCCCGAAAAGTGTCAGCGGTTTGTCTGGCAAGTTCCCTTTATTACCCCATTGAGAAAGAAACGACCATTTAAAATGTAACAGTGACGGATAAGTTCAATCTTTTTTCTATCGCACAATATGGATAAAAATGATTGTTACCTGGTTGTTTATTGCTCACTTTCAGCCTGCTGCAACAAACCCGGAACTATATTTTTAATACCATCCTATTCTCTTCCGGTTTTACTGTTCTAAAGTGAATTCATCACAACAGGAGACGAAATCATGAACAGTATTCATACCTTGCTTCTCAATTTCAAAGCCACCTGGCTGCAAGAGCCTACGGGTATCAATCGCCTTGGTCCGCTGTATCTGACCCCAGCGCAACGCTACGCGCTGCTGAAAGAATTGATGATGCCAATCAGCGAAATCAAAAAACCCGGTAAGTAAACGCATTGCGACATAAATCACGCTGGTATTCGGTGCTGTAATCCGTACCATACACGCCAGACTTTCGATAGGGCAGCCGCAGATTATTGCTACAATCCATCAATGATCCCGGTGATCGTCAGTGCTCCTGACGCTGGCTGCCATTTACCTACGACCAGAGCCATCATTACATGTCGCAAAATCAAGAAACGAGTAAGAAAGACCAGTACAACCTGAACAAACTTCAAAAACGCCTGCGCCGTAACGTGGGTGAAGCCATTGCCGACTACAACATGATTGAAGAAGGCGATCGCATTATGGTGTGCCTGTCCGGTGGTAAGGACAGCTACACGATGCTGGAAATTCTGCGCAACCTGCAGCAGAGCGCGCCGGTGAACTTCAGCCTGATCGCGGTTAACCTCGATCAGAAGCAGCCAGGTTTCCCGGAACACATCCTTCCGGCTTATCTCGAGACGCTCGGCGTTGAGTATAAGATTGTCGAAGAAAACACTTACGGCATCGTTAAAGAGAAGATCCCGGAAGGCAAAACCACCTGCTCACTGTGCTCACGTCTGCGCCGCGGCATTCTGTACCGCACCGCCACGGAGCTTGGCGCGACTAAAATCGCCCTCGGCCATCACCGCGACGATATCCTGCAGACGCTTTTCCTGAACATGTTCTACGGTGGAAAAATGAAAGGGATGCCACCGAAGCTGATGAGCGACGACGGAAAGCACATTGTCATTCGCCCGCTGGCCTATTGCCGCGAAAAAGACATCGAACGTTTCGCCGAAGCGAAAGCGTATCCGATCATTCCGTGCAACCTGTGTGGCTCTCAGCCTAATCTGCAACGTCAGGTGATTGGCGATATGCTGCGCGACTGGGACAAACGTTACCCTGGCCGTATCGAAACCATGTTTAGCGCGATGCAAAACGTGGTGCCTTCGCATCTGTGCGATACCGAACTGTTTGACTTTAAAGGTCTGAAACATGGTGCAGAAGTAGTGAACGGCGGCGATTTGGCGTTCGACAGAGAAGAAATCCCGTTGCAGCCTGCTGGCTGGCAGCCGGAAGATGAAGAAACGGATATTATTGCTAACCGTCTCGATATCGTCGAAATCAAATAAGCCCGCAATCAATGATTAAGCCCTCTACACGAGGGCTTTTTTATGTCCGTTTGCTAGCCAAACGGCGGCGGATCGATAATCGGATGCGGGTCTGGATCACCAGGCGGATCGGGCAGCGGCTGAGGTCGTGGAATGGGGTCAGGTACTGGCACGGGATCGGTGGGAATTGGGTCGCTGAGTCGCCACGTCATTTTTGCCTCCAGTTCTTTGTGTGTTCTTTAAGGGTAGTTGTTCTGGAGTATGAGGCAAAAAAAAGCCGACTTATCTAAGTCGGCGTCGTACGAATCAATTTATGCTATGCAGTAATTCAAAAAAGGAAGTAAGACAATATGGAGCGCAACGCCCATCGCTTGACGTTGCATTCACCTGCGAGAAAGATATTGCCCTGAATGGGTATAGCGTTTATTGACCTCGCTCAAATTTGGCGGTGTTTTTAGGCGCATAAGTTGTCATAAAGCCTATTTCTTACAACCATTTACTGCGATGTAACCACCACGTAACACCACCAATCAGCACCACCAACCCGATACAGAACAGCGAAAAGCCGAAATGCCATCCGCCGCCCGGAATGCCGCCGAGGTTAACGCCAAACAGCCCCGTCAGGAACGTGCTGGGCAGAAACACCATTGCCATCAGTGACATGGTATAGGTTCGGCGCGATAAGGATTCCTGCATCACCTGCGCGATCTCATCGGTCATCACTCCTGTGCGCGCGATACAGGCGTCAATTTCATCCAGCCCACGGCCAAGTCTGTCAGAGATATCCTGCATTCTGCGGCGCTGATCGTCATTCATCCACGGGAAACGTTCGCTCGCTAAACGCGCAAAGACGTCTCGCTGTGGCGCCATATAGCGGCGCATTACAATCAGCTGTTTACGCAACAGAGCCAGAAAGCCACGCGGGGGAATTTGCTGATCGAGCAGATTATCTTCGAGGTCGATGATTTTATCGTGCAGCTCCTCAATGAATTCACTGGCGTGATCGGTCAGGGCATCGCAGACATCTACCAGCCAGCCGCCGCAATCGGTGGGGCCGGTGCCCTCTTCCAGATCTTTTACCACGTCGTCCAGCGCCAACACTTTACGCTGACGAGTCGACACAATCAGTCGCTCGTCCATATACAGACGCATCGCCACAAGTTGGTCCGGACGCTCATCAGTGCTGCCGTTGATACAGCGCAGCGTAATCAGCGTCCCTTCGCCCATGCGGGTTACACGAGGGCGAAGGCTGTCGCCTGACAGCGCATCGCGCACACTGTTTGGTAGCAGGGGTGTCGTCGCCAGCCATTCTGCGCTTTCAGGATGGGTATAGTTAAGATGTAGCCAGCACGGGGTCTCTTTATCGATAGCCCTGTCATCATCCAGCGGGATAACCCCGCCTTTTCCGTCCAGCATCCAGGCAAAAACCGCATCAGGTACGTTCACATCGGCTCCCTTAATGGCTTCCACAACGCCTCCATTAATCTTCTGAATATGCAATGAAGTCTAGCCCCGCAAGGGCAATACGCAAAATGCCGCACCGGCATCGCACTGAATTTGTTCATGAAAGCAGAATTATCTGGCAGGCCGATGCGCAGCGCAATGTGCAAATCGTTAACAAGAATGAAATATTGGCAGCGCGAAATAAAACGGGCCTGCCAAAGCAGACCCGTTAAGCGAGATTTATGTGCCGTTAAAACGAGTGCCAGTAGTTTCTGTCAGTGCCGATTGCTGCCGCAGGCATTGGCTGTGGCGTTATCGCCGGAGTGACTGGCGCTGACGCATCGTTGCCGAGACGGAAATTTCGTGTCCGGGTCTGCAACTCGACAACCTGATGTTTTAAAACATCTGACGAACCGGCTAATTCCTCTACCACCGCCGCGTTACTCTGCGTCACTTTTTCCAGCTCAGATAATGCCTGCGTTATTTGTTCAATCCCTTTCTCCTGCTGAAGCGTCGAGCAGGAAATTTGCTCCATCAGGTTACTCAATAATCCGGAGCCGGAAACTATGTCCTGCATATTCTTCTCGGCTTCGGCAACAATACTGGCCCCCTGGGTCACGTTATCGCTGGTGACGCTGATCAGGGTTTTAATATTTTTCGCCGCCTCGGCGCTGCGATGAGCCAGATTTCGCACTTCACCAGCCACCACAGAGAATCCTTTTCCGTGGTCGCCCGCCCGCGCCGCTTCTACCGCTGCATTAAGTGCCAGAATATTAGTCTGGAACGCAATGCCGTCAATCAGGCTAATAATTTCCGTCATTTGACGGGCACAGTCGGTAATAGACTGCATATTGGTCGCCACTTCGCCCATCAATTCACCGCCTTTACGGGCACAGAGCGTAGCATCGCCCGCACGCCCGCTGGCAAGACGGGTATTTTCCGCATTGTTTTTGGTGCTGGCGGCGATCTCTTCCATGCTGGAAGCGGTCTGCATCAGGGTTGCAGACTGCTGTTCTGATGTCACCGAGAGCTCTGCACTACGATTCGCCAGTTGCTCAGACAAGGTCATCGCAGTTTGTGACGACGCGCGGATCTCCGATACCAGCGTTGAAATATTTGTCGACAGACTATTAATGCCTGGAATTAATCGTCCGGCGCAGTTATTGCCAAACTCAGGGATATACACCGATAAATTACCTGACGTGACTTCATCAATACTGCGCTTTACCGCATTAATTGGCGTCACCAGATATTTAGTCATATAAAGCCATAACAACGATATCGCCACCAGCCATGAAATATTAAACATGACCATTACCGCTACGCTCGCAGATAACAGAACAGCAAAAATATCGACAATTAAGAAAACCACCAGTAAAAACATCAATATGAATGTTCTGACACTAATATTTCTTAACATAATCAGACTCACAGAGATACTCGGAGGGGTGATATGGTTATAGCAGTTGCTTTCACCATTTCAATATAATTCCCATTACAAATTAATATTCACCGTTAAAGATGGTGAGTTTGACTTTGGCGAATGGTTTATCTGACACATCAGTAGCTTTCCAGTACCTTCTCCTAAAAATTAACATTTCACGCCAACAATGCGATAGTTTATCGCCCAAACAACCTCACAAATCGCATTTCATTTTACTGCCACTGCATAACAGTTAAGTGATACTTAAGCCTTAGTGTACTTCCTGCGCGATATTTTTTACCTTTCAGTAAAAAATCAAAATGGCAGATCCAATCGGCAGAAATACGGCATTTCTTCTCCTTTATTTCATTAGCATCGCCCAAGGATTTACTGTTACATTGCTTTAACAATCTTAAAAAGAAGTGGATTGCATGATGCTGTATGTTTCGTGGGACCCGGTTCTGGTCGGCATTTCCTTTTTAGTCGCCTTTATTGCGTCATTTGTGGCGCTGGACAGCGCGGCAAAGATTGCTGCTTCCAATAAAAAAGCTGCACTTTTCTGGCGCCTTGCCGGCGGTTCAACGCTGGGAATTGGGATCTGGTCGATGCATTTTATTGGCATGCTGGCGATGAAAATGCCTATGATGATGCATTATGACTTTGCAATAACAGCAGTGTCATTACTGGTGGCAGTCGTTGCTGCGACGTTATCTATCAATATTGCTGTTAACGGCAATGTGTTATCTCTCAAACGTCTGTGCCTCGCCACCGCCATTCTCAGTAGCGGCGTGGTTATCATGCACTATGTCGGCATGGCTGCGCTGATGATGCATGACAACATTAGCTGGAATTACGGCCTGGTGGCGCTATCAATAATCATCGCCATTGTCGCCTCCGGAGTCGGCCTGTGGCTGGCGTTCAGTCTGCGACTCAACAGCAAAGGTGCTTTGATTAATCGTATGACCGCAGCGGTTGTGATGGGCATCGCCATCGCCGCCATGCACTACACAGGCATGAGTGCCGCAGAATTCGAGGATCAGAGCCACAATATGGCCATGACCGGTGGCGTGAGCGAGCTCGGGCTGTCCATTTGGGTATCGGCCACAACCCTGGCCATCCTCGGCGTGATGCTGATAATCTCGATGGTTGATTCACAGCTGCGAACCAACCGGCTTACGGAGAATCTGCAGCTGCTCAACCAACAGCTCGAACAGCAGGCACGTTTTGACGGCCTGACGGGTCTGGCGAACCGTAGCCAGATTGATTTACGTCTCGAAGCCTGCCTGCAACAATCGCAGGTGACTCACTCGCCATTTGCCCTGATTTTTATGGATCTGGACCGTTTCAAACTGGTGAATGATGCATGGGGGCATCACGTCGGCGATCACCTGTTGGTGTCCGTCGCCAACCGCATCAGCGCCTGCCTTTCAGCCAAAATGACCCTCGCCCGCCTGGGCGGCGATGAGTTTATTTTGCTGGTTCCGGACGCCACACAGGGTGACGTCGAAGATTTAGTGGCGCGCATGGTGGAATGCGTTCGCCGTCCGTTTTACGAGGCCGGGCAAATTCTGCAGGTGTCGCTGAGCGCCGGAGTCAGCCTGTTCCCGCAGCACGGTAAAACGTTGCAGGAGCTGAAGCTGCGAGCTGATACCGCGATGTACAACATCAAGCAGCAGGGCCGAAACGGCTGGGCGATTTACCATCCTGATATGGTGCAAAAAGCCTGGGAAGGCGCGGAGTTTCTGCAAGATCTCACTCAGGCGCTGGAGCGCGATCAGTTAGAGCTGTGGTATCAGCCAAAGTATCACGCAGGAAATAAAAGTATTCACGGCTTCGAAGCGCTGCTGCGCTGGCGTCATCCGGCGAAGGGTATCCTGCTGCCGGACGTGTTCCTGTCAACGCTGGAAAACACCGGTCTTATCATTCCGGTCGGCTATTGGGTTATTGACCAGGCCTGTATGCAGCTGCGTCAATGGGGGGATCAGGGCCATCAGGACTGGAGTCTGTCGATTAATCTTTCTGCGGCGCAGTTTGAGCAATTCGATATTTATGACACCATTTGCGGGGCACTGGCTCGTCACGCGGTACCGCCGTCGCGCCTGACCATTGAGCTGACCGAAAGTACTGCCCTGCGTAATCTTGAGCGCAGCATCGACATCCTTAACGACTTCAACCGGATGGGCATCACCGTTTCAATCGATGATTTCGGCACCGGCTATTCGAACATGCTGACGCTGAAAAACCTGCCTGCGCGGGAGCTGAAAATAGATAAAAGTTTCGTGCGCGATATTCGCGACAACAGCAAGAACGTCAAAATTGTCGCCACTATTATTGATATCGCCCATTCGATGAACATGCATGTCGTGGCCGAAGGTATCGAAACGCAGGATCAGCAGCAGCTATTAACCAGCCTCGGCTGCGGCTATTTACAAGGATTTTTATTTTCCAAAGCCCTGCCGGTAAAAGAGATCCCGCAGCTGCTGGCGCAAATCGAAAGTGCGAAAAACATTATCGTCGCGCCCATCGTCACGGCGGTGCAAAAAAAACAGGCGTGAAACTGTAAATGCATTATGTTTAATACGTGCCGGTGGCGGATGACATTCGCCCAGGGAGATAATGCAATGTTGCCAGCCGAATTGTCCGCTTACCATCACCTGACCACGCCACTTTGGGTGGTGGATCCGCTCGACGAGCGTTTAATTTTTGCCAACTATGCCGCGCAGGCGCTGACGGGGGAAAGCTCGTTATCGGCCCTGCGCTTCGGGCCACTTTCTGCCTGTGCGCAAACGCGGCTGTCGCTGTACCTCAATGACCTTCAGCATCAGCATGAAATCGTCGAAATCTGGACGCTGGCGACTCTTGCCGGTGATTTAGCGCTGCGCTGTCGGCTGACGTTAGCCTCCTTTCCTGGCCTGGCGCCGGTCATCCTGTTTGAAGGGGCGAACATTCCTCACGCGGCAACGGAAAGTTATGCCCGTTCCGTCAGCTATAAATCCGGCCGTCACAATTTCTACCAACGCTTTTTCATGACCACTACTGCGCCAATGCTGCTTATCGACACCGCTCGCGATGGGCTGATTGTCGATGCCAATCTCGCGGCGCTGCGTTTTTACGGTTATCGCCGGGAAGAGATGTGCCAGAAGCACACCTGGGAAATCAACACCCTGGGACGCCAGGTGCTACCGGTGATGGCAGAAATTGCGCGGCTGCCCGGAGGGCATAAACCACTCTACTTCGTACACCAGATGGCCGATGGCTCGACGCGACATGTGCAGACCTACGCCGGGCCAATCGTCATTGACGGCGATCGACTAATGCTGTGCATTATTCACGACATTACCGAGCAAAAACGGCTGGAGCAGGAACTGGAATACGCCGCACTACGTGACTCTCTTACCGGTCTGCTGAACCGCCGCCAGTTCTATGCCCTCACTGAAGGCCAGGCCTCACGCCATCTGCCGCTGAAAAACGATTACTGCTTGCTGCTGGTGGACACCGATAATTTCAAAGCGATCAATGATATTCACGGTCATCTGAAGGGAGATGAAGTACTGGTACAACTTTCAAGAATTCTGGAATCGAGTAGTCGCAGCGGTGATTTTATCTTCCGATGGGGAGGTGAAGAGTTTGTGCTGCTGCTGCCGCGAACGGCATTGGATACGGGACTGGAAATTGCGGAGTGCATTCGTGACAGCGTCACAAAATTGAGCGGCGAGGGTCTGCCCGGCTTTACCGTTAGCATCGGCGTGGCCTGTCATCAGGCACAAGAGACCATCGATGATCTTTTCAAACGCGTCGATAAAGCGCTTTATCAGGCCAAGCACGACGGGCGCAATAGAGTTCTGGCGGCATAAAAAAACCGCCCGCAGGCGGTTTTGATGCACGTTGGCGTCAATGGTGTTTGTACTCACCGGCGCTATGCTGAGGCCCGATTCGCCCGGCTTCCACCAGGATCTCTTCTATTAATTCCTCAAGACACTCTTTCCCATGTTTATCGCACACCAGATGCACTTGTCTGAAAATTTCTTCTGCGTTCATACCATCGCACAGTGCGGATTTCAGCATGATCGCGGCCCATCGTTTTGCTTCAGAATGCGTCAACATATCCCCTCCTGATACAGGATATTAACTAAGCATAGTTCGCCTACGCTGCGTTATCCATGTCCATAGAGTGGTTATTTATCCTAAATAAAAGCCCGACGTCTTCACGCCGGGCTTCGTTGCGATTCAGAGGAATCAGTGCTTAATGATGTACATCGTGCGGCTGTACGCCACGTCTTCCGGGTTACCGATTGGATAGCCCTTCAGCCACGGTTTAATCAGACGCCCGTTGGTGTACTGATAAATCGGCGCAATCGGAGCCTGAGCCGCTATGATTTTCTCGGCTTCATTATAGTCGTCATTACGCGCTTTTTCGGTAGTTTCCAGCGTAGCCTTGTTGATAACTTTGTCGTACGCCGGATCGTTAAAGCGAGAAATGTTCCCAGTGTGCGTGGAAGTCAGCAACGACAGGAAGGTTGACGGTTCATTATAATCCCCTACCCACGACGCGCGGATCACGTCAAAGTTGCCGGTGTTGCGGCTGTCGATGTAGGTTTTCCACTCTTGGTTTTGCAGCTTCACATCAACGCCCAAATTTTTCTTCCACATCGACGCCACTGCGATGGCGATTTTCTGGTGGTTTTCAGAGGTGTTGTACAGCAGCGTCAGTTTCAGCGGACGCCCCGGTCCATAGCCTGCGGCCGATAGGAGCGTTTTCGCCTGCGCATTCAGCTCTTCCTGGCTCATTTTTTCCGCGGCAGTTGGCTGTGGCGTAAAGCCAGAAGTCACATCCGGGGTAAAGTGCCAGGCTGGTTTCTCGCCGGTGCCGAGCACTTTTTCCGCCATGATGCGACGGTCAATGGTCATGCTCAACGCCAGACGCACGCGAGGATCCGCAGTTGGCCCTTTTTGGGTGTTAAACGCGTAGTAATACGTCCCAAGCTGCGGCGGCGTATACACCTGCCCCGGAATGTCTTTCTGCAGCTGCTTGAATTGATTTTTTGGGAACGATTCGGTGATATCAATATCGCCCGCCAGATAGCGTTTAGTGGCGTTCGATTCCTGATTAATCGGCACAAACGTCACCTGCTTGATGACGGTTTTAGCGTTATCCCAGTAGTTTGCGTTTGGCACAACCACAAGCTTTTCATTCACCACGCGCTCTTTCAGCACGTAGGCGCCGTTACCTATCAGCTTGCCAGGACGGGTCCAGTTAGGATCGCTTTCGACGTTGGCCTTTTGCACCGGATAAAGGGAGAAGTTGGCGGTCAGGTTCACGAACCACGGCAGCGGTTTATCCAACTGAACGCGCAAGGTTTTGGCATCGACTGCGGTCACGCCCAGCTTATCCGGCGTCGCTTTGCCATCGATAATATCCTGCGCATGGGTAATGCCCGCCAGAGCGGCAAACCAGGCAAACGGCGACGTCGTTTTAGGGTCAACAAGGCGCTGCCAGCTGTAGACAAAGTCCTGTGCTGTTACCGGCGTGCCGTCGGACCATTTCGCGTCATCGCGCAAAGTGAAAGTCCAGGTGCGGTTATCGTTGGTTTGCCATTTGGTCGCCACGCCCGGGATAATATTGCCCTTCCCGTCCTGGTTCACCAAGCCTTCAAACAGGTCGCGGATCACCTGAATTTCCGGTAAGCCCACCGCCTTCGCCGGATCCAGCGACGCAGGCTCATCTTTAATGTGACGAACCAGCATCTGCTGCTGCGCCAGAACGGTTCCCTGCGGAACGTCGGCCGCAAAGGAAAGAGAAGAAACGCCACTTAGCGCCAACGCAAAACAGATAGACGATACAGGAAACTTCATGGGATCCCCTTGTTCCAAAAAAACCAGCCAACTTAGTCGGGTAATTATTTGTTTCAACAGGAAGAATTGCAAATGACTTGTGACAAAATATTGAGGGGGATAGCTAAAAGGATTAAGAAATGACTTAAAGGGCAGCGCTAATGGGTTTCAGAAATGACTGACAGGAAACTATTTGATTCTCGGTTAGTTATGAACAACACTGCCAGAAACAACACCATAAAGCAGGATTAAGCATGCCTTCCACCCGACCACGCCAGCAGCGCGGCGCGTTTCCGCCTGGAACTCAACACTATGGCCGTTCATTGCTGGGCGCACCGCTGATCTGGTTCCCCGCCCCGCTCGCCGATCACAACAGCGGGCTGATTATTGCGGGCACGCATGGCGATGAAAACTCATCCATCGTCACCCTTTCCTGCGCACTGCGCACGCTGGCCCCTGACCTGCGACGCCATCACGTGGTGTTGACCGTCAACCCGGACGGCTGCCAACTGGGGTTACGCGCCAACGCTAACGGGGTCGACCTCAACCGTAACTTTCCGGCTGCAAACTGGAAAGCCGGTGAAACGGTTTATCGCTGGAACAGCTCCGCAGAGAGCCGTGACGTGGTGCTGTTGACGGGGGATAACCCCGGCTCCGAGCCGGAAACCGAAGCTCTGTGTCAACTGATCCACAAAATTCACCCGGCATGGGTGGTATCGTTCCACGATCCGCTGGCCTGTATTGAAGATCCGCAGCAAACGGTACTGGGTCAATGGCTGGCAGACAGCTTTGAACTGCCGCTGGTGACAAGCGTTGGCTACGCGACGCCAGGCTCGTTCGGCAGCTGGTGTGCCGATCTCAGCCTGCACTGCATCACTGCGGAATTCCCGCCGATTTCATCCGATGAAGCGAGCGAAAAATATCTGGCGGCGATGACCAGCCTGCTGCACTGGCATCCGGAATTATCATCAACGCGTTGAAATTATTTTACGGTGACAATTCAGCCAATAAAAAACCCGCATGGCCGGAGCGATGCGGGTTCTTTTACAAATCATCTGGTACGTCAGGCAAAATACAACCCAGCTACCACGATGACGACAAGCACGACGGCAGCCACGGTATCAATCATCCGTTTCATCAGCTCGTCCTGCGTTGCGACGCTTTCGTCTTCCCACTCAATCATCTCAGCACCCTCAAATTTGTGACGGGCGTATCCTAAACGCGCTAGCGTATGCAGGATGATCGTTTTGTGCCGGATCCGGTTTATAAATAAATTAACGATTTCATAGGTAAAGCGTGCCGGTGCCAAAACGCAGCGCGGGTTCGGCATCGATTGCCAACCACGTCGGGCCATCGAGATCGGCAAAGCGCACCTTCGGCGTCAAAGGCAGTGCGGCGCTGATGGCGCGAGAGGTGCACAACATACAGCCTAGCATCAGGTCAAAACCTTGCGCTTTGGCTTCCGTCGCCAGGGCCAGCGCTTCGGTTAATCCACCGGTTTTATCAAGTTTAATATTGACCATTTCGTAGCGTCCGGCGAGTTTCGCCAGGCTTTCACGCGTGTGACAGCTTTCATCAGCGCAAACAGGCAGCGGATGAATAAAGTTCGCCAGCGCACCATCTTCCCCTGCGGGTAACGGCTGTTCCAGCATCGCGACGTTCAAATCTGCCAGCAACTGACAGCGTGAAGCCAGCCCATCGCTATGCCAGGATTCGTTGGCATCGACAATCAGCGTGGCCTCCGGGACGGCTGCACGAATGGCGAACATTCTTTCGCTGATCAGATGATCATCGAGCTTAACCTTTAACAGCCGCGCCCCCTTATCCCACAGCGCCTTAGCACTATTTGCCATCTGATCCGGCGTGCCAATCACCACGGTTTGCGCCGTTGTCACGTTGGAGGCTAATTCGCTGCCCACCAAATTCGACAGAGAGCGGTCCGCTTTACGCACGTCAATATCCCACAACGCACAATCCACGGCGTTTCGCGCCGCGCCCGCGGGCAGAAGCTGCTGCAACGCCTCGCGCGTCAGGCCGGATTCAAGCTGTTCGCCAATGCTGGCAATCTGCGCCATCACCGAGGCAATACTCTCGCCATAGCGCGGATATGGGGTACATTCTCCAGTCCCTGTCACACCGTCTTCCTGGATTTCCACCACGACCACTTTCGCTTCGCTGCGCGCGCCGCGGGCGATGACGAATGGCGTATGCAGTGGCCAGGCTTCCTCGTACACTCTCAAACTTCTCATTCCCTGCCCCTCGATTTACCAGCACTAAAAGGATTTGCCGTGTTAACTGTTGATGTCATACACTAGCCGCGACGTTAACTATATGTAAACAGGAAGATAATCATGTCACAAACTGTGCATTTCCAGGGCAACCCCGTTTCCGTTCAGGGCTCCATTCCGCAGGCGGGCGCCAAAGCACCAGCATTCACACTGGTTGCTAAGGATCTCTCCGACGTCGCACTGAGCCAGTTCGCTGGTAAACGTAAAGTGCTGAACATTTTCCCGAGCATTGATACCGGCGTATGCGCTGCATCCGTGCGTAAATTCAACCAGCTGGCAACCGAACTGAACAACACTGTCGTGCTGTGCATTTCAGCTGACCTGCCGTTCGCCCAGTCCCGCTTCTGCGGTGCAGAAGGCCTGAGCAACGTTGTTACTCTGTCTACCCTGCGTGCGCCAGAGTTCCTTCAGCAGTACGGCGTTGGCATCGCAGACGGCGCGTTGAAAGGCCTGTCCGCTCGCGCGGTCATCGTGCTTGATGAAAACGACAACGTGGTTCTGAGCGAGCTGGTGAACGAAATCACCAACGAGCCGGACTATGAGTCTGCGTTGGAAGCACTGAAAGCCTGATAAAAAATGCCGCCTTCATCACTGAAGGCGGCATCGTGTTTACTCTTCGTTTTTCTTCTGGCTTAAGCCGTATTCCCGCAACTTATTTGCAATCGCTGTATGCGAAACGCCCAGGCGTTTGGCCAGCTTACGCGTGCTCGGATAGCTACGATAAAGCTGGGTCAGCACCGAACGCTCAAAGCGGCTGGTGATATCATCCAACGAACCTTCCATTGCATCTTCCCCGACCGCCACCGTGGTGGTGTCGTAATCCGGCAGTAAGATGTCCTGCGGGCGCAGCTCGTAACCGTCCAGCTGTGTCAGCGCACGGTATACGGCGTTTTTCAGCTGACGCACGTTACCCGGCCAGCCGTAGCGGGTCAGCACCGTGTTTAAATCGGCGGCCAGCTTCGGACGCGCAATTCCCTGCTCATCGGCAAAACGGGCCACAAACAACTCCGTCAGCGGCATGATGTCCTGCGCGCGATCGCGCAGCGGCGGCAGATTCAGGGTCAGCACGTTCAGACGATAATAGAGATCTTCGCGGAACAACCCTTTTTGCACCAGTTCGACGAGGTTCTTCTGGGTGGCGCAAATCACCCGCACATCGACGTGAATTTCGTGGTCTTCTCCGACGCGACGGAAGGTACCGTCGTTCAGGAAACGCAGCAGTTTGACCTGCATCCCCGGCGACATTTCACCGATTTCATCCAGCAGCACCGAGCCGCCGTTGGCCTGCTCAAAGAAGCCTTTTTTGCCTTCCGGTGCATGGCCGAAAAGTTCGCTTTCGACCGCATCTTCCGGAATCGATGCGCAGTTCAGGGCCAGGTACGGCTTCTGCGCTCGCGGGCTTGCCAGATGACAGGCGTTCGCCAGCAAATCTTTACCGGTGCCGGTATCACCAACAATCAACAGCGGTGCGCTCAGCATCGCCAGCTTACGGGCCTGCTCAAGCACATGACGCATTTTTGGGCTGACGGCGATTATCTGACTGAAGGCACTGACGTCCTGGCTGGTCATGGTTTGCAGCTGACGCCCCATGCGCAATGTAGAACGCAGCATCACGACAGCGCCCATTAATACGCGCGTGGCATTTTCGCCTTCCAGCGTGACCGGGGTAATTTCCAGCAGGAAGTTTTGCCCGTTGATAACCACATGTTCGGCATGCGATTCCACCGGAGAACCCTCCAGCCAGCGCTGGAAGTTGAAGCCGTTGATCAGCTGCGCGGCGTTGTGGCTGCGCAGTTTATCCTGCGACTGACCGAACAGCTGGCAGCTCGCCGGGTTCGCCAGTTCGACTTTGCTCTTAGTATCCAGCGACAGCACCGGTTCCGGCATCGCTTCCAGTAACGCGCTCAGCGCCAGGTGTTCACGTTCCGACGGCATCCACGGCACGGTGCGCACATCAGTGACTCCAGCAATACGACGGATTTCCGCCATCAGAGTACGAAAGCTGTCAAATTCCAGCTCCGCAAAATTAAGGTAAATTCGGCCAATGGGGTCAATGTCGATCCCGCGCAGGTCAATCCCACGCAGCACCAACAGATCGAGTAATTCACGGGTCAGACCAAGACGGTCCTCACAAAAGACTTCAAGACGCATGGGAGTATCACCCTCATAGCCAATAACGCATGGATGATAAGACAGTTCTCCGCCTGCGGGAAGATGGCTGTCAACAATTATTGACAGTATGGCGGAAAATCAGGCACTTTGCCGTAAACCCGGCGGGTAACGCACAAAGAGACAAGGCCAGAAGTGATTTTTGGGAAGGCGGCAACGTGACATTTTCCCTCTCGCTGAAGAGAGGGAGTCATGGCAAACGAAAAGTTAGGTCGGTTTCTTATTGATGGTTTCTTTCAACTGCCCGATAAGCTCGCGGCGGAAATCGCCAAGCTTCGGTTTGTCGTTATCGATCCACGGTAACGGACGGCACACTTCCATCGCTTTGATGCCCAGACGTGCGGTCAGCAGGCCAGCGCCGATCCCCTGCGCCGCACGAGCGGAAAGTCGCGCCGCCAAATCCTGCGACATCCAGTCCATGCCGACTTCGCGCACCAGTTCGCTGGCTCCGGCAAAGGCAATATTCAGCAGCACCAGGCGGAACAGTCGCAAGCGGCTGTAATAACCCAGCTCAATGCCGTACAGCATGGCGATGCGGTTGATAAGGCGCAGATTGCGCCAGGCGATAAACGCCATATCCACCAGCGCCAGCGGGCTGACGGCAATCATCAGCGTTGATTCTGCCGCCGAGCGGCTGATTTCGCGCCGCGCCTGAGCGTCCAGTACCGGCTGCACGATATGGGAATACAACGTGACCACTTCCCGATCGTTCTGTGTTTCGTGAATGGCAGCATACCAACGCTGGAGTGCCGGGTGCGATTTGTCGATTCCGGCCTGCGCTGCAAGCTGTTCGCAGAACGCCCGCCCTTTGCCGGTACCGTGACTGTGCAGCAGGTCACGCGCTTCATCACGCTCTTCCGCCCGTTGTCGCAAGCGCCATAAGCGCCGCCATTCGGTGGCCACTGACCCCACGCCAGCGCCGATAATCAGCGCTCCGGCCGCATATCCGCCGAGCGCCACCCAGTCCTGCATTTGCCAGGCGTGCATCGTCGACTGCACACCCTGCGCCACCACGCTAATGCCGAAAATACCCAGCCCCGCAGTAACCATCCGCCGCCACAGGCTGCGTTTTGGGCGCAGCGCCGCTTCGACCACGGCCTCGGCCTGCCCTTCGTCTTCCAACGGATCGTCAATCACCGTTGGCGCAAAGTTTTCGGCCTGGCTCTGTTCAAATGTTTGAGCCCCACGCAGGTGCTCTGCTTTGTCCTTTTCCAGTGGCCCGGCGAAATCGATACGCGGTTTTAACGGTTCGCTCATCGCAATTTATCTCCAATTAAAAACTCCAGTGCCGCATCAAGGCGTATGTGCGGCAGCGGTTTGTCGACATCCATTGTTTGCGGGCGAAAGGCTTCGAACTGAAAACCCTGCTGTTCCCAGAATGTCTGCCCTGGCAAACGCGCAGGCACTTCGCCAGGATACACCGTCAACGGTTCCCCATCGCTCAGACGGTTTCCTCGCAGCGCGGGGATTTTCTCGCCATTGACGTCAATCAGCCCGCTTTGTGTGGCCTGCACTGACGCGAGCCCCAGACAATCCATGCTGATGCCTTCAAAGGCCGCGTTCTGCCACGCATCCTGGATCAGCTGTTGCAACAGGGAAACCATGTTCGCATGCTGATCGACGGTGACGTGATCGGCTTTGGTCGCGGCAAACAGCAGTTTGTCGATAACCGGGGAAAACAGGCGGCGGAACAGTGTGCGCTGCCCGTAATGGAAACTTTGCATCAACTGCGTGAGTGCCAGGCGCATGTCGTTAAATGCCTGCGGCCCGCTGTTCAGGGGTTGCAGACAATCGACCAACACAATCTGGCGATCAAAACGCAGGAAGTGATTTTTATAGAAGTCTTTAACGATATGTTCGCAATAGTAGTCAAAACGCGCCCGCAGCATCCCGGCGTTGGTGTGTTTGTCCGCCTGCGCCAGCCTGGCCTCGCCTGTGGTATCCACATCCGGCCATGGGAAGAACTGTAAGGCTGGTGCGCCTGCCATTTCGCCCGGCAGCACAAAACGGCCTGGCTGAATGAAGTGCAAACCTTCCTGTTTGCAGGCGTGCAGATAATCGGTCCACGCCTGGCTGATTTCCGCCAGACGGTTTTCGTCCGCCGTTGCCAGCGGGTCAAGCCCTTCACACAGCTGTCGCCAGCGAGCAGACCACTCGGCACGCTGCCCGGTCAACAACCCCGTCATCTGCCGCGACCAACTCAGGTAGTCCTGCGCCAACATCGGCAAATCCAGCAGCCATTCGCCCGGGTAATCGACGATTTCCAGGTACAGGGTGGAGGTGTCTTTGAAGTGGCGCAGTAAGGAATCGTTAGAACGAAAACGCAGCGCCAGACGAATCTCGCTCACACCACGCGTCGGCGTCGGCCACGTCGGCGGCGTGCCGTACAGCTGCGCCAGGCCTTCGTCGTAGGTAAAACGGGGAATACCGTAGTCGCGCTGCGGCACGCGTTTCACGCCAAGCAAACGCTCTTCGCGCACCGCGCTGAGCAACGGTAAACGCGCGCCTGCGTGAAGATTCAGCAACTGATTCACCATCGCGGTGATAAACGCGGTTTTGCCGCTACGGCTAAGCCCGGTCACCGCCAGGCGCAGATGTCGGTCCACGCCGCGATTGAGCAGTGCATTAAATTCAGTTTTGAGTCGCTTCATCGCCATCCCGTTTTGTCCTGGTCTCGCCTGTCCTTTAGGATACATGACATAAGGTTCCTGAAGATAATTATCAACCGCACTTCGCTGTATTTCAGGCTTTTTCTCCAGTAAGATGCATCTGATTGACTCTACGATGGAGCTCGACTGGTGTATGTCACCGACCATATATGATATTGCCAGGGTTGCTGGCGTTTCAAAATCTACCGTATCGCGAGTACTGAATAATCAAACCAATATTTCGCCAGAGGCGCTGGAAAAAGTGCAGAAAGCGATTAAGGATCTTAATTATCAACCGAATAAGCTTGCCCGGGCGCTAACGTCTTCTGGGTTTGACGCTATTATGGTCATTTCTACTCGCTCAACGAAAACCACGGCAGGCAATCCTTTCTTTGCTGAAGTGCTTCACGCCATTACTTCCCGGGCAGAGGAAGAAGGCTTTGATGTGATATTACAAACATCGCACAGCACCGAAGATGACCTGCTTAAATGCGAAAGCAAAATTCGGCAAAAGATGATCAAAGGGATCATTATGCTGAGTTCCCCGGCCGATGAATCCTTTTTCTCGCGCGTCGATGAGTATCAAGTTCCTGTGGTAGTCATTGGCAAAGTTGAAGGCGATTATCAGCACGTTTATTCTGTCGACACTGATAATTATCAAGACAGCATTGAACTGACCAAAGCACTCATTTCTCGTGGGCATAATAATATCGCCTGCCTGCACGCCCCATTGGATTATCACGTTTCCGTTGATCGCCTCGCAGGATATAAAGAGTGTCTCAGTCAGCATCATATTCCGCTGCGCGAGGAATGGGTCATTGATAGCGGTTATACCCATGAAACCGCCCTGGTCGCGGCAAAGACGTTGCTCGCCATGGAACCGCGTCCGGGTGCGGTTTTCGCCACCGACAGCATGAAGCTGTTAAGCCTGTACCGTGCAGCATTTGAGGCTGGTATTCAAATACCGCAACAGCTTGCCGTCGTTGGCTACAGTAATGAAACGCTGTCGTTCATTTTGTCTCCCGCTCCGGGAGGTATTGATGTACCGACTTACGAGCTGGGGCTCAAGAGTTGCGATCGGTTGTTCCAGTGCATCGCCGGTAAGCCAGGGCCACGCCGGGTTATTGTTTCTACCCACGTGTCGCTGACCGATTCACTGGCATAACGCCGGAGGTGTGCCCTCCGGCCACATAGCATTAAAACGCGTAGTTGATGCCCACACCCGCGTAGTGGAAGCGATCGTCGTCGCCTTCATCGTGATGTTCCCACTCATAGGCATATTCAAGTGAAACAGAAACACCGTTATCAAAGTCGTGGGCGAACTGTAATCCCAACCGGTTGAAGTCATGCCCTTCGCGTGTCGGATCGTCCTGCCAGTCCCAGTTTGTCCAGCGATCCAGACCGAGACGTGTATACGGCGTCAGCGTGCTCGAACCGAAAGAGACAGGCAGATAGAGGCGTATTTCTTGGGTAGAAAACTCGCCATTATTCCGGCTCTTATTAAGATTAAACCCACGTTCCAGGTAATAATTCGTGAGCAATGAGACTGTCTCTGTCAGCTTCCACGTCAACCCGGTTTCGGTTTCAACCCGGCTGTCGGAATAACCGGTTTGCTCCAGGTCATTAACGAACTGATAGGCCGCCAGCCAACCGTTGAAATGTACATCATCCGTCAATCGCAAATTCCAGTCTGGCTGAAATTTATAACGCTGCATATTAGCGGTTCCCGCCTCTTTATTATGTTCATCCTTAAAGTGATAGCCATAATTACGAATGCCACCGGTCAGGCCGAGGGTAAAGTCATCGCTATCCAGAACCTGATAACGAATTTCCATTTCAGGGCGATTGAAATAGGTCCCTCGAGTTCCACTGCTGTAATTTACCGGTCCTTCCTGATACATCGCCAGTGATATTTTCCATGGTCCCGTCGAGGCATTAAACCACACCGACGGCTCGTATAATCCGTCCATATCATCGGCTTGCCCTTCAATATTTTCGCTCTCATACATCGCGCCAATATTAAATTTCCAGCCATCGTCATTTTGTGCATAAGCTGTGAGAGTACAAGCACCCAATAGCAGTGCTGCACACCGAGGTAGTGTGTTCATATTATTCATCCTGAAAAATTAACTGCATGGTTAACATGGGAGAAATTAAACCCTCCCATATTTTTATTTTCTTTTATTCGCGGATGGCTCGTTCACTTTCAATATCAAAGAAATGACTTTTCGCCATATCGAATGACAGCGCGATATTATCCCCGGCGAAATAATCACTGGTGGATGGCGCACGAACCACCAGTTCATGACCACCAATAGTGATATACAGCATAAACTCCGCGCCGGTTAATTCTGCCACGCTAATCCGCGCCGCTATCGGTATATTCGACTCCGCGCCGGTTAAGATATCTTCCGGACGAATGCCCAACACAACCGCTTTGCGCTGATAGCCCGCCGCGTTGAGTACCGCCATCTTGTCCGGCGGTATCGGCAACCGCAGGGTTTCGGTGACAAAGTCGTTACCGTCGATAGCGCCACGGATAAAATTCATCGCCGGTGAGCCAATAAACCCGGCGACAAACATATTTGCGGGCTGGTTGTAGACCTGCTTCGGTGCCCCCACCTGCTGCACAATACCGTCTTTCATAATCACTATCCGTGTCGCCATGGTCATGGCTTCTGTCTGATCGTGCGTGACGTAAATCATGGTTGTATTGAGTTTTTGGTGCAGCTTGCAGATTTCAGCCCGCATCTGCACTCGCAGCTTGGCGTCGAGGTTCGACAGCGGTTCATCCATCAAAAAAACGCCTGCTTCACGCACAATTGCCCGCCCGAGGGCCACACGTTGGCGCTGGCCACCAGACAACGCGCCAGGTTTGCGCTTTAGATACTCCCGCAAACCCAAAATCTGTGCGGCCCAACTGACACGTTCTTCAATGACTTCCGGCGCAATTTTTTGCATCTTGAGACCAAAGGCCATGTTGTCGTACACCGTCATATGCGGATAGAGCGCGTAGTTCTGGAAAACCATCGCGATATTACGCGATTTCGCCGGAACGTCGTTCATCCGGACACCGTCAATCATTAACTCGCCGTGACTGATCGCCTCCAGCCCAGCAATCATCCTCAGGGTGGTGGATTTACCGCAGCCGGACGGCCCGACCAGCACGATAAATTCTTTGTCTTCAATTTCTAGATTGAAATCCTTCACCACGTGCACATGGTTGTCATAAATTTTCTGTATATGTTGCAGTGATAATTGAGCCATGGGTTTATTCCTTTACAGTTGCAGAGGTCGGATGAAGGCGTCGCCAGTACGCATCCAACCGATGCCAGTTCAGTTCCCGCGTAGACGGCAATAACAGTCTTGCCCCCATCAAATCTTTGCCAATCCCGACTGACGCCATGCCGCTGGCGTTAATCGCCTGAATCCCGGCCAGGGAATCTTCAATCCCGATAGCATGCCGCGGTACTACGCCTAAGCCTTGGCAGGCCAGCAAGAAAATCTCCGGGTCGGGCTTGGAATGCACAATACGCGATGCATCTGCGCAATAGTCAAAGAGGTGCGAAATTCCCAGTGCATTCAGAATAACCGGAGCATTGAGTGATACCGATGCCAGTCCGATGCATATTCCCCGGCCCCGAAGGTCCTGCAAAAGTTCAGTGATTCCCGGCAAAATCGACTCAGGGGTGAGCGATGCCAGCGTGGCGACGTAACGACTATTTTTACGCGCGCACAGCGCCTCACACTGAGCGGTGGAAAAATGTACCGCTTTACCGCCGTGTTGCAAAATACGCTGCAACGACGCCATTCGGCTGATGCCCTTCAGTTGCTCGTTGAATGTTTCGTCAATGGTGATCCCGATTTCCTGCGCCACATCGCGCCAGGCGACATAATGAAGATGCGCCGTGTCGGTCACTACCCCATCGAGATCGAATATTACGGCGTCCAGTTTCATTTGGCCCTCTCCATGGTAGCGGTCCCAATTCGGGTGCTAAAAAAATCAGACTGCTGATAGCGCTGTTGGCCATTCAGGAAAATTTCACGGCCCCACAGCCACAAATGGACTTCTGCGGTGGTGTTCAGAGTGACCGCATCCGGGGTGATATCCAGGGTCAGTCTCGCGCTCTGCCAGCAAACCGGCACGCACAGCCGCTGCCATTGCGCCGGTAATGTTGGAGCCAAATGCAGTTCGCCATTGCAAATCCTCAGCCCGGCAAAACCTTGTACAGCCCCCAGCCAGATAGCCCCCGTAGCGGCGGCATGAATACCGTCGTCACTGCTATGCGGCTCATCGCCCAAATCAATGATCGTCCCGTCTCGCCACAGTCGGTACCCTTCCTCTACACGGTCACAGCGTGCGCTGACGATGCCGTGAATGGCTTTACTGAGCGATGAGTCGTGGATTGTTCGCGGCTCGTAGTACGCCAGATTCGCCAGGCATTCAGCATCAGAAAAACGATCCGGCAACATATAATTCAGCATCACCACATCAGCCTGTTTAAGGATCTGCATCTCATTGACTTCCGCCCGTGAGTAGTCGAGCAAAATGGTCTGCTTCCCGGCGTGTGCTTTATATTTTTCGAGATCAATGGTTGGCTTTTGCATGAACGTATCGTCCTGCGCCAGCACGCCCTGCGCATCCGATTCAGGCAGCCACAGACGTTGCAAAAAATCGGCACCCTTGACGGCTAATCCAGGGTGAAGCTCGCCAAACTTCGGCACAAAATGCAGCGCCTGCGCCACGTTGTGCCACGCCATGTAGTTAGTGAAGGCATTATTATTAACGTGCTCGGTGTATTCATCCGGGCCGATGACGTCGTGCAACTCCAGCCGCCCGTTGGCCTCCACCGCCCGGCTAATCCAGAACATTGCGGTTTCGGTTAATAAGCAGACCCCTTCGGTACGCATGAACGCCTCATCATGGGTAGCGTGCCAGTAGTTCACCACCGCCCAGGCAATATCTGCGACCAGATGATGTTCCGCCTGTGCGGACGCGACTTTCTGCCGCAGGCCAGTGCGGATATTGATGGCGGCAAATTCTGGCGTTTCTTCCTCGCCGCTGCACGCGCTCTCCCACGGGAACAATGCCCCATGCCAGCCATTGCGCCGTGCTTTTTCACGGGCGCCTGGCAGATTCAGATAGCGATAGCGCAATAACGAGCGTGCTGTGGATGGCGCGGTAAACAGATGATAAGGGAGTAAAAAGACTTCGGTATCCCAAAACACATGACCTTTATAGCCTTCACCCGTCAACCCTTTGGCCCCAATACTGCTGCGCTCGTCATGCAGTGGCGTCATGGCAGCCAGATGATAATGGGCAAAATCGAGTGCGACCTGATCGGCTGCGATGGCGGAATCCACAACGACCCGTCGAGCCTGCCAACCTTTCAGCCACTCAGCACGCGAAGCGGCCAGCAGCGCTTCGTAGCCCTGAGCGGCACACGTCTGCAAATCATTCAGGCAGCGTCGGCTGAAACTTTCCAAAGATAAGGTTTCACGCCCACGCTGCACTATCCAGTTGATTTTCTCGATCGTGACACTGCGACCTGCTTCGAGGCACAGCGTATTGTTTTGCATCAAGCGGCGATTCTTCGCCGCAAAGCAGCTTTCCACATTCTTACTCAACTGAATGCTGCTGGTGATCACTACTTCAGCATCCGCCGACTGTGTCGCCCACGCGCCCTGCAACACCTGCTGGTCAAAGACCCGCAGCGAAAGCTCATCCAGATGCTGGCGACCACTATTGGTTTGGGTCCCATCAATGCCGGTGGAAAATGCGAGGCTGACATCTTCGTCCAGCGCGGTGATGGTGAATTGCATCGCCAATAGCGGCATCTGCGCCATTGACGTAAAACGGCGGCTGGCAATGCGCACACGAGCGCCCGATGGCGAGCGCCAGATTAAATCCCGCCGTAGTTCGCCGTCGCTAAAATCCAGCTCACGTTGCCAATGCTCAGTCTCGCCGCTCAGTAGCGTAAAGGGCGCACCGTTCACCTCAAGCTGAATACCCACAACGTCTGGCAGATTAATCAGTTCATTCGTTTCACCACGTCCGGCACAGTGATACAGTCCGGCAAGATACAGGCCGCGCACCTGCTGGGTATAGTCCTCTTCATGGCTTGCGCGCACGCCCATATAACCGTTAGCGCTGGTCATCAGCGACCCATATTTATTCAGGCTGTGCGGGCTGAAAATGGGATCTTTCAACGTGGAAATGTTCAGCATATCGTTACCCATTCGCCTTTTTCCGCAGACTCATACAACGCCGCAACCAGTTGCTGAATAATGAAGCCTTGTTCACCGTCGGCAATCGTGACCGGCTCGCCCTGTATGTGGCGTACGAAGGCGTCCATACTGCGAAAATGGCGGTTATCGTCGGCCTGATCGCGTTGAAAAAGCGAGTTGAGCTCGCCATTTACATCGTTATAAACATGCGCCGGGAACAGCGTGGCCCCGGCTTTATCCCCGCAAAAGGTGACGTTCATCCGCGACTGTTCAGTGATGTTCAACACAAAGGACGTCTCAATCCGCAGCAGACCTCCATTTTCAAACTCAATGGTGCCAAAAAGAGCATCTTCAACGGTGTATTGCGTCGGGTCCCATTCGCCAAACTGACCGCTGCTTTTCACGGTACCGAGCTTCTCGAAACTGTGGGCCATTACGCGCCGCACCGCGGGAAAGCCCAGTACATACATCGCAGTATCCAGCATATGAATACCGATATCGATCAGCGGACCACCGCCCTGCATCGCTTTATTGGTAAACACACCCCAGCCTGGAACACCGCTACGTCGCAGTGCAGTTGCGGTAGTGAAATACACTTCACCCAATACGCCACTCTGTACTTGCTCACGCAAAAGCTGGGCGTCGAGCGAGAAGCGATGATGGAAATCATACGCCAGCACTTTGCCCTGTTGACGCGCCATAGCACGCATTTGGTTGGCCTGCTGTGGTGTCATCGCCGGAGGCTTCTCACACATCACGTGACAGCCAGCTTCCAGAGCGGCTAAAACGTGCTCAAAATGAAAACGGTTCGGCGAGCAGACGCTGACAACATCAGGCTGCACTTCCTGCAACATCAAGCGCACATCATCATAGGAGTCTGCAATCTCGAATTTTGCCGCAAACGCCTGCGCCTGCTCCAGGCGGCTGTCACAGACAGCCACTATCTGGAGGTCACACCTCGTGGCATAGTATGTAGCATGGACTTTGTCCGCCACCTGCCCCGCGCCGATGATGGCGACTCGCAACGGGGCGACAGCTGTAGCATTGTTCACTCGATTTCCTCTCAGCACTCACGCAGATAAACGAGGGAATCCTGGTACGCTTTTGCCGGGTCGGCAGCACGCACTCGGCATTCGTACACGACAAAACCCGGATAATGGTCAGCCCGCAACTGGTCAAAAAGCGCGGCGAAATTCAGGCTCCCGCTCCCCGGCTGATAACGGTGATTATCAGCGATATGCACATGCCCGAGCAGGTCACGGTTCGCGTGCAGTGCCCCCGCAATATCGTCCTCTTCGATGTTCATGTGGTAAAAATCGCCGATGATTTGCGTGTGCTTGAGCTTATTTTCGGTGATATAGCTGCGGGCATCTGCCAGGGTGTTGATCATATGATCCTGATAACGATTGAGTGGTTCGAGCAGAACGGTCGTCCCGGTGCGGGCTGCGATCTCATCCAGGAAAAGCAGCGATTCGCTGACTGCTTTACGATCGCCCTCGAGGCTTCGCGGCGAGGTCATCGGCGGCAGACGGAAGGTGAACATCCCCCATGCGGCAGGTACCACAATGCCTTTTCCACCCACTTCCGCCAGGGCTTCGAGAATGCGCGCGATTTGCTGTAATCCATTGAGACGACGCTCTTCGATGAAATCACCAATCCAACCGTCATAGCCACCGCATGCGGTAGTCACCGGCAGCCCCGTCTCTTTGATAGCCGCTTTCACTTCGTCCAGATTATCCACCAGCAGACGGCCGTCAATTTCATAGCCGTCAAAACCCATCGCCTTGATATAGCGGAATTTCGCCAGAATACTTTCCGGAAAAAAGGGCTGATTCTGAGTTGCGATTTTCATAATTTGCTTTCCTTGCGCTTAAAAAGTGACGCCCATTTTGATACTCAGTTCAGGCTGTTTATCGACGAAGTTCATGTAGCTCTCCGGGCTTTCGCTGAACGGCACCACCGGGTCAATCAGGTCGTCACAGTTGAGATAACCGTTCATCAGCAATTCCCAGCAGGTTTCCTCGATACGCTTACGGTTCCAACGCGGATAGTCCGGATTAGGTTCGCTACACGCGCGGGAGAAGATGATTTTGGCGTTGTTGAAATGTGCTTCACGCCCGAGGTTGAAGCCCTCGGAAAACGGTTTGGCAAATGCGACGTATGAAATCGTGCCACCATAGGCCAGGCCCCGCAGCGCGGATTGCAGCGCGTCAGCGTAACCGCTGGTCTCGATGATGATGTCAGCGCCCTGCCTACCGGTCAGTTTTTTGATTTCAAGGCCGACATCGGTGCCGATCGGGTTCAGACACACATCGGCCCCGTGGCGACGCGCTATCTCACAACGATGGTCAATCGGATCGATGCCAATAACAACCGATGCACCAGCTTTTTTCGCCAACTGCACCGCAATTTGACCAATAGCCCCCAGGCCAATCACCACCACAAAATCGCCCACGCGAACATTGGCATCGCGCACACCGCTCATCGCGAACTGCGCCGGGTCATAACAGACCGCATTTTTCCACGACGCGCCAGCAGGCATTTTGCGCAGTTTGTAATTATTCACGGCATTAACAATGACGGTTTCTGCCAGTGGGCCGTAGCAGCAGACACTGTCACCTTCACGATAGTCTGTCACATCGGCACCACACTGAATGATGTCGCCAACCACCATATTTCCGAGCTGGAAGTTGCCGAACTCAATGCCGCGCGGCGCGTTAGCCTCCCGAGCGGTAAAGAGCTGCCACTCGGTATCAAACTGCTCATCAATAAAGGGGCTGGCCGCACGGAAATCAACCACTTCGGTGCCATGCTTTGGCGCGCCGTAACGCACACGAACTTTAACTTCATTTGCTGCTACCGGCAGGTCCTGATATTCCACCAGTGCCGCGATGCGCGGAGCAGTTGCCACTAATTTTTTCATCATTCATACCTTGTCAAACTGACTGCCTTAGCCCTTAACGCCGCCGGCTGTCAAACCACTCTTAATAAAGCGCTCGGAAAGCGCGTACATGATAATGACGGGCAGCGCGGTCACCAGCGATGCGGCCATCATTCGTCCCCAGATATAATCCGGCGTACTGAACAGCGTGTTCAGTCCCACTGGCAGCGTGAAATTCTCTGCACTGGAGAGGAAAATTGACGCAAACAGATAGTCGTTCCACGCCACCATAAAGCAGTACACAAACACCGATATCAGGCCGGACATCGCCAGCGGCACCGTGATACGGAAGATGATTTGCAGCCGGTTCAGGCCGTCCATCATCGCTGCCTCCTCGATTTCATTCGGGATAGTGTCGAAGTAGCTTTTAAGCATGAAAATGGCTGTTGGCAGCGTTTGCGTCACCATGGTGACGATCAGCGCCAGTTCGGTGTCGTAAATGCCCAGAGCGGTGATGATTTTGAACAGCGGCACCACCAGCAGAATCCCGGAGAACATGTAGACGGTGTAAAAACTGGCATTGATGGTTTCACGGCCGCGAAAGCGCAGTTTCGACAATGCCCACGCACCGAGCGTCCCGAGGAATAGCGAGATAGCCGACGAAACAATCGACACCACCAGGCTGTTACGGAAATAGCTGACGAACGGGAAAATCAGCGGATTAAAAATATCGATGTAGTGCTCTACGGTCCATTGCTGCGGCAGCAGCGTCGGATGCAGTGAAATAGCCTCTTTCGCACTTTTAAACGAGGTCATCAGCATCACAAAGAACGGAAACAGTGTGAAGCCGAGGAACAGCGCCAGCCCGACGTAAAAAAGCACGGCACTCCTGCGACGTTGTTTATTTGTTGCCATTGAAATTCACCCGTTTTCTGGTCAGCAGAATCACTGCAAATATGATCACAAACAGCACCACGGAAATCGCGGCGGCTTTACCCAAATCGTTAAAGGCAAACGCCGTTTTATACAGATAGACGCCAAGAATATTGACCTTCGTGGTCAGCAGATAGACATCAGCGAACATGTAGAACATCCAGATAGTGCGTAGCGTTACCACGGTCGCCAACACCGGCATGATCGCCGGAAGCGTGACGATGCGAAAACGCTGCCATCCATTTGCCCCGTCCATTTCCGCCGCTTCGTACAGAGATTTATCAATGGTCTGCAATATGGCTAAAAACGAAATAAAGGCGTAAGGGAAATAACGCCATATGGCGAACAGCACCACCAGGACAAAGCTGCTGTTCGGGTTGTCAAACCACAGCGGTGCCTGCTTATACAGTCCCAACACATCTACGCCGAGGTAGTTCACGATCCCGTAGCCGTTGTTGAACATGTATTTCCACGCAAAGACCAACGAGATTGATGGCGTCACGTAGGACAACAGCACCAGCGAGCGTGCCGTTTTGCGCAGACGGAATTCGCGGTTGAAAAACACCGCCACCGCTAGCCCTAACCCGGTACTGCCCAGCACCACCAGTGCGGTGTACCAGAAGGTCATCCACAATGAGTGCCAGAAACCCGGGTCGCTGAGAATACGTGTGTAGTTATCCAGCCCGACGAAGGTCGACGCAATGCGTGGGTTCAACGGCAGGTGCTGAAAACTGATTTCGATATTGGAGACCATCGGCCAGGCCACCAGACCGGCCAGCAGCAACAGGCTTGGGCCGAGCAGCATCATGGCAAACGGTAAGTCGGAGCGACCCGACATCAACTTCTTCATCATCCCGTATCCTGCCTGTTTCATGGCTGTTGTACGAGGGCATCGAGGCGTTTTTGCCCTTCAGCCAGCAGCGGTTCAATCGGTTTTTTACCTACCGTCGCGGCATTGACCATGGCGCTGATGGTTCCTGAACCAGTGACATCGCCCATTCGGGTAAAGTTTTTATCGCCAACAGCACCGAACACCTTCACGTTCGGAAATTGGGCAATCAGCTCATATGGCAACTGACCAAACGCTTTGATAACCGGGTTTTCTTTCCATGTCGCGGTGTCGACCACGCTTTTGGTCATCGGTAATGCCGCGCCTGGTGACATCATTACCCAGTCGGCGGAATTCTGTGGCTTCTCCATCCATACGACGAACTTCTCTGCCGCCTCTGTTTGTGCCTTTTCCTGACCTGCGGTGATGGTCAGAGACGTCACTGTGCCGTATACCGCAGGCGTCGTTTGCGTCGGCACCATAAAGCCCAGATTGGCCGGATTGCCTTCTTTGTAAACCGCCGGGAGAATGTAGGTGGAATAGACCGCCATCGGCGCAGAGCCATTCATGAAGGCATCTTTTATCTCCATCACATCGTTGGACCCAGGCATCGTGGTGGTGGCTAAATCGCGATAGAACGCCAGCGTGTTGCGCATTTCTGGGGTATCGAGTGAGATGCCACCCTGACTGTTAAATACGTTGGCGTTGTTCGAAAGTGCAAACTGTGAGAATGCTTGCTCGGTCATTACACTCTCTGCGGTAGGCAGCGCAATACCATACTTTTTGTTCGCCGGATTGTTCAGCGCTTTACTTGCGGCTAATAATTCCTGCCAGTTATGAGGTTCCGCGACTCCCGCGGCCGCCAGCACGTCTTTGTGATACCAGACTCCAGAAATCCAGGCACTGATGGGTGCCCCAGTCCAGGCTTTTCCGTCTTCGGTGCGCACGATGCGTAATACGCCGTCGTAGAATTGATCCTCACCGATATCACTGATGGATTTGGCGATGGCACCCCGGTCCAGCAATTGCTCTTTATCCAGTACTTTGGCGTAGTCGTGGCTGACTTCCATCACCGCAGGCAGCGCCCCGGTCCTCGCCAGGGTGATGACTTTGGTGTTAAAGGCATCTTCTTCGACCGGAACCGGTTTAACGACAATGCCCGGATTCTCTTTTTCAAAGCGCTCAATTAATTTCGTGATCACTGCCTGGCGCTCTTGCTCCACCGACGAGTGCATAAATTCAATCGTGACGGTTTTATTATCATCCCGGCACCCTGAAATTAGGACGCAGGAAACCAGAGCCGTTACCAGCACAGTTTTTGCCATTTTCATTTATTCTTCCTTTTATTTATCCTGAATCCACATTACCTGCCATGGCGCAAGATTCAATTCACAATCAGTTAAATCGCAGTCGCTTATTAATTCTCGGGCATGGTTATACTGCTGATGAATACTCTGTGGGCGATCGCTGAAATTAAATAAACCTGTAATACGTTGGTTGTTTTCCGTCGTTCGGGTAATTTGCATTACGCTGCGATTGATCGCGGTAAATTCGGCTTTCGCATTCGGATGAAAAGCATGGTGTTCACGACGCAAAACAATCAGGCGCGCCAGTCGATGATAGACGCGTTGACGCAGACTGCCCGCTTGAGACATTGCCGCTTCGATTTCATCCAGGTCATATTTCTGACGATTGATCGCCCGGTTATAACCTGCATTTTCAACGCCAGCGTAGTCATTACGTGAACCAAGGATGCTTTGGATATAGATGGCTGGTACGCCCGGAAAACTGAGCAATACCGCATGGGCCAGCACAAAGCGGGCAATTCGGTCGTCATCACTGCTGGATTTCGGGCTTAACGCATCCATGTAGGTAACGTTGATTTCATACGGGCTACGACTGCCGTCCGGGTTGTTTTTCCAGTTTACCAACGCACCCTGCTGCTGCAATTTTTCAACAAGTTGCAGGATATCGTCTTCTGGCAGGATCCCACGCAGCGGGTTGAGCCCAATCCCGTCATGAGAGGCAAGGAAGTTAAACCAGGTGGTGTCCGCCGATGGAAGCATCAAACTCTGCGCCCATTGGCAAAGCGTTTCTACATTTGCGCTGTGCATGGCATGCAGCACCAGTGGCGGCAGAGAGAATTGGTATACCATCTGCGCTTCGTCGTGGCCGTTACCGAAATAGGCGACGTTGTCTTTGTGCGGGACGTTGGTTTCAGTAATGACCACCGTACCCGGAGCGACCTCTTCCGCGATTGCGCGAAAGAGCTTAATTAACGTGTGAGTTTGCGGCAGATGAATGCAGGAGGTGCCCGGCACTTTCCACATGAAACCGACGGCATCCAGACGAACATAATCTGCACCCTGCTCCAGGTAATGCAACAGAACGTTAACCATCGCAATCAGCACCTCCGGCTCGGCAAAATTAAGGTCGATTTGATCGTTGCTGAAGGTCGTCCATAGATGGCGCACTGACGCATCGCTTAAGGTAAACGGCGTCAGCAATGGCAAGGCTCGCGGACGGGTCACAGCGGAAAGGTCGGTGTCGGGGTCAACGGCGATAAAGAAGTTTTCGAAGCCAGGTTCCTGACGCAGATAGCGGGAAAACCATTCGCTTTTCGCGGACATATGGTTGCAGACAAAATCAAACATCAGATTTGACGAGCGCTTGAGGTCGGCAACGTCCTGCCAGTCACCCGACGTCGCTTCGACCAGATGATAATCCACCACAGAGAAACCATCGTCAGAAGACCAAGGATAAAAAGGTAAAAGATGAACGTGGGAAAAACTTTCCTTCAGCCAGCGATTAAAAAAACCAGTAAATATCGGCAGGCTTTTCTTTCCCTCTGAACGAATTTGATCAGCATAGGTAATTAATACTACATCCTGCTGATCCCAGCTCATTTTACGTCGTTCGCTAATACGTAGTTTTGCTTTTTCAATATCTGAAAAAAGTTGCGTCATCTGGTGCGTTAAAAATGAATTGCCATACACACTGTCAATCAGAGGTTTTATTTTTTCTTTCACGTTTATTTTCCATGGTAGCGGTCCCACGGACTGAAATCTACTCTCCGGAAAATGCGATGTCAACGCGATGAGCATGGGAAAAAACGCAAAAAGAGGATCTGTGTCCACTGGAATGCATTAATTGTGAGCTGCCGCAAAAAAATGAGGTAATGCGATGCAAAGAAAGGCGAGAAAAAAGGAAGGTAAGGAAAAAGAAAGGGGGAGAGCCCTCCCCGTCTGTCAGGAGAAATACTTGCGTGACATGCGGCTGGCAAAACGTGCCAGCACCGGTTCAAGCGCCACCGCCAGCAGCATTTTAATCGGGCGGCGAGCAACGGATTTGATAGCCCAACCGGCAACGCCCGCCGGGCCGTAACGCAATGCAGTCAGCAAAACCAACTTACCCGCGATTTTCAGGCCGGGTTTCAACTTCTGCCCGGTACGTTGCCATGTTGAATTCATCAAATGCCTCTCTCAGTTACAGCTGGCGAAAACGGCTGCGCAGCGAAAAAGTGTCGGAAGTGACGTAGCGCTCCATTTCACGCAAACGCTTTTCACTCGCCGCCAGCTCGGCATCCACCGCGTTAAGCAGTTCGCCGCTGGACGGCATTTTCTCGCCGTACATTTCATTGTCAGGGATCGGGTCGAGGGCAAACGTCATAATGATATAAGCCACCACCACGAAGAAAAACAAGCCAAAAATCATGGCCAGCACGGTAATCAGACGCACCAGTTTCACCGGAACGTCGAGCCAATGTGCAATCCCGGCACACACGCCCTTCACCATGCCCTGCTGTGGAATTCGCCACAGCTTCTTACTGAAATCTAATCCCGCCATTATTGTTCTCTCCAGTTCGGATGTTCCGCGTCGAGAATGTGTTCCAGCGCCTGAATGCGTTCCCGCATCCGTTTCGCCTCATCCGTCAGCTGCGATAAACGCTGCTGCTCGCTCTGCGACAAATCAGCGCCGGAGCGGTTGCTATAATGCAGCCACAGCCAAACCGGCAGGACAAACAACACAAACAACGTCAACGGTATGGCCAGAAATAGCGCGCTCATGGGGTCTCCTTACAGATGATGAGCGGCGGTGTGTTCAGCACCGCCTGAAAATGACTATTCGTTATCCTGTTTCATTTTGGCGCGCAGCTCAGCGATTTGCGCGCTGATGTGGTCATCGGCTTTCAGTTCTGCAAACTGCTGATCCAGCGTTTTCTGTTTGCCAAAACCGTGGCTTTCCGCTTCGGCTTCCATATGGTCGATACGGCGTTCGAAGGACTCAAAACGCGCCATCGCTTCGTCGATTTTGCCGCTATCCAGCTGACGACGCACATCGCGGGAAGAACTCGCCGCCTGATGACGCAAGGTCAGCGCCTGCTGACGAGCGCGGGTTTCACTGAGTTTATTTTCCAGCTCACCAATCTCTTTTTTCATGCGGGTCAGCGTTTCATCGACCAGCGTGATTTCACCTTCCAGCGTGCCGATAATGTCGGTCAGCTTCTGTTTTTCGATCAGCGCCGCACGCGCTAAATCTTCTTTCTCTTTACGCAGTGCCAGCTCAGCTTTTTCCTGCCATTCAGCTTGCTGCGCGTTAGCCTGTTCTACGCGGCGAGTCAGGTGTTTCTTTTCTGCCAGCGCACGGGCCGAAGTGGAACGCACTTCCACCAGCGTGTCTTCCATCTCCTGAATCATCAGACGGACCAGTTTTTGCGGATCTTCAGCCTTCTCCAGCAGTGAGTTGATGTTGGCGTTCACGATGTCGGCAAAACGAGAAAAAATACCCATAATTCAAATCCTCATACGTTCAGTTCTGTTATCGGGCATGGCCCTGCTGATGAGATAATACAAATGCCGTGCCAACTTTTTATGTTATTGATTTTACACGCCATGGTTGAATTGTGTCTCTCGGACGGCTACAGTGAAATGGCGAATTACACTAACTAGTGGCGAATTTCATCATGGCAGAATACAAGGACAACCTGCTCGGCGAAGCGAACAGCTTTCTCGAGGTGCTGGAACAGGTTTCACGGCTGGCGCCGCTGGATAAGCCAGTGTTGGTTATCGGCGAGCGCGGCACCGGGAAAGAGCTTATCGCCAACCGCCTGCACTTTCTTTCTTCGCGCTGGCAAGGTCCGTTTATTTCACTGAACTGCGCGGCGCTGAATGAAAACCTGCTCGACTCAGAGCTTTTCGGCCACGAAGCGGGCGCCTTCACTGGCGCGCAGAAGCGCCACCCAGGGCGATTTGAACGCGCCGATGGCGGCACGCTGTTCCTCGACGAACTGGCAACCGCCCCGATGCTGGTGCAGGAGAAATTACTGCGGGTGATTGAGTACGGCGAACTGGAGCGCGTGGGCGGCAGCCAACCGCTGCAGGTCAACGTGCGTCTGGTATGCGCCACCAATGCCGATCTGCCACAGATGGTCAGCGACGGAACCTTCCGCGCTGACCTCCTCGACCGCCTGGCTTTTGACGTGGTGCAGCTTCCACCACTGCGCGAACGGCAAACGGACATCATGCTGATGGCGGAACACTTTGCGATTCAGATGTGTCGCGAGCTAAACCAACCCCTGTTTCCCGGCTTTACCGACCATGCGCGCGAAACCCTGCTCAGCTATCGCTGGCCGGGAAATATTCGTGAACTGAAAAACGTTGTGGAACGGTCGGTTTATCGCCACGCCAGTTTTGAAGCGCCGTTGGATAACATCATTCTCGACCCGTTTCAGCGCCCGGTCACGGTAGAAGAAGCAGCTGAAACCCACGCCCTTTCTCTGCCGCTGGATTTACGGGAGTTTCAGCAGCAGCAAGAAAAAGGCCTGTTGCAGCAAGCGCTACAACAGGCCCGATTCAATCAAAAAAAAGCAGCTGAACTCTTGGGTCTTACCTACCACCAGCTGCGTGCATTGCTGAAGAAGCATCAGCTCTGAGAGCCTATCCCAGCCATCCATTGCCCGGCGGCGCTACGCTTGCACGGGCCTACTCAGCAGGGCGGCACTTGCCAGCATCGAACCCAGACACAATGCACTGTTGAACAACAGTGAATACTGCGCGGCGTGAGCCATGCCTAAGGGCAGCAGCATGGCGTAAATCGACGCGGTGATCGCAATGCCCATCGCACCACCGAGGGAGCTGCCCATTTTGTAGATGCCGGAGGCCACGCCTACTTTCTCCTCCGGCGCATTCACGACGGCGGTGTCAGTTGACGGCGTGGCGTAGCAGCCGAGGCCTAATCCCAACAGAATGTTGCTGAAGAACACGATGCCGATGTAAACCGATTTTTCGAGGAAGGTGCACGAAATCAGCGCCACACCGATACAGGCAATCACCGGGCCGAACATCATTGGTAGACGCGCCCCGTAGCGCTGGAGCAGCTTTTCACCGACGCGGATCATCACCAGCACCGTCACCAGATACCCCATCGTCATCATACCCGTCTGGAACGCCGACATGTGATGCCCTTGCTGCAGCCAGATGCTGGTGATCATCAGCGTGCCGATGCAACCGTTAAGCATGAAGTTCGACAGCACCGCTCCGCTGTAGGCGCGATTTTTAAACAGGGCAAAATCAATCAACGCCTCATCGCCTTTACGCAAGCCCGAACGAACGAACCACAGCGTCGCCAGCACCGCCCCGCTCAGCATGGACAGCGACAGGCCGCTGCTCCATCCCCAGCTGTGACCTTTGGTGATAAACAGGTTCAGCATCACCAGCGCTGTCACGAAGCTGAACAGTCCGCCGAGATCCAGCTTACGGTTTTGTGCACTTTCACTTCGGCTTTCCGGCGTCCCGCGAATCAACAAAAAGGACACCAGCGCTGCCACCATCGAGAACACAAAAATCCAGCGCCAGCCCAGGCCGGTAGCGATTGCGCCACCCACGAACGAACACAACCCACTGCCGCCCCAGGAACCAATCACCCAGAAGCTGATCGCCCGCTGACGGGCCTTACCTTCATACCAGGTTTTGATCAGCGCCAGAGTCGCAGGCATGATGCACGCCGCCGATAATCCCTGAATCACCCTACCCGCCAGAAACAGCACCGGGCCGTGTGACATCACCAGCAGCGCGCTGCCGACAATGCTGAGCACAAGACCGATAAGCGTCAGGCGTACGCGGCCAAATTTATCCGCAAGCCCGCCGCTGGCCACCACAAAGCAGCCGCTGAATAAGGCGCTAAGACTGACCGCCAGGGTCAACGTTTCCAGTGAAATGTCGAGACTGCTTTTCATCGCCGGAACCACGTTTATGACCGACTGGGCAAACAGCCAGAAGGTCAAAACGCTCAGAACAATGCCCATCAGCAGCCGGTCATTACCGGCAAACGGACGGGTTTCTGTCAGGGGAACGGTAGTCATCGTGCGGCCCTCCTTCGTGTTCGGTCATCAACGCAGATAGTGTTCGGTCAGCCCGCTCCACAATGCCGCGCCGGTGATGAGGATCTTGTCGTTGAAGTCATATCCCGGGTTATGCACCATGCAGCGATCCGGTTCGTCGCCTGCGCCGATGGTGAAATAGCAGCCGTTCGGATTCTTTTCGAGCATGAAGGCGAAATCTTCACTGCCCATAAACGAACCGATGGTGACCACTTCATCCTTACCAAACAGATCGCCCGCTACGCTGCGTACCATGTCGTTTGCAGCCGGATCGTTTTTCAGCACCGGGCTGCCGTTGACGTGCGTCAAAGTGGCCGTTGCGTTAAAGCTTTCCGCCTGGGCGATGGCGATGTCATGAATGCGCTGCAGCACGGTCTGGCGTACTTTTTCGCTGAGGGTACGCACGGTGAGTTTCATCAGCACTTTTTCGTTGATGATGTTCGGCGCATGTCCGGCCTGGATGCTGCCGACGGTGACGACCGCTGGCTCAAACGGCGTGATATTGCGCGACACAATTGACTGTAACGCCACCGTGATATGGCACGCCACGAGAGTGGCATCTACGGTGTGTTCTGGCACCGCGCCATGACCGCCCTTACCCGTCACTTCGATGTGCAACGTGTCGGATGAGGCCATCATTGCGCCATCGTGCAGGCCAATTTTGCCAAGCTTTTGCGATGGCATATTGTGCAGACCGAAAATATGGTCACAGGGAAACTTATCGAATAAGCCGTCCTCAACCATTACGCGCCCACCGTACAGTAGTTCTTCCGCAGGCTGGAAAATCACGTGCAGCGTGCCGCTGAAGTTGCGCGTGCGCGCCAGATATTCCGCCGCATACAGCAGCGTTGTGGTGTGACCATCGTGGCCACAACCGTGGAATTTACCGTCTGTTTTACTGGCCCACTCTTTGCCACTGCTTTCCTGCATCGGCAGCGCATCCATGTCGGCGCGGATACCAAGCCGTTTGCTGCCGTTGCCCACCTTGAGGGTACCAACCACGCCGGTGCCTGCCAGGCCGCGATGCACCTCGTATCCCCATTTGGTCAGCAGTCGTGCTACTTGGTCGCTGGTTTGATGTTCTTCGAAGCCAATTTCCGGATTCTGATGGAAGTGACGGCGCAGTTCGATGAACTGCTCTTCGGTGTCCTGCAGCGCTTCAACAATTGGATGTGTCATTTTTGTTATCCCTTTATTGCTTCACAGTGATAATGTCGAGTTTATGCCGCCACAACCCCGGCAAAGTGCGTTTTTTTGTTGTGAAGTAACGCATTCTTAATGACTGTTTTTCATACAATTCAGTTATGACAAAAAACAACAGGTTTTATTTTGTCTTGATGTGAGGTAAGTCATGGATCAAAGCGGCAGCGAGTTTGCAGTTACAGTTCTGGACGTGCGTCAGCTCAGCCAGGAAGAAAGCAATGGCCTGACGCTGCTGTGGATGCTGGAAGGCAGCGCTGAGCTGCAAACCCAGGAGAGGCGGCAACTGCTCGAGGCCGATAATCTGACCGTCATCAACCGTAATCAGCGCTGGCAGCTTTCGAGCGTAGTCCCAAACGCCACATTACAGGTCACGCTTTCCGGCCATTGGCTTACGCGGCTGTACAGCGATATTTTTACCCATGACTACCACATTCCCGATGAAACCAGCGGCAGCTGGCCGCAGTGCGATGAACTGCGGCATTTATTACGCCAGCTATTAGTCGTTACGTTGATTAATCACCAGAGCCGCTACCCGCTGGAGGCCAACCGCTGGCTCGGCGAAATACTGCTATTACTGACCACCCGTTTTCAACAACCGGCACGCATTAGCCAGCGGGTAGACAATCCGGGCTGGAGCAAGCGAATTACGCAAGTCGTGGAACGTATTGACGCCAGCTATACACGACGCATCACCCTGGCGGAAATTGCCATGGCGGAGTTTGTGTCCGAAGCCTGGCTTTCCCGGCTGTTTCGCAAGGAAGTCGGGGTCAGCTTTATGCAGTACATCACCACCCTGCGACTTGAAAAGGCGGCGGATGCGCTGCGTTTGACCAACCGCCCGCTGCACCAGATTGCTCTTGAACAAGGGTTCGCCAGCACCCGTATGATGAGTGACCTGTTCCGTCGTCATCACAATATGACCCCGCGTGAATTTCGTCGCCTGCGACAGAATACGGCCGCTGGCGCTCGCCCACGCATGGCCACCAGCAACAGCCTGTTTCCGGTAGCGGTCGACCGATTGTTCAGCCTGCTGAATGAGCCGGAAACGTGTGGCTGGGAGCCGTCACCGTTGACGCTACACCAGCAGCAGGAACGCGTAGTTGATTTACGTGATGTTGACTCGCGCGTCGCCCCGCTTCGCCACTCGCGGGTGATGATTACCCTGCGCGAACTCGACGATTTGCTGCGAGAAGACGTGCGCCGGGAACTGGAAGCGCTTGATGCGCAGATCCCGATTTACGGGATCGACATCAGCGAACCGTTCCTTAGCAGCCGCCTGTTTGCCACCGGTTGGGACGACCCGCTGATGGCGGGTTATGCATGCTGGTATAACCTGCATCAGATTTTCACCTGGCTTGCCGAGAAAAAATGGACCGTGCTACTGCATACCGGGCTGACAACTCGAGCCGATTTGCTGCGTCATTTCCTGCAACAGTCGGTCAACCATTTTCCTGCGGACGTAACCGCGGGCTGGCAGTTCGTCTGGCACTGGTCCTCGCAGGCCAGTGAAGATGCACGGCAAAACGTCTGGCAGACGCAACGATTGACGCTCAGTGAATACCTGCCACGTGCCAAATTTGGCCTGTGGCACCGCTTTGCGGTGAACAGTTTGCCCGAGCATGACGAGGCACTTTATAACTCATCAATATTAAAACAGGCCGATTTTCTGGCCTGTCCGGCAGATGCCAATGAACTACTGGATTTGGCACAGCTCGACCCTGCCCGTCTGGCATCGACGGAAAACTACCCGGTACAAAAGATTCGGCAAATTCAAACTGCGCTTCGCCAGCAACAGCGTACCCTGCCGCTGTGGCTGCTCTCCTGGAACACACTGACCGGCAATACCCGCGCCACCAACGGCTGGTTTTTCCGCGGCGCGCTGTTGATGCACAATCTCTTGGGACTGTCAGAACAGGTCTGGCTGGCGGGGTTCTGGCTCAATTCAGGTTTGCAGGGCGAAGCGCGCGCCAACGACACTCTCGACACTTCAAGCCTGGCGTTGCAGTACAACCATGGCCTGCCGCGACCGATTTATTGGGTGCTGTGGCTATGGCAAAGGCTGCGTGGCGAAGTGCTGGTTAACGACAAAAATCTGCTGCTGTTGCGCCACGAAGGACGTTACCAGTTGCTGCTGCGCAACACGGTGGTTTTCAACCCATGGCTCTCGAGCGAAGAGGCGTTTATTCAGCGCTTTCGCCAGCAGTACCGCATTCAGCTGCAAGGGCTCAGCGGAAAATGGCGCATCAAATCGCATCTGTACGACCAGCACAACGGCGCGCTGTTCCCGCTACTGGACGCGTTCACCGTCGCCAGCGGCCCCGACGAAGAAGTGTGGCGCTGGGTAAGGCATAAAGCCCGCCCGACGCTTGCGGTCTGCGACGAACATCTGCATGACTGCTGGCAGACCACCGATTCACTGGAGAGTAATGCGCTGGTGCTTTACGAGTTAACCCCACTAACCTGATGACTTTTGCAGCGGTTAGTCGCAGAGTTTTGTACCTGGCTGCGGTAAGTGCGATACACTTTGCAGATCGGTCTGAATTATGAAGAAATTATGCGCCTGAAATTATCATCTTTATTGGCAGTGATGGGGTTACTGTGCGGCAGCGTGATGGCTGCCACGCCGCCCGCATTGGCACCGCATGGCGACATTCGCGACAGCGGTTTCGTCTACTGCGTCAGCGGCCAGGTGAATACCTTTAACCCGCAGAAAGCGGGCAGCGGCCTGATTGTCGACACCCTTGCGGCACAAATTTACGACCGCTTGTTAGACGTTGACCCGTATACCTACCGTCTGGTGCCGGAGCTCGCCGAGAGTTGGGAAGTGCTGGATAACGGCGCAACGTACCGCTTCCATTTGCGCAATGGCGTACAGTTCCAGAAAACGTCGTGGTTCCAGCCCACGCGCGCGCTGAATGCCGATGACGTAGTCTTTACCTTCGAGCGCATTTTTAACCGCAATCATCCGTGGCATAACGTTAACGGGCCAAATTTCCCTTATTTCGACAGCCTGCAATTTGCCGATAGCGTCAAAAGCGTGCGCAAACTCGACGGCCACACCGTTGAATTTCGCCTGAAACGCCCGGATGCCTCGTTCCTGTGGCATTTAGCCACACACTACGCCTCGGTGATGTCCGCCGAATACGCGGCGAATCTCATTAAAATCGGCAAGCAGGAATTGATGGACCGCCAGCCCGTCGGCACCGGGCCTTTTCAGCTTGATGAATACCGCGCCGGGCAGTACATTCGCCTGCAGCGGCATCCAGGATTCTGGCGCGGTGAACCATTGATGCCGCAGGTGGTGGTGGATTTAGGTTCCGGCGGCACAGGGCGTCTGTCCAAGCTGCTGACCGGGGAGTGCGACGTACTCGCCTGGCCTGCTGCCAGCCAGCTCACTATTCTGCGCGACGACCCGCGTTTACGTCTGACGCTGCGCCCTGGCATGAACATCGCCTATCTGGCGTTTAATACAGATAAGCCGCCAATGAACAATCCGGCGGTACGACACGCGCTGGCGCTGGCCATCAATAACCAGCGTCTGATGCAGTCGATTTATTACGGAACCGCCGAAACCGCCGCGTCAATTCTGCCGCGCGCATCGTGGGCCTACGATAATGAAGCTAAAATTACCGAATACAATCCGGCAAAATCGCGCGAGCAGTTGAAAGCGCTGGGTCTGGAAAACCTGACGCTGCGCCTGTGGGTGCCGACCACCTCACAGGCGTGGAACCCAAGTCCGCTAAAAACCGCCGAACTGATTCAGGCCGATATGGCTCAGGTGGGGGTGAAAGTGATCATCGTTCCGGTGGAAGGTCGTTTCCAGGAAGCGCGTCTGATGGACATGAACCACGACCTGACCCTCACCGGCTGGGCAACGGACAGTAATGACCCCGACAGCTTCTTCCGCCCACTGCTAAGCTGCGCGGCGATTGGCTCCCAGACTAACTTTGCGCACTGGTGTAACCGCGAATTTGACACCGTACTGCAAAAGGCATTGGCCTCACAACAGCTGGCTTCCCGCATCGACGCGTACGACGAAGCACAGCAGATTCTGGCAAAAGAATTGCCCGTACTGCCGCTCGCCTCATCGCTGCGGTTGCAGGCCTATCGCTATGACATCAAAGGCCTGGTGCTGAGCCCGTTTGGCAACGCCTCCTTTGCGGGCGTGTCGCGTGAAAAGCAGGAAGAGGTCAAAAAACCATGATCATTTTTACCCTTCGCCGCCTGCTTTTACTGATGGTGACACTGTTTCTCCTGACCTTCGTCGGCTTCAGCCTGAGCTACTTCACACCTCATGCGCCGTTACAGGGTGCATCGATCTGGAACGCCTGGCTGTTCTGGTTCGAAGGCCTGCTGCACTGGGACTTCGGTGTGTCCAGCATCAACGGGCAGCTGATTTCTGAGCAGCTGAAAGACGTGTTCCCGGCGACCATGGAACTGTGCATTCTGGCCTTTGGTTTTGCACTGCTGGTCGGCATTCCGGTCGGAATGCTGGCGGGCATCATGCGCAACAAATGGCAGGACAACACCATCAGCGCCTTCGCCCTGCTCGGCTTCTCCATTCCCGTATTTTGGCTGGCGCTGCTACTGACGCTGTTTTTCTCATTAACGTTGGGCTGGCTGCCGGTTTCCGGGCGTTTCGACCTTTTGTACGAGGTGAAAAATGTCACCGGTTTTGCGCTGATCGATGCGTGGCTGTCGGATTCTCCCTGGCGCGATGAGATGATCATGAGCGCCTTGCGCCACATGGTGCTGCCGGTGCTGACGCTGGCCGTTGCGCCGACTACCGAAGTGGTCCGTCTGATGCGCCTGAGTACCATTGACGTCTACGACACCAACTATGTGAAGGCGGCGGCAACACGCGGCGTTTCTCGCTTTACGATTTTACGTCGCCACGTACTGCACAACGCCCTGCCGCCAGTGATTCCGCGTCTCGGCCTGCAGTTTTCCACCATGCTGACGCTGGCGATGATCACCGAAATGGTGTTCAGCTGGCCGGGGCTTGGCCGTTGGATGATTAACGCCATTCGCCAGCAGGACTATGCGGCGATTTCCGCAGGTGTAATGGTGATTGGTGCGCTGGTCATTATTGTGAACGTGATTTCGGACATTTTGGGCGCCATGGCTAACCCGTTGAAACATAAGGAATGGTATGCCTTACGATAGCGTCTATCTGGAAAAACGCCCTCCCGGTGTAATACGCACCGTCTGGCGTAAATTCTACGGCGATACGACCGCGATGATTGGCCTGTACGGCTGCGCGGGTCTGGCGCTGTTGTGTGTTTTCGGCACCTGGTTTGCACCTTACGGTATCGATCAGCAGTTTTTAGGTTATCAGCTGCTGCCGCCGTCGTGGTCCCGCTACGGTGAAGTGTCGTTCTTCCTCGGAACCGACGATCTCGGGCGCGATGTGCTGAGCCGTCTGCTCAGCGGCGCGGCTCCGACCGTTGGCGGCGCCTTTGTCGTCACCCTCGGCGCCACGATTTTCGGGCTGGTGCTTGGCGCGTTTGCCGGTTCCACTCGCGGCCTGCGTTCGGCGGTACTGAATCATATTCTGGACACCCTGCTCTCTATTCCGTCCCTGCTGCTGGCGATTATTGTCGTCGCTTTCTCGGGGCCGCATTTGTTGCACGCGATGTTCGCCGTCTGGCTGGCGCTGCTGCCACGCATGGTGCGCTCGGTTTACAGCATGGTGCATGACGAGCTGGAAAAAGATTACGTGGTTGCCGCCCGTCTTGACGGCGCAACAACACGCAACATTTTGTGGTATGCGGTGCTGCCTAACATCGCTGCTGGCCTGGTGACTGAAATCACCCGCGCGTTGTCGATGGCGATCCTCGATATCGCCGCGCTGGGCTTTCTCGATTTGGGCGCGCAGCTCCCTTCCCCAGAATGGGGAGCGATGCTGGGCGATGCGCTGGAATTGATTTATGTCGCGCCGTGGACCGTGATGCTACCAGGGGCGGCGATTATGGTCAGCGTACTGTTGGTGAACCTGCTGGGCGACGGTATTCGCCGTGCCATTAATGCGGGGGTGCAATAATGCCATTACTTGATATTCGTAATTTGACCATCGAATTTCGCACCAGCGAAGGCTGGGTAAAAGCGGTAGACCGCGTCAGCATGACCCTCGCGGAAGGGGAAATTCGTGGTCTGGTGGGTGAATCAGGTTCGGGCAAAAGCCTTATAGCTAAAGCGATTTGCGGCGTGACCAAAGATAACTGGCGCGTTACTGCCGACCGTATGCGCTTTGATGATATCGACCTGCTCCGCCTGTCTAACCGTGAACGTCGTAAGCTCGTCGGCCATAACGTGTCGATGATTTTCCAGGAACCGCAGTCCTGTCTTGACCCGTCCGAGCGTATTGGCCGTCAGCTGATGCAAAACATCCCAAGCTGGACCTACAAAGGCCGCTGGTGGCAACGCGTCGGCTGGCGTAAACGTCGGGCGATTGAACTGCTGCACCGCGTCGGTATTAAAGACCATAAGGATGCGATGCGAAGCTTCCCGTATGAACTGACGGACGGCGAATGTCAGAAGGTGATGATTGCCATCGCGCTGGCTAATCAGCCACGATTACTGATTGCCGATGAGCCGACCAACGCCATGGAGCCGACCACTCAGGCTCAGATTTTCCGCCTGCTCAGCCGACTCAACCAGAACAACAACACGACCATTTTGCTGATTAGCCACGACCTGCAAATGCTGAGCCAGTGGGCAGACAAAATTAACGTGATGTACTGCGGGCAAACGGTTGAAACTGCGCCGAGTGAAGATCTGGTGAGCATTCCGCATCACCCGTACACTCAGGCGCTGATCCGTGCGATGCCGGACTTTGGCCGCTCAATGCCGCATAAAAGTCGTCTGAACACTATGCCCGGCGCCATTCCTCTGCTGCAATCGCTGCCGATTGGCTGTCGTCTTGGACCTCGCTGCCCTTACGCCCAGCGTAAATGCATTGAAAGACCGCGGCTGACCGGCGCGAAAAACCATCTTTTCGCCTGTCATTTCCCGCTGAACATGGAGAAAGAGTGAAATGGTCGAGACCCTGCTGGAAGTCCGCAATCTGAGTAAGACCTTTCGCTACCGTACCGGGTTGTTCCACCGTCAGACGGTCGAAGCGGTTAAACCGCTGAGCTTTACCCTGCGTGAAAGACAGACCCTGGCGGTGATCGGCGAGAACGGTTCCGGTAAATCGACGCTGGCGAAAATGCTGGCGGGAATGGTGGAACCCACCACCGGTGAGCTGCTGATTGACGATCACCCGCTGGAATACGGCGATTATTCGTTCCGCAGCCAGCGCATCCGTATGATTTTCCAGGACCCATCGACCTCACTGAACCCGCGTCAGCGTATTTCGCAAATCCTCGATTTCCCGCTGCTTCTGAATACCGATTTAGATCCAGAGGCCCGTCGCAAACAGATCATCGACACTTTGCGTCTGGTGGGTTTGCTTCCGGATCACGTGAGCTATTATCCGCACATGCTTGCCCCTGGCCAGAAACAGCGTCTGGGTCTGGCTCGTGCACTGATCCTGCGTCCAAAGGTTATCGTTTGTGATGAAGCGCTGGCCTCGCTGGATATGTCGATGCGTTCTCAGCTCATTAACCTGATGCTCGAATTGCAGGAGAAACAGGGGATTTCGTACATCTACGTCACTCAGCATCTCGGCATGATGAAACACATCAGCGATCAGGTGCTGGTGATGCATCAGGGCGAAGTTGTCGAACGCGGCAGCACCGCCGACGTGCTCGCTTCCCCGCTGCATGACCTCACCAAGCGTCTGATTGCTGGGCATTTCGGTGAAGCGTTAACGGCGGATGCGTGGCGCAAAGACCGCTGAGGACTATCTTAAGTGGTCGGATTAACTCTCCTTCCACTCTATGCTAGAATCGCGACGTTTAACGACGGCCTGCCTATAATTGATGCAGCCGCTACAAAAATGACATAAGGATTAAAAGCTATGGGTTTTCTTTCCGGTAAGCGCATTCTGGTAACTGGCGTTGCCAGCAAACTGTCCATCGCCTACGGTATCGCACAAGCTATGCACCGCGAAGGTGCTGAACTGGCGTTCACCTATCAGAACGAGAAGCTGAAAGGCCGTGTTGAAGAGTTTGCTGCAAACCTGGGTTCCAGCATTGTTCTGGAATGCGACGTTGCGCAGGACGAAAGCATCGACGCTCTGTTCACCGAACTGGGAAAAGTGTGGCCGAAATTTGACGGCTTCGTACACTCCATCGGCTTCGCGCCGGGCGACCAACTCGACGGTGACTACGTTAACGCTGTAACCCGTGAAGGCTTCAAAATCGCACACGACATCAGCTCTTACAGCTTCGTCGCGATGGCTAAAGCCTGCCGTGAAATGCTGAATCCAGGCTCTGCTCTGCTGACTCTGTCCTACCTGGGCGCGGAACGTGCTATCCCTAACTACAACGTGATGGGTCTGGCTAAAGCATCCCTGGAAGCTAACGTGCGCTACATGGCGAACGCGATGGGTCCAGAAGGCGTGCGCGTTAACGGTATCTCCGCTGGCCCAATTCGTACTCTGGCCGCGTCCGGTATCAAAGATTTCCGTAAGATGCTGGCTCATTGCGAAGCGGTTACCCCAATCCGTCGCACAGTGACCATCGAAGACGTGGGTAACAGCGCAGCATTCCTGTGTTCTAACCTGTCTTCCGGTATCTCCGGTGAAGTCGTTCACGTTGACGGTGGTTTCAGCATCGCCGCAATGAACGAACTGGAACTGAAATAAGTTCTTCTTCCGCCCTGTTTACGCAGGGCGGAAATCCCGCCGTTATTCCAGTCTGTTATTTGTTATCACGCTTCAATATTTTTACCTGCTCCCGCCTTACGTCAGGATAGCTATCTCACAACGATACGACGTCCTGAAGGAACTCCCATGGAGCAAAGCCGCTCTCACGGCAAAAGCCATTGGTATCATGAAACGCAAGCGAGAAACCAGGCTGCCGATGTGCTGCCACTGGTTCCGGAAGCCGCCCACGTTGCAAACCGTTTTTTACTGGATTTAGCCCTGCCCGATTCAGTTACCTCACCCTGTCAGCCCTGGTTGAACGTGTCGCTGCGTATTTCTGAACACCTTTTTCCTGACACCTTTACGCCCACGCGGCTGAATACGTTTAGCGCTTACGAGCGTCTGAGCACCGCGTTAACCGTCGCCCAGGTCTTTGGCGTGCAGCGTTTGTGTAATCACTACGCCGCGCGACTGGCACCGCTGCCGGGGCCAGATTCGTCCCGCGAGAGTAATCACCGTCTGGCGCAAATTACCCAGTACGCCCGTCAACTGGCAGGCTCGCCGTCCGTTATCTGCGCACGCGCTCGTCAGCAGCTGGATGCCGTCGGTCTGACCACGCCGGATATCGTGCTGATTACACAAATCGTGGGCTTCATTGGCTATCAGGCGCGCGTGATTGCCGCCGGTCAGGCATTAAAAGGTTTGCCAGTGCGCTGGATCCCCGGTATGCCAATGCAGGATGACGCCCCTGCCGCTCTTTTTGCCTTCGAAACAGGACGATGGCAGCCAGGTCTTGAAACCGTTGAAATCCGCTATGCCAGCGTCGAACAGATGGATGCCCTCACCCATTGCGCCTCGCAAACGGCATTAGAAACGCTGGCACCGCTGCTGGTGTGGGATGAAACCCTGCTCGAACGATTGAGCGAATTACTGCACGCACTTCCGATCGAGGATGACGCCGCACCGTTAGCGGCTCTTGTTAGCGCACGCATTAACGGCAGCGTCAGCTGTTTTCAGCAAAACGCGGTTCAGGATACGTTGAAAGAAGCCGCCTTACAGGGCGATCGGGCGCTGCTGATTTGGGGCCAGCAGGAGCCGCTTTATCATGCAATCATCCAGGCGACGCAGTTGCTCACTCGTGCGCCTGACCGATTCAGCGCCGCGCAGTTTACTCCCCTCACCGAACAGGGACTTTCTGCTGAACAAGCCTTAGCTCTGTTGGCCTGGAGTGGGTTATGCGGCTGGCTGAACCGCCTGAAAATCGGCCTTGGAGAGGTGTCTCAGGATGCGTAAAAGGCTTAAAGTTAGCTTGCTGCGACAAGCATATTCGCGTAAAACTGTCAGCCGCTCTTTTGGCCACGAAAATACATAATTATGCTTCAGGATAACCCGCTGCTTGCACAGCTAAAACAGCAACTTCATTCCCAGACCCCTCGCGCTGAAGGGGTGGTGAAAGGTACCGAAAAAGGCTTTGGTTTTCTCGAAGTCGATGCCCAGAAAAGCTATTTCATCTCTCCTCCACAGATGAAAAAAGTAATGCATGGTGACCGTATCATTGCCACCATCCATAGTGGCGACAAAGGAAAAGAAAGCGCCGAACCAGAAGAACTGGTCGAGCCGTTCCTGACGCGTTTTGTTGGCCGCGTGCAGAAGAAGGACGATCGTCTGTCGATCGTACCCGATCATCCGCTGCTGAGAGATGCTATCCAGTGCCGCCCTGTGCGCGGCCTGGAACACGATTTTAAAGAGGGTGACTGGGCCGTGGCAGAAATGCGCCGTCATCCTTTGAAAGGCGACCGCAGTTTCTACGCTGAACTCACCCACTTCATCACTTACGGCGACGATCATTTCGTTCCATGGTGGGTGACGCTGGCGCGCCATAATCTTGAGAAGGTGGCCCCGGAAGGCACTGCAACCGAGATGCTGGACGAAGGTCTGGCGCGTCGCGATCTGACCGCGCTGGACTTCGTGACTATCGATAGCGCCAGCACCCAGGATATGGACGATGCGCTGTATGCAGAAGAAGTCGCTGACGGAAAACTGCATCTCACCGTCGCCATTGCCGATCCGACCGCGTGGATTGCAGAAGGTAGCAAGCTGGATAACGCCGCGAAAATTCGCGCATTCACCAACTACCTGCCGGGCTTCAACATCCCGATGCTGCCGCGCGAACTGTCCGACGACTTGTGCTCCCTGCGTGCGAATGAAGTGCGTCCGGTTCTCGCCTGCCGCATGATTATCTCTGCCGATGGCACCATCGAAGACGATATCGAATTCTTTACCGCGACCATCGAATCCAAAGCCAAGCTGGCCTACGACGATGTTTCTGACTGGCTGGAAGGCAACGGCAGCTGGCAGCCGCAGAATGACGCGATCGCCGGACAAATCAAACTGCTGGAACGCATCTGCGCCCTGCGCGGCGAGTGGCGTCATAACCACGCGCTGGTGTTTAAAGACCGTCCTGACTACCGCTTCGTGCTCGGTGAAAAAGGTGAAGTGCTGGATATCGTCGCTGAACCACGCCGCATCGCCAACCGCATCGTTGAAGAGTCTATGATTGCCGCCAACATCTGCGCCGCTCGTGTGCTGCGTGATAAGCTCGGTTTCGGTATCTACAACGTTCACACCGGTTTTGACCCGGCGAAAACGGAACAACTTTCTGAGCTGTTGAAGACCCATGATGTGCATGTCGACCCGCAGGAAGTGCTGACGCTGGACGGTTTCTGTAAGCTGCGCCGCGAACTCGATGCGATGCCGACTGGCTTCCTCGACAGCCGTATTCGTCGCTTCCAGTCCTTCGCTGAAATCAGCACCGAGCCGGGTCCGCACTTCGGCCTGGGTCTTGAGGCTTACGCCACCTGGACTTCACCGATTCGTAAATATGGCGACATGGTCAACCATCGTCTGCTGAAAGCGATTATCAAAGGTGAAACCGCGTCTCGTCCGCAGGAAGACGCTACTCTTCAGATGGCAGAACGTCGCCGCCTGAACCGTATGGCCGAACGTGATGTGGCCGATTGGCTGTATGCGCGTTTCCTGAATGACAAAGCAGGCACCGATACCCGTTTTGCCGCTGAAATCATTGATATCAGCCGCGGTGGGATGCGCGTTCGTCTGGTGGATAACGGCGCCGTCGCGTTTATTCCGGCACCGTTCCTGCACGCCGTCCGTGATGAAATGGTCTGCAGCCAGGAAAGTGGCACCGTACAAATTAAAGGCGAAACCGTTTATAAAGTGACCGATGTTATCGACGTCACGATCGCCGAAGTCAGAATGGAAACCCGCAGCGTTATCGCGCGTCCATTCCAGGCGTAATACTTAAGGGCGACTAATCATTGGTTAGCCGCCCTTTTCTTCTTCTGCAATGCGATTCCTTCCACACTTTTTTTCCACAATTCCTCCACAATCCCCCAAAAGCGGTCACAATCAAATAAGGTATCGCAGCGGAAAACAATGACCTGCTGGTCAGTGTTCTTTTTACTTCCTTAGGACAGTGATACAAAGACAAGTCAATGCACTATGTTTTGGCCTAAGTCTTTTGGATGAACTGGCTGTGCCGATTTTTAATCAATGATTCCATGATGCGCTAAGTTGGTTTGGGAGAAGACATGGCAGAGGAAATGGAGAAAAACCTGCTCTTTCGGTATCTGGGGACCAGCAGTCCCTACTGGCGATTGTCCGGTGACAGCAACGCGCTGCACCTGGCGGCCAGCGAGGAAACCGACACGAGTCAGGTGGTGGCGCTAAGTGCGGATCAGGCAGACAATATTCGCGAGATGACGGTGATCACCTCCAGTCTGACGCTGAATCTGAATCTTTATGGCAACCCGGTTCCGGTGCATCTTGTCGGCCGTAAAATCAATAAATCTCAATGGTCTGGTAGCGCATCCGCCTGGGATGATACCGGCTCAGTTGCTCGCGACCTTGTGCAAGGACTCTCCTTCGCCGAGCAAGTCGTTTCCGAAGCCAACTCCGTAATCGTTATTCTCGATCGCCACGGCAATATTCAGCGTTTTAATCGTTTGAGCGAAGAATATACCGGGATGAAAGAACAAGAGGTGATTGGGCAGAACGTTTTTAAGCTGTTTATGAGCCCAGCGGAAGCCGCCGCCTCGCGCCGTAATATTAGCGGTTTCTTTAAAAACGGCAGTTCATATGAAGTCGAGCGCTGGGTTAAAACCCGCAAAGGTCAGCGTCTGTTTTTATTCCGCAATAAATTCGTGCACAGCGGCAGCGGTAAAAACGAAATATATTTGATTTGCTCTGGTACCGATATTACCGAAGAGCGTCGCGCCCAGGAACGTCTGCGGGTTCTCGCCAATACCGATACCATTACCGGTTTGCCTAACCGTAATGCCATCAATGACATGATCACCGACGCGATTAACACCCGCGAAGATAATCAGGTCGGTATTGTGTATCTCGACCTCGATAACTTCAAAAAGGTGAACGATGCCTACGGGCATATGTTTGGCGATCAGCTCCTGCAGTCGGTGGCGTTATCAATTTTAAGCTGCCTGGAGGAAGGCCAGACTCTGGCACGCCTCGGTGGCGATGAGTTTATCGTACTGGCGACCCAAACCTCTCAGAGCAGCCTGGAGGCGATGGCGTCGCGCATTCTCAATCGCCTGCGTGACCCCTTCCGCATTGGGCTGATTGAAGTCTATTCCGGCTGTTCACTCGGCATTTCCCTCGCGCCACAGCACGGGAACGACAAAGAAAGCCTGATCCGTAACGCCGACACCGCCATGTATACCGCCAAAGAAGGCGGTCGCGGTAAATTCTGCGTCTTCTCCCCGGAGATGAACCAGCGGGTGTTTGAGTATCTGTGGCTCGACACCAACCTGCGTAAAGCTCTGGATAACAACCAGCTGGTGATTCACTACCAGCCGAAAATCACCTGGCGTGGTGAAGTTCGCAGCCTTGAAGCCTTAGTTCGTTGGGAATCACCAGAGCGCGGACTAATAGCGCCGAACGAATTTATCTCCTACGCCGAAGAATCCGGGTTGATTGTGCCGCTCGGGCGCTGGGTTATGCTCGATGTAGTGCGGCAGGTGGCGCTGTGGCGTGACAAAGGCATCAACTTGCGCGTGGCGGTGAACGTGTCGGCGCGTCAGCTTGCTGACCAGACCATTTTCAGTGATTTAAAACAGGCGCTACGTGACCTGAATTTTGAATATTGCCCTATCGATGTTGAATTGACGGAAAGCTGCCTGATTGAAAACGAAGAGCTGGCGCAGTCGGTTATCCAGCAGTTCAGCGCACTCGGCGCGCAGGTGCATCTGGATGACTTCGGTACCGGATATTCGTCACTTTCACAACTGGCCCGTTTCCCCATTGACGCTATCAAACTGGATCAGGTGTTTGTGCGCGATGTGCATAAGCAGCCCGTCGCGCAATCGCTGGTGCGCGCTATCGTGGCGGTGGCGCAAGCGCTGAATTTACAGGTGATCGCTGAAGGCGTGGAAAGCGCGAAAGAAGACGCCTTTCTGACCAAGAATGGCGTCAACGAACGGCAAGGTTTTTTATTTGCTAAGCCAATGCCCACTGCCGTATTCGAGCGCTGGCTAAAGCGACGTCAGACCCGCAAGCTGCGTTAACTGGCTTTGCGCAGCGAGACCTGTGTATGCCGGTTCTGCAACATGACCAGACGCTCCATGTAGGAGATGTCTTTGTCCTCGAGACAGAACGCGGCGTCCACCCAATCCTCGGTGATATCCATCAGCTCACTGCGCGGCAAGACCAATACTCGTTGGCGCGCCCGCAGCATGGCACGAACACCGTTGAGCTTCGGTATCAGCGTGTCGATGAACGTCCGCGTCGACACGTAGCTGTTGTCTGGCTCAAACAGTACGTCCACCAGACCGCGCTGCTCATGCCACTCCGCAGTATGTGCTTCCCCGCGACAGATAAGCTGCTCGGCGAGCTTCATGCCTGACCGGCGGCTAACCAGCGAGTATCCGCCCATACCAGGGAAGAGATTAAATGCAATCTCCGGGAACCCCATTCGGGCATCACGCTGCGCGAGAATGAAGTGGTGCGCCAGCGCCGCCTCGAAACCGCCACCCAATGCACTGCCTTCGACCATTGCTATGCTGATGGCACCCGTATCAAATGCACGAGACGCAGCATGAATACAGTCCACACAGGCCCGCGCATAGGCTCGCAGCGCTTCACGTCGCCCGTTGCGAATACACTTCACGAAAAAGTCCAAATCGCCGCCGGTATTGTAGATGCCCGAGACCAGCGAGCCGGTCACCCAGAAATCGACAACAAAACCCTGCTGTTTGACCAACCATGACAGATTCATGATCTCTTCTATCAGTGCATGGTTGAAGCACGGACGCGGCTGGGCACGAAGCATCATCCAGACGGTGCGGCGCTCCTCCTCATAGTATGCAGAGAGCTGGGTGAATCGTTCAGTATCGGTAAACAGTTTACAGGTAGGCTGATTAATCACGGTCATAATCTGATCCTCATAAAATAAAGCGCGTTGCGCGCATTATCAGACTAATTCAGGCCATTTCTCGCGCAAATCCAGGAGTCGTAATTTATAATTTTTCGTTATGTGTTTTTAACCCATGTCATTTTCCGCTTCTCTTTTGTCCCCTTTTTTTGCATCATTGATTTTTCTTACTTTTCTCTCAGGATTGCCTATGTCAAACCTCGATGCGCGCCAGTTAGCTCAACGTGTTGATACCGTACTGGATATTCTGGTGGCGGGTGATTACCACTCTGCAATTAACAATCTCGAAATCCTGAAAGCAGAGCTTTTGGCTCAGGCGTCCGGCGAGCTGGAACAGAAATCAGCTCAGCCGAAATCCCCTTGGGAAATTTAAAACAGTAGTGACCTTGATATGAACGCCCGACAACAATCTATTTTGCAAATGGTGATCGACAAAGGCCGCATGAGCGTTGCCGATCTCGCCCTGATGACCGGGGTTTCAGAGGTGACTATCCGTCAGGATCTGAATCTGCTGGAAAAACAAAGCTATCTGCGCCGTACTCATGGCTTTGCCGTGCCGCTCGACAGCGAAGACGTCGAGACGCGAATGATGAACAATTTCTCGCTCAAACGTGAACTTGCCGCCTGGGCTGCCCGTCTGGTCAGCCCAGGCGAAACGGTGTTTATCGAGAACGGCAGCAGCAACGCCCTGCTCGCCCGCGCGCTTGCAGAGCAACCGGGGATCACCATCATCACCGTCAGCAGCTATATTGCGCATCTCCTGAAAGAAACACCCGGCGAAGTCATTTTGCTCGGGGGCATTTATCAGAAGAAAAGCGAAAGTATGGTTGGACCTCTAACCCGCCAGTACATCCAGCAGGTGCATTTCAACAAAGCCTTTATCGGGGTGGACGGTTGGCAACGTGATACTGGCTTCACCGGTCGCGATATGATGCGTGCGGATGTAGTGAGCGCTGTGCTTGATAAAGAGTGTGAAACCATTGTACTGAGCGACAGCTCGAAGTTTGGCGCGGTTCATCCTTATCCACTTGGCCCAACGCAGAAGTTTAATCGAGTCATCACCGATGATGGCCTTTCTGCCGACCATCAGCATCTGCTCGAACACGCCGGTTTAACGGTAGACATCGTTAAACGTCCGTGAGAAAAGCCCCCGTCCGCGGGGGTTGTTTTGTCCCGCATCACATTCAGCTCATATACTCCACGATTCGATATTTCCATTCTGTTTCATTCTTCAACACCCCGTTACATCTAGGATTCTTCTGACGCACCAATTAAGATTTTTTACCTCCCTGTTCTCGCACATCGACGTAAAATTAATATTAGCGATATAACAGGAAGTGACTATCACTTGCGTGATTTTAGTAACACCTGCGCAACACAATTCCATGAATGCCGCACGGTTCCCAATTGGAACTAAACTCAATGCAGGCACTTTCGTGGAGAGATTATTCAGGAGAGAACTTTATGACTTCAATGAGCAAAAAAATGACCGCGGCCGTGCTGGCTGCAACACTGATCATGTCCCTGAGCGCATGTTCAAATTGGTCCAAACGTGACCGTAACACGGCTATCGGTGCGGGTGCAGGTGCCCTCGGTGGCGCAGTGCTGACTGACGGTAGCACACTGGGTACTCTGGGTGGCGCAGCAGTCGGTGGTATTATTGGTCACCAGGTCGGTAAATAATTCCCTTTAGGGAAATAATAAAGAAAACGATATTCAGATCTGACTTACGCACACTCATTTTACCTGCAAAAAGGCCACGCAATTGCGTGGCCTTTTTATTTCTGACGACAATACTGGAAAATAGCTGACGTTAACCGCCAGCCAGTTTGACCTTCATGCCTTTGGCTTCCAGCAGTGATTTAATCAGGTCGCGTTTATCACCCTGAATCTCAATCACGCCGTCTTTCAGTGCCCCACCGCAGCCACATTTTTTTTTCAGTTCGGCAGCAATTTTCGCAAGTTCGGCATCATCGGCATCAATGCCGGTAATCAAGCACACGCCTTTGCCTTTACGCCCGCTGGTCTGGCGCTGAATACGCACAATGCCGTCGCCTTTTGGGCGCTCAGCAGCCGCTTTCGGCTCGTCAATTCGACCGCTGTCGGTGGAATACACCAGACGACTGTTGGAATCGTTCATTAGGCCTCCTTTGTAAGCGATGCGTTAATCTGACGCAGCGTTTTCGCCGGGTCAGCTGACTGAGTCACCGGGCGTCCAATCACCATATAATCAACGCCTGCCACCTGCGCCTGTTCTGGGGTCATGATCCGACGCTGATCGCCAGCATCGCTTCCCGCAGGGCGAATACCCGGAGTAATCAGTTTAAATGCCTGGCCCAGTTCCTGTTTGAAGCGTACGGCTTCCTGCGCTGAGCATACAACGCCATCCAGGCCGCAGCGTTGGGTTAACGCCGCCAGCTTCGCCGCGTGATCTGCCGGAGAAAGCGAAATCCCCAAATCCTGTAAATCACTGGCTTCCATGCTGGTCAGAACGGTGACGGCAATCAGCAGCGGTGCATCTTTGCCAAACGGCATCAGCGCTTCACGCGCGGCGGTCATCATACGTGCACCACCGGTGGCGTGGACATTCACCATCCAGACACCTAAATCAGCGGCAGCGGCAACCGCATGCGCAGTGGTGTTAGGAATATCGTGGAATTTCAGGTCGAGGAAGATATCGAACCCGCGCTGTTGCAGGTCTCGCACCAGCTGTGGCCCAAACAGCGTGAACATCTCTTTGCCTACTTTCAGACGGCAGTCGCGCGGGTCGATACGATCGACGAAAGCCAGCGCTTTGTCGCGATTATCATAATCAAGGGCAACAACTACGGGAGAGGAAGTAACAATACGGGATTCAGACGTCATGACCAGACCTTCTTGTTGTGGGCCGCAACCGGCGTAAAAACGGTAAACGGCGAGCATTCTACCTGCGACAGCGCGAAATTGACAGGCTGCATTTTCCCGTTTTCACCTGCCAGACGATGGCTGGCTCGATGCTACAAAGGGGGTGGAGAAAATTGATAAGTATGTTGTAACTAATGCAGTCGTTTTTAAAAATTACTGGCCGTCGAGGCCCCGGATAGGTTTGACCGAGGACCATGCCCGGCAGGAAGGACAGTGCCAGTAAAGCGTGTAGGCGGTGAAGCCGCATTTCTGGCAGCGATAGCGCGGTTTGCTGCGTACCTGTTCACCAACCATGTCACGCAGCACCATCAGGCTGTCTTTCGCGCGCCCTTCTTCTGCTTCATTGAGGTGGTAATCCATTAATTTATGGAACACACGCATGGTCGGATGGCGCTGAAGCTGGCGGGTGACGTAGGTTTGTGCGGTATCTGCGCCTTCGCGCTGTTCCATGATTTGCGCCAGCATCAGCTCGGCGGTCGCACCGGTATTCTCTTCCACCGCGCGACGCAAGAAGTGTTCCCACTCTTCGTCTTTGCCGAGTTGCTGGTAGCAGGTTTGCAGCATTTCCAGGGTTTCGCTGACCAGTTCACGATCCTGATCGATAACGCGCTGCAGTGATTCCACCGCTTTCGCGTAATCACCATTGGCCATGAATACCCGGCCCATCATGATGGACACACGTGCGCTGTTGCGATCGGCGGCAGCGCCCTTTTTCAGCAAGGTCATGGCTTTATCCATGTCGCTGTTGCCCATTTGCTGCAGGGCCAATTCGCACCAGAAATGGGCGATTTCATGACGGTGTTTTTCTTTTCCGAGTTTGACCAGACGCTCTGCGACGTCGATGGCTTTTTGCCAGTCGCTGGTCGCCTGGTAAATTTGCAGCAGCTGCTGGAGCGCACTAATACGGAATTCAGTTTCATCCACCAGTTGGCTGAACATGTCTTCTGCGCGGTCATACAGACCCGCAGCCATGTAGTCACGGCCCAACTGCTGCACCGCTAACAGGCGCTGGTCGTAGGTCAGCGAGGCGCTTTCCATTAAGGTCTGGTGAATGCGAATAGCGCGGTCGACTTCACCACGCGAGCGGAACAGGTTGCCAAGCGTCAGGTGCGCCTCGACGGTACCTGTATCCTCTTTAAGCATGTCGAGGAACAGGTCCACCGCTTTGTCCTGCTGATTGCTGAGCAGGAAGTTAACGCCCGCAACGTAGTCACGGGAGAGGCGGCTAGCATCGTCCTGTTTGGACTGTTGTGCACTTCTGCGGCCCATGTACCAGCCATACGCGGCGGCGACGGGCAAAAGCAGAAACAACAACTCCAGCATAGAAAGTTATTCCTTCACAGCCGGAACGACCGGCGCAGACGAAGCGGGAGTGACCGGGATAATTTGTTGCTCAAGGCGTTTAATTTTGCGCTCAGCACGCAGCAGTGAGACGCGAGTACGCAGCCAGAACATGCCGCAAATCAGCCAGCCGATCGCAAATCCAGCGGCAAAAAGTACCGCTAAAAGCGTGGAGATCCGAAACTCCCCTTGCGCCAACAGATAGTTAAAGGTGACCTGCTGATCGTTTTGTGCGCCAAGGGTGACGGAGACAACGAAAATCGCCAACACCAATAAGAAAATGAGTAAATATTTCACATTACTTCCCGTTATGTGGTTTATGTGAATAAAACATGTTCGATTTTTCGCTTCCAGCCTTATAAAGTACCATCTTCGCCGCAACGGCGAAACTGTCAAGCGTGCTGCCAGCTATGGATGTGTGGGCGGGAACGACCGAAATCAACCTGCGTCACTCTTCCGACTCGCGGTTTCGGATTTCCCTTGCTTCTTCCCCCGGCGGCGTCAGCGGTCCACAGAGTTTTTGCGCAAGCCAGGTGGCGAGCGTCACCAGCAGCCAGGACATTAGCGTGGCGACCACTAAATCGCGCGGCCAGTGCATCCCCAGCAGCAACCGGCTGCCCATTACCGCTGTCGCCCACACCAGCAGCACCACGATGGTTATTGTGCGACGACGCGGCCACAACAGCCCCACGCCCAGCAGCGCCCAACTGGCAGCAAACATCGTATGACCTGACGGGAAGGCAAATCCGGTCTCTTTCTGCCAGTGATGTCGTAAAAATGTGGGTAAATCATTCTTGTCGGCCAGCTGTTGTTTCACTAAGTGTGCCCGGTCCTTACGCTTTAAAGTGTAGAACTCCTCCACCGGCACCTGCTGCGTTTTTTCCAGCCAGATGACAAAGGGTCTTGGTTCCTGGACCCGGTCCTTCACCCAGGATTTAGCCCCCTGCCCGATAAGAATTGCCGCAGCCAGGATGGCAAAGAGCGTTAAGGCAGCGCGTAGGCGAAAACGCAGGCACCACAAAAACCAGGCGCAAAGAATCACATGAGTGATGATACCCCACGGCTGCGTCACAGTTTCTGTTACCCAGTAGAGCATCTTCAACCACCAGGCATTGTGTCCGGGTTGCCACATCCAGCCGGAAATCCAAACCGCAACCGGCATCACGAGTAGCATGGCGGCTCCTGCCGCGGTTCGTCTGGCGATTGAAAGCATCATGTCTCCTTTTTCCTTAAACATCACAATCATACCTGAAAAAAGCCATAACGGTGAAAGAGGTCGAATTGTGCGCTTAAGCAGCAGACAACCGTCAGCCATTAGGTGAAGCCCCGGCATTGTGGCAAAATAGGCGCAAACAGAAGGCACATGCATGCCGATATAATCTGGAGAATCACATGCAGCTTAAACGTGTGGCAGAAGCCAAACTGCCAACCCCTTGGGGCGATTTCCTGATGGTGGGCTTTGAAGAACTGGCAACCGGGCAAGATCACGTCGCCCTGGTGTTCGGCGATATTTCTGGGAAAACACCGGTACTGTCGCGCGTACATTCCGAATGTCTGACCGGAGACGCCTTGTTCAGCCTGCGCTGCGACTGCGGTTTCCAACTGGAAGCCGCGCTTACGCACATCGCTGAAGAAGGTCGCGGTATTCTGCTTTATCATCGTCAGGAAGGTCGTAACATTGGGCTGCTGAATAAGATTCGTGCCTATGCGTTACAGGATCAGGGCTATGACACCGTGGAAGCAAATCACCAGTTGGGCTTTGCCGCCGATGAACGTGATTTCACCCTGTGTGCGGATATGTTCAAGCTACTGGGCGTGGATGAAGTGCGTCTGCTGACCAACAACCCGAAGAAGGTCGAAATCCTGACAGAAGCCGGGATCAACATCGTTGAACGCGTGCCGCTGATTGTCGGTCGCAATCCGAAGAACGAACATTATCTCGATACCAAAGCCGCCAAGATGGGCCATCTGCTCGGCAATTAATTATGCTGCGGTGCCTGCGGGCACCGCCTCTCCTGCATGAATCTGTTGATTGTGCCTGTGCCTGAATGGGTGTAAGGTCGAAACATGAATATCACTCGTACCTCCCTCACTTATCGTTGGTGGCAGCCTTAATTTAGGCCGCCTGATATCCCTTTATCTTTTTTTAGTTCAGGCCGCCGGAAGGCGTCCATTCTGTCAACAGAACCGTCTCCGGTGGTCAAAACAGGAGCTTCTGATGACACATCCAACCGCGACATCTCATTGTATTTTAACCGGCGACCGTCCAACCGGGCAATTGCATCTCGGCCACTATGCCGGTTCACTGCGCCAGCGCGTTGCGCTCCAGCAACTGCACCCGCAATTTGTTCTGATTGCCGATTTGCAGGGCTTGACCGATAACGGATCCCGGCCCGAAAAAATCGCCAGTAATATCCTCGAGGTGATGGCCGATTACCTGGCGGTGGGCATCGATCCTCTGCGGACCATTATTTGCCTGCAATCCGCCCTTCCCGCGCTCGCAGAACTGACGATGCTGTATATGAACATCGTCACCGTCTCACGCGTGGAGCGTAATCCAACGGTCAAACATGAAATTCAGCAGAAAGGCTTTGCCCGCTCAGTGCCCACGGGATTTTTGATCTATCCCATCAGTCAGGCCGCCGATATCACCGCGTTCGGCGCTGACCTTGTGCCTGTCGGTGACGATCAGTTACCGATGATTGAGCAGACCAATGAAATTGTGCACAAGATGAACAGCCTGATGAACGCCCCGGTTCTGCGTCACTGTCAGGCCTTACTGAGCGCCACCGGACGCCTGCCGGGCATTGACGGTTCAGCCAAAATGTCGAAATCGCTCGGCAATACGCTGACGCTTTCCGCCAGCGAACAGGAGATCCAGCGTGCCGTTCGCGCGATGTATACCGATCCCTCGCATCTGCGCATTAGCGATCCAGGTAAAATTGAAGGCAACGTTGTGTTCACTTACCTCGATGCATTCCATCCCGATAGCGAAAAAGTGGCGGAGATGAAAGCGCACTATCAACAAGGGGGACTCGGCGACAGACAGTGCAAAAATGAGCTGGAAGACTGCCTGCAGACGCTGCTGTTCCCGATTCGCGAGCGCCGTCAGCGGTTGATTACCGACAAAGAAATGTTATTGGGATTATTGAAGCAAGGCAGTGAGAAAGCCCATGAGCATACGCAAAAAACGCTGCTTGCCGTTAAACGCGGGATGGGGTTGCCGGTGATGTTTTGAACGAAAGGGCCTGCAATTTTTTGCAGGCCCTTATTGTTTGCCCGCTGGCGCCAGTGCTCACCGGGACTACACAAGCAAATAGGCTTAACGCAACATATTACGAATCACATAATGCAGGATCCCGTCGTTCTGGTAATAGGTCAACTCCGTCGCCGTGTCGATACGACAGCGGCAATCAATCACCTCTTTTTTACCATCCGCGCGGGTCAGCGTCACCGGCACAATGGCACCTGGTTTCAGCTTTTGCAGGTCAACGATGTCAATCTGCTCTTCGCCAGTCATCCCCAACGTTTGGCGGGTAACGCCTGCCGGAAACTCAAGCGGCAAAATCCCCATCCCGATCAGGTTAGAACGGTGAATACGCTCGAATGATTCCGAGATAACCACCCGAATGCCCAGCAGACGCGGGCCTTTTGCTGCCCAATCGCGGCTGGAACCCGAGCCGTACTCTTTCCCGGCGATTACCGCCAGGGGCGTACTCTGCTCCTGATAGCGCATCGCGGCATCGTAAATCGAAACAACTTCCGTTCCAGGCAGATGTCGTGTCATACCGCCTTCAATACCGGGCACCATTTCATTACGAATACGGATGTTGGCGAAGGTGCCGCGCATCATCACTTCATGGTTGCCGCGCCGTGAGCCGTAGGAGTTAAAATCGCGGCGTTCGACGCCATGATTTTGCAGATAACGCCCTGCAGGGCTGTCCGGTTTAATACTCCCTGCCGGGGAAATGTGGTCAGTAGTCACGGAGTCACCGAGCATCGCCAGAATGCGCGCGCCGTGAATATCCTGCACCGGGTCCGGCTCTATGCCCATTTCATCAAAGAACGGTGACAGGCGGATGTAGGTTGAGTCCTGCTGCCAGCCATAAGTGTCTGATTTATCCACCTGAATGGCTTTCCATTCCGGCGTGCCTTCAAACACTTCTGCGTACTCTTTGCGGAACATCTCGGTCGAGACTTCTTCCACTGCGCGAGCAATCTCTTTGCCGCTCGGCCAGATATCTTTCAAATACACCGGATCGCCCTTGCGATCATGTCCCAGCGGGTCGGTCATCAGATTAATATTCATATTACCCGCCAGCGCATACGCTACCACCAGCGGCGGTGACGCCAGCCAGTTGGTTTTCACCAGTGGATGAATACGACCTTCAAAGTTACGGTTCCCGGAAAGCACGGCCCCCACGGTTAAATCACCTTTCTTGATGGCCGTTTCTATCGGATCCGGCAACGGACCTGAGTTACCGATACAGGTGGTGCAACCATAACCCACCAGATTAAAGCCCAGCTCATCGAGGTACGGCGTGAGTTTGGCATGGGCCAGGTAATCCGATACCACTTTTGAGCCCGGCGCGAGCGACGCTTTCACCCACGGCTGACGTTGAAGACCAATTTTGACAGCTTTTTTCGCCAGCAGCCCGGCAGCCATTAGTACGCTCGGGTTGGAAGTATTGGTGCAGGAGGTAATGGCGGCAATAACCACCGCACCGTCCGGAAGCTGATACTGATGCCCGTTCAACGTATAGTCGACCGGATTGCGGTCTTTTTGCGCAGTGTTCAGTTCCAGCTCAGAACTCTGTGCAAAGGCTTTCGGCACGTCGCCGAGCGCCACGCGATCCTGCGGGCGTTTCGGCCCAGCAAGACTCGCTTCTACATCTTTCATATCCAGTTCAAGCGTGCTGGTAAACACCGGTTCATCACCGGTATTGCGCCACATGCCCTGCGCTTTGGCGTAGGCTTCCACCAGTTCGATTTGATCGTCGCTGCGACCACTGAGGCGCATGTACTCAAGCGTAACGCCATCAATAGGGAAGAAACCGCAGGTCGCACCGTATTCCGGTGCCATATTGGCGATGGTGGCGCGGTCCGCCAGCGGCAATGAGTCCAGCCCGTCACCGTAGAATTCAACAAATTTACCCACCACGCCGTGCTTACGCAGCATCTGAGTGACGGTCAAAACAAGGTCAGTAGCGGTGATGCCTTCGGCCAATTTGCCGGTCAGTTTGAATCCGACAACATCCGGGATAAGCATGGATACCGGCTGGCCGAGCATCGCGGCTTCGGCTTCAATCCCGCCGACGCCCCAGCCTAAAACACCGAGGCCGTTGATCATCGTGGTATGGGAATCGGTACCGACCAGCGTATCCGGATAAGCAATCCACTCTCCGTCGTGCAGCTCGCTCCACACCGCTTTGCCGAGATATTCCAGGTTAACCTGATGACAAATACCGGTGCCTGGCGGCACGACGCTGAAGCGGCTGAATGCCTGTTGGCCCCAGCGCAGGAATACATAGCGTTCGTGGTTACGTTCCATTTCCAGGCGCACATTTTCGCCAAACGCGTCGTCATCACCGAAGTGATCGACGGTAACCGAGTGGTCAATCACGAGGTCGACCGGTGAAAGTGGGTTTACTTTCGCGGTGTCACCGCCGAGGCGTTTCACGGCCTCACGCATCGCCGCGAGATCGACCACGGCAGGCACACCGGTAAAGTCCTGCATCAGCACGCGCGCTGGACGATAGGCAATTTCACGATCGGCATGGGCATTTTTCAGCCAGCCCGCCAACGCCTGAATATCGTCTTCAGTTACGGAATCACCGTCCTGCCAGCGCAGCAGGTTTTCAAGCAGGACCTTGAGTGATTTTGGCAGGCGAGAAATATCGCCCAGAGTTTTGGCGGCGAGCGGCAGGCTGTAATAGTGATACGTTTTGGCTTTGGCCTGTAACGTGTCCTTACTGGCTTCTCGTAGGGTTGACGACATAGCTCCTCCTTAATGACAGGGATTGCGATACCCTGATGCTCCTCAGGGTCTGTCTATAAAGATAACACAACCAGAACGTAACGCTTTGATAACAACCCGAATTGATAAATGGCAGGGAAACGTGACAGGCGGAAAAAAGAAAACCCAGCGTAAGCGCCGGGTTTATCAGAGGATTATTTGCTAAGCATCCAGACTAGCTGGCACCAGAAAAGGACTGAAAGTGTAAATGTTCCAATCCATGACCAGTATTTCAGGTTACGGTTCGTATTCATTATATTTAACACCCATAGTTATTCATTCTTACTGCCTATTCAGGCAGTGGTCTTATTGCTGTGGTGTATTTATTAACGAGTACAAAAACGAACGTACTGCAAACTCACCGAAAACATTCTGTTGAATGATTAACTTTTTTTATCGTCGGCATCAGCGAAGGAATCAATAAAAGCCTTCTGCTGGGTCGTCAGTTTCCAGGAAGCAGGAACGGTTACCGGCCCCTTTTTGTGGTCTTGCGGTTTGTCATTTGACTGACATGTGGCCTTCACGGGCAGACTCTGACCAGAAACAACCATTTTTAACCCCAATATTTCCAGATGAGTAGTGCAACAACCACCCAAAACAGCGCAGAGCCCAGGAATACCGCCCGCCAGGCTTTTCGTTTCAGCTCAGCATCCCTCTGCGGTTCTTCTCGTCCTGATGGCATTGCTAACCTCATACAATCGGCGTCACTTATCATTGTTGCACCGAACAATCGGTACCAGTAATCATCATTGAGATAAATCCTAATTAAAAAAGCGCTAAAAATCCAGTGATTTTACGAATGGTTACCCATTGGATCTTCAATCTTTGACGGCAAATAAATAATTGACGGAAAAAATTTGCGTAGAGGCAAAATAGTTTCTACTTTTGTCGAGTTTTAACAGCAGATTAATGGATTAGAGGGCTTGGGAATGGAAAACAGAAAAAGGATAAATGCAAATGAGGGAGATTTTAATTTACGTTAAGTGATCTAATTCACGATATCCCCGTTGCCAGGGATACCATTAATACCCGGCGAAATTATTTCTCCGGTAATTTAATATCTTTAAACATCTCTTCGATATCTTCATTGGATCGCAACGCCACGGCGGTATCGACAACGTCGCGGGTCAGATGCGGTGCAAAGCGCTGAATAAAATCATACATGTAGCTGCGCAGGAAAGTGCTGCGACGGAAACCAATCTTAGTGGTGCTATGGCTAAAGATGTCGCCTGCCTCAAGTTTTATAAGGTCAGGGTCGGAAACCGGGTCCACAGCCATACTTGCGATCACACCGACGCCCAGGCCCAGGCGCACATAGGTTTTAATAACATCGGCATCGGTCGCCGTGAATACGATACGCGGCGTAAGCCCTGCGCGATTGAAAGCAGTGTCCAGTTCTGAACGCCCAGTGAAACCAAAGGTGTACGTTACCAGCGGATACTGCGCCAGTTCTTCGATGGTCACCGACCCTTTCCCTGCCAGCGGATGATCCGGCGTAACCACAATAGAACGGTTCCAGTGGTAACATGGCAGCATGACCAAATCGTCATACAGATGCAGCGCTTCGGTAGCGATGGCGAAATCGGCATTGCCTTTGGAGACCGCTTCGGCGATTTGTGTCGGCGACCCCTGGTGCATATGCAACGACACGCGCGGGTAACGCTCAATAAAGCCTTTGATAACGCCCGGCAGCGCATAACGCGCCTGTGTATGGGTGGTCGCTACGTAAAGCGAGCCTTTATCCGGCCAGGTATGTTCCCCGGCGACCGACTTTATCGCATCGACTTTAGACAGGACTTCGCGGGCGATGCGAATAATTTCCTGCCCCGCCGGTGTCACCTGCGTTAGGTGTTTTCCGCTGCGGGCAAATATCTGGATACCCAGCTCATCCTCGAGCATGCGAACCTGTTTACTGATGCCTGGCTGAGAGGTATACAACCCTTCAGCGGTCGAGGAAACGTTGAGGTTATGGTTCACAACCTCAACGATATAACGGAGTTGCTGTAGTTTCATGACCGGTATCCGATATGCGTACGGCGCGGTTGCCTAATACGATTTAATAATAAGAAAATGGTTAACTATAACCACTATATCATTTATACCGGATGTGTATAGATGCGAAGAAAAAATAATAACGTGGCTTTTTTTGCCAAAAGAAAGGGCCGCAGAGCGGCCCTTAACGGGGTTTTCAGTGATTCAGAAACGCGTTACTTCTTCGCGACTTCCTGCCACTTGCCGTCGATAAAGAAGGCGGACCAACCGGTCGCTTTGCCATCTTTTTCAGAAGATACATACTGCTGCTTCGTTTTACGGCTGAAACGCACCATGGTTTTGTTACCCTGACCATCTTCCTGCGGAGCATCTGCCAGATAGCGCAGTTTTTCCGGCAGTCGGTCACGGAAGCGGTACAGCTCTTCCACTAACGGAGCACGCGTCTCACGTGATTTAGGGAAGGTGTTCGCCGCCAGGAACACACCCGCAGCGCCATCACGCAGCACGAAGTACGCATCTGATTTCTCACACTGCAGTTCTGGCAGCGGAGTAGGATCTTCCTTCGGCGGAGCCACTTCACCGTTACGCAGGATTTTGCGGGTATTCTTGCAATCGTCGTTGGTACAAGCCATGTACTTCCCAAAACGTCCCATTTTCAGGTGCATTTCAGAACCACATTTCTCACACTCAACGATTGGGCCGTCATAACCCTTGATGCGGAACTCACCTTCTTCGATTTCGTAACCGTCGCAGGTCGGGCTGTTACCACAGACATGCAGCTTACGTTTCGGATCGATAAGGTAGCTGTCCATCGCCGTGCCACATTTGGCACAACGGCGTTTAGCACGCAGCGCGTTGGTTTCCGCGTCGTCGCCTTCCAGCACGTTCAGCACTTCGTTTTCCGGCACCAGGTTAATGGTGGTTTTGCAACGCTCTTTCGGCGGTAAAGCATAGCCGGAACAGCCCAGGAACACGCCGGTGCTCGCAGTACGGATACCCATCTTACGGCCACATGTTGGGCAGTCGATGCTGGTCATGATCATCGGGTTTGGCTGCATACCGCCTTCTTCCGGATCTTTCTCCGCCGTTTCGAGCTGACGGGTAAAGTCGCCAAAGAAGTCGTTCAGAACCTGTTTCCACTCGGCCTGATGGTTTGCGACCTGGTCAAGGCTGCTTTCCATCTGCGCGGTGAAGTCGTAGTTCATCAGCTCGCGGAAGTTGTCTTCCAGACGATCGGTGACGATCTCGCCCATTTTCTCGGCGTAGAAACGACGGTTTTCAACGCGAACATAACCACGGTCCTGAATAGTCGAAATGATCGACGCATAGGTAGACGGACGGCCTATGCCACGCTTTTCGAGTTCTTTAACCAAAGACGCTTCGCTGAATCGCGCTGGTGGCTTGGTAAAGTGCTGAGCCGGAAGCAGCTCAACCAGGGTCAGCTCTTCGCCTTTTTTCACCGGCGGCAACGTACGGTCTTCGTCGCCTTTACGCAGCGCAGGCATGACTTTCGTCCAGCCGTCGAAGCGTAGCGTACGACCGCGTGCTTTCAGTTTGAAATCACCCGCGCCAACGGTCAGCGTGGTGGAATCGTACTGCGCTGGCATCATCTGACACGCCACAAACTGGCGCCAAATCAGCTGATACAGTTTCTGCGCGTCAGCTTCCATATCTTTCAAAGATTCGGCCACAACCGCAACATCAGAAGGACGAATGGCTTCGTGCGCTTCCTGTGAATTCTCTTTGCTGGCGTACTGATTAGCGTTTTCCGGCAGATATTTCTTACCGAAATTTTCGCCAATATAGTCGCGAACCATGCTTACCGCGTCCTGACTCAGGTTTGTGGAGTCGGTACGCATATAAGTGATGTGACCCGCTTCATAGAGACGTTGAGCCATCATCATGGTTTTCTTCACACCGTAGCCGAGACGGGTGCTTGCCGCCTGCTGGAGCGTGGAAGTAATGAACGGCGCGCCCGGCTTGCTGCTGGTCGGCTTATCTTCACGTTCGAGTACGCTGTAGCGCGCTTTTTCAAGCTGGCTAACTGCGGCCATGGTTTCATCGCGGGTAACCGGACGGAACGGCTTATCGTGATGATGGCTGACTTCCAGCGGCAGCGCATCGCCTGACGGCGTCGCGGTGTTGGCGTCAATTTCCCAGAACTCTTCCGGAACGAACGCTTTAATTTCACGTTCGCGCTCGACAACCAGACGTACGGCAACAGACTGTACGCGTCCTGCAGACAGGCCACGAGCAATCTTTTTCCACAACAGTGGAGAGACCATGTAACCCACCACGCGATCGACGAAACGACGCGCCTGCTGAGCATTAACCCTGTCGATGTTCAGTTCACCTGGCGTGTCAAACGCCTGACGAATCGCATTCTTGGTTATCTCGTTAAACACCACGCGGCTATAGCGTGAGTCATCACCACCGATCACTTCCCGCAGGTGCCATGCAATGGCCTCCCCTTCGCGGTCAAGGTCAGTTGCGAGATAGATATGGTCAGCTTTTTCAGCTAACTGTTTGAGTTCAGCGACAACCTTTTCTTTACCTGGCAGCACTTCATACTGGGCAGCCCAGTCGTGCCACGGATCGACGCCCATGCGGTTTACAAGCGCACCGCGTTCATCCTTTTTCGGCTTTTTGGCCGGTTTGGCGGCGGTAGAGTCGGCGCTCTTTTTGCTTGCTGAGCCACTGGTCGGCAGATCACGGATATGACCCACGCTGGATTTCACAACGTAGTCATTACCCAAGTACTTATTGATCGTTTTGGCTTTTGCCGGGGACTCAACGATAACGAGAGCTTTACCCATATTCACCTTTACCTAATTTGATTCTTCCAGGAATACGCACTTCCAAAAGGAGATGGTGCATATATCGCACTTGAATTCACCTTCCACTGGCGACGTGCCTAAATCTTGAGGCGGCGTCAATGGATATCAACCCCTTCTCTGGTCCGGCCCCAGAAGCCTGAGTCAGAGGATTGAGTTTGCTGGCCTTTTCCTGCCAGGTGGTATAGCACGAAGAATTTTCGGTCGAATGTCAAGCAATTCTGTTGCCAGAATGCGAAAGCGTCACACTGTACCTGATAAAATCTGTTACGCAACTTTATTAGCATGCAAAAGCAATTCCCGCCAGCCGACGCGACCTCGCGATGTCCTTGTGTTTAACAGGGAAAATTTGCCCGCGCGCCGCGCCGGGAGTAAACTATCGGCATGTTTTAGAGGAGTCAGTGATGCAAGAAACATCCCAACCTATCGATAGCCAGTCCCTGCTAGTAGAAGCTAACCGCCTGATCCGTGAACATGATGATACGATGAAAGGTATCGAAGCGACCGGTGTGAAACAGCTCAACGGTGTGCTGGTGTTCAGCGGCGAATACTATCTTGATGAACAAGGCCTGCCGACGCCAAAGAGCACCGCGGTGTTCAATATGTTCAAATATCTGGCTCACCAGCTGTCAGAAAAATACCACCTGGTCGATTAAAAAAATGCGAGGCTCAGGCCTCGCATTTCATTTACATCATCGGTTTTTGCCCACGCTGCCACCAGCGCATCAACAGATGGTCTGCGCTTTCTGCAGCACTGCCGGTAAAACGGTCCATCAGTTTCTTGCGTTGCAGATAACGAACGTTCAGCACGTCGTGTCCGTCCATCAGTCCGAGCAGCAGGTCATCACTGGTGCCAATTTCATCCACCAGCCCTTTCTCCTGAGCCTGTTGACCGTACCAGTGTTCGCCTGTCGCCACCTGGTCAATATCTAGCTGCGGGCGCATTTGATGCACAAACTCTTTGAAAAGCAGATGGGTTTCGTTGAGATCTTCGCGGAACTTCTGTCGCCCTTCTTCGGTATTCTCACCAAGCAGCGTCAGCGTGCGTTTATATTGGCCCGCCGTATGCAATTCGATGTCGATATCTTTATTTTTCAGGAAACGGTTAAAGTTCGGAATTTGCGCGACCACGCCAATGGAGCCGATAATGGCGAACGGTGCGGAAACAATTTTGTTCCCGACGCAGGCCATCATATAGCCGCCGCTGGCCGCCACTTTATCGACCGCAATGGTCAACGGGATCTGCTTATCGCGAAGGCGCTGGAGCTGTGACGCGGCAAGGCCATAACCATGCACCACGCCGCCAGGGCTTTCCAGACGCACTACCACCTGATCCTGCGGTTTGATCACCGCCAGCACGGCAGTAACTTCTTCGCGCAGCGCGGTGACCTCATGGGCGTCCATGCTGCCTTTGAAATCCAGCACCCAGACTTTGGGCTTATCGCCGGTTTCTTTTACGCCCCTTTTCGCGTTAGCCTTCGCCGTTTTGGCTTCAAGTTTGTGCTTTTTCTTCTGCGCTTTGTGCCTGAGCTTTTGCTGTGGGCCGTCAAGCAGCGCCACGCTCATATCTTCCTGCATCTCTTTATATTGTTCACTGAGATTCGTGATCCGCAGCTCTCCGCGCTGCCTTTTACGTTGGGTAAGATTCACGATTAGCGTAGCAACTACCGCAATCGCGACCACAATCGTGGCGATTTTCGCCAAAAACAACCCATATTGAGAAAGTAGTTCCACGCTTCCACCTTGAAAAGAATCACTCGGTTATCGCGCACAGTGTACAACAGCCCATACAGTGCGTCTCCCGCCTGAATTGTACGATGCGAGCATGCTTCCCGTTTTTTTCATGGGCAATGAAATGATTGCAAAATGTTAATTCTGAACAGGCTTTCCGTCTGGCTGATTGAAATACCCGCCCGTTTAGGGCATAAAGCCGAAAAGCGAACAAACAGAATCAGAACAGTAACGTGGGGCAACGAAGCGCCACAGGAGAGAGTCCGTGCATTATCAACCGCAACACGAATTGCTACAACATCGCATCATTCTGGTCACCGGCGCCAGCGACGGTATTGGTCGTGAAGCCGCTCTGACCTATGCCCGCTACGGTGCGAGCGTCATTCTCTTGGGTCGCAATGAAGATAAACTGCGCGCCGTTGCCCAGCAGATCCAACAGGAAGGCGGCATTGCACCACAGTGGTTTATTCTTGATTTGCTCACCTGCACGCCAGAAACCTGTCACCAGTTGGCGCAGAAAATCAGCATTCACACTCCGCGCCTGGACGGCGTGCTGCATAACGCGGGTTTGTTAGGTGACGTCGTACCGATGGACCAGCAAAAGCCGGATGTCTGGCAGGATGTGATGCAGGTTAATGTCAACGGCACATTTTACCTCACCCAGGCGCTTCTTCCTTTATTACTCACATCGGATTCCGGTTCACTGGTCTTCACCTCGTCCAGCGTCGGGCAACAAGGCCGCGCCAACTGGGGCGCGTATGCGGTCTCCAAATTCGCCACCGAAGGCATGATGCAGGTTCTGGCCGAAGAATATCAGGGTCAGCTGCGCGTCAACTGCATAAACCCAGGCGGCACCCGCACCGGGATGCGGGCCAACGCATTTCCAACGGAAGATCCTCAGAAGCTAAAAACCCCGGCCGACATCATGCCGTTGTATTTATGGCTGATGGGCGACGACAGCCGTCGCAAAACCGGGATGACTTTCGACGCCCAGCCGGGCCGCAAACCAGGGATTTCACAATGAGTGATGACCGTCATCGCGAACGACAGCAACGCCTGAAAGAAAAAGTCGACGCTCGCGTCGCTGACGCCCAGGAAGAGCGCGGTATCCTGCTGGTGCTGACCGGTAACGGCAAAGGCAAAACCACGGCAGCGTTTGGCACGGCGACGCGCGCGGTGGGTCATGGCAAGAAAGTCGGCGTTATTCAGTTCATCAAGGGCGAATGGCCGAACGGCGAACGAAATTTGCTGGAGCCACATGGCGTAGAATTTCAGGTGATGGCGACTGGATTTACCTGGAACACGCAGGATAAAGCGGGCGATACCGCCGCCTGTTTAGCGGTCTGGGAACATGCGAAGCGTATGATGGCCGATACCCGCCTGGATATGGTGATCCTCGACGAGCTGACCTACATGGTGGCTTACGATTATCTGCCGCTGGAAGAGGTGTTAACGGCGCTGCGCAACCGTCCGCATCACCAGACGGTAATCATCACGGGTCGCGGATGTCATCGGGATATTCTGGAGATAGCGGATACGGTGAGCGAACTGCGCCCGGTGAAGCATGCCTTCGATGCGGGCATTAAAGCACAGCTCGGTATCGACTATTAAAAAAGGCCCCGAAGGGCCTTTTTTCTTACGATCCGCTGCCGCTGTTACGGCTGCTGGAGCGACGAGCACTGCCGCCGCCTTTAGGTTTAGCAGGTTTACCCGCCACCTGGGTGTGGCGTTTCACCGCTCGGCGGATCTGATTCGCCTTCACGCGGCGACGATCTTTCTCGACCGCCACTTTGGATTCGGTTTCCGGCTTCAGCTCTACCAGCTCACGCAGGTAGTTGGTCTGGGCAAGATCCAGCTCGGTGTAACCACCGCGCGGCAGGCCTTTTGGCAATGGAATATCACCGTAACGCACGCGAATCAGACGGCTAACCTGCACGCCTACTGCTTCCCACAGGCGACGCACTTCGCGGTTACGCCCTTCGGTCAGGGTCACGTTGTACCACTGGTTGATCCCTTCGCCACCGGTAAATTTGATGGTTTTGAATGCTGCGGGGCCGTCTTCAAGCTGCACGCCACGTGACAGTTGACGAATTTTATTCTCGTCAACTTCACCGAACACGCGCACCGCGTATTCACGCTCAACTTCACGGCTCGGGTGCATAAGGCGGTTCGCCAGTTCACCGTCGGTGGTGAACAGCATCAGGCCGCAGGTGTTCACGTCCAGACGCCCTACGGCAATCCAGCGCGCGCCGCGCAGTTTTGGTAGACGGTCAAATACCGTCGGACGCCCTTCCGGGTCGCTACGGGTGCACAGTTCACCTTCCGGCTTGTAGTACGCCAGCACGCGGCAAATCTGTTCCACGGATTCTTTAACGGAAATCAGGTGTCCGTCGATACGAATTTTAAGACTGGGAATAACTTCAACGCGATCGCCCAGCGTGGCAACTTTGCCATCAACGCTGACACGACCGGCCTGAATCATGGTTTCGATTTCACGGCGGGAGCCGTGGCCAGCGCGGGCCAGCACTTTCTGTAATTTCTCGCTCATCGAGCATCCTTTAGGTGTCGCCTTCCCAGGCGTCTGGTATATATGCAAAATCAACACGTTAGATAACACTGAACGCATCAACAGAACTCATTTTTCGCCCCGGGTGAATCATTCTCAACCCGCATGGCGCTGCGTGACCGCACATCTTACATGAATTTTAGGCTAAATGATTCATCTCGTTATACCCGACGCCAGGCTTAGGTCGCTGAACTTTACCTGGTACACATTCATGTCAATAATGAAGACCTCTCGTTTCCCGGAGAAGGTCAATGAAAGACACTCATGAGCAGCCTCACCATGACAGCTGGCTGATGCTTAAGCACGATGCAGATACCGGTATTGAGAGCGTCAGTGCGCACTTTAAGGGTCATGCCTACGATCCGCATGACCACGATGAAATTCTGCTCGGCGTGACGCAGCAAGGGTTGCAGCGCTTTCATTGTCATCGGGCGCTGCACACCAGCACACCGGGACGGGCTATCTTGATTGAACCGGGTGCTGTGCATGACGGGCACGCGCCGGATGCCGGGGGGTTTACATACGCGATGCTCTACATTCCGCAGCGTTGGTTTACCGGGATGATGAACGCCCGTGGGCTGGGCGATATTTCCGCCCTGGGTTCGGCCTTTCGCAACACGCTGACCGACGATATCGCGCTGACGCAGGCTATCCAGCAGAGTTTCTTTGCCCTGCACCACCGGGAAGGCCGGCTGGCGCGCGATCAAAGCCTGGACCAGTTGCTGGAAATACTTTCAACGCATATCCGCCAACGGCCGGCGTCGGCGCTGAATGATGCCCAGCGCCAGATGTATCAGGTGCGGGATTATCTTCATGACCGAATGGGCAGTGATATTGGGCTTGATGAGCTGGCCGTCTGGGCTGGGATCGACCGCTTCCGGCTGAGCCGTCAGTTTAAAAACACCTTCGGCTTAAGCCCCCATGCATGGCTGATTCGCCTGCGTTTACGTACAGCGAGAATGCTACTGGCCAAAGGCGAAGATTTGGCGCATGTCGCGTCGCTTGTTGGGTTTGCCGACCAAAGCCATATGGGACGCTGGTTCCAGCGCGCTTACCGCCTTTCGCCTGCCGCTTACCAGCGCCAGTGCACAAACGTTCTATCTTGATCCCCTCCAAACTCACATTCTGTCTATTCACAACAAGAACGAATGGAGAAAACCTGTGATTTTTGACACCAAAAATGCGCTGATCGTCCGCAATGATTTAGCCGTCTGGCAGCGCCTGAACGTCGTGGCATTTCTGGCCACGGGCATTACCGCTTCAGCCCCTGAAATCCTGGGCCAGCCTTACATCGACGGGCTTGGCCGCCAGTATGGTCAACTCGCGGGTGAACCGATGCTGATTTTTGAAGCCGATCTGGAAGACCTGCAAAAGGCTCATCTCAAGGGCATCGAACGCGAATTGACCCTGACGCCTTACGTTGAAGCGATGTTTTCAACAGGTCATGATGAAGCAAACCGGGAAGTGTTTCTTGCTGAGGATGCCGAGCGATTGAATCTGGTGGGCCTGGCGATTCGCGGGCCAAAAAAGGCTGTGGACAAAGTCATTAAAGGGCTGAAACTGCATCCATAAATTGATACCGACAGCGCAACCAGCCGCTGTCGGTGCTTATAAAATCGTTATTTACCTGCGGTCCACGGATAACGGGCAATCAATGCCGCTTTTATGGCTTACATGAATGGTTTCACGTCGCCCACGCCTTCACGCAGAACCACCGGTGAATCGTCCGTGAGGTCGATAACTGTGGTCGGCTGCTGACCGAGATAACCGCCGTGAATAATTAGATCGACCTGCTTTTCCAGATGATCTTTTATTTCTTCCGGGTCGGATTCGGTAAAATCGTTCCCCGGCAGCATCAGTGACGTTGAGAGCATTGGTTCACCTAGCGCTTCCAACAGCATCTGCGCAATCGGGTTCGACGGTACACGCATCCCGATGGTCTTGCGCTTTTCCTGCAACAGGCGGCGCGGCACCTCTTTCGTCCCTTTAAGGATGAAAGTGTAGTTGCCCGGCGTATTGTTCTTAATCAGGCGAAACGCCACGTTATCAACATAGGCGTACGTTGATATTTCAGACAGGTCGCGGCACACCAGGGTGAAGTTGTGACCGTCTGGCAGATGACGAATCCGGCAGATTCGCTCCATCGCGCCCTTATCTTCAATTTTGCAGCCCAGCGCATAACCGGAATCAGTGGGATAAACGATAACACCGCCCTTGCGCAGAATTTCAACGGCCTGATTAATCAGACGTTGCTGTGGGTTGTCCGGATGGACATAAAAAAACTGACTCATACTTCCCTCTCGTTGATCTTTTGGGGCTGTTTTTCCCAACTTTGCCACACGCCTTCTACCCCGGCGGGGAGCCACAGCTTGCGTCCGAGCTCTATCCACGGACAGGGCTGATGAAAATCAGAGCCCTGAGACGCCAGTAAACCGTACTGACGCGCATAGGTGGCAAGCTGCGCGCGTTCATGGGGAGCCTGCTGACACTGGGCGACTTCCATGGCATCGCCACCACATTCACTGAAATGAGCCAGCAGTCTTTTTAGCCACTTAGCAGAAAGATTATAACGCCCCGGATGGGCGATTACCGCCTTGCCGCCAGAATGATGAATGACATCAATAGCTTGATCTATTGTACACCACTGCGGCGGAACGTATCCGGTTTTACCGCGGGCCAGATACTTTTTAAACACGTCGTTAAAGTTGCTCGCCCTGCCTGATTCCACCAGAAAACGGGCGAAGTGGCCACGCGTCACCGCCCCGCCGTCCGCAAGGGCCAGCGCCCCTTCCCAGGCCCCTGGGATCTGCGCTTTTTCCAGACGTTCAGCGATAAGTTTGGCGCGTTGCTGGCGACGTTCCGTTTGTTCCGCCAGAAACGCAGTCATCGCCGGGTTTTCAATATCGATGTTCAGGCCGACGATGTGGATATCATGATTTTCCCAGACGGTGGAAATTTCCACCCCGTTAATCAGTTCAAGCGGTAATCCGGCGCGGGCGATTTCGGCCCGCGCGGCAGGGATGGCCGCCACGGTGTCGTGATCGGTAATCGCCAACGTACCCACGCGCATTTCCAGCGCACGATGCACCAGTTCCTCCGGCGTCAAACGGCCATCAGAGGCGGTGGTGTGGCTGTGCAGGTCGTAAATCACGGCGTAGGGATGGTCGCTCAAAATCACTCCGGTGTTCAGTTATCACTATCAGGTTTGGGTTTGACGGTGCCCATCATAGCCTTACTGAATGAATTTCTGAAATCAGGGGTTGACTTTGCCCCTTCGGACTAGTTAACTAGTACGCAAGTTCACACGACGAGGTATCTGCGATGACATATTTCTCTTTCACTCTGCATGGCTGGTGGCGTACAACCTGATATCGGGCTGTAGCTACGCGTCTGCATAAGACACACAGATACCAAGCCCGCCAATGAGCGGGCTTTTTTTTGAATAAAAACATATCCGAGATGGTGAGAACGATAATGCAAACACAAAAACCCGCGCTCGAACTTCTGACCAGTGACGCTATTTACCGGGAAAATCCGACCGCGCTGTTCCATCAGCTGTGCGGCGCCCGTCCGGCGACCCTGCTGCTGGAATCGGCGGATATCGACAGTAAAGACGATTTAAAAAGCCTGCTGTTAGTCGACAGCGCGCTGCGCATCACTGCTTTAGGTGACACCGTCACTATTCAGGCTCTTTCTGACAATGGCGCGGCGCTGCTGGAATTACTCGACGCCGCCCTGCCTTCCGGCATCAACAATCAGCGTCAGCCGAATGGCCGTATCCTGCACTTCCCGGCAGTGAGCAACCTGCTCGATGAAGATGCACGCCTGTGTTCGCTGTCGGTGTTCGATGCCTTCCGCCTGCTGCAAACGCTGGTTACCGTCCCGGTTGACGAGCGCGAAGCGATGTTCTTCGGCGGCTTGTTTGCCTACGACCTGGTCGCCGGTTTTGAAGATTTGCCGCAGCTCAATAGCGACACCTCCTGCCCTGATTACTGCTTCTACTTAGCAGAAACGTTGCTGGTTATCGACCATCAGACCAAAACCACCCGCATTCAGGCTAGTCTGTTTACTCCCCTGGAAACCGAGAAACAGCGACTTATCCAGCGAGTGGCACAGCTTCGCCAGCAGCTTAACGAGCCACCTCTGCCTCTGCCGGTGACCACAATTGAGCAGATGAAAACCGAAGTAAACCAGAGCGATGATGAGTATGGCGCTGTAGTGCGTAAAATGCAGCGCGCCATTCGTGCCGGGGAAATTTTCCAGGTCGTGCCGTCCCGCCGCTTCTCTCTACCGTGCCCGTCGCCGCTGGCCGCGTATGACGTGCTGAAGAAAAGTAACCCAAGCCCATATATGTTCTTTATGCAGGACAACGATTTCAGCCTGTTCGGCGCTTCGCCGGAAAGCTCACTGAAATACGATGCCAGCAACCGTCAGATTGAAATTTACCCGATTGCCGGGACCCGCCCGCGCGGTCGCCGCGCCGACGGTTCACTCGATCGTGACCTCGATAGCCGCATTGAACTTGAAATGCGTACTGACCACAAAGAGCTTTCCGAGCATCTGATGCTGGTAGATCTAGCGCGTAACGACTTGGCTCGCATCTGTACGCCGGGCAGCCGCTACGTGGCGGACCTCACCAAAGTGGACCGCTACTCCTTCGTCATGCACCTGGTATCCCGCGTGGTCGGCGAACTACGTCAGGATCTGGATGTGCTGCACGCCTACCGCGCCTGCATGAACATGGGCACGCTGAGCGGCGCACCGAAAGTCCGCGCCATGCAGCTTATCGCGGCGGCTGAAGGCGAACGTCGCGGCAGCTACGGCGGCGCAGTGGGTTACTTTACCGCCCACGGAGACCTCGATACCTGCATTGTTATCCGCTCCGCTTTTGTTGAAAACGGCATTGCCACCGTCCAGGCTGGCGCTGGCGTGGTGCTTGATTCCGTGCCGCAGTCCGAAGCCGATGAAACCCGTAATAAAGCTCGCGCGGTACTGCGCGCCATTGCCCAGGCCCACCACGCGAAGGAGATTTTCTAATGGCTGACATTCTGCTACTCGACAATATCGACTCCTTTACTTACAACCTGGCAGACCAGCTGCGTGCGAGCGGGCATAACGTGGTGATTTACCGTAACCACGTCCCGGCTCAGACCCTGATTGAACGTCTGGCGACCATGGATAATCCCGTTCTGATGCTATCGCCAGGCCCGGGCGCGCCGTCGGAAGCAGGCTGTATGCCTGAACTACTGACCCGTATGCGCGGCAAGCTGCCAATTATCGGCATCTGTCTGGGACATCAGGCGATTGTCGAAGCCTATGGCGGTTATGTCGGTCAAGCGGGGGAAATCCTGCATGGTAAAGCCTCCAGCATTGAGCACGACGGTCAGGGGATGTTTGCGGGGCTTGCAAATCCGCTGCCGGTGGCGCGTTACCACTCGCTTGTCGGAAGCAATATTCCCGCCGGGCTGACCATCAACGCCAGCTATAACGGCATGGTGATGGCGGTGCGTCATGACGCCGACCGCGTCGTCGGTTTCCAGTTCCATCCCGAATCGATTCTGACCAGCCACGGCGCACGCCTGCTGGAGCAGACTCTGGAATGGGCGTTACAGAAACTCGAACCGGCTAACACTCTGCAACCGATTCTGGAAAAACTGTATCAGGCGCAAACCCTGACCCAGCCGGAAAGCCACCAGCTGTTTTCTGCCGTCGTACGCGGAGAAGTGAAACCAGAACAGCTGGCCGCCGCGCTGGTGAGCATGAAAGTTCGCGGTGAACAACCGCAGGAAATCGCCGGGGCCGCTACCGCCCTGTTGGAAAACGCCGCGCCATTCCCGCGTCCGGATTATCCGTTTGCCGATATCGTCGGCACCGGCGGTGACGGCAGCAACAGCATCAATATTTCCACCGCCAGCGCCTTTGTGGCGGCAGCGTGTGGCCTGAAAGTAGCGAAGCACGGCAACCGCAGCGTATCGAGCAAATCTGGTTCGTCCGATTTACTGGCCGCCTTTGGTATTAATCTGGAAATGAATGCCGAGAAATCGCGAGAAGCCCTGGATGAGCTGGGTGTGTGTTTCCTGTTCGCACCGAAATACCACACCGGTTTCCGCCACGCTATGCCGGTTCGTCAGCAGTTAAAAACCCGCACCCTGTTTAACGTGCTCGGCCCCTTGATTAACCCGGCGCACCCGCCGATTGCGCTGATTGGCGTATATAGCCCGGAGCTGGTGCTACCGATTGCCGAAACCCTGCGCGTGCTCGGATATCAGCGTGCGGCGGTGGTTCACAGCGGCGGCATGGATGAAGTTTCATTGCATGCGCCGACCGTGGTTGCCGAGCTTAAAGACGGAGAGATTCAGAGCTATCAGCTGACCGCCGATGACTTTGGCCTGACACCTTATCACCAAGAACAGCTGGCTGGCGGCACGCCGGAAGAAAACCGTGACATTCTTTCACGCTTGCTACAAGGTAAAGGTGAAGCCGCCCACGAGGCTGCTGTCTCCGCCAACGTCGCCATGCTGATGCGCCTTCACGGCCATGAAGATTTGAAAGCCAACGTGCAACAGGTGCTGGACGTCCTGCACAGTGGTGCAGCCTACGATCGCGTGACCGCATTAGCGGCCAGAGGATAAGAAATGCAGACCGTTTTAGCTAAAATCGTTGCTGATAAACGCATCTGGGTCGACGCCCGTAAAGTGCAGCAACCGTTAGCCAGTTTTCAGAATGAGATCCAGCCGAGCACGCGTCATTTCTATGACGCATTGCAAGGCGCACGCACCGCCTTCATTCTGGAGTGCAAAAAAGCGTCCCCGTCTAAAGGGGTGATCCGCGAAGACTTCGACCCGGCACGTATCGCGGGGATCTACAAACACTATGCGTCGGCGATTTCCGTCCTGACGGATGAAAAGTATTTCCAGGGCAGCTTCGATTTCCTGCCAATTGTCAGCGGCATCGCCCCGCAGCCAATCCTGTGCAAAGACTTCATTGTTGACCCGTACCAGATTTACCTCGCTCGTCATTATCAGGCCGACGCCTGTCTGCTGATGCTGTCCGTGCTCGACGATGACGAGTACCGCCAGCTTTCTGCGGTGGCGCACAGCCTGAGCATGGGTGTATTGACCGAAGTGAGTAACGAAGAAGAACTGGAGCGTGCCATCGCGCTTAACGCCAAAGTCGTCGGCATCAATAACCGGGACCTGCGTGACCTCTCCATCGATCTCAACCGCACCCGCCAGTTGGCGCCACGTTTAGGCGCAGGCGTGACGGTGATCAGTGAATCCGGCATCAATACCTACGGTCAGGTGCGCGAACTGAGCCACTTTGCCAACGGTTTCCTTATTGGCTCGGCGATGATGTCACACGATGATTTGAATGCCGCCGTGCGCCGTGTGTTACTGGGTGAAAACAAAGTTTGCGGGTTAACTCGCGCCCAGGATGCACAGGCCGCGTATGAAGCCGGTGCTGTATTCGGCGGACTGATTTTTGTGCCTTCATCGCCACGTTTTGTGGATGAAACCCAGGCGCGTGACGTCATTAACAGCGCACCGCTGAGCTACGTTGGCGTGTTCCGTGATACAGCCATTCGCGAAGTGGCAGCGAAAGTCGAAAGCCTGTCACTGGCCGCAGTTCAGCTGCATGGCAACGAAGACCAGACCTATATCGACGAACTTCGCGCGGCTCTGCCTGCACACGTGCAAATCTGGAAAGCGCTAAGCGTCAACAATTCCCTCCCTGCCCGTAACCTGAATCACGTCGACAAATACGTGCTGGATAACGGCCAGGGCGGCAGCGGGCAACGTTTCGACTGGTCACTGCTCAACGGCCAGGACTTAAGTAACGTCCTGCTGGCTGGCGGCCTCAGCCCCGATAACTGTGTAGATGCGGCGAAAAGCGGCTGCGCGGGGCTCGATTTCAATTCTGGCGTAGAGTCTGAACCGGGCATTAAAGATGCCAGCAAACTGGCCTCGGTCTTTCAGACGCTGCGCGCATATTAAGGAAATGGACATGAATACATTACTGAACCCGTACTTTGGTGAATTTGGCGGCATGTACGTGCCGCAGATCCTGATGCCCGCCCTGCGCCAGCTGGAAGAGGCGTTTGTGAGCGCGCAGAAGGACCCGGAATTTCAGGCCCAGTTCACCGATTTGCTGAAGAACTACGCAGGTCGCCCGACGGCGCTGACGAAGTGTCAGAACCTGACTGAAGGCACCAAAACCACGCTGTACCTCAAGCGTGAAGATTTGCTGCACGGCGGCGCGCACAAAACCAACCAAGTGTTGGGCCAGGCGCTGTTAGCAAAACGCATGGGTAAAACCGAAATCATCGCAGAAACCGGTGCCGGTCAACACGGCGTAGCATCTGCTCTGGCATGTGCCCTGCTCGGCCTGACATGCCGCATCTATATGGGTGCCAAAGACATTGAACGCCAGTCGCCAAACGTATTCCGTATGCGTCTGATGGGCGCAGAAGTGATCCCGGTACACAGCGGTTCAGCCACGCTGAAAGATGCCTGTAACGAGGCGCTGCGAGACTGGTCTGGCAGCTATGAAACCGCGCATTACATGCTCGGCACCGCCGCTGGTCCGCACCCGTTCCCGACCATAGTGCGTGAATTCCAGCGCATGATCGGCGAAGAAACCAAAGTGCAGATTAAAGAACGTGAAGGCCGTCTGCCGGACGCCGTCATCGCCTGTGTCGGCGGCGGCTCTAATGCCATCGGTATGTTTGCTGATTTCATTGACGACACCGCCGTCGGCCTGATTGGCGTTGAGCCAGGCGGGCACGGAATTGAAACCGGTGAGCATGGCGCACCGCTGAAACACGGTCGCGTCGGCATCTACTTCGGTATGAAATCGCCGATGATGCAGACCGATGAAGGCCAGATTGAAGAGTCTTACTCCATTTCTGCCGGACTGGATTTCCCATCCGTTGGGCCACAGCACGCGTTCCTGAATAGCATCGGTCGCGCGGAATATGTGTCGATTACCGATAACGAAGCGCTGGATGCATTCAAGGCGCTGAGCCGTCACGAAGGTATCATCCCGGCGCTGGAATCTTCTCACGCCCTGGCCCACGCGCTGAAAATGATGCGCGAGAACCCAGAAAAAGAGCAGCTGCTGGTGGTTAACCTCTCCGGTCGCGGCGATAAAGACATTTTCACCGTACATGACATTCTGAAAGCGCGAGGGGAAATCTGATGGAACGCTATGACAACCTGTTTGCTGAGCTGAAAAACCGCAAGGAAGGCGCGTTTGTTCCCTTTGTTACGCTGGGCGATCCGAACCCGGAACAGTCGCTGAAAATTATCGACACCCTGATTGAAGCCGGTGCCGATGCTCTGGAGTTGGGTATTCCGTTCTCCGACCCGTTGGCCGATGGCCCGACCATTCAGAACGCTACCCTGCGCGCATTTGCCTCCGGCGTGACGCCGACCCAGTGCTTTGAAATGCTGGCGGCGATTCGCCAGAAGCACCCGACCATTCCAATTGGCCTGCTGATGTACGCCAACCTGGTCTTTAACCGTGGCATTGACGCATTTTACGCGGAATGCGCACGTGTGGGCGTGGATTCCGTGCTGGTAGCGGATGTGCCAGTGGAAGAGTCGACAGAGTTTCGTCAGGCAGCGATGCGCCATAACGTGGCGCCAATCTTCATCTGCCCGCCAAATGCCGATGATGACCTGCTGCGCCAGATTGCTTCACACGGTCGCGGATATACCTATCTGCTGTCCCGTGCGGGCGTGACCGGGGCGGAAAACCGCGCCGCACTACCGCTGCATCACCTGATTGAAAAGCTGACTGAATACCACGCCGCACCTCCGCTGCAGGGCTTCGGTATTTCATCCCCTGATCAGGTCACGGCATCCGTCGGTGCGGGTGCTGCTGGCGCAATTTCCGGTTCGGCGATTGTGAAAATTATCGAGAAGAATCTCGAGAATCCAGCAACAATGCTGGCGGAATTGAAAACCTTCGTGCAAAACATGAAGGCGGCTACCCGCAGCGCATAATCTTCTCGCCGTCCGGTTTATTCGCTGGACGGCGCTTCCTTTTTCACCACGTCCGCATATTTTCGCACCAGGCGAAACAACTCCCCAATCTCCTCTTCCGGCCAGTCGGCAAAAATTCGGTTCATCAGCGTCTGTCTGGCGTCATCAATACTGTCTATTAGAGCCTTACCCTGTTCGGTCAGTGTCACTTCACTGATGCGTTTATCACGCGCAGCGGGCTGTTTCTGCGCCAGACCCAGCGCCTCTAAGCGCTTCACCTGCCGGCTGACGGTGGTGTAATCGCGTCCCAGATGGTCTGCAAGCTCCACCACCCCTGCCACAACACAGCGCCCGATAGTCACCAGGAGCGGAAACAACGCCTGATCGAGTTTCACATTTGCGGCAGCCAGCAGCGCTTCGTCCCGCTGTGGTTGATTCATGATGCTGATGATATCCAGCAACGCTCCGTGAAAATCGGTTACATCAATTTTTTTATGTGCATATTGCATATATTATCTTCTCCGCGTACAGTGCTCTTATCTGATATGTGCATTTTACACATATCTTGTTTCAGGAGAAAGAATATGAAAGCAGCAGTGGTTTATGACCCCGCTACAGGCCCGGTATACAGCGACTTCGCGATGCCGGTTGCCGGAGAAAAGCAGCAACTGATTAGCATCACCGCCTCGGCGATCAGTCACGTGGTGAAAAATCGCGCCTCGGGTAAACATTACAGCTTTGACGGCACTCTGCCATTTATCGCGGGGATCGATGGCACAGGCACAACCCCAGACGGACAACGTGTTTATTTCGTCTTCCCACCGACGCCATGGGGAAGTATGGCGCAGTACGCACCGGTCAATATCGCCCAATGCCTGCCGCTGCCGGAGGGTCTGGACGACGCTACCGCGGCCGCGATGGCCAATCCGGGAATGTCGGCCTGGGCGGCGCTGGTCAATCGGGCAGAATTCAAAGCCGGTGAAACCGTGTTGATTAACGGTGCGACGGGAAGTGCCGGACAGCTTGCGGTGCAAATCGCACGCTATCTGGGTGCGAAGAAAATTATCGCCACCGGGCGCAATGCAGAGGTGCTCGCCAGTCTCGGGGCCGACGCCACCGTATTGTTGACCGAAGAAGATGATGTGCAGAATGCGGCATTCGCCGCACACGCGTCGGAGCAAATTGATGTGGTGGTCGACTATTTGTGGGGAAATAGCGCAGAACGCCTGCTTTATGCGCTAGCAAAACATACGCCCGGTCGTGCTCCGGTGCGCTATGTGCAGGTCGGATCACTTGCAGGTCAGGAGATTACCTTGCCCGGCGCGGTGCTGCGCTCATCACCGATTCAACTGTTGGGCAGCGGGATTGGCAGCCTTTCCCTTCCCCAGCTAGTGCAGGCCACAGGAGAAATGCTGCAGGCCGCTGTCGCCGGGAAATTTACCATTGCCCATCAGACGGTGCCGTTAGCTGATGTTGCTCAGGTCTGGCCGCAGGATAACAGCCAGAACCGGACCGTCTTTCTCATCAAATAACATCCCCAAAAAAGAAGGGGTTGAAGTTATTAATGAGAAGTATTATCTTTCTCAATACCGAGTAGTTGAGTAAATCACTCAGGTATTCGGTACGACATTGCTCACATTGCTTCCAGTATGACTTGCCCGCCTTGCGCGGGCTTTTTTTTACTTTTTGTTCAGGTCGTCATCCGGCCAGTATTTGTAGCCGTTAAGCATCGCTTGCGCCGCCAGTCCTTTCTCGGTGATTTCATAAACGCTGACTTTAGATGGCAAAGACTGTGCGTCGGTCGCTACGCCGCTCGCTGATGCGCCGGTACCTGCCCCTTTGTCGTCATACTTTGCTGCCGCATTTGCATCTGCGCCAACAACGTAGCCATCGGTGATAAATTTATTCAGGGATTTACTGTCGTGGAAGACGATCACGGTGCTCATCTGTTTGATACCCACGCCAACGCCCGCACCGCCCTGAGCCACTTTCATATAGGTATCTTTGCCGGAATGCAGATCTTTCACGACGCCGTAACCGCCGCCGAAACCAACCACGAAAATCTTGCTGCTGTTACTGGAGAAGACCGCGTAGCCATTGGAGTGCTGAATATCACTGCGCGCTTCAGGATGCAGGTTATACAGTTGGGTTAAGGTGTCGGTGCGCATTTTTTGAATGCTGGCACGTTGTTCGCGGGCGGTGTCACCGCTGGCACTGCAACCGGCAATAACGAGTGCCGAAATAAGAAAGAGGGATTTAAATTTCATCGTTAACATCTGCGTCTAATAATTGAGCGCGTTATTGTAGGCAGAATGCGAGCGAAGCGGCAGGTGTAACTGTAAGGAATTTATTTATAAATTTCAGATATGTAGCGAGATTGTTACCGCAAAGAGTGACTGCCAGGCAGCCACTCTAATGACACTCAGAAGCGATAACCTGCCGAGAACATAAATACCCACGGATCAAGGCGGGTATGGATGGTTTGATTCTCACCCCCGGCCTTAAATTTCACATCGGTATCCACGTCCATATACCAGACCGAGGCGTTAATCAGCCAGTCGCGGTTAATCAGATAATCAACCCCCACCTGACCTGCAGCACCCCAGGAGTCAGTGGCGCTGAGATCGGACAGACCACTCTCTTTACCGGTATCGTTGAAATCAGCGTTAAAGAAGGTGGTGTAGTTGATACCTGCCCCGATGTACGGACGCACTTTGCTGCTGGCATCGAAGAAATACCACTGTGCCATCAACGTAGGCGGTAACAGATTCACCGTTGCAATGGTTCCGGTTGGGCCGGTGCCGACTTTACTGCGGAACGGCGAGGCGGCCAGCAGCTCGATACCGATGTTATCCGTCGCCATATAGGTGAAGGTTAAACCGAGCTGGGTATTGTTATCGACGGTGAAACTTCCGAGGCCCAGCACGTTATCCGAACCTTCCGTTGGGCGAATCGTCGCGGTACCTGCACGTATAAAGAACTCGCCCGCTTCATGCGCCCAGGCTCCGCCAGAGAGACTGCTTAAAACCAGCGCTGCCACTGCTAACTTTTTCATATCCATTCTTTCCCTATGGTTTTTATAAGCGCGCTGAATATACCCACAAATAAGTAAAAACGATCCAACTCAGATCACATTCATTCCTGAGATTTAACATTCATTGATCTGGATTAATTTTTTGCGGCGGATTACTTACAAACAAAACCACTTTGCATCAATTTTTGGCTTTTCTCTGTTACAAAAAAGCGGTCTGGAAGGTTCGTCTCGCTTTCCTGTCAGACCAAAGACGACGCAAATGATGAAATTATGTGCTAAATGCTTCCAGACCCCGTTTTTGCTTACTACTCCTTTACAAAGATATGCCTTTCCATACAGGTGTTGATGCTGCCACTTTGACGTCGGGTGAGTTACAATTGCCGGCTTATTACTACCAGCCAGACTCAAGGAGAGTGCATGTCTATCACGGCTAAGTCGGTTTACCGTGACACGGGTAATTTTTTTCGTAATCAGTTCGTTACGGTTCTGCTGATTGCGTTGTTGTGTGCGTTTATCACGGTGGTGCTTGGCCATGCGTTTTCACCAAGCGACGAACAGCTCGCACTGTTGAGCAGTGGCGATAACCTTGCGGGTAGCGTGGGGCTGTTTGAGCTGGTGCAAAACATGACGCCGGAACAACAGCAGATCCTGCTGCGCGCGTCAGCGGCATCGACGTTCTCTGGCCTGATTGGTAATGCCATTCTCGCGGGCGGCGTACTACTGCTTATCCAGATGATCTCTGCGGGTCAGCGCGTCAGCGCTCTGCGTGCCATCGGAGCCAGCGCTCCGGTGCTGCCGAAACTGCTGCTGCTCATCTTCCTCACCACGTTCCTGGTACAGATGGGCGTGATGCTGATTGTGGTTCCTGGCGTGCTGTTGGCAATCGTGTTCTGCTTTGCACCGATTATGCTGGTCCAGGACAAACTGGGGATTTTCACCTCGTTGCGCAGCAGTATGCGTCTGGCGTGGGCGAATATGCGTCTGGTGGCTCCGGCGGTCATCGGCTGGCTGCTGGCGAAAACGCTGCTGCTTATCTTCGCGCCAAACTTTGCCGTACTTACGCCAAACGTAGGTGCTGTGGTGGTGAACTGCATCAGCAACCTTATTTCCGCTTTATTGCTGATCTATTTATTCCGCCTGTATATGCTTATTCGTAACTGATCTCTCCCAGGCCCGGAGCTTCCGGGCCGATACTGAAATACGGAACCGATGTATGAAGCAGTTTCTGGATTTTTTACCGCTGGTGGTGTTTTTTGTTTTCTACAAACTTTATGACATTTACACCGCGACTACGGCGTTGATCATCGCTACCGCGGTGGTATTGATTTACTGCTGGATACGCTATCGCAAAGTTGAAAAAATGGCGCTGATTACCTTCTTGCTGGTCGCGGTATTCGGTGGCCTGACGCTGTTCTTCCATAACGATGAATTTATCAAATGGAAAGTCACGGTGATTTACGGCCTGTTCGCCGGTGCGCTGCTGTTCAGTCAGTGGATCATGAAAAAGCCTCTGATCCAGCGCATGCTGGGTAAAGAGCTGACCCTGCCGCAGTTCGTCTGGTCTCGTTTGAATATTGCCTGGGCGCTATTCTTTATCGTGTGCGGTCTGGCAAACATTTATATCGCCTTCTGGTTGCCGCAAAATATCTGGGTAAACTTTAAAGTCTTCGGCCTAACCGCCCTTACCCTGATTTTCACGCTGCTGAGTGGCGTGTATATCTACCGCCACATGCCGCAGGACGACAAGTAAATGACCTCAAGCAGTGAAGCGCCACTGGGCGATTTAGTTCTGCGTACGCTGGCGATGCCCGCGGACACCAACGCCAATGGCGATATTTTTGGCGGCTGGATTATGTCGCAAATGGACCTCGGCGGCGCGATTATGGCCAAAGAGATTGCCCAGGGTCGTGTGGTGACGGTGCGTGTGGATGGCATGACGTTCCTGCGCCCGGTCGCGGTCGGTGACGTAGTCTGCTGCTACGCACGCTGCACCAAACGCGGCACAACGTCGATTACGGTAAACATTGAAGTGTGGGTGAAGAAAGTTTCTTCCGAGCCTATCGGTCAGCGTTATAAAGCAACCGAAGCACTGTTTATCTATGTGGCGGTGGACAATGAAGGAAAGCCGCGGCCATTTCCGCAAGCATAAAAACATATACCGGTCTCAAAGACCGGTTTTTTTTATTACAGGAAACCCAACAGTTTAAAGAAGAAATATCCCGCCACAATCACAATCACCGGCAGAACATACAGTTCGAAAATCTGTAAAAAGAGTGTGTGGTGTGGAACCACAATTTTGGCCTCAAGTTGTTCTTTGCTTAACCCTTCCGGCCCCTTCGCTTTCTCGAGAATCAGCTGATCCTGCACACCTTCACGCACAAACTTCGCCTGACGACTCATGCGCGCGCCAGAGGACTGCAGAGCCAGGCCGACAAACACCAAGGCGAAGATAATCCAGAACCCGATATTCAGGCTGTGGTGAAAATCTGGCTGCGGCGAGTTGTACCAGAAAAAATTCAGGAAAGGCGTATTAAACCGGATCATCTCAATCATTACATGAGCAAAGTCGAGCAGAACGGCGTCGATGCCTGGCTGTTTCTCACTGTGCTCAAACATGAATTTGAACACGGATATTAACGTGGAAATCACGGCCGGGATAAAAATGACCCAGCCCAGAATACGTTTCAGTACGGCGATGCGTCCAGCTTGTTGATACGTCATGGGTTCCCCTTGTTCAGACGCGCTTTCTGTTTCGCTGTAAGTCTACCTTTAGTTGTGCCTTTTCGCCTGCGCTTTAAAAGCGATATGGTGTACGATTAGGTCGAATCTCAGGCCTTTTTACCTCTACAGGAGTTGCCTTATGACAGCCCAGCGTCAAATTCTTGCCGCTATCTTTGATATGGATGGTTTACTGATTGATTCCGAACCGCTGTGGGATCGTGCCGAACTGGATGTTATTGCCGGTTTGGGTGTCGATATTTCGCGCCGTAACGAATTGCCCGACACGCTCGGTCTGCGTATCGACATGGTGGTAGAACTCTGGTTCGCCCAACAGCCATGGAACGGGCCGAGCCGTGAAGAAGTCACCGCGCGCATCATTAGCCGTGCGATTTCCCTGGTTGAAGAAAAACGTCCACTGCTGGCAGGGGCGCGCGAAGCTATTGCGCTGTGCAAAGCTCAGGGTCTGAAAGTTGGTCTGGCGTCTGCTTCCCCACTGCACATGCTGGAAAAAGTGCTGGCAATGTTTGACCTGCGTGAGCAGTTTGACGCCCTCGCCTCCGCCGAAAAGCTGCAATTCAGCAAACCGCATCCGCAGGTATATCTGGACTGCGCTGCGAGGCTCGGCGTCGATCCTCTGACCTGCGTGGCGCTGGAAGACTCCGTTAACGGAATGATCGCCAGTAAAGCCGCACGTATGCGCTCAATCGTGGTACCTGAACATGAAAACCAGGCTGACCCACGCTATGTCCTCGCAAACGTGAAACTCTCCTCGCTGGAGCAGCTGACTACCGAGCACCTGTTCGGTTGAGCCCTTCTACCCGGCAGCATCGTTGCCGGGCAATTGTCATAAAAACGTCGTCATCGTCAAATTAATTAAAACATCGTTTTATTTTAGTTTGAGTTTTCACCTCCTCGCCTCTATGCTTCTCGCATTACCTGCATCACAACGATAAAAACAGGCCAGAGGAGTGCTTATGATTCTCAATGCGTTCAATCTTTCCGGAAAAGTGGCGATCGTCACCGGCTGCGATACCGGTTTAGGCCAGGGCATGGCGTTAGGACTTGCCGAAGCCGGGTGTGACATCGTCGGCGTGAGTCGCAAAAATCCACAGCAAACGGCAGAGCGTGTTCAGGCTCTGGGCCGCCGATTCAGCTTCGTTCAGGCCGATCTCAGCCAGCAGGATAAAGTTGAAGAGATAGTCACCCGTGCGGTTTCCCAAATGGGCCGCATCGATATTCTGGTCAATAATGCAGGAACCATTCGGCGGGAAGATGCGCTGAACTTCAGCGAAAAGGACTGGGACGAGGTGATGAACCTGAACCTGAAATCGGTGTTTTTCCTCGCACAGGCCGCCGCCCGCCAGTTCATCCGTCAGGGCGAAGGCGGCAAAATCATTAATATCGCCTCAATGTTATCCTTCCAGGGTGGGATCCGCGTGCCTTCTTACACCGCGTCAAAAAGCGGCGTGTTGGGCATCACCCGCCTGCTCGCGAATGAATGGGCAACGCACCACATCAATGTGAACGCCATTGCCCCTGGTTACATGGCGACCAACAACACCCAAGCCCTGCGCGAAGATGAAGACCGCAATAAGGCTATCGTTGAGCGCATTCCGGCCGGACGCTGGGGAAGCCCGGAAGATCTGCAAGGACCGGTGGTATTCCTGGCCTCAGCGGCATCTGATTACGTCAACGGTTACACACTTGCGGTAGATGGCGGCTGGCTGGCCCGCTAAACGCAGGATTTTGACAAACAGTTACACCGTCACCTCTTCCGCCCCCTGTATAAAAACCCTATACTGTATGAATTGACAGTTTAACGGGTTTTATCATGACGGCGGAAGGCCACCTGCTTTTTTCAATAGCCTGCGCGGTGTTTGCCAAAAATGCCGAACTGACTCCAGTTCTGGCGCAGGGTGACTGGTGGCATATTGTTCCCGCTGCGGTATTAACCTGTCTGCTGCCGGACATCGATCACCCGAAGTCTTTCCTTGGGCAGCGTCTGAGCTGGATAGCTAAACCGGTGGCACGAATATTCGGCCACCGCGGCTTTACCCATAGTCTGCTGGCGGTATTCGGCAGCCTGACCCTGTTCTATCTAAAAGTGCCCGAGACCTGGTTTATTCCTGCTGATGTGCTGCAGGGCATGGTGCTCGGCTATCTGAGCCATATTCTGGCCGACATGCTGACGCCTGCGGGCGTGCCGTTACTGTGGCCGTGCCGTTGGCGTTTCCGCCTACCTATTCTCGCACCGCGTAAAGGGAATCAGCTGGAACGCGTGCTGTGCATGGCGTTGTTCGTGTACGCCGTGTGGATGCCGCAATCGATGCCGGACAATAGCGCCGTACGCTGGTCATCAAGCCTCATTAGCGAACTGCAATTTCGCTTCGACAGATTCATTAATCATCAGAGTGAGCATTAAATCGTCGATTAACGAGCTTTTGGAATAATCCATTCCATTTGAATATAAGCGTCAAATCACACTTCTGATAATCTTGCGCCATTAGAGCCTGTCTATTTTAGGCAAAATAATGAGATCAGGAGAACGGGGATGAATTTTCCATTAATTGCGAACATTGTGGTGTTCGTGGGATTGCTGTTTGCTCTGGGGCAAACACGAAATAAAAACTGGAGTCTGGCCAAGAAAGTCCTGGTCGGCCTCGCGGTGGGTGTGGTCTTTGGCCTGTCGTTGCAGCTCATTTATGGCGCAGACAGCGCGGTTCTGAAAGAATCCATTCAGTGGTTCAACGTCGTGGGCAACGGTTATGTTCAGCTGCTGCAAATGATCGTCATGCCGCTGGTCTTCGCTTCTATTCTTAGCGCCGTGGCGCGCCTGCACAATGCGTCTCAGCTAGGTAAAATCAGCTTCCTGACCATCGGCACCCTGCTGTTTACCACGCTGATTTCTGCGCTGGTCGGTGTGCTGGTGACCAACCTGTTTGGCCTGAGCGCTGAAGGTCTGATTCAGGGTACCGCTGAAACCGCGCGTCTGAACGCGATTCAGAGCACCTACGTTGGAAAAGTGGCTGACCTGAGCGTGCCGCAGTTGCTGCTCTCCTTCGTGCCGAAAAACCCGTTTGCTGACCTGACCGGTGCCAGCCCAACATCTATTATCAGCATCGTGATTTTCGCAGCCTTCCTCGGGGTGGCCGCGCTGAAATTGCTGAAAGACGACGAGCCAAAAGGCAAACGCGTACTGACTGCCATCGACACACTGCAAAGCTGGGTGATGAAGCTGGTGCGTCTGGTGATGCAGCTGACGCCTTATGGCGTGCTGGCGTTGATGACCAAAGTGGTGGCCAGTTCTAACCTGCAGGACATCATCAAGCTCGGCGGTTTTGTGGTGGCGTCTTACCTCGGTCTGGCGATTATGTTTGTGGTCCACGCTCTGCTACTGGGGGCTAACGGTGTGAATCCGCTCAAGTACTTCCGCAAAGTATGGCCGGTGCTGACCTTCGCATTCACCAGCCGTTCCAGCGCTGCGTCTATTCCTCTGAATATCGAAGCGCAGACCCGTCGTCTGGGCGTGCCTGAATCTATCGCCAGCTTCTCCGCTTCTTTCGGCGCCACGATTGGTCAGAACGGTTGTGCAGGCTTGTACCCGGCAATGCTGGCAGTAATGGTTGCGCCAACCGTGGGGATTAACCCGCTGGATCCGCTGTGGATTGCGACGTTGGTCGGCATCGTCACCGTCAGCTCAGCTGGTGTTGCTGGCGTCGGTGGCGGTGCAACGTTTGCTGCTCTGATTGTTCTGCCTGCGATGGGACTGCCGGTGACCTTGGTCGCGCTGCTGATTTCCATCGAACCGCTGATCGATATGGGCCGCACGGCGCTAAACGTGAACGGTTCCATGACCGCCGGGACGCTGACCAGCCAGTGGCTGCGTCAGACCGATAAAACGGTGATGGAAAGTGAGGACGAAGTGGAATTGGCACACCGTTAAGCCGTGCCGCTTCCCATAAAAAAAGCGCCGACTCGGCGCTTTTTTTTTATCTTTCAAACTACTCTTCGATTTCCCCTTCCTGGCGCATTTGCGCCGCCCAGCGCTGGGCTGACTCCGGGCCGGTAAAAGCTTGTGAACGCTGGAATTGATTACCCATCAGCACGAACGCGACATACTTCCCCCGCAGCTTCCAGACATCCCGATAGCCATCGACTTTCGAGGCGTGATCGGGCGGTGCCGGTTCGACACGAGGCACATAGCTGATAACGGGGCGATTGTTGTGTTGACGCAGCGGTTTCATAAGCGGAAAAGCACCAGAACGGAAATCAAAGTCAGTAAAAACCTATCATAGCCGATTGTGGTTGCCACCGTCGCGCCCTGTGTGCGAAATCATGCCTGCCCCAGTGAGATGAATCGGAATTACGCCTGTGATGGCCGGAGAGAAGCACACTGTGTTCTATAGTTAACAGGTTTTGACGCAATGTTTGACGCAACAACGACCCTTTTCTAAAAACGAAAACAGGAGACGAGTGCAATGTCGAAAAGAAACAATAAAAACCCACCGCATCAATCCCCGGTACACGATGTCACCGAATCCCAGCCCGGACTGGACTCCCTTGCCCCTGACGACAATTCACATCGTTCCAGTCCGCATCCAACGGCACCTGGCGAAGAGCCCACTGCACCGGGCAGCCTGAAAGCACCCGATATCGGCAATGAAAAACTTCATGCTTTGGAGACCTTTCGTAAGGGCGGCGACGATGTGCCGCTGACCACCAATCAGGGACTGCGCATTGCCGATGATCAAAACTCCCTTCGCGCCGGAGCGCGTGGCCCGACGCTGCTGGAAGATTTCATCCTGCGTGAAAAAATCACCCATTTTGATCACGAGCGCATTCCTGAACGCATCGTGCACGCCAGAGGTTCCGCGGCGCACGGCTATTTTCAGGCCTACAAAGACCTGAGTGAACTGACCAAAGCCAGCTTTCTGGGCGATGCTGATAAAATCACCCCTGTCTTCGTGCGCTTCTCCACGGTTCAGGGCGGCGCAGGCTCAGCGGATACGGTGCGTGATATTCGCGGATTCGCGACAAAATTCTATACCGACGAAGGGAATTTCGACCTGGTAGGCAACAATACGCCGGTATTTTTCATCCAGGATGCGATGAAGTTTCCGGATTTCGTTCACGCGGTAAAACCCGAACCGCACTGGGCCATTCCGCAGGGCGGTAGCGCCCACGACACCTTTTGGGATTACGTTTCCCTGCAGCCTGAAACGCTGCACAACGTGATGTGGGCAATGTCAGACCGTGGTCTGCCGCGCAGCTATCGCACCATGGAAGGCTTCGGCATTCACACCTTCCGGCTGGTCAACGCTGAAGGGAAATCCACGTTTGTGCGTTTCCACTGGAAACCCGTGGCGGGCAAAGCGTCGATGGTCTGGGATGAGTCGCAAAAACTGACGGGTCGTGACCCCGATTTCCACCGTCGTGAACTGTGGGAAGCGATTGAAGCCGGAGATTATCCAGAATATGAACTGGGCCTACAGCTGATCCCCGAAGAAGACGAGTTTACATTCGACTTTGACCTGCTCGACCCGACCAAACTTATTCCCGAGGCACTGGTCCCGGTACAGCTGGTAGGGAAAATGGTACTGAACCGTAACCCCGATAACTTCTTTGCCGAGAACGAACAGGTCGCGTTCCATCCGGGGCATATCGTGCCGGGCATTGATTTCAGTAATGACCCGCTGTTGCAGGGGCGACTGTTTTCCTACACCGATACGCAAATCAGCCGCCTCGGCGGGCCAAATTTCCATGAAATTCCAATTAACCGCCCTGCCTGCCCGTATCACAATTTCCAGCGTGACGGCATGCATCGGATGGATATCGACACTAATCCGGCGAACTACGAGCCCAACTCCATCAACGATAACTGGCCGCGAGAAACCCCACCCGGCCCGCATCGCGGTGGTTTTGAGTCTCATCACGCCCGGGTCGACGGCGATAAAATTCGTGAGCGCAGCCCTTCGTTCGGCGAATATTATGCACATCCGCGTCTGTTCTGGAACAGCCAGACGGCGGTTGAGCAGCAGCATATCGTCAGTGCCTTTAGCTTTGAGCTGAGCAAAGTTGCCCGAGCGTATATCCGCGAGCGGGTGGTTGATCAGCTGGCCCACATCGATCATCAGCTGGCGAATGCCGTGGCCGATAACTTAGGAATTACACTGACTAAAGAGCAACGAAACATTGCCCCGCCAGCCGCCATCAACGGGATTAGCAAAGACCCGACGTTAAGTCTGTACGCTATTCCGAGCGGCGGTGTGAAAGGCCGCGTGGTGGCCGTTCTGTTGAGCGATAAACCGGTGGCAAAAGAGGTGCTGGTGCTACTGAAGGCACTTAAGGCACAGGGCGTACACGCTAAGCTGCTTTACTCTCGGATGGGTGAAGTCATCGCCGATGATGGTTCGGTGTTGCCGGTGGCAGCAACTTTTGCAGGCTCCCCTTCGCTGACGGTCGATGCAGTGATTGTACCTGGCGGGGATATTGCCAGTCTGGAAAAACAGGGTGATGCCCGGTATTACCTGCTCGAAGCGTATAAACACCTGAAGCCGATCCTGCTGTCCGGGGATGCGCGTCAGTTCAAAACGCTGTTACAGGTAAGCGAGAAAGGTGAGGAAGGTTTAATTGAAGGTGACAGTGTCACGGATAAATTAATGAAATCTCTGCTGACCCATCTCGCTGCGCATCGCGTGTGGTCGCGGGCAAGTAAAATCCCGTCCATTCCAGCGTAATCTACTGGGTTATGTGCAAAAAAAATGCCGGGTGCGACTGCGCCCGGCCTAACCCCTAACACGGTGCCCAGGGAAAATCAGGCACCAACAGTGACATTCTTAAACGTCGCGGTAAGTCCCGAGACGGTAGCCGCGCTCAGCGACGGCATATTTCAGTGACGGCGACGTCAATACGTCGAGTTCCGCCAAACGTGGGTAGCAATAGGCGCTGCCCATAATCGTGTTGTCCACAAACGCCGGATGGCACATCACTTCGACGGACTTTTCCCCTGCCCGTGCGGAGGTTCCCAGCGTTTGCAGGAACAGCTCTTCGGTGATGGCATCGCCATAAAACTCAACCGCAAGCCCGGCGCTGCTGCGCACGCCCAAATCATCCAGCCCGTGCAATCTTTGCAGGTTACGGTCGATACGCATCGCCACGCCTTTCGCTTTGGCAAATGCCGCCACAATCGGGAAAATCTGCGGGATCATATGCACATGGTGATGGCTGTCGATGTGCGTTGGTTCGCAGCCGAACAGGTCGACAAAGCGGTGATACTGGCAGTCCAGTTCACGGGCAATCTCTTCCAGCGGCAGCGTGTCTTCTTCCGCCATCTGCCAGATCCATTTGCCCAGCCTGCCCTCACGCGTCAAGCCTGGCATTGCGGACAGCGGCATTCCAAGGGTGAGAGCAAAATGCATCCCCACTGCCAGCTCCGGTAAACAGCAGCTCATCTGAGCCGCATGTTCAATGGCCGCGCCGTTCACCAGCGCGGTAGTGGACGTTACCAGCCCGTTTTTACAGGCGTCGACAATGCCGTAGTTTTGCCCTTTGCTCAGACCAAAGTCATCGGCATTGACGATTAGCACACGTTCCATCTGCAACTCCTTTTACTGCTTGAGGGTTTTCACCGTTTCGGCAAAATTCGGCAGCCACTTTTCATGGGCGAGGATAAGCTCGCGGGCCAGCACTTCTGCATCTTTGTCGGAATGAATCAACGGACTGAGGTTCAGCGCCAGCAGAACATCATTAAACTCACCACTCAGTGCCGCGTGGCTGGCCGCGACTTCGAAGCCTTTAATGGTGTGAATCAACCCCAGCACTTTATCATCGAAATGGGTCAGTCGCGGATGCGGTTTCGCGCCATCGCGACCCAGAATACAGGTCATTTCGACCGCCCAGTCCGCCGGGATATTATCCACGTGACCGTAGTGCGGAACATTGACGTAATGCTCAGCCTGCTTGTCATTGTAGATAGCATTAATCACTTCGCACGCGGCGTCGGAGTAGTACGCCCCACCGCGTTGCTCCAGTTCCTTCGGCTTGATATTGAGGTCAGGATCTTTGTATAGCTCGAACAGCTGTTTCTCGACCTTCTGCACCACCTGTGCACGCGCACCGCCCTTGTAATACTCGCCCATTTCGATGGCCAGCATCTCTTTCTGCTTGAAGTAATACAGCAGATAAGAACACGGCAGCAGGTTCAAGGAACGAATCAGGCCTTCGCTGAACGGCATATCGAAGATGTTTTTCACGGTATTGGCGGTCAGTTTACCGGAGGCTACGCCGTCCAGCAGTTCGGCAAAGCGGGATTCGCCGTTCACGATAACGTCGCGAATGAACACCATGTGGTTCAGGCCGAACAGGTCAATTGACAGATCGTCTTTATCGGTGAGGTTCAGCACATCGGTGATGAACATTTTCATACCGATTGGAATGTTACACACACCAATAAAGCGTTTGAAGTCGGTGTGACGATAAACGGCTTCGGTCACCATGCCAGCCGGGTTAGTGAAGTTAATCACCCACGCGTCCGGGCAGATTTCCTGCACATCTTTGATGATATCAAACACCACCGGAATGGTGCGTAGACCTTTGAACAGGCCGCCTGCGCCGTTAGTTTCCTGACCGAGATAACCGTGGCTCAGTGGAATACGTTCGTCTTTTTCGCGGGCTTTCAGCTGGCCAACGCGCAGCTGAGTGGTAACAAAGTTCGCGTCTTTCAGCGCTTCACGGCGGTTCAGGGTTTTGTGTACCGTCATTGGCACACCCGCTTTCTGCACCATGCGTTCGCACAGGGCATGGATGATATCGAGCTTTTCCTGCCCTTCTTCTACGTCCACCAGCCACAGCTCGGTCACCGGTAATTCAGCATAACGCTTGATGAACCCTTCCAGTAATTCCGGGGTATAGCTGCTACCGCCGCCGATAGTAACGACTTTTAATTTCTGGCTCATAACTTTCTCCCTCGTGATCCGCAAACGGCGTGTGGCTGACTCTCCACGTGACGCGCGGATAGCTAAACGAATTCGGTGCATGCGGTGAACCGCACTGCGTTAATTAATTACGGTGAGCTGTTTTCGATAATTACTTGGTGTAAATGAGGTCAGCTTTTTGAAGGTCTTAATAAACAGACTCGGACTGCTGTAACCTGATTCATACGCAATATCGGTCACCGAATAATTGGTAATTTCCAATTGCTTCATGGCGAAGTTGATGCGGATATCATTAATTATCTGCATCGGCGTCTTACTGTAAAAGCGTTGCGTTGCCCGGGTCAGATATTCCTGCGACTTACCGGATAGCGCGACCATATTTTCCAGCGCACCTTCACCAAATTTATGTTTATCGTGCATCTCTTCTACGGTTGTTTTTAACCACTGAGGAATCACATCCTGAGCCTGCTCCTCACGGAAATGGCGCAGACGATTAATCACATAGAACGAGACCACTTCAATAAACTCATCAAATTCACTTTCGCGGAAATTGAGTGAGGCAATAACCGACTCTATATAGCTGAGAAAGGTACTTTTAACCGAGTAGACCTGTGAGGCCACCAAAAAACTGGGTAACAGCGGCTGATAATGCTCTTCAAAGAAACGTTTGCTGATGCCGACGTTCAGGATGCGGGTCGCGCCGAACTCATAAAAGCTCTGGTGGTAAGACCCCATCGGGATGAAGACAAAATCCCCGCGCTCCAGCATCACCCGTTTGCCATTGATTTCCTGGTAATAGCGCCCGGTTAAAACGAGGGTAAACTCGTAGTAGTCGTGCTGGTGTAAGCCGCTGATACTTTCCGTTTTATTGTAGATGAAGACGTGAAAATTCTTACCGTTAAACAGCTGTTGTTCAAACGCGGTACTGATTTCCAGGGTCGTCATCTTTGGTTGCCTCATCGTGGTATCTGCCCGTTATTGTACCTTCTCGTGAAGCTCAATCAATTCGGCAACCAGCTCACGGGCCAGCATTGAGGTCATAAGATGATCCTGCGCATGTACCAGCACCAGGCTGACCTTCATTTTGCCTTCGCCTTCATCGCTTTCGATGAGCTGCGTTTGCACGCGGTGCGCTTCACTCAGCGCGACGCGGGATTGTTCCATTGTGGCTTTTGCCGTCGTGAAATCGCCCTGCTTGGCCTGTTTCAACGCGGTGTACGCCAGGCTGCGCGCCTGTCCGGAGTTAATAATAAGCCCCATCACCACTTCTTCGAGGTCGTTCACTTCAACCTCATCTGCCACGATTTTATCCAGATCGAACATAGCTATTCCCTCTTTACGTCTGGCGGTACGGGGATGTCCCCGTACCGCGTTACATCAGAATTTCAGTGCGTTAGCGATATCTTCTTCGCTCTCTTCCTGCTCAATAACGGCCTGTGCTTTGTTGGAGACCGCCACGAACGGCAGGTACACCACCACCGACACCCCGAGGTTAAACAGCGCTACACATAGCGCCGCTACACTACCGTTACTGTTGAAGAAAGCCCCCAGGCCGGTCGGCATAGTCCACGGTGCCAGGTTGGTTACCGGTGGGATGATACCCATCGAGTACGCCAGCAGTGTGATAGCGGCCAGAATCGGCTGAACCAGCACGAACGGAATAAACATCACCGGGTTCATGATGATCGGCAGACCAAACAGAATCGGTTCGTTAATCTGGAAGATGCCCGATGGCAGCGCCAGTTTCGCGACCTGACGATGGTCAGCACGACGTGAACCGATAAAGATGGCGATAATCAGACCCAGCGTCGCACCGGACCCCCCTAGCAGGATGTAGGAGTCGAGCATCGGCTTGGCCCAGAAGTGGAACTCTTTCCCGGCAGCGATAGCCGCTTCGACAGAGCCGTACTGCTGGTACAACGCGATGTTTTCCAGCGCCCATGGGGTCATGATGCCGTTGTCCAGCGCGGTGAGTGCCAGTGAACCGTGTACACCAAAGAACCACAGCAGTGAGTTAAAGATAACGTATGCCCAGCCCACGACGCTGCCCATTGACGCCAGAGGTTTGGAGATGGAGTCGAGGATAATCTGGTGGAAGTTGCTGCCATGGGTGGCCAGCGCCCAGGAGATAACACCGAACACGGTCAGGATAAGGAAGCCAGGGATCAGCGCCGAGAAAGAGCGGGAAACCGAGGTCGGTACGCTATCCGGCAGCGTAATCACCCAGTTACGGCGTATGACGAAGGTAAACATCTCCGCCACAATCAAGCCTATGACCATGCCCGAGATAATATTTTGCCCACCTAACCAGTTAGCCCCCACCGCATAGGCTTCGCCCACGCTATAAGGGGTGACGGTCATAAAGGCCGCGACGGATAACAGGCCCGCCGCCAGGGGATCAACCTTGCGTTCTTCAGCCAGCGCCATACCAATGAAAAAAGGCGCCATCAGCGACATAATGCCCAACGTACCGTTGTACACGTTGCCGCCGATGGCTTTAAAACCATTCAGGGTCTCAATGGTGGAAGCGTCTAACCGAATGCCCATAGAATAGAAAAACGAGCCTTCGCCAAAACTTAAAAAGACGTTATTAATTAAAACGAACATGGCCCCTGCGAGGGTCAACGGCATCAGTTTAATAAAACCGTTTTTAATCGCATTAATATGCGGCTGCTTTCCTATTTTTACAGCAAAAGGAAGGAGTACCTTTTCAAGAGAGCTAATAAATTTACTCATAGAAAATACCCTTAAAGGCCGCAATAAAGTATTGCGGCGATTGTGTGTGAAATTACTCTTTGACGGGAAAATTAAAATAAATCAAAAATTACTATGCTGATGCTTTCTTAATCGCCGCAACAGCAGCTTTCAGTACACCTAAACCATCTATCTTGCCATACAACACTGAATCAATAACTTCTACCGGCTTATTCGGCAGCAGACGCTGAATTTCCGGCAGCATATAAGCGATTTGCGGGCCGAGTAATACGACATCGGCGTTAACACCTTTTTCACCCGCGAGGGTTTCAGGGAAAGCTTCGATAACAACCGGCACTTCGTACTTCTCAGCCTGTGCGCGCATTTTCGACACCAACAGAGAGGTGGACATGCCCGCAGAACAGAATAAGTAGATATGTTTCTTTTCCATACTCGCTTCCTCAATAGGTATTTACTGACCGCCGCCGGGTTATTCATCCCGAATTCAACGAGGCGGGCTTATGACGGTAACGAATTGTTACTTTGTGTTAGTGAGGTGAGTATACGGCATCGCAGAGGAGCAGGATAATTCCTGGTAGACCTAAATTGTCTCTCATTGACCTTCGGTTATGACTACCCTCACATTTTGGCCAAATAATTCGCGCAATTAAATAAGCGGTATCAGGCAATAAAAAGCCCGACCAGTTGGTCGGGCTTGCTCAGAACTAAGCTAAATGTGTGAGTTGATTACTTCGCAGTCTGTGGGTCAGTGTCATACTCTGCACAGGTCTGATAGCCAGAATTGATCACATGACCGGTGTCATCCAACGCGACGAAATATGTTTGAGCTTTACCATCACGTTGACCCAGGATGTAAGTCTGGCAGGTACCACGCGCATGAGCCATGGTAATTTCAGAAGAAGGCTTACCGGCAACCTGCAAAACCTGATCGCGGCTCATGCCTTTTTTAACGTCTTTCACCACCGGCTGGGTGAACTGGTCTTGCGTACGATCGTACGCGGTACAACCCGCCAACATGGTCAGTACTGCTGCTGCACCTAAGATTCCCGCTACATTCTTGTTCATACATCGTCCTCTTTTTTTTACTCAACATAATTCGAGTTGTTGGCAGGCGGCAAACCTGTCAATCCCCAAGAGCATAGAAAACTATGTGACTGGGGCGCACAGATGCAGCCAACGCACCAACAACTTGAAGTATGACGAGTTATCAGTGTGTTATAAGCCTGGAATAAATAGTGCTAATTATCAACCCAAGAGGCAAACTGACTTAACTTTCAGATAAATCTAGTAATAAAGCGATATCTTGCTGAATTGCGACATTTTACGGCATTCAAAAATGTGATCCTTGTCGTTTTCTCAGCAAAGAGGTAGCTTTAGCAGATAGAAGACAACCTTTTATGGGAGGGGTAAATGGCTCTGCAACAAGAGATTATTAAGGCGCTCGGCGTTCAGCCGCAGGTCAACAGCGAAGCAGAAATTCGCCGTAGCGTGGAATTTCTGAAGTCGTATCTCACCACCTTGCCGTTTATTAAGTCACTGGTGTTGGGGATCAGCGGTGGTCAGGACTCCACGCTCACCGGCAAACTGTGCCAGATGGCTATCAGTGAACTGCGCAAAGAAAACGGTGACGACAGCCTGGAATTTATCGCCGTACGCCTGCCGTTTGGCGTTCAGGCCGATGAACAGGATTGCCAGGATGCAATCGCGTTTATCCAGCCGGATCGCGTGCTTACGGTCAACATCAAGGGCGCGGTACTGGCGAGTGAACAAGCGCTGCGTGAAGCGGGTATTGAGCTTAGCGACTTCGTGCGCGGCAATGAAAAAGCCCGCGAGCGCATGAAAGCACAGTACAGCATTGCCGGAATGACCAAAGGTGTGGTGGTCGGCACCGATCATGCGGCCGAAGCGGTGACCGGGTTCTTCACCAAATACGGTGACGGCGGCACCGACATCAACCCGATTTTCCGACTCAACAAACGCCAGGGCAAGCAGCTGTTAGCCACTCTCGGCTGCCCGGAGCATTTGTATCAGAAAGCCCCAACCGCCGACCTGGAAGATGATCGCCCTTCTCTGCCGGACGAAGCAGCACTTGGCGTCACCTATGAAAACATTGACGATTATCTTGAAGGTAAGCCTGTCGATGCCGCCACTGCCCGCATCATCGAAGGCTGGTACCTGAAAACTGAACACAAACGTCGTCCTCCGATCACCGTTTTCGACGATTTCTGGAAGCGTTAATAACTCACCATTGCCGGGTAACTCTCGTTTACCCGGCAACCCTCTGCTGATTTTTTCACCTTTTTCATCCTGCGCGACGCTGCTATACTGTTCGGATAAACAGTATCAGGAGTCAATGTGGTCAGGCGTCAATCCGCCCCGCGTCTTGAATTTGAAGCGGCGGCAATCTACGAATATCCCGAACATCTGCGTCCGTCGCTGGAAGCACTGCCTTCCCTGCCCGGCGTATACACCTTTCATGGCGAAAGCGACACGCTGCCGCTGTACATCGGTAAAAGCATCAACCTGAGAAGCCGGATTCTCTCGCACCTGCGTACGCCAGACGAAGCCGCCATGCTGCGCCAGTCACGGCGCATCAGCTGGGTGCGTACGGCGGGCGAAGTAGGCGCCCTCCTGCTCGAAGCGAAACTGATCAAAGAGCAGCAGCCGCTGTTCAACAAGCGTCTGCGCCGCAATCGTCAGCTGTGCTCGCTGCTGTTATACGACACGCAGCCGCAGGTGGTTTACGCCAAAGAGATTGACTTTGCCCATCAGCCGGGTCTGTACGGCTTATTTGCTAATCGCCGGGCGGCGCTTCAGGCGCTGCAAACGCTCGCCGATGAGCACCAACTGTGTTACGGATTACTGGGTCTGGAAACCCTCACTCGCGGGCGCGGATGTTTTCGCTCAGCGTTGAAACGCTGCGCCGGGGCATGTTGTGGGAAAGAGAGCGTGGAAGCGCACCTCCAGCGTTTGCGAGCTGCGCTGGCAAAACTGCAGCTGATTTGCTGGCCCTGGCAAGGGTCGATCGCGCTGAAAGAAGATGCGGCAGATATGACCGAATATCACATCATCCACAACTGGCTGTGGCTCGGTTCGGTATCCAGCCTCTCTGCCGCCGACGCGCTGCGCCGATTACCTGCCGGGTTCGATCACGACGGTTATAAAATTCTCTGCAAGCCGCTGTTAACCGGCCAGGCTGAGATCATCGACCTGGCTGACCGCCGTTAGCGGCCACGCCGGATTCCAGCTGATGGCGCTGTAAAGGATTTTGCCTTCGTCTTTCAGCAGGCGAATAGTGTGATGTTCGTCCTGCCAGTACGCGCCCTGCTCGGCGGTCAGCAGTTTGTCCCCCAATTGCCACGCGCCGCTCAGCACCAGCACCATGCCACCGCGCGCGCCAAAAGTGGTAAACGTCCGGTCAGCGACGCGCACTTTGGCCTGGCAGCGTTCGCGTCGGGTCATGATATTAAGATCCATCGACATCTGCCCTTCAGAAAGCTGCGCCCGCACCGTTTGCTCCCCGGAGAAACGGAACGGCTGGAAACGCTTTAAGGTGTGATGGAAGGCATTCCCGCCGTCGAGCGTCACTTCGCCGCCTTCGAGCAGCGTTATCACCCTGTCCACGCCGGGAAATGCTGAAAACTCACCGCTGCCCGCAATCGACGCGATACTGGCGCGCCAGTTGAAATCACGGGTGGCAGGTGGAAAACAGCAAAGCTCACGGGTTTCACCCGCGCCATTTTTCCACAGACTGACTGGCATCTTGCGGATATCAAAGTATTCCATCATCACTCCTGAAGAACGACTCAGGCTGCTACGGCGGCAGCCATGCTTATTATCTTTTTTTCACCACACACGGAGTATCGGCAGAAGGCATGAAGAGCCTTAGCGGCTTTATGCACTTATTGCTATGAATGACCAGTAACGGTCTGATATCCGGGAAGAAAGAGTCAACGGGCGTGCCATGAGAATACCGGGAATGTGACAACTGGCAAGGGGGCAATAAAGAAAAACCGCCGGTCCTGCCCACCGCCTGTAATGGGCGTGTGGGCAAGACCGGCGGTCTTTAAGTCAGCTCGGCTGGAATTACTCAGCAGATGACTGCATCTTACCTTCTGGCGCGTGATGTTCTGTCAGACGCTTCTCAAAATTGGCATTAAATTGCTTTTTCTGTTCCGGGGTCAGGATGTTGTAGATCTTGTTCTGCGTTTCCATACGGGAAACCGCCATGTCTTTGTGCTGGGCTTCCATTTTGGTCACCATCTCTTCGGCTTTCGCTTTATCGAAGGAGTCGCTGGCAATCAGGTTATGCATGGCACGACGTTCGTCGAGGGACGGACGCTGCATTTTGCCGCGCTGCTCTTTCATGATGTCGCGGATCTGTTGTTTCTGCGCGTCGGTCAGGTTCAGGCCTTTAAACATCATGTCGTGATGCATGCCCGGCTTGCCTTTATGGTGCATCATCGGCGCGCTTTCAGTGGTGGTGGTCGTTGTCGTGTCTGCGGCGTGAGCCAGGTTAGCAGCGCCCAGAGCCAGGGTAGAAGCGATAATCAGAGCAGTTGTCATCTTTTTCATAATATGTTCCTTACTTTCAGTTATTTTTTACGGCGCATTGCCGTGTTGACGTGATTAACTTTACGGGCTTTAACGTCAATTAGTCAGAGCAAGCGTAAAACAGTGAAAGTATAAAAAGCAATTTTTCGTCAATTGTGGAGGAAATAAGGAAAAAGTGTGGAGAGTTGCAAGAGGAAATAGGTAACTGGCTGTTCTGGAAGAGATTATGAAGAAGTCTAACGCAATCTTGATTAATTAAAAAGCGGTTTATAAGAATACTCCGCAATCTCCGCGGTAAACACGTTTCGCCTAACAAATAAAAAGGCGGCGATGAAGGGAATTCATCGCCGCCGTCAATTGATTCAGGCTTCGCGTACCAGCATCAATCCGGCCCGAAGCCCGGGGGCGACGTTCGGATTGGGAAACAGCACATATTCAGTGTCATGCTTCGCCAGCCAGCGCGTATCGCCCTCTTCCGCCAGCAGCGTGCCTGCGGGGAAAGCCGTGAAGTTCAGCGTCTCAGTGGACATATGCAGCTGGAAACGATCGTCGTGGCGGGTGATTTGCTGTGCAACGCGATATTTCAGCGGCAGCGGCGCGGACGCTATCTCCCCGCCGAGCAGCTGCGCCAGCACAGTTTGCGTGGCCGCAAACTGGCTTAAATCGTTGCACCCAAACGGCAGCGCCTTACCAAGCTCAAGCGTGCAGGCAAACGCGCTAAAGCGCTCGGTGCTGTAATGGGTAAACGTTCCGCCAGGGCTTTGATGGAACACCAGCGCCTCCAGTCCTGCCGCGCCAAGCCAGTGCAGGAAGGTATCGTCCCACGGCTCTTTGCGCATCGGCAGCACGCCAAAGCGCACATGATGCGAGCCGCGAATGGCGGTGTGCATATCGAGATGCCAACGCAGGGAATCCAGCGGTTGCCAGAACTGGGACAGCGCGTGCTCGAGCCGCGCCGCGCGGGCCGTTTCCAGCGACGGCACAAACTCATGCCAGCGCCCGCCGAACATCCGGTTCATATCACTGTGCAGATAACGCTTGTTGTCCACCAGCGCCGGAGGATTCCCCAACACCAGCAACAACCGCCAGCCCAGAACAATTTCGCCCCTGAACAGGCCGTTCAGCAGCGAATCGACCATTTCTACCGGTGCGGTTTCATTGCCATGAATGCCCGCCGACAGCACCAGTGCCTGGGAACAACTCGCGAACGGCGTCAATTCCAGAATGCCACGTTCGTGCCATTGCCAGTGAAAGTGTGCCGTTTCGCCGCGCGTCTGCGCCGGATTTTCACCCGAGAGCGTCAGCGCCAGAAAGTCCTCCATCCTGCCTCCTTTACTGCTGGAACGGGTACACCGAACCGAGATCCAGAATTTGCGTCAGCTGATCCAGCGCTTCGCGCCCTTCGCGCAATAGCTGCGGGTCAGCCAAATCCGCCTGAGTCAGGCGATCACGATAATATCTGTCGACCCAGGTATTCAGCGTGTCGAACAGCGAATCGTTCATCAGCACCGACGGATTCACAGCCTGAAGTTCGGCCTCATTCAGCACCACTCGCAGGCGCAAACACGCCGGACCGCCGCCGTTGGCCATGCTTTCGCGCAGATCAAACACTTTCAGTTCGTTAATCGGGTTGTCTTGCGCCAACATATCATTCAGATACGACCACACGCCCTGATGTTCACACGACTCCTGCGGCAGGACCAGCATCATGCTGCCATCGGGCTTGCTGAGCAATTGGCTGTTAAACAGATACGTCGACACCGCATCGTTCACCGACACGCGAGAGGTCAGCACTTCCACCGGCGTAAAGCCCGGCACGCGCTCACGCAGCTGGGCCAATAACTGTGGCTGATCCAAAAACGCCTGTTGATGGCAGAACAGCACCTGACGGTTGCTGACCGCAATCACATCGTTATGGAACACGCCCTGGTCGATCACCGCTGGATTCTGCTGCGCAAAGATAACCTGCTGCGGGTTCACCTGGTTGAGTCGGGCCACCGCCTGGCTGGCCTCCAGCGTCTGACGAGCCGGGTAGCGCTGCGGCTGCTGCGGGCCGCCCTCTTCACGCCCATACACGAACATTTGCAGGCCCGGCTGATGGTAATCGCCGCCGAGGCGGTTATGGTTTGCCGCCCCTTCGTCGCCAAACATCGCCACCTGAGGCAATGCGCCGTGAACGGCAAATGTCTGCTCATTATTGAAAATCGCCCGCAGCACCGCTTCGGTGGTCGGGGCTTCGCTGGCGCGGTGGAATTTATTATTGAGATTCGCCACCGTCAGATGCACTTTGCCGTCCAGCGCATCGGCCGACGGGCAAACCGTCGCGGCATTCGCCACCCACATCGACGAAGCGGAACTCACGGCGGATAACAGCTGCGGCGACTGGGCTGCCGCTTTTTCGATGACCTGCTCATCGCTACCGGTAAAGCCAAGCTGGCGCAGGAGCGGTACGTTCGGGCGCTCCTGCGGCGGTAGCACGGCCTGTTTATAACCGAGATCCGCCAGGGCCTTCATCTTCAGCAGGCCCTGTTTCGCCGCTAGTTGCGGGTTCGACACGCGGAAACGGTGCTTCGTCGAGGCTTCATTGCCGAAGGACAGCCCGGCATAGTGGTGCGTCAGTCCCGGCAGCCCGTCAAAGTTAACTTCCCAGGCTTTCATGATTTCACCTCAGAGGAAAAATCGAGACCCGGATTGAGCGTGCCCGGCAGACTCAGTCCCGGAGATTCCAGGCTTGCCATCGGCCATGCGCAATAATCCGCGGCGTACCATGCGCCCGGTCGATGGTTGCCCGACGCACCCACGCCGCCAAACGGGGCCGTACTCGCCGCGCCGGTCAACGGTTTATTCCAGTTGACGATCCCTGCGCGGGCTTCCAGCAGCAACTGGTCAAATTTCTCACGATCGGCAGACACCAGCCCGCACGAGAGGCCGTAACGGGTGTTGTTCGCCAGAATAATCGCTTCATCAAAAGTGTCGTAACGCCAGACGCAAAGCAGCGGGCCAAACACTTCTTCATCCGCCACATTTTGCGCTTCGGTCATATCAATAATGCCCGGAGTCACTAATGACGTGCCGGGTTTTAGCAATCGCGGCTCCAACAGCGACACACCGCCGTTGGCAACGTGCTGCAGCCAGGCAGTACGCACATTTTGCGCGGCCTGTTCAGAAATCAGGCCGCCGATAAACGGCTGCGGTTCGGCGTGCCAGCTGTCAGGCACGATCCGACGGGTGACCTCCACCAGACGTTTCAGGAACGCATCCCCTGCTTCACCGCGTTTCACCAGCAGACGACGGGCGCAGGTACAGCGCTGTCCGGCGGTAATAAACGCCGATTGCACCGCCACGTGAACCGCGGCATCAATTTCCTGCGGTTCATCGACGATCAGCGGATTGTTGCCGCCCATTTCCAGCGCGAGAATTTTCTGCGGCTGTCCCGCCAGCTGGCGGTGCAGCGTAAAACCGGTATTCGAGCTGCCTGTAAACAGCAGCCCGTCGAGATCGGCCTGTCCGCTTAATGCTTCACCGACCGCGCGCCCGCCCTGAATCAGGTTCAACACGCCCGCCGGTAAGCCCGCCTGCTGCCACAGTTTCACCACGGCTTCGCCGCTCATTGGCGTTAACTCGCTCGGTTTGAAAACCACGGTATTGCCCGCCAGCAGCGCCGGAACGATGTGTCCGTTCGGCAAATGGCCGGGGAAGTTATACGGACCAAATACCGCCAGTACACCGTGTGGACGATGACGCAGCGTGGCCGCGCCGTCAGGCATCGGCGTTTCCTGTTCACCGGTACGGCTGTGATAGCCCTTCACCGAAATGGCAATTTTGTTGATCATCGCGCCGATTTCCGTCGCCGCTTCCCAGCGTGGTTTGCCGGTTTCGCGGGCGATAACCTCCGTCAGCGCGTCTTTATTACTTTCCAGCAGCGCGGCAAATTTCTCAGCAATCTGTTGCCGCGTGCTGAACGGTTGTTTTGCCCAGGCGGGGAACGCTACACGCGCCGCTTTTACCGCCTCGGTAACTTGTTCGGCATCTGCGTCATTCCCTTGCCACACCGCTTCGTGCGTAACCGGATTAGTTTTGCTGCGTGCCTCTGCGCGCCCGGCGACCCAGTCGCCATTGATCCATAAACTCATGCTTTTTTCTCCTCAGGGCAAAGGCGAACCAACCGTACGCGGTCACCCGCATGGCATTTCAGGGCATCGAGCTGTTTCGCACTCAGCAACAGTCTGTCGGTGTGCGGGTCAGCCTCCACCAGCATCGCTCGATACTGCTGATACTGTTCGTTGGCGACCAGACAGGTCGGTAACTCGCCCGGCGCAGGTTGGCCTTCGCCCACTTCCACCAGACGGCTTTTGCGGATCGCGCGCACGCGGTCAATATCACACTCCAGCGTCGGGCCGCCGTCGAAAATATCGACGTAGTTACGGTAACGGAACCCTTCTTTTTCCAGCACCGCACGCGCGGGTGCGGTTTGCGGGTGTACTTCGCCAATTACCGCCCGCGCCTCTTCGGAAAGGAAATCCGTGTAAATCGGATGTTTGGGCATCAATTCGGCGATAAACGCTTTTTGCCCGGTGCCACACAGGTAGTCCGCGCGGGCAAACGGCATTGAGAAGAAACGTTGGCCGAGGCTTTCCCAGAACGGGGAGTAGCCGTGCTCGTCGATCACGCCGCGCATCTCTGCCACCACTTTGTCATTAAAGCGGTCACGGAAGGCGGCCATAAACAGGAATCGGGATTTTGACAAGAGGTAGCCGTTGCCCTCTTTACGCCATTCCGGGTCAAGAAACAGCGTACAGAGTTCGCTGCTGCCGGTGTGATCGTTACTCAGAAACAGCGTCGGCAACGCGTTGTAAACGTTCAGCTCTTTCGACGCATGAACCTGAGTACCGACGCGATAGTTGTACCAGGAGTCGTGCAGGCCGACCGCGACCTCGATGGCACAAATCCCCGCCACGCGACCGGTGGACGTATCCTCCAGCACGAAAACGTAGCCCTGTTCGCCTTTCTCGAGGCTGCCATTCCAGGTGTTGATCGAGCGTTCAATGCGCGCCGACAGTGTGGTTTCATCGGCAGGAAGCGACGTTAAACCGCCGCCCGTTTTCCCTGCAAGCGCCAGCAGGCCGGGCAAATCCTCATGTCCGACCGGACGGATCACCATCATGATGACACCTCAGAGACAAAGCGCTCGCAGGTTTTGGCAAAGCGGTCGAGACCGGCCTTCACCTCTGCTTCGCTGATAATCAACGCAGGCGCAAAGCGCACCACGTTGGCCCCGGCGATCAGCACCATCAGCCCGTTTTCAGCGGCGAGCTGGCTAATCTGCTTGGCTTTTCCGGCATATTCCGCTTTCAGCACGCAGCCGATAAGCAGGCCCATGCCGCGCACGTCGTCGAATAAACCGAACTGGGCATTGATGGCGCTCAGGCGTTCGGTAAACCACTGGTTGCGCTGCTTCACGCCATTCAGTACGTCATGGGTATTAATAATAGAAAGCACTTCCCCGGCTACCGCGCAGGCCAGCGGATTGCCGCCGTAGGTGGTGCCGTGGGTGCCGACGGTCATTACGCGGGAAAATTCCTCGCGGGTCAGCAGCGCGCCAATCGGGAAACCGCCGCCGAGCGCTTTCGCCGTCGACAGCGCATCAGGCGTTACGCCGTAATGCATATAAGCGTACAGCTCGCCGGTACGGCCCACGCCGGTCTGCACTTCGTCAAAGATAAGCAGCGCGTTGTGACGGTCACACAGTTCACGCAGTTCTTTCAGGAAGGCCGGAGTGGCAGGTACCACGCCGCCTTCGCCCTGAATAGGCTCAACAATCACCGCGCAGGTGTCGTCGTTGATGAGCGCTCTCGCGGAGTCGATGTCGTTATACACCGCGTGCTGAATCTGTGGTGGCAGCGGCGCGAAATCCTGCGAATAGGAAGGCTGTCCGCCCGCGCTGACGGTAAACAGCGTGCGGCCGTGGAATGCGTTTTTGAAGGCCACGATGCCGCTTTTCTGTGGGCCAAATTTGTCGTGGGCATATTTACGCGCCAGCTTCAGCGCCGCTTCGTTGGCTTCCGCCCCGGAGTTACAGAAAAATACTTTGTCGGCAAAAGTGGCGTCAATCAGCTGTTTTGCAAGCTTCAGCACCGGTTCATTGCTGTAGCCGTTGCCAGTATGCCAGAACTTTCCGGCCTGTTCGGTCAGGGCGCGAACCATCGCCGGATGCGCATGGCCCAAGGCGTTCACCGCGATCCCACCCGCAAAATCAATGTACTCTTTGCCCTGCTGATCCCACAGGCGAGACCCTTCTCCACGTACCGGAATAAAAGGCGCCGGGGCGTAGACCGGCATCATCCAATCGTCAAAATTTCCACGCGTAACTGACTGAGACATAGCAACCTCTTCTTCCGGTAAACACAACGTTATTGTGATGTTAATTAATATGAGCACTTGTGCTGTAAATGTATATTGCAGGCATCGTGCCAGCCAGCGACAAAAGTGCATAAATGGAAGCCGGCAACTAAATATCAATAACTTACAACCCACACCCATTCACCATTAATGCATATAAAGTGAATAGAAACCGATTTCAGCGCCATTAGAAGGATTAATAAGAGCAACATTATGCATTAGTAAATCTTAATTCGTGATTTGTGAGGGCTGCGACATTTGTCGTAAATTCCCGCCCCAAAACGGGGCGTCGTGCGCCAAAAAGTCGCATCGCTGGAGGATAAATCGGTTATTAAACCGCCAGACCGCCATTCCGTTTGCACCTATCGCGTCCTGTTTGTCGCCCTTCTTCCGCTGCACTACGCTCAAGAGGTTTATTTCACTGGCAACCTGGCGAGGAAACCTATGCGGCTTTTTGATGCGGTACTGATTGGTGCAGGCCAGGCGGCCCCGTCTTTGGCGGTTGAACTGGCGGCGCGCGGTCAGCACGTCGCGCTGATTGAAGGCAATTTTTTTGGCGGCACCTGTGTCAATTTCGGCTGCACGCCGACCAAAACCCTGCGCAAATCCGCCCGGGTGGCGCACATGGCGCGTCGGGCTGCGGATTTTGGTGTGAACACCGGGCCGGTGAGCGTTGATTTTTCCGCTGCGATGGCGCGGATGCACGCCCGGGTTGAGTCCTCGCGCAGCGGGCTGGTTCAGTGGCTGGAGGGCACCGACAATGTAGAAACGATCCACGGCTGGGCGCGTTTTGTCGGGCGCGACGGCGAGCGTTTTCTGCTTGAGGTCAACGGTGAAATGCTGTCTGCCGCGCAGGTGTATCTCAATACCGGCACTCGGGCGTTTATCCCCTCGCTGCCCGGCCTGGAGACCGTGCCGTACCTCGATAACGCCAGCCTGCTGGCGCTGACCGAATGCCCGAAGCATCTGGTTATACTCGGGGCCAGCTATATCGGGCTGGAGCTGGGGCAACTCTTTCGTCGCCTTGGCGCAGTCGTGTCGATTATTCACCGTGCGGATCGCATTGCCGAGCGTGAAGACGCCGACATCAGCCAGCACATTACCGATTTCCTGCGCGATGAAGGGATTACGTTTTATCTCAACAGCAGCATAAACAGCCTGGCCCCCGCCGCAGACGGGCTGAGCATTCAGCTCGCGGACGGCCATGAAATAAGCGCCAACCATCTGTTAATTGCGACCGGCCGCCAGCCTAATTCAGAACGACTGAATCTCGAGGCCGTTGGGATAGAAACCGACGCGCGCGGCTTTATTCGCACCGATGCGAACTTCAATACCAACATCGCAGGCATTAAAGCGCTGGGCGATATCAACGGGCGTGGCGCGTTCACCCACACCAGCTATCACGATTTCCAAATAGTGCTGGCGGAAATTGACGGCCAGCAGTCGGACGGGCAATGGCACGACGCAGACAGGCGCGCACTGAGTTACGCCATGTTTACCGACCCGCCGCTGGGTCGGGTGGGCATTACGCTGGCACAGGCTCGGCAACAAGTGAAACAAGGGGCGCAAATCCTGGTGGCCGATTTCAACATGGCCGATGTCAGCCGGGCCAAAGAAGAAAGCGAAATCTACGGCATGATGCGCCTGATTGTCGATGCGCAAAGCGAGCGCTTCCTCGGGGCGGCAATCCTCGGTATCGGCGGCGATGAGATCATCTCGGTGATTTCCAATTATATGGCCACCGGGGCCAGTTACCGGCTGATGCTCCAGGCGCTGCCCGTGCACCCGACCGTGGCGGAATTTTTCCCGACAGTGTTGGCAAGGCTTAAACCGCTGATCTAAAAACAAGGGACGTTGCTTACCAGGGAAAAGTTTTAAGTAAAAAGGGCCGCAATATCAAAAATATTACGGCCCTTATACAACAACGACGCGTTCAGCCTGGCTTTGGAAGGGTATTCACTTCGGAGTCGAGCCTTCATCTCTCAATCATAACTGCCAATTATCAGTGACTTTTTGTCACCTGCGGCAGTTTCCAGTCATTTTTCATGACGGCATCCTGCGGCTGATACATACGGAACAACATATAGAAGTTGCCTTCAGGTGCAGGCAACCAGTTGGCATTCGGGTCGGTCGGTTTTTTATGGCTCAGGGTGATGGTCACACTGCCATCTTTGCCCACGACCAGACCTTCAGTGTCGGTACCAACTTTGTAACGATTCAACTCATTATTCACGAGCATTTTGGTCTTAGCATCGTACATCGTGATGGACCAGAATGCGTTCACCGGCGGCTGAGTTGGCAGCCTAATGGTGTAATCATTCGCGCCTGTCAGCGGCTGTTCTTCACTGTCGTTGTAGCGGATTGGATAGACCGCTTCTTTCTCACCCTGACCGCCGAGATAAGGCCCGGAAACCAGAGAGCGCAACGGATAGTTATAACCGAAGGAATCCAGACCGCGCACATAGCTCCAGCCATTACGGATTTCAGAGGTACTGGTTAGCGTCGACGCTGCAACGGCTGGCGCATCGGCCAGGCCACGTTTAACGCCGTCAAGCATGACCTGAGGCACATGTTCAGGGTTGTAACCGCTGTCGGTCAGACCAATACGGCTGAACTGACCATACAGACCTTTATCCTCAGGTTTGACCGGGTTCTCTTTTAACGCTGCAGCCAGCAGACGGAAGAAATCGAGTCCGTCATTTTTCAACTCCGGCAGCGGCGGTAATGTGTCGGAGTAGACCTTGCCACTGAGTGAGGTGAGCTTGAATTCTTTCTGTAGCGTGTGCAGTGGTGCCATATCTTCACCCTGCTTAACGCGCAGGCGACCCCACAGCCAGATTTTATTGGTTGAAACATGCAGAACCTTCGCGTCTCCGGGCAGTTTACCTTCCCAGCCTGGCGGAACTAAAACGAATTTCCCGGCCGCAGTGCCCGTGGTTCTTCTGCCGATGTAGTGCTCCAGCTCCTGCCACATATCGAACACATCCACCACGTAATAGCGGTCATGAGTATCCGGCACGGTCAGGACGTAAGGCTCATCAAGTTTTACCACAGCGCTCATATACAGCGTGTCGTTGTTGGCGCTCGGCATATCTTTTGCTGCAGGTGTCGCCAGTTCTGTTGCCCAGCCAATCTGGTTCAGTGGGGCCCGGTAACTGGTTGCTGGTTTTGGTGACGGCACATTGATGTAATCACGAACAACCTGCTCCATACGCACAATCGGATACCCCCAATTCCAGGCTGAAACAGCAGAGCTGTAACCATCCACGTCCAGTCCTTTGTTCACAACATCAGGTGTACCTTGCAATGTGAGCAAAGGATCGTGGTAGGACTGAGTATTCGCCTGGGCCAGTACGGAGGCGGAGCCTCCGAGCAGGCCGGTTAAGAGAAGAGCTTGCGCTAACGGTTTTATTTTGATCATGGTTTTTTCCTGTCACGTAACATGTTCATTTGTGACTGACCTTTCATACGAATCAGTCACTGATTAATTCAACGTCATTTAACTAAAATGAAAGTATACCCATCATGAAGTTACCTTGCTCTCTGACCGGCTTCCGACAAATAATACATGCGCAGGCGTTTAGAGTAATAGTGTACATCTTCGACAGTTTCCCTTAGACAGAACCGAACGGAAAGCAAAGGCAATTCCAGAATGACGGCCCCTTTAGGTAGTTCACTAAAAACGGTGCCAGTGTTAAGTGTCGATGTGTCATAAGTTTAGCAAACCATGGCAAGATGAATGTCTCAGATTATAAAAGTGTTATTTTCCAATCGACGCATCTTTATATATTTATTATTAAACGTTGCGTTTGGATATAACAAATAAGTAAGTTAAGGAAACCATTCACTCATACCTGACTGGCTGTGCTTCCGATTTTAATAAAATGAATAACGCGTACGAGACTTACCGATCATGAATACTATGGAACCCCATAAACTTTAGCTTTTGCTCCCATATTCTACATTGCTGTTATCAGGACATGTTTTCGCTGAATAAAATGTCGCACTGGAAAATCAACTTAATAACCAAAAAGCAAACTTAATCTCTGTACCCTTCCAGTTTGATGTGGATAATCAAGCAGGGCCAAGTAATGGATAATGCCCTTTCAACTAAAGATAATGCGAATGTCCACTCATAACGGACTGCCCGCTTACGTCAGGCCGTTTTGCGCCAAAGCGGACACCAGGATTAACCATTTTCTGCCTCTGACAATCTTAATCAGCTCATAATTCGAGCCGAGTAAGATACATCATTACACCGTCGGGATGGTGCCACCATCTATCACATATTCGGTGCCAGTGATGGTGGCAGCATGAGACGACGCGAGGAAGGCAATGAGATTCGCCACCTCAATAGGCTTTGATGGACGGCCAACAGGGATACCCCCGAGTGCATTCATGATGAGTTGCTTACCGCCTTCGTAATCCGTTCCCGCATGCTTCGCCAGTCGCTCTGCCATCGCAACCGAAGCTTCAGTTTCGATCCAGCCGGGCGCAACACGAACCACCCGAACCCCTTTCGGGGATACCTCTTTCGACAGGCTCTTGCTGTATGCTGACAGCGCCGCTTTTGCCGCTGCATAGCCGGTGGTTGAGTCCGGTAACGGTAGTTCACGCTGGATAGAGGTCACGTGAATGATAACCCCACAGCCCTGCGCCACCATCCCTGGTAGCAGCGCGCGATCTAAGCGTACCGCTGGCAGCAGATTAAGGTTGAGCTCCTGCTGCCACTCCGTTTCACCCAAGGCTGCAAAACCACCACCTGGTGAAGTAGAACCGCCCGCAACATGGATGATGGCGTCGACACCGCCCAGATGCATTTGAACGGCTTCTGCTACTGAAGCACACCCGCTGACCGTGGTCAGGTCCGCCGCCACGAAGGTGTCTGCGATACATTCTGTGGGCGTATGACGCGCGGTGGTTAATACCCTGGCACCCAGTTGCTTTAATAATCCAACGACCGCTTTGCCGACACCTTTGGTACCTGCAGTAACCAGGATGCGTTTACCCTGAAAATCAATATCTAACGACATCAGATAATCTCCAGTGTGTTGATCTTGTCGCCGACCAGGCCGAAAGCATGTGTAAGCACTATTGGGCTGCCGGGAAAATTACCGACAACGTTTGATATGACCGTCACCCGATGGCCTTCGGTGAGGAACTGAATCGGCTCAACGCTGTAATCAAACGCGGCCTGTGCGGCACGTTGCCAAGCCTCAATCGCTGCGTGTCCCTTATGCGTTTTACCTTCGTCTCTCACGTCAGCATCGGCAGTAAAACAGTGCTTAACGTTGGCAATATCTGCGCCGTTGCTGATCGCGAAATAGTCACAAATAGCGTGCGGTAGGGCTAATGACATAGCTGTTAACTCCCGTTATTTACAGTACCGGAATATTCAACATAAACTGTAAAATTGACAAGTACGCACAAAAAAGTGAGCGACTGAATTATGAGTAAGTTATATACACCAGCATCTGCCGCAAGCGGCGTTGAGCATGTGCTGCGACTACTGGAAGGTCGCTGGAAATTAATTATTCTTTTTCATCTGTTCGATGGAAAGGTACAGCGCTATTCTGATTTTGAAAAACTGATCCCGGGTATTTCACAGAAGATGCTGGCGCAGCAACTGCGACAACTGGAAGCCGACGGCATCGTATCTCGCACGGTGTACCCTCAGGTGCCTCCGAAAGTAGAATATCGCCTGACCGAGTGGGGGCAAGCGCTGTGCCCGGCCCTTGATGCAATGCTGAAATGGGCGGAGAAACGCGAGGATTAGTTGTCGTTGGGGCCTTTTTGTTGCGAGCGAAAATCACTTCTCCAAATGGCTATAAATCCGCGATTGATAGCGAGTGGTTTTATCATTTCAATGAAGAGGGTTATTTGGATTATCTTTAGCTGGATAGACCCGATAAGTAGCCAACAGGATGACTTAAGTGTTGATGGCATTAGCGTCCGTTCCTCGATCAGAGCAGACTTTATGTACGTTATACCCTTCTGCTCAGTGCCATGAGCGCAAGTGGTACACCTCTGTTCAGATGACACAATTTAATGAGCCACTACGAATTCACAGCGCTTAGTCAGTTCGTCCGCCAAGTGCCAACAGCGCACGTTCCTGACATCGCAGCATATTTTTGAGCATCATCATAAGGAATTGGTAACCTTTTGGGACTTAATCTGTGATGAGTTATCCAACAGCCTAATTGCAGGAACCATACTGGCAGCAATAGTGGCGATGACTACCGCCATCGCTGAAACTAAGAGCACATGGCTGCTCCCAAAATGTATTGCAAGCGGTCCGGCGACCAGTTCACCGAACGGAATAGCCACAAACGAACCCACTGCATCATAGGCGTATACGCGAGCCAATTTCTCCGGCGGAATATGCGTTTGTAGCGAATGAGCCCAGGACACGCCGAACAGGCCAAAAGCGACGCCGGCAATAAAAAACGTGGCTATAAGCCACAATGCCGAAGCAAGCTGGCTGAGCATAAAAATCGGCACTGCGCAAAGTGATATCAACATGACACCAATAAAGAGATCTCGCCGTGGACGCCATCGCAGAGCAAGGAACGATCCTGCAATCAGGCCAATACTTTGCGCGGCAACGATAATCCCCCAATTAGTTCGTCCAAAAGAGCTATCAGCAATCACTGGCCCAAGTACCATAACAACACCACTAAAAGCAGCATTAACAATAGTAAACTGGACAACAATCGACCAGACCCAAGCTCGACTGGCGAATTCTTGCCACCCCTCTTTTAAATCTTGCAAGATATTATCCTGGGATGGACATGCCTCAATTGATGTGGCGCGAATGAAGAAATAAAGTGGTGCAGAGACTGCGAAACCCAGCGCATCAATTGCGAGTCCCCAACCCGGACCGACTGTACTGGTCAATATTCCACCTAGTGAAGCGCCGATTACGGTACAGCTATAAATACCGAGCTGGATTAATGCGTTGGCTTCCCGCAAATTCTGTGCTGGAACAGTCTGAGGAACCAGCGCAGAGGACGCAGGTAATGCGATACCGGCAGCCGCTCCGTTCAACGCACCAAGTAATGCCAGGCTCATCACAGTGGCTGAACCATCCAGCACCGACCATGCAACGATAGCTTGTGAAACGGCGGCTATTACTGAAGAAGAGACTAAAACGAGGCTACGTGAATAACGGTCCGCCAGTACGCCACCAATTAACAAGAATGCAACGTTAAAAATGGAACGTGATGCAACGACGATACCTAAATCAGTGACGGCCCCGCCAATATCAAGGACTGCGAACGCAAGTGCGATCGGTGCAATACCATTACCCAGTACGGTAAACAGGCGTGCGACAAATAGATAACGAAAGGCTTTGAACTGATAAGCGCGAGTTCTTTTGTTACACGAATTCATTGAGGTACTGGCTTCCAGGATAGAGGATGTTTTTTAGAATACCTGCATTTCAACAATATTTGAGCATAAACTTAAGAGTGCACAATATTATGGATTTTCAATATAGACAGACATAGGGGCAGCTCTTCGCTCATACCAGACTCCCAGCCAGCGCATACACCTTGCGGATAAAAATGTGTTTTGCCATCGTCCAGCGCAGTATTCCCACCAGGCACCAGATTTACACTTGTTGGCGACTTAATGGCGCATCAGCACTTTTTTGTGACGTGCGCGCGGCTGTAGTCCAAAGATGGACCGGGCGAGATTGCGCATATTCATGATCGCCATTGAAGGTGCCACCATCCATATCAGTTTTTGTTGGGCCACCGAACATAAAACTGCCCATGTCACTGAGCATGACAGGGGCTTTTCAAGATTCCCATTTTTCTTCGGGTTTGCAGACCAGGGAGAACCGTCATAACGCACAGTGCAATAGCGGGGACAAAGACGCTTGTTCTCAACATAAATAGTTTTGCAGAAATATTTAGTTAATACAGCGGCATGCTTTCATCCGGTCGGTTTCATATATCGAAATGGAGACCGGCAATGTTTTTTATACGTTCAGGATCCGTATGTGAATGGAAGCAACTAACGCCGGTATCAAGCCCGGCAATGAGGCTCAGCTCTTCCTCATTCAGCTCGAAATTAAAGACATCAATATTTTGTGCCATTCGCTCCGGGCTGACTGACTTTGGAATAACGACAATTCCGCGTTGAATAAGCCAGCGAAGAACCACCTGGGCAACACTCTTACCGTACTTCCCACCAATAGTTTGCAGTACTGGCATCTGGAAAAGATTGTTGCGCCCTTCGGCAAATGAAGCCCACGACTGAGGTTGTACCCCGTTCGCCTGCATGAAGGCGACGTTGTCGTGCTGCTGATAGAACGGGTTGATTTCTATCTGATTGAGTGCCGGGGCAACGTGACTGAAAACAGTGAGATCGGTGAGCCTGTCCGGCGAAAAGTTGCTGACACCAATGTTACGTAATATCCCGACATCATGCTTTTCTTCCATCGCGCGCCACGAACCGAATACGTCTGAGTAAGGCTGGTGAATAAGGTATAAATCCAGGTAATCAAGCCCAAGTCTCGATAGCGAACGGTCTATGGCTTTCAGGGTCTGGCTGTACCCCATATCTTGCACCCACACTTTTGTCGTAATGAAGAGTTCATCGCGGGGAATGCCGCTGCGTATAATGGCCTTACCAACCGCCTCTTCATTCTGATAAGCGGCGGCTGTATCGATCAGACGATAACCGGCCTGAAGTGCTGCATATACTGCCTCTTCACACTCAAGCGCATCCTGTATCTGATAAACGCCAAACCCCAGTTGGGGCATAAGAGCACCGGATTTAAGCGTGACAAAGTTCATAGATTTACCTCTTCGGGGCACTAAGCGTTCGCGCCGGGTGGATTTAAAGGTGGCAGTTGCTTTTGCAATGAGGCGATGCCTGGTCAATGTAGCATCGAAAAATGACAGCAAACATCCCCACAACTGCACAAGGATATTTGTTACTTTAATACATTCGTGATAGATAATTAATAATCTAAAGTCACATTTACTTTACTGAAAATCGCATGGATCCTTTATCTGACGTTCTCAATTTGCTTTCGGCCAGAAGCTATACGACCTCCGGGTTGAGTGCTCCCTCTGGCTGGGGACTCCACTATCCGGGTTTTGATGGCCTCAAGTTTTTTGCGGTCCAGAGCGGTGTCGCCCGATTTAAAGCTGATAGTTGCGATGAGTGGATAACCCTGCATCAGGGCGACGGCATCATCCTTACCCGGGCATGCAGTTTTGCTGTTACAACGGCTGACGGGAAGGTTCAGGCAGAGTCTGAAGTGACCCCTTACCTCTTGAAGGAGGGTATTGCTGATTACGGTGGCGATGCGCTGATAATGATTGCCGGAAAGATGGAAATCGACAAATCTTCCGCGGATCTGCTTACCCGGCAGCTACCGGACGTTATCAGGATTATTTCAGATAGCGACAGCACGTCAGTTTTTACTCTGCTGATGAATTACATCAGGACAGAGAAAGCTTCACTTTTGCCCGGTTCAGACATTGTTACAGACCATCTCATGCATTTAATGATGGTAGAAGGGATACGACGGGGTGTGGCGCAAAATATTGACACGCAACCGGGCTGGCTGAGCGCGCTTCATGATGCGCGAATAGTGCGTGCTCTTACTGCCATTCATCAGACCCCCTCCAACAACTGGCGTTTACCGGAACTGGCTGAGATAGCCGGTATGTCACGCGCCGGATTCCTGCGACGATTCTCACAACTTACCGGCACGACTCCGCTTAATTATCTCGCAGAATGGCGGATGCACATTGCCAGTAAGGCTCTAAGGACCACTTCTGAGCCGGTTAAAAAAATCGGATTTTCACTAGGATACGGGTCGGAAAGCGCTTTCAGCACAGCCTTTAAAAGGATCTATGGTTGTTCCCCCATGGAACATCGACGAAAAAGTGGCTTTTAACAGTTGAAAGCTACGCATGAGATCAACTATAGCGTCGAGGCTCACCTCGCCAGCTGTATTGGATAGTGTCTGCTCATCGCTCACAGCGGACCGGAATCAATCAAACATCTCCTTTGTGCCAGGAGAAGACGTTACTTGCATTAAGTTATGTTAGTTTACGGGGGGAAGGTCACTGAGCTGAAATGACCGGACTTTAGCTAAGTTGTCAGAATTTAGTAAAAAAATAATCTTAGATAATGTCAGCTCTATTCACTTGATGACCAAACATCTCTTTACTGCGCGCTCAAAAATTTGCATCTGTTTGCCCTCATGAAGTTCAGTTTTATCGAGTGTCTCACGTTGCGGCACTGTAAACACGGCTAAAGCTTATTCCCCTTTATGGATTATCCTCATGAATTACCAGCGTGGAAGAATATGCCTGCCAAATCGTGCATTAGGAAAAAAAATAATTCGGCGCAAACTTACTATACCAAACAATCTGCTTTCTTCATTCTTCATTCTTCATTCTTCATTCTTCATTCTTCATTCTTCATTCTTCATTCTTCATTCTTCATTCTTCATTCTTCATTCTTCATTCTTCATTCTTCATTCTTCATTCTTCATTCTTCATTCTTCAATAAACTTAGATTCATTCCACAATAATTTCATTTCTTTTTTGGTTAGCCGGGAAGAAACGTCTTCAGTTTGCATGCTGCTGAATACCACACCGATATAGGGATTTAACTTTGGCCACGGTTTGGTTTTTCGTTTGTAATGGCCGTGCGGAACTGAAGGGAAACAATCTGCATCACCGACTGTAAATAGCCATTTGTTGAAAGCTAAGAAATGCATCGAATCATCTTCATCCTCGCTTGCTTGACCTCTTCCAGCACAATTACCACTTTATTGTGAATCTTTCATTCTGTTATTTCTATCCCATTCATCCTCATAATGTACCCTACTTTCTTCCGGAAATGCATAATCTTCCCCAGGAGCGTTGCGTGGGTCAGCAACACTGCTGCTGCTGTCTATAAGACATCTGTATACTTCAAGACGCTCCTGATATTCGATCAATCCGATAATACCTAATCGATAACTCAGAAATGTAAGCTTCATGATTTCTATGGACATTTTAAATCCTTTTAGAGAAGAATTGACCGGAATGCTTTGGGGGAATTTATGTTACGAAAAAGGCTACGACTACGCAAACTTGATGGGGTCGGTTCTTGCCAACATATCTCAGCCCGACAATAAAATCGCATTTTTCATGGATGGGCAGCAAAACTTTGTCTCGATGATGCGTTAGAGATCTCTGAGTCGATTGAAGTCTTAAGTTATCAGGGCTGCAACAGCAGCTCTGTGCCAAGAATGCAAGTTGGTATTTTTTGCCAACTTGAAAAATGGCTACTATAAAGTGTCTGTTAAACTCGAGGCTATTCAGATTCAGTTATCGTTTCTGAAATCAGGCTTTCGTACGGAAAAATGAGTCGAAAAACGACCCGTTTTTGCTCATTCGAAAACCGGATCGCCGTCGCCGGGGAAAAAACCATCCGCAGGTTTTACCGTGAGATCAATCACAGACGGATCGTATTTTATTGCTAGGAAGCGCTCGCGATAAAGGTGGTAGGCCGCATCGCAGACGTTACTGGTGAAATAGGCGTTATAACCACCCCCAACGGCCGCGCCAGCGATAGGAATCGTTTGGGCCAGTTTTGCTTTTGTGAGACGAATCCCCAGGCTGTGGGCAATCTGCTGAATAATCTTCACAAATACTTGTTTTTCCAACTCTTCCCAGACTACTTTCTTGGCGACCTGCTGCGATATTTTTACCAGTTGCGCCATGGCGACGTTTTTCGCCATAGTCGATGAAGCAGCAGAGAGCCCTAATATGTTAAAGGCAAAAAGCCGTTCTTCCTGACGAGTGATATCAAAACCGTAATACGTCGCATATTCTCCGATGGCTCGCAGATTCAATGTAATGAGGGTAGGTATATCGATGGCCATCCCTGCAATCCCCATCACGCCCGTACCAGCACCTTCCGCCAGTGCGATGCCCTTATATTTGGCTGCTAGCCAGCCGACGGTTTTATCGATGTCCTCAAGACGTAACGTTTCAATATCTTCGTAGTGATTGATGTGGACATGCCCGTTGTTACGGAACTCTTCGAAGATCGCCTCTGGTCGTACTGACCACAGCGCGGCATCGTTACAGACTCCCACAAGACCCTGCACAGAAGATTGAATGGCTTCGCCGACGACAGGCGTTGAAAGAACCAACTCACCGGCGCTGTTTAGAGGCTTACTTATTAATTCAAATGATTTAGCCAGAAAACCGCGCGGTGGGTTTTTCCAGTCGTGGATTTTCTGAAGTGCATTTTTATCGTAATCAATCAGTTCCATGTTATCCCTTGCCTGCCGGTCATCAGTATTTGTATGACGTGAATTTGATACTAAAGTTATCGGCAATAAAAACGTGTAGATGAGTGCTTTAAAGTTCTTTTGAAAATAGACCGCAAAAAGAATAGGGAGAGTTTAGAAGTATACTGGATTGTGAGGTTCGTCGATGGAAAAGAACACTTTGGCATGTCAAAGCTGTATAACTTCCATTCACGATTCTCCAACTTCCGCTCCTCGCTCAAAGTTGCCTGTCATTGCTGCTTAAAAAACAGGCTTAACGTAGGATATTTCCCGTTTTCCATGCGGACCCCTACGAACGCCTTTGCGAGTAATTTTACCCCTTCACCCCTTCACCATTAATGGTAAAGGGGTGAAGATGCGCGTTTCAGTGGTGCCAGGTTTTCCGCACCACTTTTTCATTGCGGTTATTACTTCGCGATTGAAAATTTCCGGCGGTTCGGCGGAAAGGATCGCTACGTTTTCAACAGCGCCATCCAGGCCATACGTATAACGGACCTTAACCACGCCTTTTATGTTCCGCGCTACAGCCTTCGCTGGGTACAATGGTTCCTGGCGGATAATGTTCCCGTTACATTGCGAGCGTGCCTGTGTGTGATGCGCCGCGCAGCCGGTGAGTAATACGAACGCCGCCGCGAAGATTAACTTTTTCATTATTTACCTTCCGCACCATCTTTGACCAATGCCATTAACATGTCGGCAAACTCGCCCTTTTCTTCTTAGTTATAAAGCGCCATATCTTTCGAGATCTGCGCTTGTTTCATGAAGGCCGTGCGCCACTCCTGAATATCCGCAGGTTTTTACGGTAGCCCAGCCGCGCGCGTTCCTGCACCCAAGTCATAATTCGCGCCAAAAACCTGCATCATTCCCGGTAACATCTTCTCCGGTGTCATATCTAATTTTTCTGGCGATCCGCCATGCCTGACCGCGACGCGTTTCATAACGCCGAGCACCTCGCCAGTGCACAGCGCCGTAGCGGTGGCTTTATCAGCGTGTGCAGGTGCGGCGGAAACGGACAGCGCCAGGACGATCATTGCGATTAATTTTTTTATTAGAGGCCCCCTGCATGGTGATTTAAAGAATGCTGGTTCCTTTCCTCTGCCTATCGTCGCGTAAATGTCACCCTTCTCCTAGCAGCGGACATTAAAACGATTCTCTAAAACCGCTAATATGGTGACCACTTTTTGTCCAACACTACAATTAGTAACTAATGTTTCGTTAAATGAGCCTTTATGGCAAAACCTCATGACGACGTCAGGTGAAAAACAGCCGGATGAAAGCATATTTAAGAAATATACTGCTGATAGTACTGAATACGGCACCTGTTATGAAAGCGTGCTCTGTCACGATCTCTTCATTTCGGATATCTGCAAAACGAAGAAGGGCTTTTTCGAGATCAGGAGCGTCTGTTTGATACCGCAGGTATTTTCAAAATTCATCCATAAAAAAGCCCTCAAAAGTCATGAGGGCATATGAATAACTATATAAATAAAAACATTAGTAGTGAAAGCTTCCACCTGAATGACCACCACCGATAGACTCACTGCCTCCTAAACCATGGGCACTAAGGCTGTTTGCTGCATTATTGCTACCGTTCCCGGTTCCATGTTCACCATGACTGTTTACGGTGTCGTGGCTATGACCACCTTTCACCGATGTATTAAATGCACTGTCAAAGGGAACAGAAACCTGTGTATTTTTTGGAAGTGTCCCAACCGTAACAACGCCTTTATCTGTTTTTACTTTGGTGGAAGGTGAAAGCGTAGAAGCGGAGACATTAATAACACTATGACCAGCAGAATTAACTTTAGTACCTGCAACCATAGTAACTGGGTTGCCTGCTGAATTAGTTTTAATACCGTAGTTACTGATTTCTTGTGATTTCTGATTCAGAATAGCACTTTTTTGATCTGTATAAGCTTGTGAACGGGCTGCTGCTGCATCGTTAAGATGTGATTCAGCAGGTGAACCTACTACACCAGACCCTAATTGATATGCGGCACCTTTATAAGATCCTACCGATGCAGAATAATTTCTTTCAGCATGAGATACAGCTTCATTAGCTTGTGATACATCCATAGCATTTACAGAAAATGTACAAACCACACCCAATACAATTAACAATTTATTCATTACTATCACCATCATGAAATAATTAGAATTAGACAATTTCAAACTGAAATAAACATACACCAAATTTATTTTGAATCGCGAATTAATTGATTCTATTAATGTAAATTTAAGTCGAATCTTGATTTGGATCAATTTTCTTGGATAGGAAGTTTCAAATGAAAAGAAAGGAGGAAGATCCCCTATTAGAATAGTAAATAATTGATTTTTTATACTCGGGAAACCATTTTCTCTAACCCACTGTTTAATCGCAGGTTGTATAACTGAGATTATACTTGTACTGTTAATTGCTACTGCTGCTTTAAATTTAACATACAGATGTAAGTATCCCTCTACTCCGAACTATCCACTTTTAGAGATCTTCCGACATACTGATTATGTCCCCTCAGGAGATCGCTATGCGTAAGATCCGATTCACCGAACACCAGATCATCGCCGTTCTGAAGTCTGTCGAAGCCGGGCGCACCGTCAAAGATGTGTGCCGCGAGGCCGCTATTTCCGAAGCCAGCGACTACAACTGGAAGGCAAAATATGGCGGGATGGAAGCCGCTGATATCAAAAAAATCAAAGATCTTGAGGACGAGAACCGACGCCTCAAACAGATGTTTGCTGACCTGAGTCTGGAAAATCGAGCGTTAAAAGACGTCATCGAAAAAAAGCTTTAAAACCAGCGATAAAGCGTGAACTTGTCAGCTATCTGACTGCGCAATTTGCCATGAGTTTACGCCAGGCCTGCAGGACGTTATCGCTGAGCAGGACGGTGTATTTTTATCAGCCCGATACCCGGCGTGATGAATCGGTGATCCATGCGCTGACTGAACTGGCAGAACGCTATCCGCGCAACGGTTTTAAGAAGCTGTTCCAGCTGCTGCGCAGGCAGGGCAATACCTGGAACCATAAACGCGTTCACCGGATTTACTGCCTGCTGAAACTGAATTTTCGTCGTAAGGGTAAACAACGCCTGCCGGTACGCAACCCGACCCCGCTGGCAACACCGCAAGCGTTAAGCCAGAGCTGGTCGATCAATTTTATGCACGATGCGCTCGTCTGCGGCAGACGCTTTCGAACCTTCAACGTGGTGGATGATTTTAACCGTGAAGCGCTGGCGATAGAAATCGACCTGAATATTCCGGCTCAGCGTGTCGTCCGGGTACTGGACAGGATAGTAGCAAACCGCGGATATCCGCTGAAGATGAGGATGGATAACGGGCCAGAACTGGTGTCGCTGGCACTGGCACAGTGGGCGGAAGAACACGGGGTGATGCTGGAGTTTATCAAACCGGGTAAGCCGACACAGAATGCCTTTATTGAACGATTTAACCGGACGTACCGGACAGAAATACTGGATTTTTACCTGTTCAGGACCCTGAACGAGGCACGGGAAATCACAGAGCGCTGGCTGGCTGAATATAACAGTGAGCGGCCTCATGAATCCCTGAATAACCTGACGCCGGAAGAATACAGGCTGATGGCCGGAAACACGGAAATCTCAAAAAGGCATGGAACTAAAATGGGTGTGCTTACACTCCCACACAACCTCCGGAAGCATACTTGTTCGCCCATCCCCATTGCAGTAATCTCGCCCGGCATCTGCAACATCCGGTGCCTGGATTAGCCTCCAGAAAAACTTGGTGGAGACACAATGGCGGATTTACGCCGTTGAATATTTCACTTGGTGTAGTGGAGTTCATCCTATGACAACCCTCTTTCCCCCTGGCTGCGATTTACTGACTATCCCCTTTAGCGCCTCAACCCATTTCCTCGATCTGGCCGACTGCTGCGACCGCTTTGCGGCAACCCTGATTGAATGCGATAGCGATGATAACGTTTATAAGTTGGCGCTGTTAGGCCGCCTCAGCAGCTGTCTGGCATTGCTGGCCCCGACGCTGAACGATGCCATTCCGCCACATCTGGTTGAGCGTCTGACCGTCGATAAACTGCCGGAGCCACAACCCTATTGCGACCCCGATCACGAGGCGCTGTGTGAGTACTGCCAGACGCTGACACAGCTGCTGTCCCAGCAAGCGTTGCTGCCTGATGCGGAAAGAACGTTACGCGCATTATTGTGCGAGCTGGTGTGGATGTTCGCGGCGGATATGAAAGCCCCACGCTGGGAGCGTCAGTCAGCAGAACACTGATTGGATAACGGAGGGGTTGTGCCCGCGAATCGAGCGGGCACAATCTCAATCGGACAACAGACGAGTCACACAGCAGAAATTCTGCTAACATCCGTGCATCATTCACCTTGCACAGTGGCAGCGACTATGAAATTTCTTTCTTTTAATATCAACGGCCTGCGCGCCCGCCCACACCAGCTACACGCTATCGTCGCCAAGCACCAGCCAGACGTTATCGGTCTGCAGGAAACCAAAGTTCACGACGATATGTTCCCGCTCGAAGATGTCGCGAAGCTCGGCTACAACGTGTTTTATCACGGGCAGAAAGGCCACTATGGCGTGGCGCTGCTGACCAAAGAGACGCCGATCTCCGTGCGTCGTGGTTTCCCGGGCGACGATGAAGAGGCCCAGCGCCGCATTATCATGGCGGAAGTTCCCTCCCCGTTTGGCAACGTCACGGTGATCAACGGCTATTTCCCGCAAGGTGAAAGCCGCGACCATCCGACCAAATTCCCGGCAAAAGAGAAGTTCTACCAGGACCTGCAAAACTACCTCACCAGCGAACTGAAGCCTGAGAACCCGGTTTTGATCATGGGCGACGTAAACATCAGCCCAACAGATCTGGACATTGGTATCGGTGAAGACAACCGCAAACGCTGGCTGCGTACCGGGAAGTGTTCATTCCTGCCTGAAGAGCGCGAGTGGATGGACCGCCTGGTTGGCTGGGGCCTGGTGGACACCTTCCGTCATGCGAACCCGGAAACGCAGGACCAGTTCTCGTGGTTTGACTACCGTTCAAAAGGGTTTGATGACAACCGCGGCCTGCGTATCGACCTGCTGCTGGCGAGCCAGGGCCTGGCGCCGCACTGCATCGAAACCGGGATCGACTACGAAATTCGCAGCATGGAAAAACCGTCCGACCATGCGCCGGTGTGGGCGACATTTAAGAAATAATCCCTGCGTTGCCTGGCGTTGTCGCCGACGTCAGGCGTTTTTGTCCCGAGAAATACGCGCCGTAGCCTCTTTACTTGCGTGATATCAAAGACGTGGCCCGCCGGGCGCAGGGTAAAATGCGCGTCCTGAATGCCCCTCACATCCCACGGAGAACATGGATGCCAAAGAAGCCCTGAAAAGGACAGAATGTAAGCTGCTCCTGCTTTTACTTCTCTCCGGCATTGTGCTTTTCGTTGTTCATCATAGCGGCCTCGCCGCCTTGCTCATTCAACTCCAGCAGTTACAACAGCTTATTCAACACTGCGGGCCGCTAGGCGGCGTGGTGTACGTTCTACTGTTCGTCATCGCTGCGGTTTGCCTGATCCCCGGCAGCCTGTTGGTCATTGCCGGAGACCTGCTGTTCGGCCCGCTTTACGGCACGCTGCTTTCAGTCCTGGCCTCGACGCTGGCCTGCGCGGTCTCTTTTTTACTGGCCCGGGGGCTGGGCCGACGGGCGCTGGTGCGGGCCGTCGGGCACACCGCCACCTTTCAGGCAATTGAACGCGGGATCGCCCACTACGGGCTGGATTTTCTGCTGCTGACCCGGCTCATTCCGTTGTTTCCGTATAATATTCAAAACTATGCCTACGGTCTGACGTCGATTTCCTTCTGGCCTTTCATCCTGATTTCCGCGATAACCACCCTGCCGGGGCTGCTGATTTATACCCTGATGGCCAGTTCCCTCGCGACACAGGGCATGACGTGGTTGTTGATGCTCACGCTGAGTCTCGCCGGGCTGGCGCTGTTCGCCCTCGTGCAGCTGGCAAAAGCCTGGGCGCGGCATCGGGGCATTGATATCGCACTGTTTGCTCCTGCCGAAACGGCTGAACGAGGCCCGCAGTGACGCGCGCCTGGCGTGCCCGCGCAGCGCTGTTGCTGGCTGTCTGCGTGATGATGGGCGCGTACCTGCTGTTACCGGGCATGAAAGCGTTTGTTGATGGCAGCTTCGCGGCCTTTGCTCACCTCGACAGCGCCGACCTGGAACGTTTCATTCAATCCTGGGGTCCGCAGGCGGCTGCCGTTTCTTTCTTTTTGATGATCCTGCAGGCCATTGTCGCCCCACTCCCCGCCTTTTTAATTACCTTCGCCAACGCCTCGCTGTTTGGCGCCTTCTGGGGCGGCGTGCTGTCGTGGACCAGCGCGATGGTGGGCGCGGCATTATGCTTTTATATCGCCAGAATCCTCGGGCGCGGCGCGGTGGAAAAGCTGACTGGCAAAACGGTGCTCGACAGCATGGACACCTTTTTCACTCGCTACGGCAAACACACGATCCTCATTTGCCGCCTGCTGCCTTTCGTGCCATTCGACCCGATTAGCTACGCCGCCGGGCTAACGTCGTTGCGCTTTCGTTCTTTTATGCTGGCAACCGGGCTCGGCCAACTGCCCGCCACTATCGTCTACTCCTGCGTAGGCAGCTGGCTGACGGGCGGCACTTACTGGCTGGTCACCGGACTGCTGACTCTGTTCGTCCTGGCTATCCTGATGATGATGATTAAAAAATTCTACGCTGAACGCCAAAAGAGGCCCCGATAATGCGCCTGCTCTCCCGCCGTTTGTTATGGATAACTCTGCTCGCCGTCAGCCCGTGGGCACTATCGGCCCAAAACTGGCAACAAACCGAACACGACGCTCGCGGACAAACCGTGTGGTTCAACGCCTGGGGCGGGGATCGGGCAGTTAACCGCTATCTCGACTGGGTCAGTAGCGAGGTGCAGCGCGACTACGGCGTTACGCTTAAAATTGTGCATCTGGCCGATGCGGCGAATGCGGTGAAACGCATTCAGACCGAAGCCCGCGCCGGGCGTACGCACGGTGGCTCGGTGGATTTACTGTGGGTCAACGGCGAAAACTTCCGCACCCTGAAAGAGGCGGGATTGTTGCAAGCCAATTGGGCACAGGCCCTGCCTAATTGGCAGTATGTCGACCAGCAGAAGCCGGTCCTGGAAGATTTTTCCCTCCCGACGGATGGGGCGGAATCGCCGTGGGGCAGCGCACAATTAACGTTTATTGCCCGTCGGAGCCAGACGCCGCAGGCGCCAGAAACAGCGCAGGCATTGCTGGATTTTGCCACTGCGCACCCGGGCAGCGTGACCTATCCGCGTCCGCCGGATTTCACCGCCACCGCATTGCTGGAACAGCTGCTGTTGAATCTGACCGCCCAGCCTGACGCGTTAAAGCAGCCACCGAACGACGCTACTTTCGCCGCTGTCACCGCGCCGCTGTGGGCATATCTCGATAAACTGCACCCGCATTTGTGGCGCAACGGCAGCGATTTCCCGGCGTCTCCCGCCCGGATGGATGCAATGCTGGCCAACGGCACGCTGCGCCTGTCGCTGACCTTCAACCCGATGCACGCCAGCCAAAAAGTCGCCAGCGGCGAACTTCCCCAGGATAGCTACAGCTTCGGCTTTAGCGAGGGAATGCTCGGTAACGTGCATTTTGTGACGATCCCAGCGAATGCCCGGGCGGTAGCTGGCGCGCAGGTGGTGGCGAACTTCCTGCTGTCACCCGCGGCCCAGCAGCGTAAAGCCGATCCAGCGGTCTGGGGCGACCCGACGGTGCTGGACATGAGTAAACTCCCAACGTCCTGGCCTGCCACACAGTCGGAAAAAACGCCGCCGATGTTGGCTGAACCGCATGCCGCCTGGGTTAATGCGCTGGAGCAAGAATGGCTGCGCCGCTACGGCACGCACTGACGGCGCTGCTGTGGGCCGCGATGGGGCTGATTTATTTGCCCCTGCTGCCCGCGGCCATGCAGCTGCTGCTGCCCGCGCTGACGCTCGCCAATTGGCAAGCGCTGTTGAGCGACCCGCAGCTCCCGCAGGCTGCGCTGGCGACGATGGTCTCCACGCTTATCGCCGTCGTCGTCGCCTTCGCCCTCGCGTTATCGGTAGTGGCGGCGCTATGGCCCTCTCAGCAATGGCAGCGGCTGGCTGCCCGTCTGCCGCTGCTGCTCGCCCTGCCTCATGTGGCGTTCGCCAGCGCGGCGTTATTGCTGTTTGCCGAAGACGGCTGGTTTTTCCGCCTGCTCCCGCAGTTTACCCCGCCGATTGACCGCTATGGCATCGGGCTGGGCCTGACGCTGGCGGTTAAAGAGAGCGTGTTTTTGCTGTGGGCGATTTATGCCCTGACCAGTGAAAAGGGATTAGCCGAACAGTGCCTGACGCTGCGCAGCTTGGGTTACGGCCGCTGGCAATGTGTGGGGTGGATTGTTCTGCCTCGTTTGCTGCCGCAGTTGCATATTGCGCTACTGGCTACCGCCGCCTGGACGCTCTCTGCCGTCGATGTGGCGCTGATCCTCGGTCCCGGCAACCCGCCGACGCTGGCCGTGCTGGCCTGGCAGTGGCTGTCTCAGGGGGATGCCTTACAGCAGGCACAAGGCTCGCTGGTGTGCCTACTTCTGCTGCTGATGCTGGCAGCGTGGCTGCTCATTGCTCATCTGCTGTGGCGAGGATTCCGCGTCCAGGTGCCTGATTTTCAGGGCATTCGCCGCCCGCAGTCGCTGGCTTTACCGGGTAAAATGCTGGCCTGGCTGCTGCCGCTCAGCGGTGTACTGTGCGCGGTGACGCTGGGGCTATTTTCCGACAGCGAACTGGCGAATATCGACAGTATCAACAACAGTCTGTGGCTGGCACTTGGCGCAGCGCTGCTCAGCCTGATTCTCTGTTTGCTGTGGCTGGAATACGGCCCGCAGCGCTGCTATTCATTGCTCTGGGCCTGGATTTGGCTGCCGCTGGTGCTGCCCGCGCTGCCCCTCGCCGCCGGGCAATATCGGTTGGCGCTGCTAAGCTGGCAGGACGGCGAATGGTTGACGGTGCTGTGGGGGCATTTGCTGTGGGTAGTGCCATGGATGCTGTTTATTCTGCTGCCCGCCTGGCAACGGCTCGACCCGCGCCTGCTGACGATCGCCCGCACGCTCGGCTGGAGTCGCTGGCGCTGCTTCTGGCAGGTGAAAACCCCTTTACTGCTGCGCCCGATCCTCGCCGCGCTGGCAGTCGGCTTTTCCGTCAGCATCGCGCAATATTTGCCGACGCTGTGGCTCGGGGCCGGGCGCATTACCACCCTCACTACCGACGCAGTGGCGCTCAGCAGCGGCGGCAGTACGCCGATGCTCGCCACTCAGGCCCTGTGGCAACTGCTGCTGCCCGGCTGTTTTTTCCTGCTCATCGCCCTGCTGTTACGGTGGCTGGGCCATTATCGACAAGGACTCCGTTAATGCTGAAAGTGGATGGTCTGACGGTGACACATCGCGACAAAACGCTGCTCAATGGCGTGGATTTCCAGGCTCAAAATGGCGAAATTCTGACGCTTATGGGCGCGTCCGGAAGCGGAAAATCGACGCTGCTTTCCTGGATGGCGGGCGTGCTGGACGGTGCATTTCAGGCTCGCGGCGAATTGTGGCTGAATGAGCGGCGTTGTGACACCTTACCCACCGAAGCGCGGCGCATCGGCATTCTGTTTCAGGATGCGCTGCTGTTTGATCATTTCAGCGTGGGGCAAAATCTGCTGTTAGCATTGCCCACTTCCGTACCACGCCAGCAGCGGCGTGCCCAGGCTGAAACCGCGCTCGACAGCGCAGGGCTAAGCGGGTTTTATGCCCGCGACCCGGCTACGCTTTCTGGTGGGCAGCGCGCGCGGGTGGCGCTGCTGCGATCCCTGCTGGCACAGCCCGATGCGCTGTTGCTGGATGAACCGTTTAGCGGGCTGGATGCCGCGCTTCGCGACAGTTTCCGTTCCTGGGTGTTTGTCGAAGTGAAACAGCGCCACATCCCGGTAATTCTGGTGACGCATGACGTGGCCGATATCCCCGCCGATGGCCGCTGTCTGCGGCTTGAAAGCTGGGACTAAACTGCGCCAGCGCAAGGATTTTCCCAAAACGAGGGTTCAGAATGACGCTTCTTTTTTCTTCTGACGGGCAATTCGATGAAACGTGTTTCTCAACTGACCGCGCTGGCCCTGCTGATCGGGCTGTCTTCTTCGGTTTCTTTCGCGGCTGATATGCTTTCGCCACTCACCTTCACTCAGCTTCAGCAGCAGAAAGGCGTCGCCATCGACACCCGTCTGAGCGCGTTCTACAACGGCTGGCCGCAGACGCTGAACGGCAGCGAAGGCCATGAACCGGCGGCGCTCAATCTCTCTGCCAGCTGGCTTTCGGCCATGAATGACGCTCAACTGACCGACTGGATCAAGCAGCATCAGTTACAGCCGACCACACCGGTGGCGCTGTACGGAGCCGATAAAGATAACGCCACCGTGGCTGAACGCCTGAAAAAAGCGGGCATCTCCCATGTCAGCCTGCTCGGCGATGCGCTCAGCCAACCGGAACGCCTGCAAAAGCTGCCGCACGTTGAGCAACTGGTGTATCCGCAGTGGCTGCATGACATGCAGGAAGGAAAAGCCGTGACCGCCGCGCCAAAAGGTCACTGGAAAGTGATCGAAGCGGCCTGGGGCGCACCGAAACTTTACCTGTTGAGCCATATTCCCGGCGCGGGCTACATCGACACTAACGACGTCGAAAGCGAACCACTGTGGAACAAAGTGTCTGACGATAAGCTGAAAGCGCTGCTGGCAAAACAGGGTATCCGCTACGACACCACCGTCATTCTGTATGGGCGTGACGTGTACGCCGCCGCGCGCGTGGCGCAAATTCTGCTGTATGCCGGGGTGAAAGATGTGCGTCTGTTAGACGGCGGCTGGAAAACCTGGTCCGACGCGGGCCTGCCGGTTGAACGCGGCACGCCAGGTAAGGTTGTACCCGCTCCTGATTTTGGCGCGACCATTCCGGCCCAACCACAGCTAATGCTGGATACCGAGCAAGCGCGCGGTTTAGTGCATCGGAAAGATGCCTCGCTGGTCAGCATTCGTTCATGGCCGGAATTTATCGGCACCACCAGCGGCTACAACTACATCAAGCCAAAAGGTGAGATCGCTGGGGCACGCTGGGGTCATGCGGGCAGTGACTCGACCCATATGGAAGATTTCCACAACCCGGACGGCACCATGCGCAGCGCCGATGATATCGCGGCGATGTGGGCGCAATGGCACATTCTGCCGACGCAGGAGGTATCGTTCTACTGCGGTACTGGCTGGCGCGCCTCTGAAGCCTTTATGTACGCTCGCGCCATGAGCTGGCGGAACGTGTCGGTATACGACGGCGGATGGTACGAATGGAGCCAGAACGCGAAGAACCCGGTCAGTCGCGGTGACCGTGGTCCGGACTCCGCACTTTAATCATCACTCTGTCCGGCAGTGCCCTGCTGCCGGGCTTCCAGTGACGCCAACGTGACATAGCCACTCCACACTCGCGTAAACGTCGTCAGCCAACACAAGCCGCCGAAGATCCACGCCATCCACGCAAAGTAGCCTGGCAACAGGCAGCTCAATACAAACAGTGCAATGGTTTCGCTGCCTTCGGTAAACCCGCCGAGATAATAAAACGATTTATGCGCATAGCCGGGGTTGTCTATCTGGTGCTTCGCCGCCAGCGCCGCAAAAGCTAAAAAGCTGCTGCCGGTACCGATAAACGCAAACAGTAACCACCCACCCGCCAGCGCATTCGCCTGCGGATTCGCCAGAATAAAACCGAACGGCACCAAAGCGTAAAACAGGAAATCAAGGGCGATATCCAGAAAACCACCGGCGTCTGTCAGGCCACGACGCCGTGCAAGTGCACCATCCAGCCCATCCAGCAGGCGGTTGAGAACAATGGCCACCAGCGCCGGAATAGTCCAGCCCAGCGCCAGAAATGGCAGTGCCAGCACGCCAATCGCAAAACCAACCAGCGTAATGCCATCCGGCGTGATGCCTGGCCGGTCGAGTTGCTCGGCCGCCCGATTGAGCCACGGTTTGAGGCGAGGATGTAAATGACGGTCAAGCATGCGGTTTCCCCTGCAGGTCGCACAGCCCTTGCGAAGGGATATCCAGTGCGGCATTAAAACGGGCCGACAGATTCTGAAACGCCACCAGCGCGGTCATTTCGCAGATTACTTCGTCGTCGTAAAAGCGCTTGAGCGCCGATTTTTGCGCGTCGCTGACGAGGGGCGGCGTGGCGGTCATGGCGTCGGCATATTCCAGCGCCGCGCGTTCGGCTTCGCTGAACAGCGTCGAACAGGACCAGTGCGCCACCGCCTGCACTTTTTCCAGCGTGTCCGTGCGCTGCGCCAGTCGCAGGCTGTTGGCATCAATACAAAACGCGCAGTGGCACTGCTGCGAAACACGGGTCATCAACAGCGCCCGCAGCTCCGGTGAAAGGCGTGCTTTTTTCCGTTCCAGCCAGCCGACAAACAGCGCCACCAGCCAGAAAAGACGCGGCATCCGTCCCCACCAGCGGGTCGGGTTCAGCACCTCACCGTAGTGTTTCTTTTGCATTTTGACGATAGGGGCAAGCGAAGGCGGGATTTTGCTCAGCGGTGGTACCCACGGTTGACGATTTTTCACCCGGACGCTCCTGCAGATCTTCAGATTTATCAACGGCAGAGAGTATGACATGCGATGAGCAGGAAGATCATTGAATCAGGTCATAGCTGTTGTCGTTTTGCCTGACAAAAACAAACAGGAACACTACGACTATATCGCGTAACAAATTACATTCCAGTCACTCACATAGTTCAACGATGCTTAAATACTGTTCATTTCCCTCCGCATTACTCTTGCATCCGGGCAGGCTAAAGAGTGAGTATGCTGCGGCAAATGATTTCTTAAACTTACTATAATTAATGGTTACTATGAAAAAGTTAATGATTTCAGTTCTCACTTCTATGGTGCTGTCCGGTTGTGCTCAACAAACTTTCAAGCTCAATGATGATATTGTTAAATCCCCCGCGCATGTGACCAAACAAACCTTTTTTGTTCAGGGTATCGGACAATCACAGGTAATTGACGCAGCATTAGTGTGCGGTGGTGCAGATAAAGTTGTCCGTACTGAGGTCCAGGAATCCGGGATGGATGTCTTCCTGCGTGTTGTAACACTCGGGATTTACACCCCTCGCGAAGCCCGCGTCTACTGTTCTTAATCCAATACATCAGCAGGTCTTCGCCGAAGACCTGCTGATGATGCACATCAAAAATAATGTCTGTACCGCTCTTATAATGACCTTTGCGTGCGTAAAAAACTCAATGGTGAATTCCCGCCGTAATAAAATCGCCACAGCATGACGATAGCGCACCCCACCTTTTTACCTGATAAACTCCTCACCCACATTTAGCAGCAAGGTTGCCTCTATGCTGAAAACCCTGGATGTCGTCGCCGCGATCATCGAAAAAAACGGACTGATTTTACTGGCCCAACGCCCTGCGCACGCTGACCAGCCGGGCCTGTGGGAATTTCCCGGCGGTAAAGTGGAAGCGGGAGAATCGCAGCCCGAGGCCCTTATCCGCGAGCTGCATGAAGAATTGGGCATTGATGCCCTGCCCGTGGCTTTTGTGGCGAGTCATCAGCGGGAAGTGTCCGGGCGCATTATCCATTTGCATGCCTGGCACGTGCCGGAGTATCACGGCGAGCTGACCGCGCACGAGCACAGCCAGCTGGTTTGGGTGACACCTGAAGATGCATTTAAATGGGCACTGGCACCTGCCGACATCCCTTTGCTGGAAGCGTTTATTGCCTTACGCGACGCCAGACCAGCGGATTAGTGCTGAGCGTTTTTTCATCGCGCTGGCACTGTAATAATACGCCTTCGGCTTTCACCACCGCGCCTTCGCTGTAGTTCTGGTTTTGATAAATGCAGCACTGGGAACAAGGTTGCCCGCGCTGGCCGCCGCTGCTAAACACTTCCGGCGGCACGTTCACTTCCACATCCGGCCCGAAGCGCTCTGCAGCCTGTAGGCCGTTGCCGAGAAGCAACAACAACCCCGCCATCAGATATCGTTTCATTTTCATTCCTTTTTTCTGTGTTCTCAGATAACTATATCGACCCTTTCGCCGTTTTCTTAAATTTTCGCTTTCATCGTTTTTTGTTATGACAAACCACCCATTATAAATTTTCCCCTTCCGAGGCGATTTTTCCTTGCCTGCCGCGCCGTCAGCGGAGATAGTCGAAAGAAAGCGAACCGCGAATAATAAACACACAAACATCATACTGTTATAGACATAAGAGGAACTTATCTTCATGGAAACGACTCTCTCTCTGGAAACATTCCTGGACAGCGTTCAGCAACGCGATCCGCATCAGGGCGAATTTGCTCAGGCCGTACGCGAAGTAATGTCCACTCTGTGGCCGTTCCTGGATGCCAATCCGCGCTATCGTCAGATGTCGCTGCTGGAGCGCCTGGTTGAACCAGAACGCGTGATCCAGTTCCGCGTAACGTGGGTCGATGACCGTAATCAGGTACAGGTTAACCGCGCCTGGCGCGTGCAGTTCAACTCGTCGATTGGCCCGTTTAAAGGCGGGATGCGTTTTCATCCATCGGTAAACCTGTCGATACTCAAATTCCTCGGCTTTGAACAAACCTTCAAAAACGCGCTCACCACCCTGCCGATGGGCGGGGGTAAAGGCGGTAGCGATTTCGATCCGAAAGGCAAAAGCGAAGGCGAAATCATGCGTTTCTGCCAGGCGCTGATGACCGAACTGTACCGCCATTTAGGCGCGGACACTGACGTTCCGGCAGGTGATATAGGCGTCGGCGCGCGTGAAGTGGGCTTTATGGCCGGGATGATGAAAAAGCTCTCCAACAACACCGCCTGCGTGTTTACCGGCAAAGGGCTGTCGTTTGGTGGCAGTCTGATCCGTCCGGAAGCGACAGGCTACGGCTTAATCTACTTCACCGACGCGATGCTTAAACGCCACGGACTGGGCTTCGAAGGGATGCGCGTAGCCGTGTCCGGCTCCGGCAACGTGGCGCAGTACGCGATTGAAAAAGCGATGGAACTGGGCGCCCGCGTGGTGACCGCGTCAGACTCCAGCGGCACCGTGGTGGATGAAGCCGGGTTTACGCCGGAAAAACTGGCGCGGCTGGAAGAAATCAAGAGTAGCCGCGATGGCCGCGTGTCCGATTACGCCCGTGAGTTTGGCCTGCAGTATCTCGAAGGCCAACAGCCGTGGTCCGTGCCGGTGGATATCGCTCTGCCATGCGCCACGCAAAACGAACTGGATGCCGATGCGGCCCGCCTGCTGATTGCCAACGGCGTGAAAGCAGTAGCCGAAGGCGCCAATATGCCAACCACCATCGCCGCCACCGATTTGTTCCTCGAAGCCGGCGTATTGTTTGCACCAGGCAAAGCGGCGAACGCAGGCGGCGTGGCAACGTCCGGCCTGGAAATGGCGCAGAACGCCGCGCGAATGGGCTGGAAGGCTGAGAAAGTCGATGCCCGTTTACATCACATCATGCTGGATATTCATCAGGCGTGCGTCGAGTACGGCGGAGAAGGCAAACAAACGCATTACGTGCGCGGGGCGAACGTCGCCGGGTTCGTGAAGGTGGCGGATGCAATGCTGGCGCAGGGCGTGATTTAGGGTTTTTTAGTCATGTTGATTGCCCGGTGGCGCTGACGTTTGCACGGGCCTACGGGGGTGTAGGCCTGACAAACGCAGTGCCGCCGGGTAATTTACGACGCTTCAGTTTTTTTCTTACGCGCCTTACTGAACGTTTTCTTTTTCTGCTGCTGCTCGCCGCCCGGGGCGACCAGACCACGGAACTGTTTCACCGGCGTGCTGCGCGCTTGCTGAATCAAATCAAATAACGTGCCGACCAGCGGCTGCATGAAATCCTGATAGCGACACTGCTTTTCACTAATTTGCGTCAGCACTGATTCCCAGTGCGCGGTCATGTCCGGTCGTCCGGCCATTTCCGGCAGCGAGTGGATCAGCGCCCTTCCCGCTTCAGATGAATGAATGTAGCGCCCTTTTTTGCTCAGGAAACCGCGCTTAAACAGCAGCTCGATGATTCCGGCACGCGTCGCTTCGGTACCTAAACCATCCGTCGCGCGCAGGATCTTCTTCAGGTCTTTATCCTGCACAAAACGCGCAATCCCGGTCATTGCGGAAAGGATTGTGGCGTCGGTGAAATGTCGCGGTGGCTGGGTCTGACGTTCAACCACTTCGCCTTTTTCGCACAGCAGTTCGTCGCCCTTCGCCACCACCGGCAGCGGGGTGCCGTCATTGTCTTCGTCACGCTCTTTATTGCCGAGCAGCGTCCGCCAGCCAGCTTCTGCGAGGAAACGCGCTTTGGCGATGAATTTCCCGTTGGCGATATCCAAATCAATCTGACATTTGCGGAACACGGCATCCGGGCAGAACTGCATCAGATATTGACGGGCCACCAGCTCATACACTTTGGCTTCGTTGTCAGTCATCCTCACCGATGAGCTGCGCGCCGTAGGGATGATGGCGTGGTGCGCATCGACTTTTTTGTCATCCCAACAGCGGTTACGAATTTCAGGATCAACAATCGGTTGCGGCAGTAAACCAGAGGCGTGCACGCCGATGGCGTTCAGCACCGCCTGGCGTCCGGCAAAATGTTCTTCCGGCAGATAACGGCTGTCGGAACGCGGATAGGTGATGAGCTTGTGGGTTTCGTACAGCTTCTGGCAGATATCCAGCACGTTCTGCGCGCTGAAACCAAAGCGTTTGGCGGCTTCAATCTGTAAAGCCGAAAGCGAAAACGGCAGCGGGGCCGGTTCTGAATCCCGTTTATCATTATACGCAGTGACGACCGCCGGTTGCCCGGCAATGCGCCCCAACACGTGATCGGCCAGCGGGCGATGCAGTAATCGCCCCTCTTCATCCTGATACGGTTCGCAGGCTTCGCTCGGCTGCCACGTGGCGGTGAAACGCTCCTCGGCAGGGGTGACGATGTGCGCCTTTACGTCGAAGAAATCCTTCGAAACGAAGTTTTCAATCTCTTCGTCTCGACGCACCACCAGCCCGAGCACCGGCGTTTGTACCCGGCCAACAGAAAGCACGCCCTGATAGCCCGCGTTGCGCCCCAGCAGCGTGTAAGCGCGGGTCATGTTGATGCCGTACAGCCAGTCGGCGCGCGCACGGGCCAGCGCGGACACGCACAGCGGGATGAAATCGTTGTTGGAACGCAGGCGGGAAATCGCGCGTTCGACCGCCGAGGGATTAAGATCGTTAATCAGACAACGCTGTACCTGCCGACGTTTTTCCGCTGGCATCTCAAGATAATCCAGCACTTCATCCACCAGCAGTTGCCCTTCTCTGTCCGGGTCACCCGCGTGGATGACTTCGGTAGCATCGTGCAGCAGACGTTTGATAGCGTTTAGCTGTTTGGTCACCGACGGCCTCGGTTGCAGCCGCCATTTTTCCGGCACAATCGGCAAGTCCATCAGGTTCCAGCGCGCATACCGGCTGTCGTAGACATCCGGCTGCGCCTGTTCCAGCAGGTGACCGATACACCAGGTGACCACCTGGCCGTTACCACATTCGATAAAGCCATCGCCCCGGCGATGCGGCTTGGGCAGCACGTCGGCGATGGCACGAGCCAGACTTGGTTTTTCCGCAATAAACAAGCGCATGCGGTTAACTTATCTCGATCATCGGTCGTCCGCCGCGCGCGGTCACCAGCTCGCCAATCGCGGTGAGCGTGAGGCCGTATTCCGCTGCGGTGGCTTTGGTTTCCGTTTCCGCTTCCGGCAGGACCGCCAGCAGCAGACCGCCGGAGGTTTGCGGGTCACACAGCAGGTTGCGCCACGCTTCCGGCATATCACCCATCAGGTGGCCGTAGCTCGCAAAGTTACGGGACGTGCCGCCCGGAACCGCGCCCTGTGCGATGTACTCTTCCACGCCCGGCAGTTTCGGCACGTCGGCAAAACGGATTTGCGCCTGTACGCCCGCGCCCTGGCACATTTCGCTCAGGTGTCCAAGCAGACCAAAACCGGTCACGTCGGTCATCGCTTTGATGCCATCGATATTGGCGAAGGCCGCGCCCGCGATATTCATCTGGCACATGACTTCCGTTGCCAATCCTTGATGTTCAGGTTTAAGCAGCGATTTTTTCTCGGCGGTGGTCAACACGCCAATGCCCAGTGGTTTGGTGAGATACAGCTTGCAGCCCGCCTGGGCGGTGCTGTTTTTCTTCACGCGCTCTGTTGGCACGATGCCGGTCACCGCGAGACCAAAAATCGGCTCAGGGGCGTCAATGGAATGACCACCGGCCAGCGCAATGCCGGCCTGCTGGCAGGCAAAACGCCCACCTTCAATCACTTCGCGGGCAATTTCTGGTGCCAGAGTGTTAATCGGCCAACCGAGAATGGCGATGGCCATGATCGGTTTCCCCCCCATCGCGAAGATGTCGCTGATGGCGTTGGTCGCGGCGATACGCCCGAAATCAAACGGGTTATCGACAATTGGCATGAAGAAATCGGTGGTGCTGATAACCGACGTCCCGTTTCCCAAATCGTAAACGGCGGCGTCGTCGCGCGTTTCATTGCCGACAAGCAGGTTCGGGTCGACAAACTTAGCCTGCTCACTGTGTAGGATGGTTTCCAGCACTTTGGGGGAAATTTTACACCCGCAACCGGCTCCGTGGCTGTATTGCGTCAAACGAATGGCTTGCTCGCTCATGGACATCTCCTGTCATTGCAACCGATCCCGGTTCATACACAAAATCATTCGGGTTGCGTCGCGGTGGCAAGCCTGAAGAGCCCAGACGCATAGATAACTATATGACTGAGGTCTGAAAGCATAGCCAACAAAGAGGCAGCCCGAAGGATGACGTGTATATGTTAGCGCCCATTTGCGGAGGGAGTAAGAGCGACTATCTGATTTCGCGCCTTGTTGCTCATTAAGCGCGCAATCAGGCATTGAAGACCTGCCGCCGTGAGGCATTAATTCATTCGTGTAGATTATGTATTTGCCATTTTGCGAGACACCGCAATGTATTCAGCCGTCATTTATGACAGAAATGTGACAGCTTTACCCTGGACGAATGACATAAAAAAGGAATCATCAATGAAGAAAAGTATGCTTGCGTTTTGCGTTGCCAGCCTGTTTTCCCTGAATGCCTTCGCGCTTGTGCCCTCCGGGAATGACGCGACCACCAAACCTGACCTCTATTATCTGAAAAATGCCCAGGCTATCGACAGCCTTGCCCTGCTGCCACCGCCGCCGGAAGTGGGCAGCATTGCGTTCCTGAACGACCAGGCGATGTATGAACAGGGGCGTTTGCTGCGTTCTACCGCGCGCGGTAAGCAGGCAGCGGAAGATGCCAACCTGAGCAGCGGCGGCGTGGCCAATGCCTTCGCCGGTGCATTTGGTTCACCTATTACCGCGAAAGACAGCCCTGAACTGCATAAACTGCTGACCAATATGATTGAAGATGCGGGCGACCTTGCCACCCGTTCGGCCAAGCAGAAATACATGCGTGTCCGCCCGTTCGCGTTCTACGGCGTACCGACCTGCAATACCAAAGAGCAGGACGAACTGGCGAAAAATGGTTCATATCCGTCAGGCCATACGTCGATCGGCTGGGCAACGGCATTGGTACTGGCAGAAGTGAATCCGGCGCGTCAGAACGATATCCTGAAACGCGGGTATGACCTGGGCGAAAGCCGGGTGATTTGCGGTTATCACTGGCAGAGCGATGTAGATGCGGCGCGGATTGTCGGTTCGGCGGTCGTGGCTACGCTGCATTCCAACCCGGCGTTCCAGCAGCAGTTGCAGAAAGCCAAAGACGAGTTTGCGAAGACACAGAAATAATCCCGAAAGTGCCCGGTAGCACGCGGCCTGCCGGGCCTGTTTTCTGATTCAGAATTTTACAACAAACGGCGTGGTATCCGGGATGGATACCGTTGTTGACGCCTTCAGCTGTGGCGTGCCGAGATACAGGAAGCCGACAATTTTATCCTGTTCGCGACACTGCAAACCCTCTCGAACCACCGGGCTTTCGGTCAGCGGACCGCTACGCCAGATGCCGTTAAACCCTTGCGCAACGGCTGCCATTTGCATCGCCATCACCGCACAACCTGCAGACATTTCCTGCTCCCACACCGGCACTTTATGATCCGGCGTACACTTCGCCACCACCGCAATAATCAGCGGCGCACGGAACGGCGCGTTACGGGCTTTATCGATGGCTTTATCGTCCTGTCCGGCGTTAACCGCACCCTTTTCAAGCAGCTGGCTAAAGCGCTCACGGCCTTCGCCTTCAATCACGAAGAACTGCCACGGCTGTAATGTGCCGTGATCAGGCGCGCGCAGGCCCGCACGCAGGATATTTTCCAGCGTTTCCCCTTCCGGTGCGGGTTCTGCCAGACGGGAAGCGCTGCGGCGGTTAACGAGTAATTCGAGTGCATCCATTGATAAATCTCCTGTTACGGGGTTTTCCATAAAATTAACATGACAGCAGAATTTGTTACAGCGCCGGAGGCGATTCCTGCTGACAACCGGCAGCGGTGTCATTAGGATAGCCTCACGTCGCGCCTTCGCGGGCGGACACCTTTTCATTCAGACAGGGAATAAACATGCGAACCCTTTGGCGATTTATTGCCGGATTCTTTAAATGGACGTGGCGTCTGTTGAACTTCATCCGTGAACTGGTACTGAACCTGTTCTTTATTCTGTTGGTGCTGGTATGCGTGGGCATCTGGATGCAACTCAGCAGCACAACTGAAAGCGCAGGCCGTGGCGCGCTGTTGATGGATTTAACCGGCGTGGTGGTCGATAAGCCATCCACTAGCAGTAAATTTGGCGCCATTGGCCGTCAACTGCTGGGCGCGAGCTCTGACCGCCTGCAGGAAAACTCCCTGTTCGACATTGTAAACACCATTCGCCAGGCGAAGGACGACCGGAACATTACCGGAATTGTGCTGGATCTGAAAAACTTCGCTGGGGCCGATCAGCCGTCGATGCAGTACATTGGTAAAACGCTGCGCGAATTCCGTGACAGCGGCAAGCCGGTTTACGCCGTGGGCGACAGCTACACCCAGGGCCAGTATTACCTCGCGAGCTTCGCCAACAAAATTTATCTTTCCCCACAGGGCACCGTCGATTTACACGGTTTTGCCACCAACGGGCTGTATTACAAATCCCTGCTGGATAAGCTGAAAGTCACTACCCACGTGTTCCGCGTCGGCACTTATAAATCCGCCGTTGAACCGTTTATCCGTGACGATATGTCCCCGGCCGCACGTGATGCGGACAGCCGCTGGATTGGCGAGCTATGGCAGAATTATTTGACCACCGTGGCGGCTAACCGCCAGGCCACGCCGGAGCAAATTTTCCCGGGTGCGAAAGGCATGCTTGATGGCCTGCGCAACGTTGACGGCGATACTGCCAAATACGCACTGGATAACAAGCTGGTTGACGTACTGGCGTCTAACGCCCAAGTGGAGAAAGTGCTGTCCAAACAGTTCGGCTGGAGCAAAGCGGATAATAATTATCGCGCCGTCAGCATCTACGATTACTCTCTGAAAACGCCTGCCGCTAAAGGCGCCAGCATTGCGGTTATCTTCGCCAACGGCGCCATCATTGACGGGGAAGAAACGCCGGGTAACGTGGGCGGCGATACCACCGCGTCGCAAATCCGCGATGCGCGCCTTGATCCGAAAGTGAAAGCCATTGTACTGCGCGTCAACAGCCCTGGCGGCAGCGTCAGCGCTTCAGAAGTGATTCGCTCTGAACTGGCCGCTGCACGCGAAGCCGGGAAACCGGTCGTCGTTTCCATGGGCGGCATGGCGGCCTCCGGCGGTTATTGGATTTCAACCCCGGCAGATTACATCGTCGCGAACGCCAGTACCCTCACCGGCTCTATCGGCATCTTCGGCGTAATCAACACCGTTCAAAACAGCCTGGATTCCATCGGCGTACACACCGACGGCGTATCAACCTCGCCGCTGGCAGATATTTCGATGACCAAAGCGCTGCCGCAGGAAGTGCAGGACATGATGCAGCTCAGCATCGAGAACGGCTATAAACGCTTCATTACGCTGGTAGCCCAGTCGCGTCACAGCACGCCGGAACAGGTCGATAAAATAGCCCAGGGCCACGTGTGGACCGGTCAGGATGCGAAAGCTAACGGCCTTGTAGACAGCCTTGGCGATTTCGATGATGCGGTCGCGAAAGCGGCGCAGCTGGCGAAACTCAAACAGTGGCACATTGATTACTATCAGGAAGAGCCGACGCTGTTCAATTCTGTTATCGACAGCCTGAGCGGTTCGGTTCGCGCCGCACTGCCTGAAGCCCTGCAGGCTTACCTGCCTGCGCCACTGGTCAGTGCCGCAAATGCGGTGAAAGCGGAGGGCGACAAACTCGCCGCCTTCAACGACCCGCAGAACCGCTACGCCTTCTGCCTGACCTGCGCTAATATACGTTAATTCATATCCCCTCCACTGGAGGGGATTTTTCTTTCAGATTCAGTAAGTCATCATGCAAAAGAAATCAATCTACGTTGCCTACACTGGCGGCACCATTGGGATGCAACGCTCTGAACAGGGCTACATCCCCGTGTCCGGTCACCTCCAGCGCCAACTGGCGTTGATGCCTGAATTCCATCGTCCGGAAATGCCGGACTTCACCATCCATGAATACGCCCCGCTGATGGATTCTTCCGATATGACGCCCGACGACTGGCAGCATATCGCCGAAGATATTCAGGCGCATTACGATGAATACGATGGGTTCGTGATCCTGCATGGCACCGACACCATGGCGTTTACCGCTTCGGCGCTGTCGTTCATGCTGGATAATCTCGGCAAACCGGTAATTGTGACAGGGTCACAAATCCCACTGGCCGAGTTGCGTTCCGACGGACAAATCAATCTGCTAAATGCATTGTACGTGGCGGCGAACTACCCGATTAACGAAGTGACGCTATTTTTCAATAATCGGCTGTATCGAGGCAACCGTACGACCAAGGCCCATGCCGATGGCTTTGATGCTTTTGCTTCACCAAACCTGCAACCGCTGCTGGAAGCCGGGATCCACATTCGTCGCCTCGGCACCCCTCCTGCGCCGTACGGTACCGGCGAGTTAATCGTGCATCGCATTACTCCGCAGCCGATTGGTGTGGTGACGATTTACCCTGGGATTTCAGCCGACGTGGTGCGCAATTTCCTTCGCCAGCCAGTGAAAGCACTGATCCTGCGCTCCTATGGTGTCGGTAATGCACCGCAAAACGGTGAATTCCTCAAAGAGTTGGCCGAAGCCAGCCTGCGCGGCATCGTCGTGGTCAATCTCACCCAGTGCATGTCCGGGAAGGTGAATATGGGTGGCTATGCCACCGGTAACGCCCTCGCCCAAGCGGGAGTGGTCAGCGGGTTCGACATGACCGTAGAAGCCACGCTGACCAAGCTACACTATTTGTTAACGCAGGGGCTGGACGTCGATGCGGTGCGTACCGCGATGCAGCAAAACCTTCGTGGTGAACTGACGCCAGACGAGTAAGGAGCCAAAATGAACGCACGCGCGCTGTTACTGGTGGATTTGCAGAACGATTTTTGTGCTGGGGGTGCTCTCGCGGTGCCGGAAGGCGACAGCACGGTGGACGTGGCGAATGCCCTGATCCACTGGTGTCTGGTGCGCGGTGACGCGATTGTCGCAAGTAAGGACTGGCATCCTTCTAATCATGGAAGCTTTGCCAGTCAGCATCACGTTGAGCCCTATACGCAAGGCCAGCTAGATGGTCTGCCACAAACCTTCTGGCCCGATCACTGTGTGCAGAATACAGAGGGTGCTGAGTTGCATCCTCTGCTGGCCGATCAGTTTATCGACGTGGTGTTTCCGAAAGGCGAAGCGGTCCATATCGACAGCTACAGCGCCTTTTTCGACAACGGTCATCGGCAGAAAACCGGGCTGGACGACTGGCTGAAAGCTCAGAAAGTCTCTGAGTTGATCGTGATGGGCCTGGCGACGGATTATTGCGTGAAGTTTACCGTGCTGGATGCGTTGAAGCTTGGTTATGAAGTGAATGTGATCACCGACGGCTGTCGCGGCGTAAATATCAACCCGCAGGATAGCGCTCAGGCATTTATGGAGATGGCCGCCGAGGGCGCTACGCTCTACACCTTCGCCGACTGGCAGGAAACACAGGCCTGACCCCTGCCCGACATCCCGTCGGGCATTTCTCCCCAAATGACAATAAGTGAAGCTTTCTCGCAGTTTTAGCGAAGCGGCAGTGCTACTCTTTTTTGGCTGTTTTTTCGCCACGCCTTGTGTGGCGTGCGTGTTTATTTATCAGTCAAAGAGGAAATTGTATGAAGCTTATGCCTGTTCTGGCAGCCTTACCCCTGCTCTGCGCTCCCTGTGTTTTTGCTGCTGATATGATGTCGGTTGGTTATTTCAACGGCGGAGGCGATGTCACCGCAGGCCCCGGCGGTGACATCGATAAGCTGGATGTGCGCCAGATTACCCATCTTAACTACTCGTTTGGCCTTATCTACAACAATGAAGCGGGTGAAACCAACGACGCGTTGAAAGACGCCAGCAAACTCCACCACATTTGGCTATCGCCAAAAGTGATAGCCGACCTGCACAAGCTCCCGGAACTGCGCAAACAAAATCCACGTTTGAAAGTACTGCTCTCGATCGGTGGCTGGGGTGCCCGCGGGTTTTCCGGTGCCGCAAACAGCAAAGAGAGCCGGGAGGTGTTTATCCGCTCCGCCGCTGACATCGTCAAAACCTACGGACTCGATGGCATCGACCTCGACTGGGAATACCCGGTCAACGGCGCCTGGGGTCTGGTCGATAAGCAACCGGAGGATAAAAACAACTTTACCGCCCTGCTTAAAGAGATGCGGGAAGCATTACCGAAAGAGAAGTTAGTGACCGTCGCACTGGGCGCCAACGCCGAGAGCCCGAAAAGCTGGGTTGATGTGAAAGCCATCGCACCGTATCTGAACTACATCAACCTGATGACCTACGATATGGCCTATGGCACGCAGTACTTCAACTCTAATCTGTACGACTCAAACCACTGGCCAACGGTTGCCGCTGCCGATAAGTACAGCGTCGATTTTGTGGTGAACAACTATCTCGCGGCTGGACTGAAACCTGAGCAGATGAACCTGGGCATTGGTTTCTATGGCCGTGTGCCGAAACGCAGCGTGGAACCTGGTGTCGACTGGTCAAAACCGGATGCGGCGAAAAACCCAGTGACGCAACCCTACTTCGGCGCGCAGGAAACAGAACTGTTCAAATCGCTGGGCTATGACCTGACGAAAGATACCTACGTGAAGTACAACGATATTGTCGGCAAGCTGATTAACGATCCGCAGAAACGCTTTACTCAGCACTGGGACGATCAGGCGAAGGTGCCGTGGTTGTCGGTGAAATCAGGCGAAGGCAAACCGCTGTTTGCGCTGTCCTATGAAAACCCACGCTCAGTTGACCTGAAGGCGCAGTACATCAAAGAAAAAGGTCTGGCAGGGGCGATGTTCTGGGAGTATGGCGCGGACGATAACAACCAACTGGCGAAGCAGTTGGCGACGTCTTTGGGGATTAAACACTAACGAGAGTCAAACTGCCCGGTAGGCACGGCAAACGCCGCCGGGCAACAAACCACTCACTGCATTTTCAGTGTCGCAATCGGTTTTGGTGCGAGGCCAAAATCTTCTTTCAGTTGCTGTTTACTTTTCATCACCATCTGTCCCTGGGTGTCGATAGTCATATGCTGCGCGTTGGTGTTGTAACGCGCTTGCCAGAGCATTACCAACTGCAAACAGTTCTCTTTCTGTTCTGGCGTTAACGCGACGCCATCCGGCCATTTTCCCAGCTCTACGGCTGTCGCAAGACGCTGATAAACGTCCTCTGTCATACCGTCGATAATTTGCTCAATTTCCACGATCGGGTCCACTCCTCAGGAATAATTTGCTGAATCGTTTCTTCAGCCCTTGGTTTGATCGCCATTTTGGTCATCGGTGAAGCTCAAAGAGGCCGAATTGACACAATAGCGTTCTCCGCTCGGTTGCGGCCCATCCGGGAACACGTGACCGAGATGCGCGTCACAGTTTCCGCATCGAATCTCTGTGCGCTGCATACCATGGGAGTAATCATTCAGATAACGAATAGCCGTATCGCTTGCCGGCTCGTAGAAGCTCGGCCAGCCGCAGCCAGAGTCGAATTTGCTTTCCGCGTTGAACAGCGGCGCATCGCATACCAGGCAGTGATATAGGCCATCACGCTTGTTGTGCAGGAGGCGGCCGGTGAATGGTGGTTCGGTGCCGTGATTCTGCGTCACGTAAAACTGCATTTCGCTAAGAGCGCTTTTCAGCTCTTCCGGGGAAGGTTTGTTAGCCATATGCTCACATCTCGCTGTATAAGGGACCACTTCTGCCACGATTCTAACAAAACATTAACAATGAGGTGCGAACTTTTGTTCTAAACTTATTCGTTGCGAAAGGGCAGCCAGAAAATTGTGACGCACATCACATTTTTATCTCTTATGGCCTTTAAAATTCCCGCCGCAGGCCGCATATGGAAATGAGCCCAATGGATGAGTGAGGCAGTCAGTCGCGCAAAGGTTGTGCACAGGATTGATTTGTCGCAATGATTGACACGATTCCGCTTGACGCTGCGTAAGGTTTTTGTAATTTTACAGGCAACCTTTTATTCACTAACAAATAGCTGGTGGAATATATGACTATCAAAGTAGGTATCAACGGTTTTGGCCGTATTGGCCGTATTGTTTTCCGTGCTGCTCAGGAACGTTCTGACATCGAGATCGTTGCAATCAACGACCTGTTAGACGCTGAATACATGGCTTACATGCTGAAGTACGACTCAACTCACGGTCGTTTCAACGGCACCGTTGAAGTGAAAGACGGCCACCTGGTTGTTAACGGTAAAACTATCCGTGTTACCGCAGAGCGTGACCCGGCTAACCTGAAATGGAACGAAGTTAACGTTGACGTCGTTGCTGAAGCAACGGGTCTGTTCCTGACCGACGAAACCGCGCGTAAGCACATCACCGCTGGCGCTAAAAAGGTTGTTCTGACTGGTCCTTCTAAAGACAGCACTCCTATGTTCGTTAAAGGTGCTAACTTCGAAAAATATGCTGGCCAGGATATCGTTTCTAACGCATCTTGCACCACCAACTGCCTGGCTCCACTGGCAAAAGTTATCAACGACAACTTCGGTATCGTTGAAGGCCTGATGACCACTGTTCACGCAACTACCGCTACTCAGAAAACTGTTGATGGCCCGTCTCACAAAGACTGGCGCGGCGGCCGCGGCGCAGCTCAGAACATCATCCCTTCTTCTACCGGTGCTGCTAAAGCTGTAGGCGTTGTACTGCCAGAGCTGAACGGTAAAATCACTGGTATGGCGTTCCGCGTTCCTACTCCAAACGTGTCTGTTGTTGACCTGACCGTTCGTCTGGAGAAAGGCGCGTCTTACGAAGAAATCAAGAAAGCAATCAAAGCGGCTTCTGAAGGCCCAATGAAAGGCGTTCTGGGTTACACCGAAGACGACGTTGTATCTACTGATTTCAACGGCGAAATCTGCACTTCAGTATTCGATGCTAAAGCGGGTATCGCACTGAATGACAACTTTGTGAAACTGGTTTCCTGGTACGACAACGAAACTGGCTACTCAAACAAAGTTCTGGACCTGATTGCTCACATCTCCAAATAAGTTAAGATGAGAATCTGATCCAAAAAGGCGACCTCGGTCGCCTTTTTTTATGTACACGTCATCCTGCAAGCTGCCTCTGTGTTGGCTTCACCCTCGGATTCCGGTCACATGCGTTCTATGCTCCCGGATCTCCTCCGGCTTGCCGCCTTGATGCAACTTTCATGATTGAGTGTCACGCTAACCAAGGATTGCACCATGATTAACAAAATTTTTGCTCTCCCGGTAGTTGAACAACTTACCCCTGTCCTTTCTCGTCGTCAGTTTGACGATCTGGAACTGATTGTCGTCGATCACCCACAGGCTAAAGCCTCTTTTGCACTTCAGGGCGCACACCTGCTCTCCTGGAAACCAGCAGGAGAAACTGACGTACTGTGGCTCAGCGATAACACCCCATTCAAAAACGGTGTCGCACTGCGCGGCGGCGTACCAATCTGCTGGCCATGGTTCGGCCCGGCGGAACAGCAGGGGCTGCCTGCTCATGGTTTTGCGCGTAATCTGCCGTGGAACCTGAAAGCCCATAACGAAGACGACAATGGCGTGGTTCTGACTTTCGAGCTGCAGAGCAGCGAAGAAACCAAGAAACTGTGGCCGCACGACTTCACACTGTATGCGCGCTTCAAAGTGGGCAAAACTTGTGAAATCGAGCTGGAAGCGCACGGTGATTTCGAGACCACTTCTGCCCTGCACACCTATTTCAATGTCGGTGACATCAGCGCGGTGAAAGTGAGTGGCTTTGGCGACCGCTACATCGATAAAGTGAAAAATGCCGAAGAAGGCGTGCTGGCCGATGGCGTCCAGACCTTCCCGGACCGCACCGACCGCGTGTACCTGAATGCTGAAGGTTGCAGCGTGATCCACGACGGTGCACTGAGCCGTAATATTGACGTTATCCACGGTCATCAGAGTAATGTAGTTGGCTGGAACCCTGGTTCTGCGCTGTCCGTTAGCATGGGTGATATGCCAGACGACGGATACAAAACCTTCGTTTGCGTGGAAACTGCCTGCGTGACCGTACCGCAGCATGCGTCAGAAGAAAAACCTACGCGTTTGTCGCAGTCGATTCGCGTGACTAAACGCTAATCACATCCTGCACTAACACAATGCAAAACAGGGCGTCTCCGCCCTGTTTTATTGCACTCTGCGCACCTCATCGGTGCATTATCAGAAGCTGTAGGTTATACCGGTGGACAGCAGTCCGGTCCAGTCTTTGTCGATCATCGGGCTGTCGGTGACTTCATCCGACAAGCGGGTATAACGCCCGACTCCGTACACGCTCCAGGCCTCATTCAGCTTATAGTTCACAGAAAGCTCAACGTACGGGTTCCAGCCATCTTGCGGATCGTAGCTGCGCAGGCCACTTTTCCGTGATTCGTTTTTGGAAACACCGTAGTAGTATTCGTTCTGATTATCGCTGCTCCACTGCACACCAATTCCTGGCGTCACGGTCAACGCTCCGGTGTTGTAGCGGTACAACCAGGCCATATCCCATGAGATACCATTGCTCTTGTCCAGCGTGTCGCCAGCAAGCGTCGTGCGCAGGAAGCCGTACTGCGTAAAGTGCAGGTAAGACAGGCCAGCCATCATCGTCGACTGACGACGATCGAGCTTACGCAGCTGATTGTTATCGCTGTCGCCCGGTTTGAAGTACAACGGCGACCAGTAGGCGGTGATGGAGAGCTTATCGGTGGTATCGTTCCACAGGTAATACCCTGCGCCGAGACCATGGAACCAGAAGTTATCACTTTCAAAATCAATAGCAGGCACCGGGTAAACGTCGCTGCTGTACTGTTTATACGGATGCCCTATCACCCCAACGCCAGCTCCCAGCGTCAGCTTGCTGTCAGCCGCATGTGCAACGGTCGCTGCTGTTGCGAAGAGCAGACCCGTTGTCAAAAGTTTGATTGTTTTCACGTTGCATATCCCTTTCAAATAAAAGCGGCTGAAGTTTACCCCCCCGTTCCGCTTACCTCAAATTCTTTACATCCATAGACAGGATTTAACCAATCAACCTGCCACCGTCACATGACAGCTCGCTTACAGACAGAAGACAACCCGGTTAAGCCATGAATTATCTTCGCCTTTAAGTCGCGGTATTTTTTGATGAGTTATTGATATGTCATTGAAATTGACTTTTGCCAACATGCAAGTTTTCCAAATGCCATCTACGCTTAAATTCAGAAGGTGTAATCGCGGGGCACGTTATGTTTTCAGGCCCAACAACCTGGCACAAGGGTTGCTGGAGATTGAACAAGCGTCGTTCAGCTTATCCCTTCCGGGAGCCTCTATTATTCATACGAACGGCTCTTATCCTGTGCTAAAAAACGAAAGGACGGCATGCCATGAATATATTCGATCACTATCGCCAGCGTTATGAAGCTGCCAAGGACGAAGAGTTCACACTGCAGGAATTTCTTGCAACCTGTAAGCAAGATCGCAGTGCCTATGCCAATGCGGCAGAAAGGCTATTAATGGCTATCGGTGAGCCAGTCATGGTCGATACTGCCCATGAGCCACGGCTGTCCCGTCTATTTTCGAATCGGGTGGTCGCACGCTACCCGGCGTTTGAAGAGTTCTACGGTATGGAAGACGCTATCGAACAAATCGTCGCCTACCTGAAACATGCCGCTCAGGGTCTGGAAGAAAAGAAACAGATCCTCTATTTACTGGGCCCGGTGGGTGGTGGTAAATCGTCGCTGGCTGAACGACTGAAAGCGCTGATGCAGCGTGTACCCATTTATGTGCTCAGTGCTAACGGCGAACGCAGCCCGGTAAACGATCACCCGCTGTGCCTGTTTAATCCGCAGGAAGATGCGCAGATTCTTGAAAAAGAGTACGGCATCCCGAACCGCTATCTCGGCACCATTATGTCTCCGTGGGCGGCAAAACGTCTGAACGAATTTGGCGGCGACATCACCAAGTTCCGCGTGGTGAAAGTATGGCCGTCGATTTTGGCGCAGATTGCTATTGCCAAAACTGAACCGGGTGATGAGAACAACCAGGATATCTCAGCGCTGGTCGGCAAAGTCGATATTCGTAAGCTGGAAAACCACGCACAGAACGATCCAGATGCGTATGGCTACTCCGGCGCGCTGTGCCGCGCGAACCAGGGTCTGATGGAATTCGTCGAGATGTTTAAAGCCCCTATTAAGGTGCTGCATCCGCTGCTGACCGCGACTCAGGAAGGTAACTACAACGGGACCGAAGGCATCTCCGCCCTGCCGTTCAACGGCATCATTCTGGCGCACTCGAACGAATCTGAGTGGGTGACTTTCCGTAATAACAAAAACAATGAGGCGTTCCTTGACCGTGTGTACATCGTCAAAGTGCCTTATTGCCTGCGGATTTCCGAAGAGATCAAAATCTACGAGAAACTGCTTAATCACAGTGAGCTGACCCATGCGCCTTGTGCGCCAGGCACGCTCGAAACGCTGTCCCGCTTCTCGATTCTGTCGCGTCTGAAAGAACCGGAAAACTCGAGCATCTACTCCAAAATGCGCGTGTATGACGGTGAAAGTCTGAAAGACACCGACCCGAAAGCGAAATCCTATCAGGAGTATCGCGACTACTCGGGCGTGGACGAAGGCATGAACGGGCTGTCGACGCGCTTTGCGTTCAAAATACTCTCACGGGTGTTCAACTTCGATCACGTCGAAGTGGCGGCTAACCCGGTGCATCTGTTCTACGTGCTGGAGCAGCAGATTGAACGCGAACAGTTCCCACAAGAGCAGGCTGAACGCTATCTCGAGTTCCTCAAAGGCTATCTTATCCCGAAATACGCTGAGTTCATCGGCAAAGAGATTCAGACCGCCTACCTGGAATCTTACTCTGAGTACGGGCAGAACATTTTCGACCGCTACGTTACGTATGCAGACTTCTGGATCCAGGACCAGGAATACCGCGACCCGGATACCGGCCAGCTGTTTGACCGTGAATCCCTGAATGCAGAACTGGAAAAAATTGAAAAGCCTGCCGGGATCAGCAACCCGAAAGACTTCCGTAACGAAATCGTCAACTTCGTGCTGCGCGCCAGAGCGAACTACAGCGGACGTAACCCGAACTGGACCAGCTACGAAAAACTGCGCACGGTTATCGAGAAGAAAATGTTCTCCAATACCGAAGAGCTGTTGCCAGTCATTTCGTTTAACGCCAAAACCTCAACCGACGAGCAGAAAAAACACGACGATTTTGTCGATCGCATGATGGAGAAAGGCTACACCCGTAAACAGGTACGCCTGCTGTGCGAATGGTATCTGCGCGTGCGCAAATCGTCATAATGTCGAATGTAGCCCGGCGGCGCATCGCTGCCGGGCCTACGCAGCAGAAGGTTGGCAAATGCAGTACGGGAGGGGCATATGACCTGGTTCATAGACCGGCGCCTGAACGGTAAGAATAAAAGTGCGGTGAATCGCCAGCGCTTTTTGCGCCGCTATAAGGCGCAGATAAAACAATCAATCTCCGAGGCTATCAACAAACGCTCGGTGACAGATATAGACAGCGGTGAGTCGGTTTCCATTCCGACGGATGATATCAGCGAACCGATGTTCCATCAGGGACGCGGTGGCCTGCGCCATCGTGTACACCCCGGTAACGATCACTTTGTGCAGAACGATCGCATCGAGCGCCCTCAGGGTGGCGGCGGTGGCGGTGGGAGTGGTCAGGGCCACGCGAGCCAAGATGGTGAAGGCCAGGACGAGTTCGTGTTCCAGATTTCGAAAGATGAATATCTGGACCTGCTGTTTGAGGATTTGGCACTGCCGAATCTGAAGAAAAATCAGCAGCGTCAGCTTACGGAGTATAAAACGCATCGGGCTGGCTACACCGCCAACGGCGTACCAGCCAACATCAGTGTTGTGCGTTCATTGCAGAATTCGCTGGCGCGGCGTACCGCGATGACCGCCGGAAAGCGTCGTGAGCTGCGTGAACTGGAAGCGAGCCTCGACACCGTCGCCAAAAGCGAACCGGTGCAACTGCTGGAGGAAGAGCGGCTTCGTAAGGAGATTGCTGAACTGCGGGCCAAAATCGAACGCGTACCGTTCATCGACACCTTTGACCTGCGCTACAAAAATTACGAAAAACGCCCTGAGCCTTCAAGCCAGGCGGTGATGTTCTGTCTGATGGACGTGTCCGGTTCGATGGACCAGTCCACCAAAGACATGGCGAAGCGTTTTTACATCCTGCTGTATCTGTTCCTCAGTCGGACCTATAAAAACGTGGATGTGGTGTATATCCGCCACCACACTCAGGCGAAAGAAGTGGATGAGCACGAGTTCTTCTACTCCCAGGAAACCGGCGGCACGATTGTCTCCAGCGCCCTGAAGCTGATGGATGAAGTGGTGAAAGAGCGCTATGACCCGGCACAGTGGAATATCTATGCTGCGCAGGCGTCCGATGGCGACAACTGGGCCGACGACTCCCCGCTGTGTCATGAAATTCTGGCGAAGAAAATTCTGCCGGTGGTGCGTTACTACAGCTATATCGAAATCACCCGCCGTGCGCATCAAACGCTGTGGCGCGAGTACGAACATCTGCAATCGATGTTTGAGAACTTTGCCATGCAGCATATCCGCGACCAGGAAGACATTTATCCGGTCTTCAGGGAGCTTTTCCACAAACAGGGCACTACCACCAGCTAACCCTTCGTCAGCCAGATTATCCACATCTGGCTGACGTCTTTTGATGACTGCGAACGTTTAAATCAGCAGGTTAATCAATCATGGCCGCTGAATTTCCGCCCTATCACCTTCCCGCACGTATAACGATCATGAATATCGTTCATGTTGAATGAAATTAAATCACTTTTCCTCAATCAATGACTCAGGCATAAAATGAATTCTGTTATTAAATAAATTTTGAAGACTGCTGAATTAAAACCCGGTTTTATCTCAGCCGCCAGGATGCCAGATTACGATGAATAGAGAATTTACTTTCACCCTTACGCGCATTCGTTTCGATGAGGATTATAACCCTTCAGAAAATACGCGTATTACAACCAACTTTGCTAATCTGGCAAGAGGTGACAAGCGCCAGGATAACTTGCGCAACACCTTAGTGATGATTGACAACCGTTTCAATTCCCTGGCCCACTGGGATAACCCAAAGGGCGACCGTTATTCTGTCGAACTTGAAATTATTACTGCGCAATTGAATATTCAACGTGAAGGAAAGGTCGATGCCTTCCCTGTTATTGAAATATTAAAAACCCATATCGTTGATAAAAAAACCAATGAGCGCTTTGAAGGAATTCTGGGCAATAACTTTTCGTCTTATGTGCGCGATTATGATTTCAGCGTATTACTGCCCGCACATAATAAAAACAAAGCTAAGCTTAGCCTTCCGGATGATTTTGGTAAATTACACGGGAATATTTTTAAGTGCTTTGTTAATTCAGAAGCATACAAGAACAACTTTGCTAAAGCACCGGTTATCTGCCTGAGCGTCTCCAGTAAAAACACCTATTACCGCACCGGTAATCAGCATCCTGTATTAGGCGCTGAGTATCAGCAGGATGAACCGTCGTTGACCGATACCTATTTTTCAAAAATGGGGTTGCGGGCGCGCTATTTTATGCCTGAAAACAGCGTTGCACCGTTGGCGTTTTACTTCACCGGCGACTTACTCAGTGATTACACCGACCTTGAGCTGATTAGCACCATCAGCACGATGGAGACGTTCCAGAAAATATACCGTCCAGAAATATACAATGCTAATTCCGCGGCAGGACTGCAGTATCAACCTAGCCTGAACTATCAGGATTATTCTCTGACACGCATTGTTTACGATCGCGAAGAACGTAGCCAGTTGGCTATTGAACAAGGGAAATTTACTGAACAGCATTTCATCAAACCCTATCAAACTGTTCTTGAACTCTGGTCTGCTCATTCCGTTCTTTGATTGACGAAAAGTATAAGGTCACCTGTAATGAAAAAATTATTACCCACTTCAACTGCCGGCAGTTTACCTAAGCCCTCCTGGCTTGCACAGCCTGAGACACTTTGGTCACCCTGGAAATTGCAGGGTCAGGAATTAATCGACGGTAAGCAGGATGCCTTGCGTTTGTGTCTGGACGATCAGCAACAGGCCGGGATTGATATTGTCAGTGATGGCGAGCAAACGCGTCAGCATTTTGTCACCACCTTTATTGAGCACCTCAACGGCGTTGATTTCGAGAACCGTGAGATAGTTAAAATTCGTAATCGCTACGAAGCAAGTGTGCCTACCGTCGTTGGCCCGGTAAGTCGCCAAAAATCCGTCTTCGTTGAAGATGCCAGACTGTTACGTCAGCAAACTACACAGCCTATTAAATGGGCCCTCCCGGGGCCTATGACAATGATCGACACGCTTTATGATAATCACTATAAAAGCCGTGAAAAACTCGCCTGGGAATTCGCCAAAATTCTCAATGAAGAAGCTAAAGAGTTAGAGGCCGTGGGTGTCGATATTATCCAGTTTGATGAACCTGCATTTAATGTCTTTTTTGATGAGGTGAATGACTGGGGAATCGCCACTTTAGAAAGAGCCATCGAAGGGCTGAAATGCGAAACCGCGGTGCATATCTGCTACGGCTACGGCATTAAAGCCAATACAGACTGGAAAAAGACGCTGGGTACTGAATGGCGTCAATATGAAGAAATTTTTCCAAAGCTGCAAAAATCCAATATCGATATCATTTCGCTGGAATGTCAAAACTCTCACGTCCCGATGGAGCTAATGGAGCTTATTCGCGGTAAAAAGGTGATGGTTGGGGCTATTGATGTGGCAACCAATGCCATTGAAACACCTGAAGAAGTTGCCGCGACGCTGCGAAAAGCACTGCAGTTTGTCGACGCTGACAAGCTCTATCCTTGCACCAACTGCGGGATGATCCCATTGCCGCGTGGCATCGCAAAAGGCAAGTTGGATGCGTTAAGTGCCGGCGCTGAAATTGTTCGTAAAGAGCTGTTGGCGAAATAACGATACGAATAGAACCGATAACGAATACTACCTGGGTTGGCGATCGCGTCGATCGCCCTCCTTCCTGCTCAACTATTGGCCCATGAGATAACGATTGCCGCTGCATTTGCGATGACTTTGCATCTCCGCCAGCCCTGCCAACCCCGCCTGTCAACGCAAAGCAGAAAAGGCCTTTTTGGGGGTGCGGATATTTTTAACAACACGTTGTGTTAATCAATGGGGAACAAGCCATAGCGGCTGTGGCTATTCTGGTACCCAATGATGTGAGAGCGTTTTGCGGGTCTGGTGCTGGAAGACTGGGTCGCTGACCGCGGACGGAACGCCGATGGTGAAGGTCCCCTCTGAGCGAGGAGCGGAAGTCTGTGACAATGTCTGCACCTCACTTTATAGCAAACCGTCCAGCTGTGAACTCAGGGTCATTATTGCCCTGCCTTGTACCGTGTCAAACAGCTGTTTGGCGGGCATCTTACGTTTCGGGATTATGATGCGCAGGTTGGAGAGGCTATGGCCATGATCCGTGCCTTAAACAAAATGACGTGTGCAGGCATGCCAGAAAGTGTACGAATTGCCTGAGGAAGTCAGTCACGAGGAGCGCTTTATCTAAATCTGATTAATTCAACAAAGCCGCGCGCACGCCGTCAGGGGGAGGTTCTGGAGCTGTCGCTCTGCGATGTCGGGATAGTGCACTTCATTGATACGCTTGCGGATCTGGCGGCGGAGCAAATCCTGGCACAAGCCTGAACAGCGAGTATCATTATAGGTATCGTAGAAGGGATTCAGCTTATTCTTAAGGTCATTAGGCATCACTCCTTTTCTTTTGTTAGGATCGGGCTGTGACAAAATTCATCCATCCAGGGCGAAGTGAACACACAATGGAATAAATGAGCTTATGAGTGAGAATGAAACCCCAATAAAAAAGTCTGAAAATCATATTAACAAGCCGGTGTTTTTCACCTCGGCGTTGTTAATATTTCTTCTTGTCGCCTTTGCCGCGGCTTTCCCCGATCTGGCCGATAAAAACTTCAAACTTCTGCAGAATCAAATCTTCACCAACGCCAGCTGGTTTTACATTCTGGCCGTAGCGCTGATCCTCCTGAGCGTGACGTTCCTCGGGCTGTCGCGCTACGGCGATATTAAACTTGGGCCCGACCACGCCCAACCTGATTTCAGCTATCACTCCTGGTTCGCAATGCTGTTTTCCGCTGGGATGGGGATCGGCCTAATGTTCTTCGGGGTGGCAGAACCGGTGATGCATTACCTCTCTCCGCCGGTTGGTACCCCGGAAACGGTCGAAGCCGCCAAGCAGGCCATGCGCCTGACCTTCTTCCACTGGGGACTCCATGCATGGGCGATTTACGCGATAGTGGCGTTGATACTGGCCTTCTTTAGCTATCGTCACGGCTTGCCGCTGACCCTGCGTTCGGCGCTGTATCCGATTATCGGGGATCGTATTTACGGACCGATTGGCCATGCGGTCGATATCTTTGCGGTTATCGGCACCGTGTTTGGCGTGGCCACCTCCCTCGGTTATGGCGTGCTGCAGGTTAACGCCGGGCTTAATCATCTCTTCGGCGTGCCAATTAATGAAACGGTGCAGGTGATCCTGATCGTGGTCATCACTGGCCTGGCAACGATTTCGGTGGTCTCGGGGCTGGATAAGGGCATTCGTATTTTGTCCGAGATCAACCTGAGCCTGGCGCTGTTGCTGCTGGCGCTGGTGATGTTGCTGGGACCTACGGTTCTGCTGTTGAAATCGTTCGTTGAGAACACTGGCGGTTATCTGTCCGAAATGGTCAGTAAAACCTTTAATTTGTATGCCTACGAGCCTAAATCGAGCAACTGGTTAGGTGGCTGGACGCTGCTGTACTGGGGCTGGTGGCTCTCCTGGTCGCCGTTTGTCGGCATGTTTATCGCCCGCGTCTCGCGCGGCAGAACCATCCGCGAATTTGTGACCGGCGTGCTCTTCGTCCCGGCGGGTTTCACCCTGTTATGGATGACCGTCTTCGGAAACAGCGCGATTTATCTGATCATGCATGAAGGGGCTACGGACCTCGCCAATACCGTCCAGCAGGATGTGGCCCTGGCGCTGTTTAATTTCCTTGAGCACTTCCCGTTCTCCAGCATTCTGTCGTTCATCGCCATGGCGATGGTCATCGTATTTTTTGTCACCTCGGCAGATTCCGGAGCGATGGTGGTGGATACCCTGGCCTCCGGGGGCTCCAGCAATACGCCCGTCTGGCAGCGTATTTTCTGGGCTGCACTGATGGGGGTGGTCGCCATTGCGTTGCTGATTGCAGGCGGTCTTAGCGCCTTGCAGACGGTGACCATTGCCAGCGCTCTGCCATTCTCGGTGATTTTGTTGATATCGATATACGGATTGCTGAAAGCATTACGACGGGACATCACCAAGCGCGACAGTCAGAATATGACCACCATTGCACCTACCGCTGCGCGTAATCCTATTCCGTGGCAGCGCAGACTGCGCAATATCGCCCATCTGCCAAAACGTTCGTTGGTTAAACGTTTTATGGATGATGTCATTCAGCCTGCCATGACAATGGTTCAGGATGAGTTGACCAAACAGAGCACCGTAAGCCATATCAACAACAGTGGCGAAGACCGTATTCGCTTCGAAGTGGATTTAGGCAATGAGCTTAACTTCATCTACGAAGTCAGACTCCGCGGTTATATTGCTCCTACCTTTGCAATCTCCGGGCTGGATAATGAGGAGCAGCAGGCAGAGCAGCATAAATACTATCGGGCTGAAATCTACCTGAAAGAAGGCGGTCAGGATTACGATGTGATGGGCTGGAATCAGGAACAGATTATCAACGATATTCTCGACCAGTATGAAAAGCATCTTCACTTCTTACATCTGGTTCGCTAATACAAAAACACCGCCTTTCGGCGGTGTTTTTCTTTATACTGCCGAGATCTCCTCCAGACGGGTATGAGCGAACAGCGGATCTACATTATGCAAGAATCACACATTATCTAACTCCAGGCGATGATATGAACTGAGTTATTGTTTCTCCCAGTCTCAGAAGGAAATCGTTTCGCGATGGATGAGGTTCTGTTGCGTGCGGGGGGAGCTTATTCATAAAGGTGAAGTGACCTGCGTTCTCAGCAATGTGCAATTCAGAAGATGTGTGGACATTTAATGACTGATGGAGGAATGTTGCCTGTGCAGGTGGAGTAATTACGTCCTTATCACCCGCCCAAATCTGAAGCGGAATATTTATGGAGGCCAATGACAGAGGTGCTGGAAAAAAATCGGCGGGTGGCGTCAAAAGAACAAGTCGATTCAGGACATTATGGCCTTCAAACGTAACAGGTTCTCTGGCACTGGTCCAGGCTGTAGCTCCAGCGTGTATAAGTAAAATTACTGCCCCAAGTGAATGACCAACACCTGAAACTGAACCATATTGTGTGCAGAATTTCTCAGCCGCCAGGTCAAGTCGCTGGACACGTTCTGTCAATTCAGCTTTAGTCGGAAAGGGCGAATTCAATAGTTCGAAATGTGGAGCTACAACTGATATTCCGTGACGAGCAAATGTCTGGATGAGTCCTATGTGCCGTAGCGGGCTGCCGCCAAGTCCTGGAGCAAAAAGAATACACTTTGTAGCATCCCTTACCTGAAATAAGGCCACATCAAAATTTTTCTCCGCAATTTCAAGTTCTAATGTTTCTTGATTAACTCTTGTATCCATTCCCCCCCTTCCCGTAAACAGCGGGAAATATACCATTTTTAATGATTAAAAGATTTCCTTGAGGTCCGCTGTTGGCACAGAGCAGACATCGGTTGAACTCACAGTGCAAACGTACATAAGAGATACCATTAACAGGTATTTCATGTTCCGCTTGTTTGTTGGCGTGGTCATAAATTTAACTTCGTGACAAGATCTGCCCTTTCGATTTTTTCTGGCCTATTGCTCGCGACCCTTTCTGCATAAGCCGTTGCTGGCCGGTTTCCCGGCCAGGTCATGACTCATTGATGAAATGGTTTTTTTTTGATCATGGATGCTGCGTCGTACCGAGGGAAGGATTGGGTTCGGTCACCTCAACGGCCGTCGTATCGAAGATTTTGCGGCACACCTTGCTATTGCCCCAGCACTCTTCATAAGGATAGCCAATCAGTTCCTCCATTACCGCGCGCACGTCCGGCTCGACCTGCGCAATCTGTCCCCCTGCTTTAATACGGGCCACTTCCCCCAGCACGACCAGGTGCGTTTTTCGGTTCAGCTTCATCTGCGCGCTGAATACCATCGCCATCAATGCCAACGCGACTACGCCCACGCAGAATACTACAGCGATAGCGGTCACGGCGCTTTCCGGCTGGGTGTGCGATTTTGACTGGAAGCCGTAGACGCTAAGGATGGCGCCCATCACGAAAACGATAACCGAGCGCACCAGTTTGCCGGAGAAGGTCATCGCCCCGGCGTAAATACCTTCGCGACGGCGTCCGGTGAACGCTTCGTCAATATCAGCAAGGAAGGTATAAACCGTCCAGGGAATGTAATACACGCCGCCCGTACCGATGCCGAAAACTACGGTAATCGCCAGCATTGCTGCCGTCGCGTACTGCTGCGGCAAGTTAAGCAAGTGCAGCATGCTGTAGCAGACAACCGAGAACACGACGATGATCAGTGCCAGAATGTATGGTTTGCTGAAGCCGTGCTTCACACAGATTGCGATAAAGATGGCTGTCGAGAACAGCTGAAGAATAGAGTTGAGGCTACTCAACCCCGCTACCATCGTCGGATCATATTGCAATACGAAGATAATAAAATAGGTGAAAACCGAAGCGAACAACCACTCAGCACCGAAGCCACACAGATACATGCCAAGGTGTTTGCGGAACACACGTAAGTGGAAGGTTGATTTCATGTCGCGCATCAGCGTCATGATGGTTTTACCCAGTGTCATTTTTTTCTCGTCATTCGGCATGGTTTCCTCCACGGGACGTTCCCAGGAAGAGACGTACAGCATGCCAATCGCAAAGCAAAGGATCGCCCCGTAGGTCAGCGCCGTGAAGAAAAACGGCTGCGCAGAGTCTTTCCCGTAGATCAGAATGAACTGACCTGGAATAAACGCGGCCAGGAAGTTGGCAATCTTACCGAAAATAGCCTTGTAGCCGGTTAGCTTAGAGCGAGCCGAGAAGTCAGTGGTCATTTCCGTGGCGAGCGTTTCGTACGGGACCATCACTGATGTATAGATAAGTTCGAACAACACATAGGTGGACAGGTAATACCAGAAGCCGAAGCCTTCGACCCAAAGTAGCGGGTAGAACATCATCAGAGGAATACCCAGCAGAATAAAGAAGCGGCGTCGGCCAAATCGTTTACCGAGGCGGGTTTTACCAAAATTATCAGATAGAAAGCCCATCAGCGGGTTGCTGATAGCATCGATGATACTGGCAACGGAGAAAATAACCGATGCCTGGAGTAGCGTCAGGCCGCAGAAGGTCGTGTAGAAATAAAGAAGCCAGATACCGGCGATAGCTAATGCGCCACTTCCCAGCAGATTGCCGCCGCCATATGCCAGCTGATGCCTGAAAAGAATAGGTTTTTCTGCGTTCATATACGTTCCGCCCCAAGGATTTTAAAAAACAAACCGATGTTTTATTTTTGTAGGTACGGCATTTTATAGAAAGCGAGAGCATTAATTGATGTGAAATCGCTCACAATTACTTCACTTGGCGATGTTTTTTTCGTCACTTCGTAACCCATGTAACAGTTTTCCACGCGCAGCCTCTACCTCAGTCGAATATTGAATCCGCTACTTTGTGATCGACATTACATTTTCAGTCGTCCCCGACGACGCTCTTTTTATTTAGTGATAGCGTGTTTTTATATAAATGAAATTGCATTTCAATCACTGATCGGCACCGACCAGCAATCACGTTCACAGCTACCGAAGGGAGCGAACCATGGCTAAAGGTTCTCAGATTCAATTCAGTTTCCACACCGTTGCAGATGCGCAGACCGGTGCAAAAGTCACGCGGCTGACACCAGCGGACGTGCTGTGCCACCGTAACTATTTCTATCAGAAATGCTTCAATCGCGAAGGCAATCGCCTTCTGTTTGCTGGGGAATTCGACGGTAACCGCAACTATTACCTGCTGGATTTAACTACGCAAATGGCAGTACAGCTGACGGAGGGAGCGGGTGATAATACCTTTGGTGGCTTCCTGTCGCCGGACGACCAGCATCTTTATTACGTGAAAAATGAGCGTAGCCTTCAGCGAGTTTCGTTGGCAGATTTCAGCGAACAGACTGTTTACCAGGTCCCTGAAGAGTGGGTCGGCTACGGCACCTGGGTCGCCAACAGTGAATGCACTAGCCTGGTCGGCATCGAAATCGCCCGCGAAGACTGGACTCCCCTCTCCGACTGGAAAATTTTCCAGGCGTTTTATCACCGCAAGCCGCACTGTCGTCTGCTGCGCGTTGATCTGCATAGCGGTAAATCCCGTGTTATTCATGAAGAGAATGGCTGGCTGGGCCACCCTATCTATCGTCCGTATGACGACAGTACCGTCGCCTTTTGCCATGAAGGCCCGCACGACCTGGTTGATGCCCGCATGTGGCTGGTGAACGAAGACGGCAGTAACGTACGCAAAGTAAAGGAACATGCGGAAGGAGAAAGCTGCACCCATGAGTTTTGGGTGCCGGATGGATCGGCGCTGATTTACGTCTCGTATCAGAAAGGTCGCAGCGACCGCTGTATCCGCCGCTTCGACCCGCAGACGGGCGAAGATTCCGCCGTTATGGTGATGCCCAACTGCTCACACCTGATGAGCAACGAAGACGGCACGCTGCTGGTCGGCGACGGATCCGGCACGCCGGTAGACGTAAAGGATACCGCCAGCCATATCATCGAAAACGACCCGTGGCTCTACATCTTCGACACAAAGACCCGCAAATACGCTCTGCTGGCCGCGCATAACAGCTCGTGGAAAGTACTGGACGGCGACCGCCAGGTCACGCACCCGCATCCGTCTTTTACACCGGACAATCGACACGTGTTGTTCACGTCTGACCAAGAGGGACTTCCTGCTTTATATCTAGCTGAGGTATCTGAAGTGCTGTCTGGTGCTTTGCGTTCTTAATTTTTAGCTCTTTGAGGGCAATTCGTTGCCCTCCATTTCGTATTGAACGCTTCAGGGAGGAGCGGACATGAATAACCCCCACTGTAATAATCGTAGGGGAGAGGCTCATAGTGAGCCAAATAACTGCACCGTTTTTCAGTGGACTATCGATTATGTGATTGAGAAAGGGATTCTATAATCCGGGAGACACATTGCTCAATTGGATATCTGGTGTAAGTATCCCTGCCAACCCCACCTTGCCCTACTTCATCCGAAAGACTATCCTGACACCCCAGTATTTTTCATGGAGTCATTATGTCTGAAATCACTTCCCGCGACGTCCACCAGCATTTGCTTGCGGTGCTGGAGCAGCAACAGGCCCGTTTTCGGGTGATGGAACATGAAGCGATGGGTAAATGCGAGGCAGTGTCGGATATTCGCGGTACGGCGCTAGGACAAGGCGCAAAAGCGCTGGTCTGCAAAGTAAAAGGCAACGGCGTGAAACAGCATGTGCTGGCCATTTTAGCCGCGGATCAGCAGGCCGATTTATCGCGCCTGGCGACGCATCTTGGCGGGCTGAAAGCCTCACTGGCGAGCCCGGCTGAAGTGGATGAACTTACTGCCTGCGTGTTTGGCGCAATCCCACCGTTCAGCTTTCATCCCGCCCTGAAACTGGTGGCCGATCCCTTGCTGTTCGAACGTTTCGATGAAATCGCGTTTAACGCGGGTCTGCTGGAAAAATCTATCGTGATGGATACCCAGGACTATCTGCGCATCGCTCAGCCGGAGCTGGTCGATTTCCGCCGCGCCGAGTGATAACCCTGTCAGTGGCGCCTTTCCAGATACAAAACGGACGCCACCAGAATCCCGCCTACCGAGAGAAATGAGAGAAAGATAATCAGCGTTTCGACAAATTGTTGATCGTACATCATCACCCTCCTGTGCTCACCTTATCCGTATTACGCCCCGTTCATGACAACCGCATGACAGCCAGATGTCGCGCCGTTCGCTGCTTCAAATACTGAAACGATTCGCCCTAAAAATATTCTCCTCGCGACGTAAAACCGAACCAGCAATAGCAATATTGATTATTGTTACCGGTATCACGAAAAGGATTTTCCATAAGTCCATTGCCAAATCTCGCAATTGTTAAGTTTCATTCCATGGTTAACCATCAGTGCCAGAACACCTCCGAAATAAACCTTACACTGGCAAGGTGAATACCATGACCGAGACAATTAGCCGTAAAGAAAAGATCAGTTATGGGTTAGGCGATATGGCCAGTCATATTGGACTGGATAACGTCATTATCTTTCTGACCTTTTATTACACCGATGTGGTTGGGCTTCCGGCGGCTTTTGTCGGAACTATGTTTTTGCTGGCCCGTACCGCTGACGCAATTATCGATCCGGCAATGGGGTATATTGCTGACCGCACAAAAACGCGCTGGGGTAAATTCAGGCCGTGGATGCTGTGGCTGGCGCTACCGTTCGGGGCCAGCTGCCTGCTGACCTACGCTGTACCGGAATCGTTAGACCTGCACGGAAAGATGATTTTCGCGACCGTGAGCTATACCCTGATGATGTTAATGTACACCGCTATTAATATCCCTTATTGCTCGATGGGGGCAGTAATTACCCCGGATAACGACGCGCGTATTTCCTTGCAATCTTATCGTTTCTTTCTCGCCACCCTCGGCGGGGCATTATCCACTTTCTTTATGATGCCTTTAGCCGAATTCTTAGGCGGCGCTGATAAATTACTCGGCTATCGTTGGGCCATGGGTATTATGGCCACCGTAGCGGTCGTTATGTTCTGGTTCTGTTTCGCCAATACCCGGGAACGTATTAATGCACCGGCGACCCACAATAATTACCTCTCTGAATTGAGGGATTTATTGCGCAACGATCAGTGGCGCGTGGTCGCGGTTCTGGTATTAAACAATATTGGCTTTGGGGTTATTCGCCTTGGCGCCATGATGTATTTCGTCACCTATTATCTCGGCAGCGCCAGCTATTTCATGTGGATGCTCGGGGCGCACATTCTGGGCAAAGCCGCCGGTAGCGCGTTGGCCAAACGCCTGACGCGCAGCTACAGCAAAGTACAAATGTTCGGCTACTGCGCCGTGCTGGCAGGCGTGCTGAGTATCGCCCTGTTCTTCGCGCCAAAATCCGTCTTCATCCTTGTGCCACTCACCTTCGTAATCTCCACGCTTTACCAGGCCACCACCACCTTGATGTGGGTGATGATGGCTGACGTGGCTGACTACGCTGAATGGAAACAGGGCAAACGCATGGACGGCGTGATTTTCTCCACCTTCCTGGCCGTACTTAAACTGGGCATGGCCATCAGCGGGGCCATCGTTGGCTGGACGCTGGGCTTTAGCGGATACGTCCCTAACGCTACGGCGCAAACCTCTACCGCCATGTACTGCATTATCGCCCTCTTCACCGTCGTGCCGGGCCTGCTTTCACTGGCCGCATTCGCCACGCTGCGCTGGTACAAGCTCGACGACAGCACCATGAAATCTATCAATCTCGCCAGACACCCTATTTCGTAAAAGGACCTTTTTATCCATGAGTGAGCTCATTTCACATTCCAATAGCATTGAGTGGCGCTTTGAACGCCAAATCCTGCGCATCGAAACCTGGGGCCGCAACAGCCTGCGCGTCAGAGCCACCTGTGCGCCAGATTTTACTGACGACTTACAGGCGCTGCTTCCCGCCGAAACGTGTGATGCAGAACTGACTTCTGGAGCAGAAAGCCTGACTCTGCGCAACGGCAATATTACCGCCATGCTGAATCTGAAAGGCCAGCTGGCGTTCTATAACCAGCGCGGGGAACTGCTGCTCGAAGAGATGTGGCGGCAACGCTCAACCGTAGGGATTGGCTCCAGCGAAAAAGGCCAGGATAAATACGTCAGCGCCCTGAAGCTCGATGGCCGTGAATTCACGCCACTGGCGGGCGGTAAATATCAACTGACCGTGCGCTTCGAGGCGCGCCCTGAGGAACGACTCTACGGAATGGGTCAGTATCAGCAGCCGTGGCTGGATCTCAAAGGCTGCACGCTGGAACTTGCGCAGCGTAACTCTCAGGCCAGCGTGCCGTTTATGCAGTCGAGCCTCGGCTATGGCCTGCTGTGGAATAACCCGGCGATTGGCGAAGTAAATTTCGCCAAAAACCAGACCGAATGGCGGGCCCGCGTCACCGGCGAAATGGACTACTGGATAACCGCCGCCGATAGCATCGTCGATATCACGCGACAGTATGCGAAAGCCACAGGGACTCCTCCGCCCGCGCCCGCGTTCATCAGCGGCTTGTGGCAGTGTAAATTGCGTTATCGCACCCAGCAGGAAGTTCTCGACGTGGCGCGCGAGTACCGTCGTCGCAGCTTGCCACTGTCGGTGATGGTGATTGATTTCTTCCACTGGCCGAATCAGGGCACATGGTGTTTTGACCCGATTGACTGGCCCGACCCGAAAGCGATGGTCGACGAGCTCAGCGCGTTGGGTATTGAGTTGATGGTGTCGGTCTGGCCGACGGTGGAAGCGCGCAGCCCGCTGTATCCGAAAATGAAGGCCAAAGGCTGGCTGGTCAGCAGCGAACGCGGCGTGCAGGTCAATCTCGATTTTATGGGCAACACCACGTTCTTCGATGCCACACATCCGCAGGCGCGGCAGTTTGTCTGGGAAACGGTGAAGGAAAATTACTACGATTTGGGCATCAAACTCTTCTGGCTGGATGAAGCCGAGCCAGAATACCGCGCCTACGATTTTGACAACTACCGCTATCACGCAGGCCCGGTGCTGGAAGTCGGCAACCGCTACCCCCGTGATTTTGCCCAGGGTTTTTACGATGGGCTGAAAGCCAATGGCGAGCAGGATATTGTCAACCTGGTGCGCTGCTCTTGGGCCGGCAGCCAGCGCTATGGCGTGCTGGCCTGGTCGGGCGATGTGCACTCTTCATTCCATGCGTTTCGTAACCAGATTGCCGCGGGGCTGAACATGGGGCTGGCGGGCATTCCGTGGTGGACGACGGATATCGGCGGTTTCCAGGGGGGTAACGTTAACGATCCCGCCTTCCACGAGTTGCTGATCCGCTGGTTCCAGTGGGCGGTCTTCTGCCCGGTTCTGCGTATGCACGGTTATCGCGAGCCGCAAATTCAGCCACCGGAGCGCTACCGCGACGGCATTGCGCAATGTAACAGCGGTGCACCGAATGAGCTATGGAGCTACGGCGAAGCCAATTTCGACATCATGCAACACTGGCTGTCGGTGCGCGAAAAACTGCGTCCGTATATAGATGAGCTCTATGACAATGCACATCAGCACGGCGATCCGCTGATGCGTCCGCTGTTCTGGCACTATCCACAGGAAAAACAGAGCTGGGAAATCGAAGACCAATACCTGTTCGGCGAAGATTTGCTGATTGCCCCGGTGATTCACGCCGGGCAACGTCAGCGCGACGTCTGGCTCCCGGCGGGTGCTAACTGGGTTGCTCTCAACGGTGAACGCTATCGCGGTGGCGAACGCATCTGCGTGGATGCCCCGCTGGAGACAATCCCGGTATTTATCCGTGAAGGCAGTCAGCTGGTCAGCGTCTTAACAAACTGACCTTCGGGCAGACGCCCAAAAAAATAAGATTGTTATATAGAAGCCTGTTTATGCACGCTATTTCGCGTACAGTGAACAGGCTTACTTTTTTTGGCAAGGACTCCCTAATGTTTGACCCTACCCTGTTAATTCTTCTGGGGCTGGCAGCGCTCGGCTTGGTCAGTCACAACACCACCGTCGCCGTTTCCATTCTGGTGCTGATCATCGTGCGCGTTACGCCGTTGAATACCTTCTTCCCCTGGATTGAAAAGCAGGGTCTGACGATGGGTATTATCGTGCTAACCATCGGCGTGATGGCACCTATCGCCAGCGGGACGCTGCCGGCGTCAACGCTGCTGCACTCGTTCGTGAACTGGAAATCGCTGATCGCGATTGCGGTTGGTGTGTTTGTGTCGTGGCTGGGCGGGCGCGGCGTTCAACTGATGGGGACACAACCGCAGCTGGTCGCGGGCCTTTTAGTGGGGACCGTGCTCGGTGTGGCGCTGTTTCGCGGCGTACCGGTCGGACCGCTTATCGCTGCCGGACTGGTCTCGATACTTATTGGGAAGGGGTAGCCAGCCCGCTGAGATATCGGCCCGGCGTCTGGCCTAATCCTTTACGAAACATGGTAATGAACGCAGTGGTTGAGTCATAGCCCAACGCGTGTGCGGCCTGCTGCACGCTCTGACCACGGATCAACAGCTGTAGCGCCAGGATCAGCTGTAGCTGATGCCGCCAGCGGCGAAAACTCAGCCCGGTCTCTTTCACCACCAGCCGGGCCAGATTGCGTTCGCTCATCGCAAAATAACTCGCCCACTGCCCCAGCGTTTGCCACACCGCCGGTTCCGCCTCCATCTTTTCCACCATCAGGCGAATTTTTGGATGGGCAGAAACCGGCAACTGGAGCTGTTCCTGCGGCTGCTGTGGCAACTCGTCAAACAGCACCTGGATCAGCCGGAGCGTCGCCGGGTCCCGTTGCGGAGATTCGTGGCGAACCGCCAGATTCAGAATGAGTTCCCGCACCAGCGGTGAGATTTTCAACGTACAGCAGTGTGTCGGTAACGCCGCCGCGCCGGGTTCGATAAAAAGAAAACAGAGCCTGGCTCCCGGCGTCGCGCGGTTGCTGTGGGGGACCTGGCCGGGGATCCACACCGCATACTGCGGCGGCACCATCCAAAGCGCATTTTCCACTTCGCACGTAATTGCTCCGTGCAGGGCCAGGATCAGCTGACCTTTGCGGTGCTGATGCTCCGGGATGTGCTGCTCGTCTTCCACAACCTGAACGCGAAACGCCGCCGCTGCGTCGTGCTGGCTATCGGGTTCATACCCTTCAAGCCCCAGTCCTGCCATCATTACTTTTGTCCGATATTAGCGATTATTTGTCATTTTAGCTTGATTTCATCATAGCGAAAAGGCGCTATCGTAGTCGCACTAAAGAATGAAAGAGAACACCATGAGTACTGTGTCCATGACTACCCCACGCCAGAATCTGCTTTTAATTGCGGGCATCCTGTTAATTGCCACTTGTTTACGCGTGACGTTTACTGGTGCCGCCCCACTGCTTGACAGCATTCGTGCCGACTACGGGCTGTCCACCGCCCAAACCGGGATGCTGACTACCCTGCCGCTACTCGCGTTTGGTCTGATTTCACCACTGGCTGCAGGCGTTGCGCGCCGTTTTGGCATGGAGCGCAGCCTTATCGTTGCCCTGCTGCTGATTTGCGCCGGGGTAGCCGTGCGTTCACTGCCCTCGAATAGCCTGCTGTTCGTCGGAACCGCCATCATCGGCTGCGGCATTGCCTTGGGGAACGTTTTGCTGCCGGGCCTGATCAAGCGTGATTTTTCCGGTCACGTGGCGAAAATGACCGGCGCTTACTCGCTGACAATGGGGATTGCTGCGGCGGTAGGTTCCGCTATGGTGGTGCCGATTGCCCTGAGCGGCGCGGGCTGGCACGGCGCACTGTTGGCGCTGATGGCGTTTCCGTTGCTGGCGCTGGTCGTCTGGTTACCGCAGTTGCGCAATCACACGCCGGGCACGGTGACTGGTGCGCGCAGCCTGCACAGCAAAGGTATCTGGCGTTCGGCGCTGGCCTGGCAGGTGACGCTGTTCCTTGGGCTTAACTCGCTGGTGTATTACGTGATCGTGGGCTGGCTGCCCGCCATTCTAATCAGTCACGGCTACAGTGAAGCGCAGGCCGGTTCTCTGCACGGATTGTTGCAGCTGGCGACCGCCGTACCGGGGCTGCTGATCCCGCTGGTACTGTTTAAACTCAAAGACCAGCGCGGGATTGCCATCAGTGTAGCGCTGATGTGCGCCGTGAGCGCCGTCGGCTTCTGGCTATTCCCGCAGCAGGCGATGCTGTGGACGCTGATCTTCGGCTTTGGCTGTGGCGCGACGATGATCCTCGGACTGACGTTTATTGGCCTGCGTGCCGGTTCTGCACATCAGGCGGCGGCGTTATCCGGTATGGCGCAATCGGTCGGATATCTGTTGGCGGCCTGTGGGCCTCCGGCGATGGGTCGAATTCATGACGTTAGCGGAGACTGGCACATTCCGCTGATTGCGGTCGCCGTTATCTCGCTGGTGATGGCAGTGTTTGGGGGATTAGCAGGGCGTGAACGGGAAATCGGCGGACAGATGTAAATTGCCCGGTGGCGCTACGCTTACCGGACCTACGCCATATTGTAGGCCCGTGCAAACGACGTGTCGCCGGGCGATTCTTAATTTGCTGCTGCGCGAAGAAACGCGTGGACCAGAGGTGCCGGGCGGCCAGCCAGCGCGTTGCGCTCATGCTGGAACAAGGTGCCGACAAAGAACGGGTGAGTCATGAGTTCAATCGCGCGGATTTCGCCTTCTTCGTCCCAGCCGGTGACGCGCAACGCGCCTTCCTCAAGTTCTGCCGCGAAATCCGGTGAAATGCCGTAGTTGCAGTGATAGCCCTCTTCAATGCTGAGGCGACCATACGCTTTGGCGATGATGGTGTTGGCGCGCAGTTCGATGGTGTCTGATTTCTCCACCAGCGAGCAGGCCAGTGGCGCAATCACCATTCGGCCTTCGGTGTCCGTTTCGGCGTGTGCCGCATCGCGCCAGCCCAGCACGTTGCGAGCATATTCGAGGATCGCATGCTGGAAACCGCCGCAGGTGCCGAGGAACGGAATGCTGTTTTCGCGCGCGTAGCGGATAGCGATCAACGCCCCTTCAGCGTTTTGGTATGGGCTCGCGGGAACCAGCCAGATTGCATCATAGCCCACCAGATCGTCAGCGCTTTTGATGTCGGTGGTGGCGACCCAATCGTAATCGGCGGTGAGTTCCTGAACGGCGGCGGCATCGTCAATCGCCAGCGGGATCGCCTGGTGCGCAATCACCTCAGGATTAAAATCACCGACCAGTGCAATTCGTAGTGTCTTTTTATTTGAAGCAAGTTCCATGAAGGGTTCCTTATGCTGTGCAGTTTTCGGACTACATAAGGAACACCAGCCTACCGGGGTTTTGCGTGCAGAACAATCCCCAGAATGTGCAGTTGGCGATCGTTTCATCTGTTCGCGGTTCGTATTACTCTTTCAGCGGGAAAATACGGAGCTGCGATGAAAACGAAAATTCTGGTGAGTGCCTGTCTGATGGGACATCCGGTGCGCTATAACGCCAGCGCCAAAACCCAGTTGGGTGAATTGCTGCAAATGTTGCGGGCAGAAGACAGGTTGATCATTCATTGTCCGGAACTCGCGGCCGGTTTACCGACTCCGCGCCCGTCGGCCGAAATTGTCGCCGGTACGGGTGAACAGGTGATGACGGACCAGGCGCGTATTATCGAAAGCACCGGGGCCGATGTCACCGCCCATTATCAGCTTGCGGCCTGGCTGGCGCTTAAGGCGGCTCAAAGCACGGGATGCTCTGCGGCGCTGTTAACGGACGGCAGCCCTACCTGCGGGAGCACCGAAATTTATGACGGGAGCTTTAGCGGCAAAAAAATCGCAGGCAACGGCGTTGCCGCCGCGCTTTTGCGCCAACATGGGATTGTGGTGTTTTCACATGAGCAAATTCCGGCGCTGCTGGCCTGGATTGCGGAACAGGACGAGAAGGCGTAATCCTGTTAACCGTGTTACTCCGTTACTTTTTCCAGCTCATCGGCGGGGAGCATGTCAGGCGTCAGTGGCATCAGATGTTCAGGGCGAACAAATGAAAAACCAGACTGACCGTCCGCAGACTGAACCTCACCCGTCACCAGCCACAGCGCTCGCTGGGCCTCACACGGCAGTTCGGTGACCACGCCGTTGACAGGGTTCAGGACACGTTCACCCGGCTGGCATAGGGCAAACAGCGATACTGATTTACCGATATTCGCCCGGCCTGCGGGCGTACGGGCAGCGATGATCATCGCCAATGTGCCCGGTTTAAGCTGAAACATGCTGCTCTCACACACTCTGAAATTAAGATTAATCTTATCTTCAATTGTATCCTGGAGAGCAGCGTGCTGTCACGATTGCTTATGATCCCGACGATACAGAGTCCATTCGTCAATCACTTCCCCGCCAGGCAGCTTACAGTCTGAACGCACTCCCTGAGGGCTTTGTACGGGCACAGACGTGCCGCCTTTTTGCTGGCAGTAAACCGCAGCAGGGTTTGCCATGCCGATATTTGGCGGAGGGGGTGCGTCGCTTTGTTCAGCGGTCGTGCAACCTGCCAGCAGAAGCGGCAGCAGTAATCCAGCATATTTCATTGAGATAGCATCCTTTATGTGTGGCTAATTTGACTTAATCTTCACTATTTCTTCATTTTAACTGCACTTTTGCAAATTAGATTAGGAGCGTTCTCGTTATGACCCGAGAACACATCATTCCATAATCAATGAGTTTTTGCCCCGCCTCCCCCGGCGGGGCTTTTTTTTTGGTTCACGCTTATCCATGATGAACCTTTTTTTGCCCAAGAAGTCTCGCATTCTTGCTTGTTCGATGTATAACACGTGATGTATTCATGGTTTACTATTTTTAGATAGTCGATATTTTCAGCATAGCGTGCAGTTTTTGCCGTTACTGCACGGGAGTTTTCAGGTCATGTCAGATATTATTCTTGCCCGCGTCTCACAAACCCTCGCCACCGAACAGTCACTCGAGAGCTTAGTGCGCCAATTGTTGGAAATGCTAGCGATGGTGACGCATATGGAATCGACCTATCTGACCAGAATCGATACGGCAACCCGTTTACAGCATATCGTGTACGCCCGTAACAGCAGCGATATGCAGATCCCTGAAGGTTTTGCCGTTCCGTGGGATGAAACGCTGTGCAAACGCGCGGTAGACGAACAGCACTATTTCAGCAATGACGTGAAGACGCGCTGGCCGGACTGCCATGCCGCGCAGGCGCTGGGGATCAGCACCTTTTTCACCACGCCCGTGCATCTAACTGATGGTTCACTGTACGGCACGCTCTGCGCGTCCAGCCGCGACCAGCACAGTTACAGCATTAACAGCGAACACGTGCTACACCTGTTCGCGAGCCTGATTGCGCGCTACATCGAAAAAGAGTCACTGGTGACGCAGTTGCGTCAGGCCAACGAGGCGCTGATCGCTCACTCCTACACCGATGCGCTGACGGGCCTTGCCAATCGACGCGCCGTCTATGAGCACCTCGATATTTTGTTTGAACGTGCACGAGTGAACCAGTCCCACGTCCTGGTGGCATTTATCGATCTCGACGATTTTAAAGAAATTAATGATGTTCATGGCCATCAGGCCGGGGATGCATTCTTAACTCAGGTAGGCCAGCGACTGACCTCTGTGATGAGCAATGAGGATATCGTTGGGCGTCTGGGCGGAGATGAGTTTCTCATCGCTTGTGAAATCACGTCCAGCGGTCAGACAGCGCCGTTTATCGACCTGCTGCGCCGTCAAATCCGCGGCCATTATCTACTGAGCGGCCACACGATTAATTATCCTGGCGCCAGCATTGGCACCATCGACGTCAACCCGCATGAGCTGGACGCAGAGAGCGCCATTCAGGCGGCCGATGCCGCTATGTATCTGGATAAAAAGGCCCGTCAGCAGAGGATTAACGCATCCTGAACGCCCGCTGCCCGGCGTTCAGGCTGAAACACTTATTGGTCGCGGTCAGGCTCTAACAGAATGAATCCCAGCGGAATGGAGCACAGCAGCGTGAAAACAATGCTGTATACCAGCACCATCGCACCCTGCATGATGAACATCGAATTAGACCAGACGTGATACGGTAAATCGTACTCCTCGACCACCCCGCCAAAAGTTGCATGTCCCACAAGCGTCAGCGCGATGACAAAGATGACGGTGACCGCCAGAATAAAACGCTTACCGTTCTTTGTTTTAAATTGTTCCAGCTGCATTACAGACTTCTCTGATGGAATTTTCCGGCGCAGTTTTAACACTAAATTAACCCGGCGGATATCTGTTTTTAGTCCATAGCGGTACGGTTGCTCTTTTTAGCAGCGAATGGCCCTGACAGCCCTTCTCTCCCGCCCTCCAGGTAAAGAAAAACAGAACCCAGTAGGGTGTTTTATACTTAAGTGTTGTGAGGCTCGCCTCGCATTCTTTTTGACTCATCCCGCTAAATGCACTTCGGTTTGGGCCGATGAATTCACGCAGTGAACAGTGAGGAATGACATTATGAGTTTATTCGACCAGGTGGCAGGTATGTTCGGCGGTCAGGACGGACAGGCTGGTACCTATCAGGCGATATTAACGTGGATTAACGAGCAAGGCGGCGTATCCGGACTACTGGCAAAATTTCAGCAGGGTGGCTTGGGTGCCGTGGTTGAATCATGGATAAGCACCGGTACAAACCACCCGGTATCGGGTGACCAGATAACGTCCGCTCTGGGTTCTCCTGCCGTTGCGGATCTCGCCGCCAAACTGGGCATCGACACGCAAAGTGCGTCGAACCTGATTGCCGAGCATTTGCCGAAGGTCGTCGATACGCTTTCACCTGACGGTCAGGTCAATCAGCAACAAGACCTGCTGTCTGAAGGTATGGGGCTGCTGAAAGGTAAGCTTTTTAGCTAACGATACCCACAAACAACAGGCATAAAAAAACCGCCCATTGGGCGGTTATCTGGACAATCAGTTTTACAGGTACTTTTCGGCTGCTTTGAGGATATCTTCTGCAGCAAGTTCTCTGTCTGTGGCAACGTGGATTACATTATGATCGCCGGTCAGAGAGGGAAAACTGGCAGACATTATTATCAAATTTGCCTCCTCTCCGTTCGGATATTCACGACGTATTGACTGTTCATCAGGCATTACGGAGACGACGGTAAGAGGTTCGGCGTTAAAAAACACGAGCACTTTTTTCATTCGTTCTCCGGATGGATGTAAGTCTGTCACCTGTCCTAATTAAAATAGTATTTATCTGATAACGTCGTGAATATTACTTTCTGATTTCAGTAATTGCGGAAACAGAAACAGGACGTTGCCAGGTGTAAATATTATCGGCGGTGATCATTGCTGATTTGCAAAAAATACATTTTGCACCGAACGGATTTTTTTCAGTAACATCGAAGGATGAAGTCCGATATTGCGAACCGTGGCAGCAAGGGCAGCGGAAGTGAATTGAGTCAGTAATAGTCAGGCCCTCAGCGTGGAACCACGTTGACAGCGGAAGGACCTTTAGGACCTGCTTCAACGGCGAATTCAACTTCTTGATTTTCATACAGAGTACGGAAATCGTTGCTCTGGATAGCAGAGAAATGTACGAAGACATCTTTGCTTCCGTCTTTTGGTGTAATAAAGCCGAAACCTTTTTCAGCATTAAACCATTTAACAATACCAGTCATTTGGTTAGACATGTTTTTTTACCTTTAATTATTATTTCGCCCGCAGGCAGTGTTGGTTTGAAAACCTGTTGTTTCTAAGAGGACTGAAGAAGGTACATCAAGGAGAAAAAATGATGAGGACGACTTAAGAGAACTGTTTCAGATAACGTGTATGTTCAAACCGATAGAGCATTAACGCATGATTAACTTTATTAAGCAAGGCTTATCTCAAAAGATTTGTCAGTGTCGGGAAAAGTCTGCTTTGTTAAAAATAAAAAAATGAATGAGGGCTTTTCGCGAACTATTGAGGTATTGTTTTGCGCCAACATATAAGGAATACACATGGCTGAACGTAAAAATCGTCAACTTCGCCCTTCCCAACCCGCGGAATGTTCATGTCCGAAATGTGCAAAGAAATCAATGCACAGCCCATCAAGAATCAAGAAAAATAGTCCTTTGCTCTGCCCTTATTGTGGCACGCTCTTTTCAGCGTCGCAGCTCGCTGCCAGGTAATTCGACACCTTACTGCTGAGGCACGCGCTGAGTGCATCACCCTGAGCGCTGTCAGGCAATAGGTATAAAAACGGGAACCCAAAGGTTCCCGTTTTTGTTATCTGCGGAGTAGCGCGGTTACACTGATTTATCGACCGTGGTGTCTGAGCCTTTGGTCAGGATGCGTACTTTGTCGCCTGGATTGAAAACAACCCCGCCGGTATACGACTGGACGACGTCGATAGTAGCCCCAGAGTCAGTTTTGATCAGCAAATCCACCTGCTGTGGCGCCTGCTGTGTGCTTTGGTGGTAGCGTGAAGCCCCCGACCCGGCAACTGCGCCAGCCACGGTCATTGCGGTTTTGCCCTTTCCTTTGCCGAACTGGTGACCAACAACGCCACCCAAGGCCCCGGCTGCAACGGTTCGTAATGGATGATACTGCCCGTTAGCCTCGCTGATGATACGGCTCTGCTGAACCACGCCGTACTCCACCAGAGTTTTGCTTCCTGCAAAACTGGACTGGCTGGCGAGAAACAGAAAACTGACTGCGATGAGTGCACTTTTTTTCATGATGGCCACTTTTTATCGTTTTAAACGTAGTCGCGATTCTGCCAGTCTCCGCATGTTTCCTCTAAGTCATTAATGCTACAGCACTCCCTGACTGGCTTTAACAGAACATACTTGTGCTTATCGCCGCCACTGCGGCCTTGACACTGAGTATCCATACAGTATAAAAGTGTACATCTAAACTGTACAAAGGAAGCAGTCATGTTCGTCGAACTGATTTATGACAAACGAAATTTCGCAGGCTTGCCTGGCGCGCAAGAAAAAATTCTGAATGAACTCACCCGTCGCGTTCAGCAGATTTTCCCGGAGGCAGACATTCGCGTTAAGCCAATGATGACGCTGCCGGCGATCAACACTGACGCCAGCAAGCATGAAAAGGAACAGATTAGCCGCGCCGTTCAGGAAATGTTCGAAGAAGCGGACATGTGGTTGGTCGACGAATAACGCGCCGTCAGCCTCGATTCACCGTTGCCGTAAAGTCATCGAAGGGAAGTGGTCTGGAGAAGTAGTACCCCTGCACCAGTTCACATCCCATTTCCTGTAGCTTCTCAACCATCTCCAGCGTCTCCATGCCCTCAGCCACCAGCGGCACGTTAAAGCTTTTGGCGAGCGTCAGCACCGACGAAACCACCGCCGCATTTTTTTCATTAGTCAGAATGTCAGAGACAAACGTCCTGTCGATTTTCAGGCAGTCGAAGGGGAAAGAGTGCAAATAAGAGAGGCTCGAATAGCCGGAACCGAAATCATCAATCGCCACACTCACGCCCAGGCGGCGCAAATACTTAAGCGTATCGACAATCTGATCGGTATGTTTCATCAGCGTACTTTCGGTGATTTCGACGCAAATGTTGCCGTTCATCAGTTCGTTCTCCTGAATACAGGTGAACAAATGCGAAGCAAAATCAGGCTGCTGCAGCTGCATTGCTGAAATATTGACGTGCAGTTTGAAGTTTTTCGGACCACCGCGCGCGATAAACTTCGCCAATTGCTTACAGGATTCAGCGATGACCCAACGCCCAATCGGAATGATCAGCCCCGACTCTTCCGCAAGGCTAATGAACTTGATCGGCGAGATAAACCCTTCGTCCGGCGTTTGCCAGCGAATCAGGCTCTCACCTTCATTGCAGCTATTCTGATTATCGAGATTAATGATCGGCTGCATTACGATATGGAATTCGTCGTTGGCGATAGCATGCTGTAATTTTTCATGCAGACGAATATTCTCCAGCCCCTGCTCCTGCATTTCCTGCACAAAGACCAACGACTCGCCATTGCCTATTTTTTCAGCGTGCTGCACGGCAATCCCGGAATTCAAGATCACTTCCGGCATGCGTTCCTGTGTCAGGTGACCAAAGAACACCCCAGAATTCCCGATAAAGCAGTAACGTTCAGTTTCAGCGTCTCCATCGGATTTAATATCAAGGAACAGTGACTGCAGAATATCCTCAAAGAACATCAAATCTTTTTGTTCATAAACCTCAGGGAATATCGCCAGAAAACTGCCATAGTCATCACGGCACAGCAGCGTCCCGTCAGGTAAGGTATTCTTCATTCGGCTAACAAAACTCCGCAGGAAGCGGCCGGAATACTCAAGCCCCATCACCCGGGAAATATTTGCGGCATTGCTCACGTGAATACGGGCAAGCAGGTTTCTACCTTCGTAGGACTCCAGCTTGCTGAGCATCCCGGCGCGTGTTGGCAGGGCAGTCAGTTTGTCTTCCTCAACCAACTTGCGGTGCTTTTCAGTACGGGAGGCCAGCTCACGGGAAAGTCTGAAGAAACTGGAATCCAGCGTCGCCACTTCCGGGAACAGTCTTTTGTTCTCCTCCGGCTTCCACTGCATGTTCAACAGGTCTTTGTTTTTGCCAATGATATTGTTAAGCGGACTGAAAAAGTTACGCAGAACAATGGCCGCAATGAGGTACACAATGGCAAACAGCCCCATGATTTTGATAGCAAACGCAATAATCGTTTTCTTGATGGTGCCCGACAATGAGTCCTGCGATGTTATCAGCAATACATGGCCGTAAAGCTCTCGATCGGTGCTGCTATATTTTATGGTATGAACAATATACTTATCGCCTTTACCTGACGTAATCTCTGCCGGACTGTCCTGATGGCTACTCTTTTCCATAATTTCAGGCGTTAAAAGCTGGCGCAACTCTTTAGTTGCCAGTCTCTTTCCATCGGTCTGGTGATGCTCTTTTGCCGCGCTTGCCAGTTCGGGCTGCATGAGCGCAGGCGATATCGGCATTTCTGACGAAGAAACAATATTATTGTCGCTGTCCATTATCAGTATGGTGTTGTCTTTAAAAGGCAACACTTCACAGACATAGCGGCTCATGCTATCGGGCATAATCTCCGATGCAATAACCCCCAGAAATTTGCCTGCGCGATTATATACCGGCGTTCTGTATGCCAACATTCTGGCATTTTTGTTATATGAGCGCGGATAAATGTGGGACCAAAATGACTTTTTAGACTGCTCTGCTTTTTCAAGCCACGGCTGAACCAACTTATTGAAACCATATACTGTTTTAACAACCCGTGAGTACTCCGTCGATCCTTCATAGACGTTCAGAATGTTATGCTCATCTCCAGATGTCTTCTCCATGTTGAGGATTTTTTTGTTATTAACATCGAGGCGATTGAACGCAACATAATTCCCGTCAGGCGTGGTGAAGGACATCCTGTCGACCGAAACATGACCAAAGCGATCGGTTTTGATCAGCTGCTTTAAGGTTTCCGCAACCTGCGTGGCGCTTAACGCATCGAGGTCACTGTTCTCGTAGGTGCGCGCAAAAAGCTGGTTGGTGACGGTCGGAAGATCCATATAGTCTTCCAGCGTTTGCACGACATTCGCACCGCTGGACTGAATGAGTCTCTCGCCCGTATAGCGGATAGTCTCATCCATGCCGGTGCTGACAAACATCGCCAGCATCGCACCAGCGATACAAAACGATACGATGGCAAGCCCAGATAAAGCGCAGGCCAGTGATACGGGATATTTACTGTGGGAAATCGTGTTTTTCATGCCGCTGTCACTAAGAGGTTAAATGACCAAGAACATCTCGTCATGCAAGCACGATAGAGGGAGCAGGAATTAGCTTGATTCATTTTCAGAAATTAATTTTTATCGAGCGCATAATTAGGACACAAACGATTTTTTGGGTCCTGACATTCCGTGCGGTAAAAGCAAGAATGCTCTGAGTAAATCCTGGCTTGGCTGAACTTTTTTGAGTGGAACGAGCGCCATGTCTTGTTGAACCGAACACCGTACGCTGGATTAATAATCTTCCGGAAGCGTTTTATTAATTGAAATCAGCTTTCCTTTTTCCATCGTGATGTACCCGCCCTCTTTGAGATCCGCGAGTACTCGGAAGACATGCGTCCGGGAGAGCTTCGTGCGACGCATAATAAAATTCGCCAGCCCTTCTTTTTCGTTCTCAAATGTTCGCGTTCGGTAGAGATAACGATGTAGCATCGGTTTGATGGTTTGATAACTGGTTAGCTGTTTTCTTTCCGCGAGCAACTCAAGTGAAAATATAGTCATAAAAATAAGCACTTTAGACAAAGCACGCATATGTTCTGGGCTCTGATAAAAAAGCGCAGTAAAAGCTTCGCACGGTATCTTCACGGCAGTCACGGGTGTCATGCATTTATATTCAAAACTCAACAGCGGACAATATTCCTCCATCAGTCCGATAGGCATATACTCAATCGTATTACCCACAGTCAGTTCATCATCTTTATGAGAAATAGCCACTGAACCATTAAGAACAATATAAATAAAGCCCGGCAAGGTTTTTATATAGTCTGCAGGCGCAAGGGTAAAAACATCACCACCCTTGCAAACATCATCTATGTAACGCCCCAAATCCAGCGATTGATAATAATGGTGGATATTTTCAAAATTGGCTTTCATGTCACACCTGAATACACTTTAAAATCATTCTGCAGTATAGCATCTGAAAACTGCAACGTCTTTTTCCATTTACACCTCACCATCATCCAATAATAAACAAACAGTACCATTTGGGACTATTCAGATAATATAAGGCGCATAAAATACCCTCAATAAATACCTGATCAATCTGGCGACCGGGGAATGAAGATTTTTTCAACATTTTCAGTGCTGTACGTTGCATTTTTACATTCCAGAACTACAGTTTAAAGCAAATCATTATGCTGCGATGCTGGTGCTGACGCAAAGTCACACTACTACCCAGTAAACTGAACACGCTAAATCCTACCAGGAGGTTAACGAATGAGATTGAATATGATTGCCAGAGGTCTGGCTGTCGCGGGGTTACTGACAACGTTGTCAGTGACTGCGGCAGTTCAGGCCCCGACCAACGATGCCACCGCGGCAACAAAACAGGCAAACGAAGCGCTTTATAGCAAACTGCCTTTTTCTGATAACACCGACTTTACCAATGCGCATAAGGGCTTTATTGCTCCGTTACCGCAGGAAGTCATCAAGGGTGAGAAAGGCAATACTGTCTGGGATCCTCAGAAATATGCCTTTATTAAAGAAGGCGACAAAGCGCCAGACACTGTAAACCCAAGCCTGTGGCGTCAGTCCCAGCTGATCAACATCAGCGGCCTGTTTGAAGTCACCGACGGCGTTTATCAGATTCGTAATCTCGACCTTTCAAACATGACGATCATTGAAGGTAAGACCGGGATTACCGTTATCGACCCGCTGGTTTCTGCTGAAACAGCGAAAGTCGGCCTGGATCTGTACTACAAAAATCGCGGCAAAAAACCTGTCGTCGCGGTTATTTTCACCCACAGCCACGTTGACCACTATGGCGGCGTTCGCGGTGTCGTTGACCAGGCTGATGTTAAATCTGGCAAAGTTAAAATCTATGCTCCGCAAGGCTTCATGGGCGCTGCGGTAGACGAAAACATCATGGCGGGTAATGCCATGAGTCGTCGTGCAAGCTACATGTACGGCAACCTGCTGCCGGCTGATGCCAAAGGCCAGGTAGGTGCGGGTCTCGGGACCACTACCTCCGCAGGTACAGTAACGTTACTGGCACCGACGGATTACATCACCCATACAGGCCAGGAAGAAGTCATTGATGGTCTGACCTACGACTTTATGATGGCCCCAGGCTCTGAAGCACCTTCAGAGATGCTGTGGTACGTCAAAGAGAAGAAGATGATCGAAGCTGCAGAGGATGTCACTCACACCCTGCATAACACGTATTCTCTGCGTGGCGCTAAAATTCGTGATCCGCTGGCATGGTCTAAATACATCAACGCCGCAATCGATCGTTGGGGTAGCGATGCCGAAATCATTATCGCTCAACACCATTGGCCAACCTGGGGCCAAGATAACGTCGTCAACCTGATGAAAGGTCAGCGCGATATGTATCGTTATATCAATGACCAGACGCTGCGTATGGCTAATGAAGGTCTTACCCGTGATGAAATCGCCGCTAACTTTAAACTGCCACCGACGCTTGAGAAGACCTGGGCGAGCCGCGGATATTACGGTTCGGTCAGTCACGATGTGAAAGCAACCTACGTGTTCTATCTCGGCTGGTTCGATGGCAACCCGGCAACCCTGGATGAGCTGCCACCAGCAGAAGCGGCGAAGAAATACGTCGAGTATATGGGCGGCGCGGATAACATCCTGCAAAAAGCCAAATCTGACTACGACCAGGGCAATTATCGTTGGGTAGCGCAGGTTGTCAGCAAAGTGGTGTTTGCCGATCCGACAAACAAAACGGCGCTCAATCTGGAAGCCGATGCTCTTGAGCAGATGGGTTATCAGGCAGAATCTGGTCCATGGCGTAACTTCTACCTGTCGGGTGCCAAGGAGCTGCGTAACGGTGTCGTCAAAGCCGCAACGCCAAACACCGCGAGCCCGGATACCGTCCGTGCCATGACGCCGGAAATGTTCTTCGATTATATGGCTGTTCATATTAACGGAGAAAAAGCGGCGAATGCGCATGTAACGCTTAACGTCGACTTCGGTGACCAGGGCGGTAAATACAAGCTTGAACTGGAGAACGGTGTGCTTAACCACACGCCAAATGCTCAGGCCGATAAAGCCGATGCCACCATCACTCTTTCCCGCGATACGCTGGACCGTATTGTGCTGAAGGAAGAGACGATGCAACAGGCTAAAGACAAAGGTGAGATGAAAATCACCGGCGACGCCAACAAGCTTAATGAGTTGCTGAGTTATATGGATAAGTTCGAATTCTGGTTTAACATCGTTACGCCATAAGCTGAACTGAAATAATAAAAGGGAGCCGATGGCTCCCTTTTTAATTTCACCACAAAAGCGATTATTTTTGCGGGAACAGGAATGTCACATTCAGTCGCAGACCCCATCCAGCAGGACCGTGATTATCATCACTGACCGCCCAATATCTCACCCCGGTACCGAACTGCATTATTTGCCCTCCGACCTTCACCACCTGATTCACCATAAGATTAACAGGCACACTCCACTGGCTTTCTCTCCAGTCATAAGTGGATTCTGTATTCATGACAAGAGAGGTCGCCGTTGGCCATGTATAACTGGCAAACGGTTGAAGTAAAGTCTGGCTGGTATGAGCGCGATTGCTTTTTCCTGCATAATCCCACACATGATTAACCAGAGCGCCGTAGGTCCATTGCCCTTCCTGTTTAAGCAGGATTGCGGTGGGGCCTGCCCCCCAGCTTTTGCTGGATATGGAAGAACCGGTAGGAATTGTCAATACCGGGCCTATACCCCAAATGTAGCCATTGGATGTTTTTTTCTTTGGTGAATACCAAAAGCTTTGAGTAATATCCCCTACTGCTGTTTGTATTCCACTTCCAGGCGTCACATTCCTTTCACTAACCACAGGGACGATCGTTCGACTAATGATTATCGCATCATCCGAAAAATCAATGGGCATGACAGGCTGTATATTGAGAAGATTTCTGGAACCTTTATTCGGACCTACATCCTTATCATAATCATACTGAAATGGCACACTTATCAAATTAGATATAGGGTTATTAAGTTTCTTTGCCAACTCTTCGCTGTTTTCAGTAGCCATTGCATTAGTTGCCATTCCTAAAGCTATTGCAGTCAGTACTATTTTTTTTGTGGTCATTTTACATCTCAAAATTGAAACTCTATGCACTGGTGTTTTTTAAATCCAATTAATATGGCTCGGCGCCGTTGATTTTATTTTTAACGGTCCAGGTTTCGTCAGCAGCCTCATGTTATAGAAACTGTTGCGCCCGTTACTCATCAGGGCAACTCGATACCCTATGGAATATTAGAACTCGTTAGGTTACATAATAAATGACTAACCTGTCAGTCATTTGTTATTTAAAAAAAATAAAGCGTCGAGATTATGCAAAAAATGAGCAACCCGCTTTCTGTGAAGAAGTGAGAGCGTAAACCGGGTTTCATGTAACGCAACAACATGTGACCTGGCTTGCATTTTTGACCTCTATCACACTTTATAGTGACTTCACGATTTAGAGGACACATTTCATCATCATGGCTTCCATTAAAGATGTTGCAAAAAAAGCAGGTGTATCAACGGCTACCGTATCGCGGGTGCTGAACAATCATCCCAGTGTGGTGCCTGAAACGCGTAAGGCGGTACATGATGCGATGGACTTCCTGTGTTACGTGCCCAGTAAAAGTACGTTTCAACTGAGCGGCAAACGTTCTGGTCTAATCGCCGTCGTGCTGCCGAACCTGGTCAATCCGCACTTTTGCGAACTGCTGGCGACCTTTGAGGAAGAAGCGCGATACATTGGCAAGACGGTGATCGTTAAAACACACCAGAACCAACCGCTGCAGGATAAACAGATAGTTCATACCCTGATTGGGATGGGAATTGATTGTTTACTGTGGGTACCCACTGAAGCGGAAGCTGAACTTGCAGAGTGGCTCGCGGCCACCCATATTCCAGTTGCGGTAGTGACGCAGGTTTCCCGGTTTTTTAATTCGGTATCGATTAATCAGAGCAAAGGTGCAGAAAGCATCGCAGAGCATTTTATCCAGACCGGACATACCGCATTAGGTTTTATTGCACAGGAGAGCGTCGACAATCGCAAGGTATCAGCATGGAGTAAAAAAATTACCGGTCATGGGTTAATCCTTAATCCACAGAACCAATTCTGGATTGCGAAAGGCGCGGGTGAAAAAATATCAGGGCATATCAGTATCCTGGACGATATCATTGAAAAATTAGCTAGCCAGGAAACCAGTTGCACGTGTTTGATGGTGTATAACGACGTTGCCGCCAGTTATATTATTGATGGGCTAAATAATAAGGGCATTTCCGTTCCACAGGACATTGCTATCGTTAGTTTCGATAATACCTTATTGGCGCAAACTAAAAAAATTACAAGCATCGCGCAACCCATAAGTGAAATCGCGCATCTGGCATTCCAGATGGTTAGCAATAAAAACAATCGGGAAAGTATCGAAATGTATGAAATCGTCTCTCGCTTAATCATTCGAGAGAGCAGTGTTAACATTAATATTACAGCTCTGTAATCATTATACTTAGCAATGAAATAGAATATACAGGAGAGATTGTACTCCCCTATTTTTACTATGGCATGGGTCGTCATATACCGTGTTTTGTAATTATGACTGTTCAATATTGAGGGATATGTATGTCTACTACAGCCGCAGAAAAACACAGCGCTTATGAAAAATTGAGCCTGAAAGAAAAGATCGGCTACGGTATGGGTGATGCCGGTTCCTGTATGATTTGGAGTGTACTGGCGCTCTATCTGACCTGGTTTTATACAGACGTCTATGGCCTTGATCCCAGGATTGTCGGCACCCTCTTTCTGGTGATCCGCGTTTTCGATGCCTTCAGCGATCCTGTTATGGGCGCGATTTGTGACCGGACCCGCACCCGCTGGGGTAAATTTCGACCGTGGCTATTATGGATGGCCGTGCCGTTTGGCCTTGGCGCTGTGGTAATGTTCACAACGCCCGACCTGAGCATGAATGGAAAAATCATCTATGCATGGGTCACTTATTTAGTCATGTCTCTGATTTATACCGCAATCAATATCCCTTATTGCTCGGTCGCTGGCGTCATTACGCTCAACCAGAAAGAACGCCTGGGGTGCCTGTCATGGCGCTTCTTCCTCAACGGACTCGCCACGTTAATTGTCTCCTCCTCGATTTTACCGTTAACCGAATGGTTAGGTGACGGCAACCGGGCATCCGGTTTCCAGTTAACGATGATGATTATGGGCATCGCAGCCACCTTAATGTTCCTGTTCTGTTTCTCCAGTATTAAAGAGCGTGTGGTCTCAATTAAAGCCAATGACACCTTAAGGAAGGATTTCAAAGACATTATTAAAAATGACCAATGGCTCCTGATGATCTCGATTACCTTCCTGAACGTTTTCCCGGCATTCATTCGCGGGGCAGTGACCATTTATTATGCCACCTATGTAATGCAGGCTTCGGTAGGGTTTATTACCTTCTTCATGGCCCTTGGTGTAGCCTGCAATATGTTAGGTAGCATCATTGCTAAACCTCTGACCGATCGTTTTGATAAAATTAAATTGTTCCGCATTATTAATATCATCCTCGGCATCCTATCTTTCGCTCTGTGGTTCGTCGATCCGCATTCACTGACGCCGCTGCTGACACTGTTTATTGTGATTAATATTCTGCACCTGATTCAGTCTGGCCCTATTTTGTGGGCAATGATGTCCGACGTTGACGATTACGGTGACTGGAAATTAGGCAAACGTCTGACAGGTATTTCGTTTGCCGGTAACCTGTTCATGCTGAAAATGGGTCTGGCCGTCGCGGGGGCAATTGTCGCTTGGATATTGTCTTACACCGGTTATATAGCTAATAGACCCCAACAAAATACGCAGACCATCCAGGGCATTATTATGATGTTTTCGTTATTACCGATGGTGAGCTATTTCTTTAGCGCCTGGATAGTGCGCTATTTCAAACTTAACGATGCATTCCTCGAAAAAATCAAAGTCGACCTCGCTAAACGAGAACTGCAAAACAGCTCAGTCCAAGCTCAGGAGTATAAAGATGTCCCTGTCGTTTAATGTTAAGCAAGGCCAACGGGTTGATTTATGGCTGAAAGAAACAAAGCCAGCCACCCAGCCTCTGTTTTCCATCCGTATAGAGAATGAGGTGGTTTTTAAAATCACCACAGCCCCCGGGTACTACCACTATTTTACCTGGACCGCGTGGCAGGACGGTACGGCCTGCCTGGACTGGCTGTCAGAGCACAGCGAGATCTCACTGTGCTACACCTGGCACCCGGACTCATTGAGTGAAACTGGGGTCAGTTTTGTCGCCACTCAGGACAATGCGCTTCGTTTGTTGAGTGACCACGACATTGCCACCGGATACTTGCAGGACCCTTTACGTCCGTCGCTACATTTCTCTCCGCACACTGGCTGGATGAATGATCCTAATGGTCTGCATCGCAAAGGCGAGGAGTGGCACCTGTTTTATCAGTATCATCCACACAGCACGCAGTGGGGACCAATGCACTGGAACCACGCGGTGAGTAAAGACCTTTATCACTGGCGACACTACCCGGTCTTCCTCCAGCCGGAGCAAAATCTGGCTGCACTGGGGGCAACAGGCGGTGCCTTTTCCGGCAGCGCGTTCATTGATGCACAAGGGCAAACCCGTTTCTGGTATACCGAGCGACTGCCAGCTTATGATTTATATCGCGGTTATCGCGAAATTCAGAAAATGGCCGTGCCACTGAAGAGTTACGACAAACCCGCGTCAGTAGCAACGGTGTTAACTGAACTGCCTCCTGGCGTCGACTGTGATTTTCGCGATCCAAAAGTCTGGTATGAGGAGGCCGATGCCACCTTTTATATGATCCTCGGTGCCTCCGTAAATGGCGACCCGGCGATGCTGCTGTTCCACTCTGCTGACAGCGAACAATGGGAATTTCACCATGTGCTGTACGTGGCCCCGGCCTACTTCCGCGAAAATGGTGGCCGCTGCGTCGAATGCCCCGACTTTTTCTGCCTGGATGGCGTATGGGTGTTAATCATTGGTATCGTAGGCTATACCGAACCCGTCACCGGTCGTCACAACCTGTTGTTCGCGCAAAACGGTGATTTTCGCGACGGCTATTTCACCCCTTCGGCACAACCGCTACAAATGCTGGATTTCGGCACAGATTTCTACGCCCTGCAAACCTGGGGTGAAGAAGAGGCTCGCACTGGTTTTGCCTGGCTGTATAACTGGGCCACGCAAAAAAACATCGATTCCACGTACTGCGGCGAAATGTCTTTACCGCGTCGCTTTCATCTCAACGGGCAGCAACAACTGTGTATGACCCCAGTTTTACCGCCAGAATCATTGGCAGTCAGTCAAAGCAGACTGGCTGATAATGAGCTTTGGTCAAGTGCTGAGGGCAGTAAAGCCTGCACAATTGCGTTCACCCCGACAACCGCGTTCTGTCTAACGCTGAGCGGGGACAGCAGCCAGGAAATCGTCCTCGAATATGATGGTAATTCGCTGACACTGCGGGAAAAAGGTCAGGATGATGGCCGTTATTATGCGCCGATATCCCATGTAAAGGATGTCACATTAAGCTTCGATGCCGGGATCGTTGAAGTCTTTGCCAATGAGGGCAGCGTCTGCGGTACGCGTCGATATTATTCGTGCAATACGCTGACGCAAATACAGCTCGCAGGCGCTCAGGCAATCATCACTCACTATCGTGCCGCTTATGCGCACCAGTGACCCAGTGACCCAGTGACCCAGTGACCCAGTGACCCAGTGACCCAGTGACCCAGTGACCCAGTGACCCAGTTTAATTTTAATTGCCCAGAAGGATTTAACACATGTCGAGTAATAATTATTACGATGTCACGGAATGGAATTCAGGTAATCCGTATGATGACATTGGTGAAGTGATTAATAGCATTATCGCTGACATTAAGAGCCGACAAACGAACAACGATGTGAATGAAGGCGGTAAACCAGGCGCGGTGATTTATATTCCACCTGGCGATTATCATCTTCTCACCCAAATCGTGATAGATATTAGCTATCTAAAAATAATGGGTTCCGGGCATGGTTTTACGTCCTCCAGCATCCGCTTTAATACGCCCGAAAGTGATTGGGCAAACTGGCATGAATTATGGCCGGGGGGCAGCCGTATCCTGGTGGATATGTCACCGGAAGAAGGTGCGACGGAATCCGCTGGGGCCGCATTCTATATCGCACGCAGTGGCGACCCACGTATAAGTTCAGTCGAGTTTGCTGACTTCTGTATTGACGGTTTGCACTTTGTCGATGACGGTTCTGGAAGCAATGACCCGGAGAACAGCTATCTCAACGGCAAGACGGGGATTTACATTGCCAGCGCGCAAGACTCATTCCGTATCAATGGCATGGGGCTCGTCTATCTTGAACACGGTGTGACGATTTATAATGCTGACGCCCTGGCTATCCATAACAACTTCATCGCTGAATGCGGGAACTGCATTGAGTTACGTGAGTCAGGCCAGGCTTCGAAAATAACCGATAACTTAATAGGCGCTGGCTACAGAGGCTATTCTGTTTACGCGGAAAACTTCGGTGGTCTGTTAATTACCGCCAATAATATCTTCCCGCGAGGAAAAAGCAGCGTTCATTTCTCCAATGTGGTTCGCTCATCGATTAGCAGTAACCGCTTCCATTCATTTTACCCAGGCATGCTGATCATGGAAAGCGGCTGTGCTGAGAATCTGGTCTCGTCAAATCATTTCTTCCGCGAACGGGAACCATGGGCACCAATGCAGGCCTACAATAACGGATTAGATGATTTATATGGCCTGTTGTATATTAACGGTGATAATAACTCAATCTTTTCAAACCATATTTCTGAGACCATTGACACGCAATATATTACGCCAGCCGGCGCAACACCGGTTATTATTCGGGTCGTTTCTGGCAATGGCAATACTATTTCTAATAACCATATTGTCGCCACCACCGAAACCTCCACCGTACAGGAGGCAGCAGACGCCAGCGCGTGTTTCTCAACTCAAGTCAGCGCGTTACTGGCGACCGACGGCCTTGAAGCGCTGACAGTGACCACCGTCCAGATAGAAGCGGCCTCGCAGCAAAATACCGTGCTGGATTCAGGCACTGACGGTCAGGTTGCGATTGATAAAACTGTGAATGCCTTCAGAGCAACACCCACTCCCGGAGTGACGACGGAGGGACACCGTTAATGCGTGGTCAAAACATCGCCTGCATTGGCGAACTGTTAATTGATTTTGTCTGCACCGACATTGGACTGGGTCTGAAACACGGGGCCCGCTTCCTCAAAAAAGCCGGGGGAGCCCCCGCCAACGTTGCCGCAGCCATCAACCGTAGCGGCGGCCAAGCCAGGCTGGCGGCGAAAGTTGGACACGATCCCTTCGGCGATTTCCTGCTTCACACCCTGGAATCGGAAGGCATTGAGCACACTGGTGTGACGCGCTGCTTCACTCCCACAACGTTAGCATTTGTCGGATTGCAGGACGACGGCGAGCGCGATTTTACCTTTTGTCGTGGTGCCGATGGCGAGCTTGGCTGGCAGGATATTCCCTCTGGTTTTCTTGACGATGTCGGCATCGTTCATTTTGGTGCCGCCACCGGTCTGCTGGATGGTGAACTCTATGCCACATACCAGCGCCTTCTGCATGAAGCTAAACAGCGCGGTTTATTGGTCTCATTTGATCCCAACTATCGGGACGGTTTGTGGGGACAAAATCCGCAAGAATTCATCGCCCGCTGCACACCCTGGTTTCAGCAGGCGGATATCGTGAAAGTCAGTGAGGAAGAACTCCACTTCATTACGGGTGCGAAAACGAATACAGAAGGGTGTCAGACATTGCACGAGGCCGGTGTCAGCTATGTCACCGTCACCTGTGGCCAGCGGGGAACATGGGTCAGCCATCAATCAGGTTTGCAACAACTCATCCCTTCTCTACCGGTTGATGCGATTGATTCAACCGGTGCAGGTGATGCGTTTATCGGCGCATTACTGGCACAAATTTCCCAATCAGGTTGCAGGTTAGACGATCAGCTACAGTTCCTGCATGCTGTGCGCTGGGCCAATGTTTGTGGCGCATTGACCTGCACGAAATTTGGCGCCATTGACGCTATCCCAGTTTGGCAAGATGTTGAGAAATACTTAAAAGAGTAGCGATTTCCGAGAAAAGAGGTAGAAATATCCCGAACTTTCCAGCGCCAAAATTGGCGCTGTGTTGGTATATCCAATGATGGAAACAGAATTCGTCTTTATAAGGTTATGGTCCCGCGTCTTGCTCATGAATTTCATCCGAGCAGAGTTGACGCGCACAACCGACCGACTTTACGCAGACCACCAGGAAGTGTTCACTCTTATAAGCCAGGCCTGTGCCATTCAACCCTGAGTCGAAAAAATTTATTTCATTGGCAGTGACAACTGCTATCAACAATGACAACTAATAAAAAACGGGAACCATCAGGCTCCCGTTCTTGTGTAACCGCTAAAAGCGAATTACATATTGTCGATGATCGCGTCACCAAACTCTGAACATTTCAGCAGCTTAGCGCCTTCCATCAAACGTTCGAAGTCATAGGTCACGGTCTTGGCAGCGATTGCGCCTTCCATGCCTTTAACAATCAGGTCTGCGGCTTCGAACCATTCCATGTGACGCAGCATCATTTCAGCGGACAGGATAACGGAACCTGGGTTCACTTTATCCTGGCCTGCGTACTTCGGTGCAGTCCCGTGGGTAGCTTCGAACAGCGCGCATTCGTCACCGATGTTTGCACCTGGTGCGATACCGATGCCGCCAACCTGTGCCGCCAGGGCATCAGAAATGTAGTCACCATTCAGGTTCATACAGGCGATAACATCATATTCAGCTGGGCGCAGAAGGATCTGCTGCAGGAACGCATCGGCGATAACATCTTTAACGATGATCTCTTTACCGGTATTCGGGTTCTTAATTTTCTGCCACGGGCCGCCGTCGATCAGCTCACCGCCGAATTCTTCTTTCGCCAGCTGGTAACCCCAGTCTTTGAAAGCGCCTTCGGTGAACTTCATGATGTTGCCTTTGTGAACGATGGTCACAGAGTCACGGTCGTTGGTGATAGCGTATTCAATCGCCGCGCGAACCAGGCGCTTGGTGCCTTCTTCTGAACATGGCTTGATACCGATACCACAATGTTCAGGGAAGCGAATTTTCTTCACGCCCATTTCTTCACGCAGGAACTTGATAACTTTTTCCGCGTCGGCAGAGTCAGCTTTCCACTCGATGCCTGCGTAGATGTCTTCTGAGTTTTCACGGAAGATGACCATGTCGGTCAGTTCTGGGTGTTTAACCGGGCTTGGGGTGCCCTGGTAGTAACGTACCGGGCGCAGGCAGACGTAAAGGTCCAGCTCCTGGCGCAGGGCTACGTTCAGAGAACGAATACCACCACCAACCGGCGTGGTCAGCGGGCCTTTGATGGCCACGCGATAATCGCGAATCAGGTCCAGAGTTTCCGCTGGCAGCCAGACGTCCTGGCCGTACAGTTTGGTGGATTTTTCCCCGGTGTAAATTTCCATCCAGGAAATTTTACGCTCGCCTTTGTAGGCTTTCTCTACGGCAGCATTCACCACTTTGATCATCGGCGGAGTCACGTCCACACCGATACCATCACCTTCGATGAATGGGATAATCGGATTGTGGGGGACGTTCAATTTGCCGTTTTGCAGGGTGATCTTTTGGCCTTCCGCCGGAACAACTACTTTGCTTTCCATTAACCTCTCCTTCGAGCGCTTCTGGTGACTGCTCGTGACTTTCGTGTCCTGGGTAGCGTTGCTGCCCCGCAACGCGAATAGTGTGAGCAATATTTTTTGTTAATGATTTGTAATGAGCTGGTTGATACTACCTGAATGTTGGGTTCCATGAAAGGTCTTCGTAATTAGGCTATAATGCTGCAATTGACACGGCCTGAAAATACCATGAATAAAACTTCTTTTAGAAATCACCGCCTTAAGCGATTCAGCTCACAACAAGCTTCCAGACAATGCAAAGAAAGCCAGCCAAAACGCGTCATTTTGTTCAATAAACCCTACGATGTTTTGCCGCAGTTTACTGACGAAGCCGGACGCAGCACCCTCAAAGATTTTATCGATGTCCAGGGCGTATATGCCGCCGGACGACTCGACCGCGACAGCGAGGGCCTGCTGGTCCTCACCAATGACGGCGCGTTGCAGGCGCAGCTCACTCAGCCGGGCAAACGCACCGGAAAAATCTACTTTGTGCAGGTGGAAGGTGAGCCGGATGAGGCCGCGCTGACGTCGCTGCGCACCGGCGTGACGCTAAATGATGGACCGACGCTTGCGGCAGGAATTGAACTTGTGGATGAACCTGAATGGTTATGGCCGCGCAATCCGCCAATCCGCGAGCGTAAAGCCATTCCCACGTGCTGGCTGAAAGTGACGCTGTATGAAGGGCGTAACCGGCAGATTCGCCGCATGACGGCGCATGTTGGCTACCCTACCCTGCGTTTGATTCGTTACGCGATGGGCAAATACACCCTGGACAATCTCACCAACGGCGAATGGCGGGATGTGACTTCAGAGTAATGCCGTCAGGTCGGTACGCGTTGTCCGTTGCATGTTACCTCCCTCCGATCGGGTGTTCGGTCGAACACCCGAATGAAGTATAGTGGTGGAAGACAAATGTGATCTATATCGAATAAATATAATCACGCGCCGAAATCAGGAGTCTCCATGTTTAAACCGCACGTCACCGTCGCCTGTCTGGTTCACGCCAAAGGTAAGTTTTTGATTGTGGAAGAAACAGTCAATGGAAAAGCCACCTGGAATCAGCCCGCCGGGCATCTGGAAGCTGACGAAACGCTGGTTCAGGCCGCTGAGCGCGAGCTGTGGGAAGAGACCGGTATTCGCGCCACGCCGCAGCAGCTGGTGCGTATGCATCAATGGATTGCGCCGGACAACACGCCGTTTCTGCGCTTTCTGTTTGCCATCGAACTGGATGATGTCTGCGAGACGCAACCTCATGATGATGATATCGATCGCTGTCTGTGGCTGAGCGCCGAAGAGATCCTCACCGCCTGTCATTTACGCTCTCCGTTAGTGGCCGAGAGTATCCGCTGCTGGCAGAGCGGTCAGCGTCTGCCGCTAGAAATTATCGGCGAATTTAACTGGCCCTTCACAAAGGGTGTCAACCCTGGGGCTGCGTGATAGAATATGCCGCCTTGAAGTTCAATGTCGTGAGTATTCCAATGTCAGAAAGCCCAAAAAAAGTGATCGTCGGCATGTCCGGCGGTGTCGATTCCTCCGTTTCTGCCTACCTGCTGCAACAGCAAGGTTATAAGGTCGAAGGCCTGTTCATGAAGAACTGGGAAGAGGACGACGGCGAGGAATATTGTACAGCCGCAGCAGACCTGGCCGATGCCCAGGCCGTGTGCGACAAGCTCGGCATTGAGCTGCACACCGTCAATTTTGCCGCAGAATACTGGGACAACGTGTTTGAGCTGTTCCTCGAAGAGTACAAAGCCGGTCGTACACCGAATCCGGATATTCTGTGCAACAAAGAGATCAAATTTAAAGCTTTCCTTGAGTTCGCCGCGGAAGATTTAGGTGCCGATTACATCGCCACGGGTCACTATGTGCGCCGCGCCGACGTGAATGGCAAAAGCCAGCTGCTGCGCGGTCTCGACGGTAACAAAGACCAGAGCTATTTCCTGTATACGCTGAGCCACGAACAGATTGCCCAAAGCCTGTTCCCGGTTGGCGAGCTGGAAAAGCCTGAAGTCCGACGTATTGCGGAAGAACTCGACCTCATCACTGCGAAGAAAAAAGACTCCACCGGTATCTGTTTTATCGGCGAGCGTAAATTCCGTGAATTCCTTGGCCGCTACCTGCCGGCTCAGCCGGGCAAAATCGTTACCGTTGATGGTGACGTGATTGGCGAGCACCAGGGCCTGATGTATCACACCCTCGGCCAGCGTAAAGGCTTAGGCATCGGTGGCACCAAAGACGGCAGCGAAGAGCCGTGGTACACCGTCGATAAAGATCTTGAAAACAACATTCTGGTGGTGGCTCAGGGTCACGACCACCCGCGCCTGATGTCCGTCGGTCTGATTGCCCAACAGCTGCACTGGGTCGATCGCGAGCCACTCAACGGCAACCTGCGCTGCACGGTGAAAACCCGCTATCGCCAGTCAGACATTGCGTGCACCGTGACCGCACTGGATGAAGACCGCATTGAGGTTCGCTTTGACGAGCCCGTTTCTGCCGTAACCCCAGGCCAGTCCGCCGTGTTCTACAGCGGTGAAGTGTGCCTCGGCGGCGGCATTATCGAGCAGCGTTTGCCGCTGCCGGTTTAAGACTCAGACAGCACACAGAAAGGAGTTTTAGTGGCGAAGAACTATTACGACATCACTATCGCGCTGGCCGGGATTTGCCAGTCGGCCCGTCTGGTTCAGCAGCTTGCGCATCAGGGTCACTGCGACAACGATGCCCTGCACGTAGCGCTGAACAGCGTTATCGATCTCAATCCGGATTCTACTCTGGGCGTGTTCGGTGGCAGTGAAGCCAATCTTCGCCTCGGCCTTGAAACGCTGCTTGGGGTGCTTAACGCCAGCAGTCGTCAGGGCCTCAACGCCGAACTGACGCGTTACACCCTCAGTCTGATGGTCCTGGAACGTAAGCTCTTTGCTGCCAAAGGCGCCATGGACACGCTCGGCGAACGCATTGCCGGGCTGCAACGCCAGTTAGACCATTTCGATTTGCAGTCTGAAACCCTGATGAGCGCGATGGCGGCTATTTATGTCGACGTGATTAGCCCGCTGGGGCCGCGTATTCAGGTCACCGGTTCCCCTGCCGTGCTGCAAAGCCCGCAGGTACAGGCCAAAGTTCGCGCGGGCCTGCTGGCAGGCATCCGCGCCGCGGTGCTGTGGCACCAGGTTGGCGGCGGTCGTCTGCAGCTCATGTTTTCCCGTAATCGCCTGACCACTCAGGCAAAACAAATTCTTGCTCATATAACTCCGGAGTTGTGATCTATGGAATTATCCTCACTGACCGCCGTTTCCCCTGTCGATGGACGCTACGGCGATAAAGTCAGCGCGCTGCGCGGCATTTTCAGCGAATTCGGTTTGCTGAAATTCCGTGTGCAGGTTGAAGTTCGCTGGCTGCAAAAATTAGCCGCGCACACAGCTGTCAAGGAAGTTCCAGCTTTTGCCGCGGACGCAAACGGTTTCCTCGATAAAATCATCGCTGATTTTAACGAAGCAGACGCCGCGCGCATTAAAACCATCGAGCGCACCACCAACCACGATGTGAAAGCGGTTGAGTATTTCCTGAAAGAGAAAGTGGCTGACGTTCCAGCCCTGCACGCGGTGTCTGAGTTCATTCACTTCGCCTGCACGTCTGAGGACATCAACAACCTGTCCCACGCGCTGATGCTGAAAACCGCTCGCGACGAAGTGGTGCTGCCATACTGGCGTAAGCTTATCGATGCGGTGAAAGACCTGGCGGTGCAGTATCGCGATATCCCGCTGCTTTCCCGTACCCACGGCCAGCCGGCGACACCGTCCACCATGGGTAAAGAAATGGCGAACGTGGCGTACCGTCTGGAGCGTCAATATCGTCAGCTGAACCAAGTGGAAATCCTCGGTAAAATCAACGGCGCGGTCGGCAACTATAACGCTCACATCGCGGCGTACCCGGAAGTCGACTGGCATGAATTTAGCGAAGAGTTCGTGACTTCACTCGGCATCCAGTGGAACCCGTACACTACCCAGATTGAACCTCACGATTACATCGCTGAACTGTTCGACTGCGTGGCGCGCTTCAACACGATCCTGATCGATTTCGATCGCGATGTGTGGGGCTACGTGGCGCTGAACCACTTCAAGCAGAAAACCATTGCCGGTGAAATCGGCTCGTCCACCATGCCGCACAAAGTGAACCCGATCGACTTCGAAAATTCCGAAGGCAACCTCGGCCTCTCCAATGCCGTGCTGCAACATCTGGCGAGCAAACTGCCGGTTTCCCGCTGGCAGCGTGACCTCACCGACTCCACGGTGCTGCGTAATCTCGGCGTCGGCCTCGGCTACGCGCTGATTGCGTATCAGTCCACGCTGAAAGGCGTGAGCAAACTGGAAGTGAACCGCGATCGCCTGCTGGCAGAACTGGATAGCAACTGGGAAGTATTGGCTGAGCCGATCCAGACCGTTATGCGTCGTTACGGCATCGAAAAACCGTACGAGAAGTTGAAAGAGCTGACCCGCGGCAAACGTGTTGACGCCGAAGGCATGAAAACGTTTATCGACAGTCTGGCGCTGCCAGAACACGAGAAAACGCGCCTGAAAGCCATGACCCCGGCCAACTACCTCGGTCGCGCCATTACGATGGTTGATGAACTGAAGTAAGTTATCCCACCTCTCTTCCCCCCGGGAGAGAGGTTCTTCTCTGGCGAGGAGAAAGCGTTATGCAGTGCCAGGTGCCTCCTGGTGAGTCTGTGTCAGTCTGCACAGTACCCGCGTGACCTTAACATCGAAGTTCTACTGAACGCCCCGCCGCACAGGGGGATTCAAAATCTATCTGGATATTATTTCCTGCCCGTAATACCTCTTTCCCCCTCTCGATACCCGGCCCTCAACGGCAAATAAACAAAGAGCCGTTATCTCAGAAATGCTTAAGTCCGCAAACCGAAGTCAGTTTATATTACCGGCTAAAACGTCTGATTAAGTTTCACTGGAATGCACTGGTTTTGCGTAATCGCGTTAAACTATTCAAATCGTAAATGAAAGGGAGTAGAGACATGCGCGTACTCGTCGTGGAGGATAACGCCCTGTTGCGTCACCATCTCAAAGTTCAGCTGCAGGAACTGGGCAACCAGGTGGATGCTGCGGAAGACGCAAAGGAAGCAGATTACTATCTCGGTGAACATGTGCCGGATATTGCGATTGTGGATTTAGGGCTACCGGACGAAGACGGGCTGTCGATGATCCGCCGCTGGCGCAGCCACGAAATTTCACTCCCGGTGTTAGTATTGACCGCCCGAGAAGGCTGGCAGGACAAAGTTGAAGTGCTGAGCGCCGGTGCCGACGATTACGTCACCAAACCGTTCCACATCGAAGAGGTGGTGGCGCGGATGCAGGCGTTGCTGCGCCGTAACAGCGGCCTGGCATCGCAGGTGATTTCCCTTCCGCCGTTCCAGGTCGATTTGTCACGCCGTGAGCTGTCAGTGAATGAAGAGGTCATTAAGCTGACCGCTTTTGAATACACCATTATGGAAACGCTTATCCGTAATAACGGCAAAGTGGTCAGCAAAGATTCGCTGATGCTACAACTCTACCCCGACGCCGAGCTGCGCGAGAGCCACACTATCGACGTGCTGATGGGCCGCCTGCGCAAGAAAATCCAGGCTCAGTACCCACAGGACGTGATCACCACCGTACGAGGTCAGGGTTACCTGTTCGAACTGCGCGGATGAAAAAAGTACTCAGGCATATTTTGCCCCTTTCCCTACGCGTCCGCTTTTTGCTGGCGACTGCTGGGGTTGTTTTGGTGCTATCACTGGCGTACGGGATGGTCGCGCTGGTTGGCTATAGCGTCAGCTTCGATAAAACCACTTTCCGTTTGCTGCGCGGTGAAAGCAACCTGTTTTACACCCTCGCCCGTGTCGAAAATAATAAAGTCAACGTTGAGATCCCTGAAAACCTCAACCTGCAAAGCCCAACGATGGCGTTGATTTACGACAAACACGGCAAACTAATGTGGATGCAGCGCGACGTCCCGTGGCTGGTGGACCGGATTCGCCCGGAATGGCTGAAGGCCAACGGTTTCCACGAAATCGAAGCCGACGTTGGCTCATCAAGCATGTTGCTGCGTAGCGATCATGCAGTGATGCAACAGCTCAACGAGATTCGCCAGCAGGATGACGATTCCGAAATGACCCACTCAGTCGCCGTCAATATCTATCCCGCGACGTCCCATTTACCGCAGATGACAATCGTGGTGGTCGACACTATTCCCATTGAGCTTAAGCGCTCGTATATGGTGTGGAGCTGGTTTATCTATGTACTGGCGGCGAACTTGCTGTTGGTTATTCCGCTGTTGTGGGTCGCCGCGTGGTGGAGTTTGCGGCCGATAGAATCGCTGGCGAAAGAGGTGCGCGAACTGGAAGAGCATCACCGCGAGACGCTGAACCCGGAAACTACCCGCGAACTCACAAGCCTGGTGCAAAACCTTAACCGCCTGCTGAAAAGCGAGCGCGACCGCTACGACAAATACCGTACCACGCTGACCGACCTCACCCACAGCCTGAAAACGCCGTTGGCGGTGCTGCAAAGTACCCTGCGCTCCCTGCGCGGTAACAAGCTCAGTGTGGAAGCCGCCGAACCAGTGATGCTGGAACAAATCAGCCGTATTTCGCAGCAGATTGGCTATTACCTGCATCGCGCCAGCATGCGCACGGGAAGCACGTTACTCAGCCGTGAGCTGCACCCCGTGGCACCGTTGCTGGATAATCTGACTTCAGCGCTGAATAAGGTGTATCAGCGTAAAGGCGTGAACATCACTCTCGATATCTCCCCGGAAATCAGCTTCGTTGGCGAAAAAAACGACTTTATGGAAGTGCTGGGCAACGTGCTGGATAACGCCTGTAAATACTGTCTGGAGTTCGTCGAGGTGTCAGCGCGCCAGACGGACGATCATCTGCATATTTTTGTGGAAGATGACGGGCCGGGTATTCCGCAAAGCAAACGCGACCTGGTGTTCGACCGCGGTCAGCGCGCGGATACGCTGCGTCCAGGCCAGGGCGTCGGGCTTTCCGTGGCGCGTGAAATTGTTGATCAGTATGACGGCAAAATTCAGCCCGGAGACAGCCCGCTCGGTGGCGCAAAAATGGAAGTGATTTTCGGCCGCCAGCATCCGGAAAGCAAAGAGGCCTGAGTCTTTTTTTGCCACCGCTTGCATCGTCAGGCAGTGGCATCCGTTATACTCGTCATACTTCATGCAACTCGAATGATTTAGCGTCAATACTCCCAACAGAACCCTGCCTGTGGAATAAAACATTATGGATTATCAGTTATCGCTCAACTGGCCCGACTTTATCGAACGCTACTGGCAAAAACGCCCGGTCGTGTTGAAGCGCGGCTTTACCGACTTTGTCGACCCGATTTCCCCTGACGAACTGGCGGGCCTCGCCATGGAAGACGAAGTGGACAGCCGCCTCGTCAGCCACCATGAAGGCAAATGGCAGGTCAGCCACGGTCCCTTCCAAAGCTACGATCACCTGAGTGAAAATAACTGGTCGCTGCTGGTACAGGCGGTAAACCACTGGCATGAGCCGACCGCAGCGCTAATGCGCCCATTCCGCGCCCTGCCCGACTGGCGCATTGACGATCTGATGATTTCATTCTCCGTGCCCGGCGGCGGCGTTGGTCCGCATCTGGATCAGTACGATGTCTTTATCATTCAGGGAACCGGTCGCCGTCGCTGGCGCGTCGGTGACAAAGTGCCGATGAAGCAGCACTGTCCGCATCCGGACCTGCTACAGGTCTCCCCTTTCGACGCGATTATCGATGAAGAAATGGAGCCGGGCGATATTCTCTATATTCCACCCGGTTTCCCGCACGAAGGTTATTCGCTGGAGAACTCGCTGAACTACTCGGTCGGCTTCCGCGCACCAAGCGGCAAAGAGCTGATCAGCGGTTTCGCTGATTACGTACTGCAGAGAGAACTGGGTACGCACCGTTATACTGACCCGGACGTGCCTGCGCGTGAACATCCGGCAGATATCGTGCCACAGGAACTCGACAAGCTGCGCGCCATGATGCTCGAGATGATAAGCCAGCCGGAACACTTTACTCAGTGGTTTGGGGAGTTCATCAGCCAGACACGTCACGAACTCGACGTTTCTCCGCCGGAGCCGCCGTATCAAGCCGATGAGATTTACGACGCACTGCAACAGGGGGACAAACTGGTTCGTCTGGGTGGTCTGCGCGTGCTGCGCATTGAGGGTGAAGTATACGTGAACGGTGAGAAGATTGATTCACCGCACCGCCCGGCACTGGAAGCGCTGGCGAGTCATATTGAACTGAACGCGGAACATTTTGGCGATGCGCTGGAAGACCCTTCCTTCCTGGCAATGCTCTCTGCGCTGGTGAACTGCGGTTATTGGTTCTTCGAGGACTGATAGCCGTATGCCCGGCGGCGCTGCGCTTACACCGGCCTACAATACGTTAATCGTGTAGGCCCGGTCAGTATTCGCACCGCCGGGCAAATTACCCGGCAAACTCCGCCTACCGTTTAGCGGTTAGCTCCGCAATACGCACAATCACTCTTACCGCTTTCTCCATCCCTTCCAGCGTCGCGAACTCGTGCTTGCCGTGGTAGTTATAGCCGCCGGTAAAGATGTTCGGACACGGTAATCCCATGAACGAAAGCTGCGAGCCATCGGTGCCGCCGCGAATCGGTTTCATCAGCGGTTTGATATCGCAATCATGCATCGCCTGCTGCGCGACCTCGATGATGTGAGGATGCTCCATCACCTTTTCACGCATGTTGTAATAACTGTCTTCAATGATGAGCTCGATGTAGCAATCCGGGTGCAACCCTTTGCCGACCTTTTTCGCGATTTCCATCATTTTGCGCTTCCGCGCTTCGAACTGTTTACGGTCGAAATCACGAATAATGTAGTGCATTTGCGCGCTGTCGACGGTGCCTTTAATACTGGTCAGATGGAAGAAACCTTCATAGCCTTCCGTCTGTTCAGGGCTTTCGTCGGCGGGTACTTCCGCGTGAATGCGCGAAGCCAGCGACAGCGCGTTCACCATCACGCCTTTTGCGCTGCCCGGATGCACGTTGTTGCCCACGATTTTGATGGTCACCGACGCCGCATTGAAGTTCTCGTACTCCAGTTCACCCACGCCGCCGCCGTCGACGGTATACGCCCATTGAGCCCCGAACGCCTCAACGTCAAAATGTTTGGCTCCCTTGCCTACTTCTTCATCCGGCGTGAAGGCCACGCGAATTTCGCCGTGTGGCACGTTAGTGGTCATCATCAAGGCCAGCGCGGTCATGATTTCCGCAACGCCAGCTTTGTCATCCGCGCCGAGTAGCGTTTTGCCGTCGGTGGTGATTAACGTCTGGCCAAGCAGCTGATGCAGCACCGGGAACATCACCGGGGACAGCACTTCATCGCCAATACCGAGCGCGATATCTCCCCCGCGATAGTGTTCGACAATCTGCGGATTCACGTTTTTACCGCTAAAATCAGGTGAGGTATCGACGTGAGAAATAAAACCGATGACGGGAATATCGCCCTCAACGTTGGCGGGCAGCGTGGCCATCACTGTCCCCTTCTCACTCAGCGTAACGTTAATCAGCCCCAATTCTTCGAGCTGCGTTTTGAGCAGGCGTAACAATTTCCACTGCCCTTCGGTACTCGGCACCTGTCGCACACCAGGCTTCGACTGCGTATCCAGAGAAACATACTGCAAAAACCGCTCAAGTAATTTATCCATGTCGTCGCCCTCATTTTTAGTGTCAACATTATCAGTAAGCACCGATCCCTAAATATTGCGTCAGGTCACTTTTGGCCCGGCAATTGAGATTTTTTTTCAATCACCTGTGCGAATTGTATAAAGGTAGTCAACAAGGAGGCAGAATGATTGGCGATTTCAGGGGATTGCCGTAGAATGCCAGCCCTTAATTATGTGTCAGACCTTTAAAGGTGGTTAACCACACACCCCGTAGCGGGGATCATTCGCTGCGTTTACATGGGACAGAGTAAAAAATTGAATACACAATCGCGTTCGCTTTCACCGCTAGTGCATCTGGCGGGGATTCGCAAAGGCTTTGATGGTAAAACAGTCATTTCAGATCTCAATCTCACCATCAATAATGGTGAATTCCTTACGCTGCTCGGCCCCTCCGGCTGCGGTAAAACCACGGTTTTACGCCTGATTGCCGGACTCGAAAATGTCGACCACGGCCGCATTCATCTTGAAGATATCGACATCACCGATGTCCCTGCGGAAAACCGCCACGTTAATACCGTCTTTCAAAGCTACGCGCTGTTCCCGCACATGACCGTGTTCGAGAACGTGGCCTTCGGTCTGCGGATGCAAAAAACGCCTGCCAATGAGATAACGCCCCGCGTCACCGATGCCCTGCGCATGGTGCAACTGGACGAGTTTGCTCAGCGCAAACCGCATCAGCTTTCCGGTGGACAGCAACAGCGTGTGGCTATCGCCCGCGCGGTGGTCAATAAACCACGGCTATTATTACTGGACGAATCCCTTTCTGCGCTCGATTACAAACTGCGTAAGCAGATGCAGAACGAACTGAAGGCCCTGCAGCGCAAGCTCGGAATTACCTTTGTGTTCGTTACCCACGATCAGGAAGAAGCCCTGACCATGTCTGACCGTATCGTGGTGATGCGTGATGGCAAAATCGAGCAAGACGGCACGCCGCGTGAAATTTATGAAGAACCGAAGAACCTGTTCGTCGCCGGATTCATTGGTGAAATCAATATGTTCAACGCCACAGTGATTGAACGTCTGGATGAACAACGCGTGCGCGCCAACGTTGAAGGCCGCGAGTGTAATATCTACGTCAACTTCGCGGTAGAAAAAGGCCAGAAGCTTAATGTGCTGCTACGGCCGGAAGATTTGCGCGTCGATGAAATTAATCACGATAACGACATAGAGGGCCTGATTGGCTACGTGCGCGAGCGCAACTACAAGGGCATGACCCTGGAATCCGTGGTTGAGCTGGAAAACGGGAAAATGGTGATGGTCAGCGAATTCTTCAATGAAGATGACCCGGACTTCGACCATTCTCTGGATCAAAAAATGGCCATCAATTGGGTCGAAAGCTGGGAGGTGGTGCTGGCTGATGAAGAACACCAGTAAATTCCAGAAGGTGGTTATCGCCACCATCGTCGGTTGGCTGGTGGTATTTGTCTTTCTGCCCAACCTGATGATCATCGGTACCAGCTTCCTGACCCGTGATGACGCCAGTTTCGTCAAAATGGTCTTTTCGCTGGATAACTACGCGCGTCTGCTCGACCCACTCTATTTTGATGTTTTACTGCACTCGCTGAATATGGCGCTGCTGGCCACGCTGGCGTGCCTGATCCTCGGCTATCCTTTCGCCTGGTTCCTGGCGCGCCTGCCGGAAAAAGTGCGCCCTCTGCTGTTGTTTCTGCTGATTGTTCCGTTCTGGACCAACTCGCTGATCCGCATTTATGGGCTTAAAATTTTCCTCAGCACTAAAGGCTATCTCAACGCGTTCCTGCTGTGGACCGGGGTGATTGATACGCCGATTCGCATTATGTATACACCAGGCGCAGTGATCATCGGCCTGGTCTACATTCTGCTGCCCTTTATGGTGATGCCGCTCTATTCCAGCATTGAGAAGCTCGACAAACCGCTGCTGGAAGCGGCCCGTGATTTAGGCGCCAATAAGTTCCAGACCTTTATTCGTATCATCATGCCGCTGACCATGCCGGGAATTATTGCGGGCTGTCTGTTAGTCATGCTGCCCGCGATGGGGCTGTTCTACGTCTCCGACCTGATGGGTGGTGCGAAAAACCTGCTTATCGGTAACGTTATCAAAAGCCAGTTCCTGAATATTCGCGACTGGCCGTTTGGGGCGGCCACCAGCATTACGCTGACGCTGGTGATGGGCCTGATGCTGCTGGTTTACTGGCGCGCCGCGCGGCTGCTGAACAAAAAGGTGGAACTCGAATGATCGGTCGTCTGCTTCGCGGCGGCTTTATGACCGCCATCTACGCCTACCTGTATATTCCGATCATTATTTTGATCGTGAACTCCTTTAACAGCTCACGGTTTGGCATTAACTGGCAGGGCTTCACCACGCAGTGGTACAGCCTGTTGATGAACAACGACAGCCTGTTGCAGGCCGCACAGCACTCGCTGACGATGGCCGTATTTTCCGCGACATTCGCCACACTGATTGGCTCGCTCACTGCGGTGGCGCTGTTTCGCTATCGTTTTCGCGGTAAGCCGTTCGTCAGTGGCATGCTGTTCGTGGTGATGATGTCCCCGGACATCGTGATGGCGATTTCCCTGCTGGTGCTGTTTATGCTGATTGGCATTCAGCTCGGCTTCTGGTCGCTGTTATTCTCGCACATCACTTTCTGCCTGCCATTTGTGGTGGTCACCGTTTACTCACGCCTGAAAGGCTTTGATGTGCGGATGCTGGAAGCGGCGAAAGATTTGGGTGCCAGCGAAATGACCATTTTGCGCAAAATCATCTTGCCGCTGGCGATGCCTGCGGTCGCTGCCGGATGGCTGCTAAGCTTTACCCTGTCGATGGATGACGTGGTGGTTTCCTCGTTCGTCACCGGTCCCGGCTATGAAATTTTACCACTCAAGATTTACTCGATGGTTAAAGTTGGCGTTTCACCTGAAGTGAACGCGCTGGCGACCATTCTGTTAGTGCTTTCTCTGGTTATGGTGGTTGCCAGCCAGATAGTTGCTCGTGATAAAACGAAATCTCAGAGGACATCGAAATGAAAAAAATGCTTGCCGCCGCGGCACTGGTACTCGGAATGGGTGCGGCGCACGCCGATGACAGCAAAACGCTCTATTTCTATAACTGGACCGAATACGTACCGCCGGGCCTGCTGGAGCAATTCACCAAAGAGACCGGAATCAAGGTTATCTATTCGACCTATGAATCGAATGAAACCATGTACGCCAAGCTGAAAACCTATAAAGACGGCGCATACGATCTGGTGGTTCCTTCGACCTACTTTGTCGACAAAATGCGCAAAGAAGGCATGATCCAGAAGATCGACAAAAGCAAGCTGACCAACTTCAGCAATCTTGATCCGGAAATGCTGAACAAGTCGTTTGACCCGAATAATGACTACTCGATTCCGTACATCTGGGGTGCCACGGCGATTGGCGTAAACAGCGAGGCTATCGACCCGAAAACCGTCACCAGCTGGGCCGATTTGTGGAAACCGGAATATAAAGGCAGCCTGTTGTTGACCGACGATGCGCGCGAAGTGTTCCAGATTGCACTGCGTAAACTGGGCTATTCCGGCAACACCACCGACCCGAAAGAGATTGAAGCGGCTTACAAAGAGCTGCAAAAACTGATGCCTAACGTCGCGGCGTTCAACTCCGACAATCCGGCGAACCCGTATATGGAAGGCGAAGTGAATCTGGGTATGGTGTGGAACGGTTCTGCGTTCGTGGCTCGTCAGGCCGGAACACCGCTGGAAGTGGTATGGCCGAAAGAAGGCGGTATTTTCTGGATGGACAGCCTGGCAATTCCTGCGAATGCCAAAAACGTCGACGGTGCGCTGAAGCTGATTAACTTCCTGCTTCGCCCGGATGTCGCCAAACAGGTGGCAGAAACCATCGGCTATCCGACGCCAAACCTGGCGGCGCGTAAGCTATTGGATCCAAAAGTCGCCAACGACAAATCGTTGTATCCGGATGCGGAAACCATTAAGAAAGGCGAATGGCAGAACGATGTTGGTGACGCCAGCCGTATCTACGAAGATTATTACCAGAAGCTGAAAGCGGGTAGGTAATTACATCTTGCACTGAATAAAACGGCGGACGGCATCATGCCCTCCGCCGTTTTTTTAATCGAAATAATTAACGGTTTTCTTCAATATAGGCTGCCAGACTCGCCGGCGTTTTTAATACGCTGGCGACATCTGTTGGCGAAATCATACAGCCAAACTCATCCTGAACTTCGAGTACTACATCGACTGCCATAATCGAGTCGAGAATGTCAGACTCAATAAGTTCATCATTGAAACCAACCTTGCGGGACAGCACGCGCTCAAACAGAGCCAGAACTTGTTCTTCCATCATTATTCCTCACATTATCAACTGACGCGTGCTTGCGCGTCTAACAACTTACGATCGATTTTGCCATTAGGATTTAATGGCAATACATCTTTGAGTAGGATCTGACTCGGAACCATATAGGACGGAACGACCTTCGCCAGCCCTTGTTTTATTTCTTCTGTCGATAAATGGGACACACAGAATGCCGCGATGCGTAAAACTGAGCCCCCCGGTTTCATCAACGGTAGTACGACCGCCTCATGAATACCGTCCATGTTCAACAACCGGGCTTCAATCTCACTAATTTCAATCCGATAGCCGTTGAGCTTTATTTGGCTATCATTGCGGCCCATGCAATACAGATAATCTTTGGAAAATCCCAGATCCCCGGTTCGATAGCCCCGCCATGGTGTGCCTGCTCGGGTAAGCAATTTGGTCGCATTCTCTTCAGGCAGGCCAAGATATCCGCGCATCACATTTTTCCCCCATATGATCAGCTCGCCCTCTGGAGTAATGTCCATAAAGGAATGAGGCATCATGGTGCCAATGGGCAACAGGTCTGATTCGCTGGCCATCATCTCATCTGTGATTTCTACCACCGTGGTTGCCACAGTTGCTTCTGTTGGCCCGTAGGAATTCATGATTTTTGCATTCGGGAAGCGTCGGCGTAATTGCTTCACCAGCGCCTTATTCAGCACTTCCCCAATAAAGACAAAGACGGCGAGATCGGGCAAAAATTCGCTATTAAACTGTGGAGAAAGCAGTTTCTGATACGCAAATGAAGGAGTAGAAATCCACGCAGACACTTTTTTCAGATGCAGCGATTCCAGCCATGACTCCGTGGCAATGGCCTCTTTTGAATTCAGAACGATATGGCCATTTTTGGCTAAATTGGCCAGCAGCGGAATGAGAGATAAATCAAAACTGAATACCGCATGATTCATCAGAACCGGAGCATCTGGCAGCGAAAATGATTCTCCAACCCATTGGATGAAATTCCACACCGACTCTCTGCCAATTTGCACACCTTTTGGTTGGCCGGTACTGCCTGAGGTAAACATCATGTACGCCAGATGACTCTCTTGCAGTGGCTTGGCAGCCACGCCAGTGTGCACAAATGTCCGCTGCAGCACGTCATAGTAATAAGGCGCGTGCGCAAGCGCGCAGATCTCTTTCAGCCGTTCGGTCGGATAAATACAGTCAACAGGAATATACGTGATGCCATACAGCAGGCAGCTGTATATAGCGACCGCAAATTCTGTTTGCTGATGACCATATAACACGACAGGCGCATCGGGATGCGGGGCGGATGCATGATAACGTTCCATCCAGCCGGTCACCGCCACGCTAAGTTCAGACCACGTTAACTCACCATCGCTACCACTGATTGCCAGTTGTCCTGGCCGGACGGGATCCAGCAGTGTTTTACGCAAATAATCCTGCAAAGACTGGATATCATGTTGAGGGTTCATAACGGTGACATTCCACTGAAGATGTAGAGAGAAACCGCTGCGCTTGCCAACGTTAAAAATCGACCACACAGCGACACAACCGGGTATTTCAACCACTGCTCAAGCAGAGGTTGCCTTTTTGCCGTCCATAACAGCATGTTGTGAGAGACAGAAATAAGACCAAAAAGAATACCGCTAATAACATAGTGTCTCTCAAGCCCATTCCAGGCACCCATGCAAAACAGCGTGCAGAAGATACCGATGTTCTGTGCACAGGTTTTGTTGTTACGGAAGAACGCAAACCTCAATAAATGCATATACACCGGCATGAAAATTACGTCCCGGAGCCATTCAGAAAGGCTAATGTGGAAACGACGCCAGAAGTCCTGCGGATTTTTGGCCAGCAATGGGAAATTAAAGTTCTGAGGAATATTGAGGCCAAACAGACGCCCGGCCCCCATCGCCATATTGCTGTATCCCGCGAAATCAAAATAGAGATAGAAGCTATAAGCCACGGACATCACAATCCCGACCGTCAGCGTAAAATCATGATGACGCCAATGGCTGATAACGTAGTGGTCAATGAGCATGGCAAACAAAAACTTTTGCACGATGCCATAGAATATTTGCTGCATCGCCTGCAGGAAAAGTTCGGTGGTCATGGTAAAAGTCGGTTTGCGGATGTCTTTTACCCAAGTATTCCAGCGATACATCGGGCCCGCGAGGATCACAAATGGCAAAAAGAGATAGCAAAAATAAGTAATGAAACTTTTGGCCTCTTCTTTTTTGCGATACAGCAGCACATCGATAGCCCTGAATGTCATAAACGATAAGCCGATCATCCCCCAATGATTGTTCAGGTGAAGTTTGACCAGTACCAGCGGTAACAGTGTCAGACTTACCGCCTGCCATGTCTTGAGGTACTTTTTGTCTTTAAGGTAGGTAACGACATAAAAACAAAGAAAAACAGCTATCGGGATAAAAAACTGTCCGCGGAATACATGTGCCCAACCAATCAGGGCAATCACTGAAAATGAAACCAAATACGTCAACCGGTACTTTAAAAAACGATTGATCCCCGCAAAGAGCAGTGCTGAGGAGAATAAATAAACAAAAAATGACGCGTTCGAATACATAGTGACACCATCAAAATTGCTGATACTCAAACTGGACTTTCAGTTTCGCTGAGTCATTTGACGTCGACCAGGCGACAATTGTCAGCGCCAGGGAAAAATAGAGCAGAAACAGGCAGATTGCTTTCTTGATCATTTGAATTGCTCGTAGACAAAGTGGTCCATATCAACCCAGGCCAGGTCGGTTGGGTGTAGATAATCTTTGTTCCAACCATTCTGATAAGGCATTTCATACATGTCGTAATAAGGCACCTGGTATTCTTTCAGCGTCGATTTAACAATATCATCGGCCTTCTTATATCTTTCCCGATGACTGATAGCCCAAGGGTTCATCGGATCAACAATCGCAATCACTTGCACGTGGCGATCATGTAGCATTTTTATCATCTTTTTAAATGCCACGATCTGTTCCTCGGCTGGAGGTCGTGAACTCCAGTCAAAAGGCTTCGGACGTGCTTTGAAGTACTCTGGTGTCATCCAGTGGGTTGCTGCCGTTATCTTGCGTTCTTTATTATGGTCCAATGCTTGTTGACGCTGGTTCTCCCAGTCGACTGCTTCAAACTTGGCAGAAGAGGATGGCCATAATTCAGGCTGAGCTTTTTTTAGTCGGATTTTATCCTTATAGAAATCTCGCACCAGATCGCAAAACGAGCCAAATTGCCAGGACATCTCTTTCTTGATATCACTGATATTCCAACCTCGAATTTGCATTTGGCTGAACGACATATGACTGATTTTATCCCCGCGAGTGCTCTCCAGATAGTGCGTAACGACAGGAGCGACGTCACGGTCGTTAAGTAAAGGGGCAAACACATCGGCAGGTAAATTATCTTCAAAAATCTTCGGCGGTACTTTTGGCCTGAAAAAACTGTCCGGTGACAGCAACAGTACCAATTTTGTTTTGTTGTTGAGGTCCTGTTTAAAACGAGACAACAGCGAATATTGTATAACGCTGTCTACCATCACGCCGCCATAGGCCACCACAGGTACCTGAAGATTCTGGTTAAAGTAATTAAATATCGCATGCGGCTCATCACCCGACCATACGACCTCTGATGCCCCCAGAAAGAAAATCGCATGCCCCTGCAAAGCATGAGATATTGTCATCATTTTTTCGTTCTGTTCTTTACGTGTTCCTTCCATTGTATTGATCATCGGTTGAAACTTTAAAAGCGAATGGTTACTACTAATCAATGGCGGTAACGCCAATACCAGAACTGCTGCCAATGCCATGGAGACATGCAGAAGAATATCTTTATTAATTGTCATAATGAAAAGGAGTTAATATCTTAATGTTTGAAATTTGTTTTATTTTAAAATCTGACCGTTAACCTGCTATTTTTAGAGTCATAAGCACTATACCGCATGGGGATTTTTTTGTATGTAACCATATGTACACCCTTAGAATAACCAATAAAAAAGAATGCACCAGAAATTATTTTCGTCTTTCCCTTAGTGTATTACCATTATCCAGCTAATAAATAAAAAATCCTAAACAGTCCCTCTACCACTCGCATTTACAGCATAAAGACTCGATACTTTGTTACTTTTCAGCAGCAAACCTAAGATTTCGAAGAGTTTCCAGGCGCAAATAACTCTGTTGTCATACCACAAATGATGGTCAGAAGACTTTATTTTTATTCTGATAACAACTTTGCAATCTGAATGTCATCTTCCAATTCGATAGTTGCTACCAAACATGCCTAAATGTAACCGAAGAATAATAAACCCCGATGGTATTGATAAATAAATATTGTGAATCGTAAGCTTCACATGAAGATATTAACGTTGATATTCGAAGTCCACCGAGTCTTGTCGGTGATGTTTTAGGCTCAGGGATTTTTTATGCGGAGGTAAGAATCGTGCATTTGCATGCAAGCAAGTGACCAGAATGAGTGTGAAATGAGGATATTCAGGCAGTGGCACGTGGCACTGCCCGAGATCCATCGGTGGAAAAACTGATCTCTTATAGCCCCTTCAGCAGCTTCGCCACGTATTCAGGGACCACTACGCTTGCCAGGCCATAATGTTTCTCTTCGAACTCGCTGCCGACCTGGCTCGGTTCGAGATTGAGTTCGACTGTGCGCGCGCCCTGCAGTTTCGCTTCATGCACGAAACCAGCAGCCGGGTAGACGTGTCCGGAAGTGCCGATAGCGATAAATTCATCGGCCATCGCCAGCGCTTCGTAGATCTCGTCCATGCCGAGCGGCATTTCGCCGAACCATACCACGTGTGGACGTAGCGGCTGTGGGAACTGACAGCAGTGGCATTTATCGTCAACGGTAACATCACCCGTCCATTCAAAAACTTGTCCACTCCAGTCACAACGCACCTTTAACAATTCGCCGTGCATATGAATAATGCGCTTGTTCCCTGCCCTCTCATGCAGATTGTCGATGTTCTGCGTCACCAACAGGAAGCGGTCACCTAGCTCTTCTTCCAGCTTTGCCAACGCCAGATGTGCCGCATTCGGCTGAATTTCGGGCTGCTGGAGCTGCTGGCGACGGGCGTTATAAAACGCCTGTACCAGCGCCGGGTCACGGGCGAATCCCTCTGGCGTCGCCACGTCTTCAACGCGGTGTTCTTCCCATAAACCATCTGCTGCGCGGAACGTGCGGATCCCGGATTCGGCTGAGATCCCCGCCCCGGTCAGCACCACCACTCTGGGTTTAACCATCTCTTCCGGAACCGCTCTGTCTCTGAAGAAAACCCGCTGGCGCAGACGATCGTGCAGGCGGCGTTTAGTAAGGCGAAAACGACTGAGTCGATGGAAGCGACGCGACTGCATAATAACCCCTGTATCAATCCGTAAGATGCAGGAATGCGGCACCGCGCATTCCTCCGGCATCGCCGTGGCGAGCGCGCTCAATGCGAGGCACACGAGCCACCGGCAACAGATGGCGCGGCAAGCGTGTCGCCAGCCCGTCTGTTATCGCAGTAAAGTTAGACAATCCACCGCCGATCACCAGTAAATCAGGATCGACAATGGTCATAATATTTCCCAGACACACGGCAAGCAAATCGAGGTAACGCTCGACGTGTTCACGGGCTCTGGTTTCGCCCTGCTCCCACTGCGCGACAATCTCCGGTGAGCTTAACGCCTGCTGATTATAATGCTCATAGAGCCAGGCAAAGCCACGGCCCGAGAGATAGTTTTCGATACAACCCAACTGGCCGCAGCCACAACGGGTCAGTGGAAAATCGCGCCCCACGATTTCCAGCGCATCCACGGGCAGACGGATATGGCCGAACTCGCCGGTGATGTAACTGTGACCGGTTATCGATTTCCCGTTCAGGACTAAACCGCCGCCAACACCCGTGCCGAGGATAAGCCCCATCACCAGCGGATACTGTGTGAATTCGTCGTCCCAGGCTTCGGAGAGTGCAAAACAATTGGCGTCGTTGTCGAGACGCACATCGCGGTCGAGACGAGCAGAGAGATCCTGACGCAGCCTTTGACCGCTGGCGGCCGGAACGTTGGCAGCGTACAGCGTGCCATCGGCGGTTTCAGGCATTCCCGGAATACCGATGCCGACACTGCCTTTTACGCCAAAGCGTTCATCGGCTTCAGCGACCAGGTCGCAAACGGCTTGCAGAAAGGATTCATAGCTGTCGCGCGGTGTCGGAGTGCGTTTTTCCCACTGCAAACGCCGCTGTGCGTCGAATACCCCAAGGGCAATTTTGCTGCCGCCAATGTCAAATCCGTAGAACATAGCAATTCCTCTTAACTGACCCAGGCGACAACGTCGCCGGGTCATGACGCGAAATTACTGGCCACTTAACACTCTTGCAGGGTCAATTCGGCTGGCGCGGCGGGCAGGATACCAGCTCGCCAGCAAACTCAGCACCAGTGCCGTGACCAGCACATAAAAGACGTCCAGCCAATGAAGCTCAGATGGCAGGAAGTCGATAAAATAGATGTCACCGGACAGGAACTGATGACCAATAAGTTTTTCAATGCCGTTGATGATAGCCGTCAGATTCAGCGCGCACAGCACGCCAATCACCACGCCTAACAGGCTGCCCAGCAGCCCAGCGAGTAAGCCGTACCACACGAAAATAGCGCGAATTAGGCCATCTTTAGCGCCCAGCGTACGCAGTACCGCGATATCGCTGCTCTTGTCTTTTACCGCCATCACCAGGGTGGAGACGATATTGAAACAGGCCACGCCAATCACCAGGATCATCGCCAGATACATGATCGCACGGATCATCTGGATGTCGCGATACATGTAGCCGTAGGTGCCGATCCAGCTTTTGATGTAGACGTAGCTGTTGGTCACTTCGCCTGCGTCGCGCACCAGTTTGTTGGCGCTAAAGACATCGTTCACCTTGATGGCAATTCCAGTCACGCTGCTGCCCATGTCCAGATACTGTTGCGCATCCGGCATCGGGATCATTGCGAAGCTGTGGTCGAGCTGGCCGCTTAGCTGCAAAATCCCGCTCACGTGCAGACGCACGCGCTTAGGTTGCAACAGCTGATGCTCTTTGTCAGAGTTCGGGATCATTATCGATACCCAACCGCCCTGTTTAACCTTCAGTGCATCGGCCACGCCTTTGCCCAAAATAATCTGCTGGTCACCCGCTTTGAAATTGGCCCAGGCGTTATTCTGTACATATTTCGGCAGCGCGCTGAGCTGGTTTTCCTGTTGAGGATCGACGCCTTTTATCTGAATCGCGCGCATGTTGCTGCCACTTTCAATCAGGCCGGTGAAGTTGATATACGGCGCCGCTGCCGCGACACCTTTGACTTTTTCAACTTTGGTCAGCGCGTCGTGCCAGTTGTTCCACGGCTGGTTAACCGGTTCGATTTCACCGTGCGGCACCACCGCCAGCACGCGGTTGTTGAGCTCACGCTCAAAGCCGTTCATCGCACTTAAACCGACGATAAGCACCGCCACGCCCAGTGCGATGCCGACGGTTGAAATCACAGAAATCAACGACACCATGCCACCACGACGGCGGCCACGGCTAAAACGTAAGCCAATAAGAAGGGATAACGGAGACGCCATTTACTGCGCCCCCATCAGGGTCAGTTGGCCGTTCAGGTGACCGTCGCGCATCTCCAGCTGGCGGTTCATCCGTTTTGCCAGCTGCAGATCGTGAGTCACCACCAGGAACGCAGTACCCTGCTGTTTATTGAGGTCGCCAAGCAGCTGGAAAATGCTGTCTGCGTTCCGGGCGTCGAGGTTACCGGTCGGTTCATCCGCCATCACCAGACGCGGATTATTGACCAGCGCACGGGCAATCGCCACCCGCTGGCGCTCGCCGCCGGAAAGTTCAGATGGACGGTGACGACGACGATGATCGAGACCCACTGCCGCCAGCATCGCGCGGGCGCGTTCCTGAATTTCAGCAGGCTTTTTTTTGCCAATCAACAGTGGCATCGCCACGTTTTCTTCGGCGGTGAAATCCGGCAGCAAATGGTGGAACTGATAGATAAAGCCGAGCTCGCGGTTACGCAGTTCCGCTTTCGCCGCTGGCGTCATTTTCGACAGCGGCTTACCGCTGAAAATCACGTCACCGGACGTCGGCGTGTCCAGCCCACCAAGCAGGTGCAGCAGCGTACTTTTGCCGGAGCCGGAGCTACCGACAATCGCCATCATCTCGCCTTCCCCAATGCTGAAACTGACGTTGTGCAGCACGTCGGTCTGCACAGTGCCTTCCTGATAGCGTTTGCACAGGTCGTCGCATTGCAACAGGATCTTATTCATAACGTAAAGCCTCAGCGGGTTGGGTGGCGGCAGCGCGCCATGAAGGATAAAGCGTAGAAAGCAGCGCCAGCAGCATGGCCACCAGCGCAATGACGACCACCTGCAGCGGAACGATTGCCACCGGCAGTGCGCCGCCGTCAACGAACGCGCCGATAATCGGCATCAAATTATTGAGCTGGCTGGCAAGCAGCAGGCCAAGCAGTGCACCGAGCAGCGCGCCAATCACGCCAGCGCTGGCACCCTGAACCATAAACACCGCCATAATCTGGCGCGGCGTCAGCCCTTGTGTTTGCAGAATCGCGACTTCGCCCTGTTTCTCCATCACCATCAAGCCCAGAGACGTAATGATGTTGAATGCGGCAACGGCGACGATCAGGCTCAGCAACAGGCCCATCATATTTTTTTCCATGCGCACGGCCTGGAACAGCTCGCCTTTGCGTTCGCGCCAGTCCTGCCATTTGGTGCCTTCAGGCAGTTTCTGGGTGCTCAGCGTGTCGACTTCCAACGGCTTATCGAGCCATAAACGCCAGCCGGTAATGTTGCCGAGCGGATAGCGCATCAGGCGAGAGGCATCCTGAATATTGACCAGCATTTGGTAGCCATCGACTTCGCTGTTAGCGGCAAACGTGCCAATGACGTTAAACAAACGCTGGCTCGGCACACGCCCCATCGGTGTGAACTGGCTAGCGGACGGCACCATGATGCGGATTTGATCGCCACGTTTGACGCTCAGTTGCCCGGCCAGTTGCTCACCAAGAATGACGTTGTACTGCCCATTTTCCAGCGCGGTCTGTTTGACGTTAACGAGGAACGGCGTCAGCGGATCGTTTTGGTTCGGATCGATACCGAGCATCACGCCTACTGCCACACTGCGCGGGCTTTGGATAACCACATCACCTGTAGTCAGCGGCGCAACGCGGGTCACGCCGTTCAGCTTGGCGTCGGTTTCAGGAATTTTCTGCGGGTTCACTGAACCCTGGTCTGCGCTCAGAACCGCCTGCGGCATCAGCCCAAGGATGTTGTTTTGCAGCTCGCGCTCAAAACCGTTCATGACCGATAACACGGTCACCAACGCCATTACGCCGAGCGTGATGCCGATGGTCGACAGCCAGGAGACAAAGCGACCGAAGCGGTCCGCTGCGCGCCCACGCATATAACGCAGGCCAATGAATAGTGCGACAGGTTGGTACATGTAATCCGTCTGGTTGCTGTTAGCTAGAGCCCGAGTATATAAGCGAAAGACCTGAGCGTAAATGCGCTATACCAGATAGCCGCACCCTGATCTTTATCTGAAAATGAATCAAATACAGAATGTTACCCATTACTCCTCGTTAAAAGCCCTTGAGGATAGTCCTTTGTTAATGGCAATGAAAAACGTGGATCGTCATGAAAGAAAAAACATTATGGCTCAATCAAATCAAGGGGCTATGCATCTGCCTGGTGGTATTTTACCACTCGGTGATCACCTTCTATCCGCATCTCAGCGACTTCCAGCATCCGTGGTCTGGGACACTGGCGAAGTGCTGGGTGTACTTCAATCTCTATCTGGCTCCTTTCCGTATGCCGGTGTTCTTTTTTATCTCCGGATTTCTGATCCAACGTTACATCGACGGGGTTTCGTGGCGTGACAGCCTTGGCAAACGAGTCGGCAACATCCTGTGGGTGCTGGCACTGTGGGGCATTTTACAATGGCAGGCGTTGAGCCATATCACGCAGTGGCTGGCGCCGGATCGTGATGTAAGCAGCAGCGCGAATGCAGCTTATGCCAACAACCTTGGCGAATTTGTGCAGGGGATGCTCACCGCCAGCACCAGCCTGTGGTACCTGTACGCGCTTATTGCCTACTTCGTGCTGTGCAAGCTGACCTCGCGCGGTAAAACGCTGATGATTGCCGGATTGGCGCTGCTCAGCATTGCGATTAATTTCCTGCCGACGCCGTGGTGGGGTATGAACAGTGTGCTGCGTAACGTCATCTATTACGCATTAGGCGCATGGTACGGCACGGCGTTAATGGCGTGGATGATGGCTTTTAACGTGCGTCAGCGCTGGCTGGCCCTCGGTGCATTCGCCCTGTTTTCTGTTGTGCTGTGGTTCGCGCGCACGCCGCTGTTCCTGTCGCTGCTGTCGATTTTTGCGATCATGAAGCTGTTCTACGCCATGGGTCGCCGCTTCCCACCGTCAGAGCGTTCTCTGCTAAATATGGTTGGTTCAAATACCATTGCGATTTACACCACCCACCGAATTTTGGTGGAGATTTTCAGTCTCCTGCTTATCGGCTGGTTTAGCGCCCAGGCGCGCTCGCCGTCGGTTGAACTCACGATCCTGTTGTTCTATCCGTTCTTCAGCCTGCTGATGTGCGTGGCGACAGGAATGCTGGCCCGCAGACTTTCCCAGCGCCTGGCGGGCGATATCTTCTTTTCCCCTCCGTCTTTGGCAGCCAGTCGGCCATAATCGCGCCCTGATTTGCTAATGTCGGTCGATTGAGGATAATAATCTTCATTGAAGAGCGGCGGTTTGCCCCCATAATCAGGGGGTAAACCTTTACGGGACCCCGACATTATTTATGCCTGAAAAACAACGATACGCCCTACCGACGAAGGCGGGCGAGCAGCGTCTGCTCGGTGAGTTAACCGGCGCCGCCTGCGCAACAGAAGTTGCTCAGATTATCGAACGCCACCGTGGCCCGGTGGTGCTTATCGCCCCCGATATGCAAAATGCCCTGCGTTTGCAAGATGAAATTGCCCAGTTTACCGACGAACTGGTCATGAACCTTGCCGACTGGGAAACGCTGCCGTACGACAGTTTCTCGCCGCATCAGGAAATTATCTCCTCGCGCCTTTCGACGCTCTATCAGCTACCAACCATGCAGCGCGGCGTGCTGATCGTACCGGTGAATACGCTGATGCAGCGCGTGTGCCCGCACAGCTATCTGCACGGTCATGCGCTGGTGATGCAAAAAGGTCAGCGCCTTTCACGCGATACGCTGCGGACGCAGCTCGACAGCGCGGGTTATCGTCATGTTGATCAGGTCATGGAACACGGTGAATACGCCACCCGTGGCGCGCTGCTGGACTTATTCCCGATGGGCAGCGACCGACCGTACCGTCTGGATTTCTTCGATGACGAAATTGACAGTCTGCGGCTATTTGATGCCGATACCCAGCGCACGCTGGAGGAGGTCGATGCCATCAACCTTCTGCCTGCGCACGAGTTCCCGACCGACAAAACTGCCATCGAACTGTTCCGCAGCCAATGGCGCGATAAGTTTGAGGTTAAACGCGACGCGGAACACATCTATCAGCAAGTGAGCAAAGGCACGTTACCAACAGGCATCGAATACTGGCAGCCGCTGTTCTTCAGCGAGCCGTTACCGCCCCTGTTCAGCTATTTCCCGGCCAATACGCTGCTGGTGAATACCGGAGACCCGGAAGCCAGCGCTCAACGTTTTGAAGCCGACACCCGTGGACGTTTTGAAAACCGTGGCGTTGATCCGATGCGTCCGCTGCTGGAGCCTGAAAACCTGTGGCTGCGCACCGATGAGTTGTTCAGCGAGCTAAAAAAATGGCCACGCATTCAGCTGAAAACGGACGTGCTCACCGATAAAGCCGCGAACGTGAATCTTGGCTATCAGAAGCTGCCGGATCTCGCGGTCCAGGCCCAGCAAAAAGCGCCTCTGGACAGTCTGCGTCGCTTCCTCGAAGGCTTCGATGGGCCGATTATTTTCTCAGTAGAAAGTGAAGGGCGTCGTGAAGCGCTGGGCGAACTGCTGGCGCGCATTAAACTCTCGCCAAAACGCATTCAGCGTCTGGATGAGTGTGAGGGCAACGGCCGCTATCTGATGATTGGCTCCGCCGAACACGGCTATATCGACACGCGGCGTAACCGGGCGTTGATTTGCGAAAGCGATCTGCTGGGTGAGCGCGTGGCGCGCCGTCGTCAGGATTCACGTCGGACCATCAACCCGGATACGCTGATTCGTAACCTGGCCGAGCTGCATCCTGGTCAGCCAGTGGTGCATCTGGAGCATGGCGTCGGCCGTTACGCGGGCATGACCACTCTCGAAGCCGGGGGCATTACCGGTGAGTATCTGATGCTCACCTACGCTAACGACGCCAAGTTGTACGTGCCGGTATCGTCGCTGCATTTGATCAGCCGTTACGCCGGAGGTGCGGAAGACAACGCCCCGCTGCATAAACTGGGTGGCGACGTTTGGGCGCGCGCGCGTCAGAAAGCCGCTGAAAAAGTACGTGATGTAGCCGCAGAACTGCTGGATATCTACGCCCAGCGCGCGGCAAAATCGGGCTTTGCCTTTAAACACGATCGCGACCAGTACCAACTTTTCTGTGATACCTTCCCGTTTGAAACCACGCCGGATCAAGCCCAGGCGATTAACGCTGTGCTGAGTGACATGTGCCAGCCGCTGGCGATGGACCGTCTGGTGTGCGGCGACGTGGGCTTCGGTAAAACAGAAGTCGCTATGCGCGCCGCGTTCCTGGCAGTAGAAAATAATAAGCAGGTGGCGGTGCTGGTGCCCACCACCCTGCTGGCACAACAGCACTTTGACAATTTCCGCGACCGCTTCGCCAACTGGCCGGTGCGCATCGAAATGCTCTCCCGCTTCCGCAGTGCCAAAGAGCAGACGCAAATTCTGGAACAGGCCAGCGAGGGGAAAATCGATATTCTGATTGGGACGCACAAACTGCTGCAAAGCGACGTGAAGTGGCGCGATCTCGGCCTGCTGATCGTCGATGAAGAGCACCGTTTCGGTGTGCGCCACAAAGAACGTATCAAAGCGATGCGTGCCGACGTCGACATTCTGACTCTGACCGCTACGCCGATTCCACGTACGCTGAATATGGCGATGAGCGGTATGCGCGACCTGTCGATTATTGCCACGCCGCCTGCGCGTCGTCTGGCGGTTAAAACCTTCGTGCGTGAATACGACATGCTGGTGGTTCGTGAAGCTATTCTGCGTGAAGTATTGCGTGGCGGGCAGGTTTACTACCTCTTCAATGACGTAGAAAACATCCAAAAAGCGGCAGATAAGCTGGCGGAACTGGTGCCAGAAGCGCGAATTGCCATCGGCCACGGCCAGATGCGTGAACGCGAACTGGAACGCGTGATGAACGATTTCCACCACCAGCGTTTCAACGTGCTGGTGTGCACCACCATTATCGAAACCGGGATCGACATTCCAACCGCCAACACCATCATCATCGAACGTGCGGATCACTTCGGTCTGGCGCAGCTGCACCAGTTGCGGGGCCGCGTGGGCCGTTCGCACCATCAGGCCTATGCCTGGCTGCTGACCCCGCACCCGAAAGCAATGACCACCGATGCGCAAAAACGCCTTGAAGCCATCGCCTCATTGGAAGATTTAGGCGCGGGTTTTGCACTGGCGACGCACGATCTGGAGATCCGCGGGGCGGGCGAACTGCTCGGCGAAGATCAGAGCGGATCGATGGAAACCATCGGCTTCTCGCTGTATATGGAGCTGCTGGAAAATGCGGTAGACGCGTTGAAAGAAGGTCGAGAGCCGTCGCTGGAAGATTTGACCAGCCAGCAAACGGAAGTCGAATTGCGGATGCCGTCTCTGCTGCCGGAGGATTTCATTCCTGACGTCAACACGCGGCTGTCGTTCTATAAACGGATCGCCAGCGCCAAAGGCGAACAGGCGCTGGATGAGCTAAAAGTCGAGCTTATCGACCGCTTTGGCCTGTTACCGGATGCCGCGCGTAACCTGCTGGATATCGCCCGTTTGCGCCAGCAAGCGCAGAAGCTTGGCATTCGTAAGCTTGAAGGCAACGAAAAAGGCGGCGTGATTGAGTTCAACGAGAAAAACCACGTCAACCCGGCCTGGCTGATTGGTCTGCTGCAAAAACAGCCGCAGCATTATCGGCTTGATGGGCCGACGCGCCTGAAGTTCTTCCAGGAACTGACAGAGCGGAAAAACCGTATGGAGTGGGTGCGCAACTTTATGCAGCAACTGGAAGAAAACGCCATCGCATAACCTCTGACATTCCCCGGCAACGCAAGCTGCCGGGGCTTTGCACTGCGCATTAATTTACACACTCTTTGCAAACCACTGAAACATCCAGACACGCATTGACGCCATAATGAGGGTTTTCCCTGCTCAATCACCGTTATGGATGTGCTGTGATGATGATTCAATCGCGTTTCCTGCGCGTACTGACCCTGTTGTCAGTCGTCGCAACTCTTGCCGCGGCCCTTCCCGCGCGCGCTAACACCTGGCCCCTTCCCCCGCCTGGCAGCCGCCTGGTGGGCGAAAACCGCTATCACGTCGTCGAAGATAACGGCGGTTCACTTGAGGCTATTGCCAAAAAATATAACGTCGGATTTTTGGCACTGTTACAGGCGAACCCTGGTGTCGATCCGTATGTTCCGCGTGCGGGTAGCGTGTTGACTATCCCACTGCAAACCCTGCTTCCGGACGCTCCGCGCCAGGGCATGGTGATTAACCTCGCCGAGCTGCGTCTCTACTACTACCCGCCGGGTAAAAACAGCGTCACCATTTACCCGATTGGCATTGGCCAACTGGGCGGTACGACGCTCACCCCGGAAATGGTGACCACGGTGTCCGATAAACGCGCCAATCCAACCTGGACGCCGACGGCTAATATTCGCGCGCGTTATAAAGCGATGGGGGTAAGTTTGCCTGCGGTCGTGCCTGCCGGGCCGGAAAACCCGATGGGCCACCATGCGATTCGGCTTGCAGCGTACGGCGGTGTGTATCTGCTGCACGGCACTAACGCCGACTTCGGCATTGGAATGCGCGTGAGCTCGGGCTGTATTCGACTGCGCGATGGCGATATTGAAACCCTGTTCAAACAGGTTACGCCAGGCACGAAAGTGAACATTATCAATACGCCGATTAAAGCGTCCGTGGAGCCTGGCGGCGTGCATCTGGTGGAAGTTCACCAGCCGCTGTCGAAACACATTGATGACGACCCGAAAGTGCTACCGATTAGCCTGAACGGCACGATGACGACATTCAAGGATTCGCCGCAGACTGATGCGCAGGTGATGGAGCATGCGATGGAGGTCCGTTCCGGGATGCCGGTGAACGTCACCCGCCATGACGAGCCGCCGGTTCAGAATCTGTAATCGCGAATCGGTAATAAAAAAAACACCGCGACTGATGTCGCGGTGTTTTTTTATGGCAGTGGCATTGCCGAGGGTTAAATAAGGAGGGCCTTATTTATAAATTACCGCAGTCCCGTGGAGGGTGTTTGGACCGGTAACTGAGGTAATACGGAATGATTTAGCACCCATCGCGTCGGCTTTCTGCGCCAGCTGGTCTTCCAGAGAGCTCAGATTCGTGCCGGCATCAGCCGAAATCACACCCACTTTTTGTTGATCAACTGGGGTGGACTGCACTTCTACAGCAGCGAAGCTTGCGAATGACAGAGAACTCAGAACAGCGGCTACGGCCAGGGTTTTGATGCTTTTCATGATTTTTTTACCTATGCAGATGAATTTTCGCAGGTCGTTATTATTAATTTAACGATCGATAGGTAAATCATAATGTGATCTAAGTCACACGTCAAATTGTTTTTATAATGATTATTATATTAATAATTAATGCCTTATTTTTCATAACTATATGATTATTTTATTTTATGCGCTTGGCTGCTGGTTATGCAGTGCGTTTGTTTTTATAATGAAGGCTTAACACCACCACAGAGGTACAACGGCACCATGACAACTGAAGTCGCAAGTTGCGTAAAAAAAAGCCGTGGCCGACCAAAAGTGTTCGACAGGGAAGTGGCGCTTGATAAGGCCATGACACTCTTCTGGCAGCACGGCTATGAAGCCACATCGCTCGCGGATCTCGTCGAAGCGACAGGGGCAAAAGCGCCTACGCTGTATGCAGAGTTTGTAAATAAAGAAGGCTTGTTCCGAGCAGTTCTGGACAGGTATATCTCGCGCTTTGCGGATAAGCACGAAGCCCAGCTGTTCTGCGAAGAGAAATCCGTAGACGCTGCACTGCGCGATTATTTCAGCGCGGTGGCGACCTGTTTTACCAGCAAAGACACCCCTGCGGGCTGCTTTATGATAAACACGTCCGCGACGCTTGCTGCGTCGTCAAAAGAAATAGCGCACACCATTAAGTCCCGTCATGCGATGCAGGAAAAAACGCTGTGTGAGTTTCTGACTCAACGCCAGACTCGCGGAGAAATCCCAGCCGATAAGTGCATTAGCGAGCTGGCGCAGTTCCTGAACTGTATTTTGCAAGGGATGTCGATCAGCGCCCGCGAAGGCGCCAGCCTGGAGACGCTGTTACAGATTACCGATACCACGATGCGCCTGTGGCCGCAGATGCTGAAAAGCAGCTGATAAACAAAACGCCATAAAAAAAGCCCTTCAGCCTGAGCGATTGAAGGGCTAATCAATACGAACGAAACGCTTTTTTACGCTTTGTTATTCAGAACTAGCTGACCATTGTTATCGAGTGGGATCTGAGAGCCTGGATCTTTATCCATACGAATTTTCCCCTGCTGATCGCCAATTTTGTAGGTCACATCGTAACCCAACATTTTGTCAGACTTGTCATATACTGTTTTGCAGCGCTGCTGCGTCGAGGTGTAGGTATCGTTATTCTGCATTGAGCCCTGGATTTGGTTCCCGGCGTAACCGCCACCCAACGCACCTGCCACGGTGGCGACATCTTTCCCGCGACCACCACCGAACTGATGACCAATTACCCCACCGGCTACCGCGCCCAGCACCGAGCCCGCTATACGGTTCTCATCCTGGACCGGACGTCGATGCGTGACCGCAACGTTACGGCACTCCTGACGCGGCGTTTTCACGCTCTCTTTAATCGGGGTTGCAGAAATGACCTGCGCATACTGCGGGCCACGATCGAGTACGTTCAGACTAGCGACTGCCGCCACGCCCAGCGCAGCTGCTACGCCAATCCCTATACCCGCCAACATAGATTTATTCACGGGAGTTCCTCCTTTGTTGCTGTTAGTAACAATTTTGCTATTTGAAAGGAAACGTGGATATAAGAATTGGGATCAAAAAAAGAGGTTTTTCGGGGGGAAAGCGTGGGATTAGGAAAAGTCTGAACCTGTGCCCGATGGCGCTGACGCTTATCCGGCCTACAAATCAAGATCCTGAACTGACTCGTAGGCCTGACAGCGTAGCGCCGCCGGACACTTTCGCGCTTAGTGCAGTTTCAGACGCGGGCGAATCACCCGGTTAATACTGCCGACCAGCATCATCAGCCCCGTTTTGAAATAACCGTGCAGCGCGACCTGGTGCATACGGTACAGCGAGATGTAAACGAAGCGCGCGATGCGCCCTTCTACCATCATCGAGCCGCGCATCAGGTTACCCATCAGGCTACCGACCGTGGAGTAGTTCGACAGAGATACCAGTGAGCCGTGATCTTTATAGATGTACGACTTCAGCGGCTTGTCTTTGGTCTGCGCCAGAATGTTGTGCAGCGCCAGGCTTGCCATCTGATGCGCAGCCTGCGCACGCGGAGGCACAAAGCCGCCTTCTGGACGCGCGCAGGACGCGCAGTCACCGATGGCATAGATATCCGCATCACGGGTAGTCTGTAGCGTTGGCTCCACCACCAGCTGATTGATACGGTTGGTTTCAAGCCCGCCAATATCTTTCATGAAATCTGGCGCTTTGATACCTGCCGCCCACACCATCAGGTCGGCATTGATGTATTCGCCGTCTTTGGTATGCAGACCGCCTGCATCGGCGCTGGTGACCATTGTCTGAGTCAGAACACGCACACCCATTTTGGTCAGCTCGCTGTGCGCGGCACTGGAAATGCGCGGCGGCAGCGCAGGCAGAATACGCTCGCCCGCTTCTACCAGCGTGACGTTCAGCGCGTCATTAGTCAGGCCTTTATAGCCGTAGCTGTGCAGCTGTTTCACCGCGTTGTGCAGCTCCGCAGACAGCTCAACGCCGGTCGCCCCGCCGCCAACAATAGCGATGTTAACTTTACCGTTCGCGCCCAGGTTGCTGGAGTGCTTCAGGAACAGGTTCAGCATTTCCTGGTGGAAACGGCGCGCCTGATGCGGGTTGTCGAGGAAAATGCAGTTTTCCTTCACGCCCGGGGTGTTGAAATCATTGGAGGTACTGCCCAGCGCCATCACCAGCGTGTCGTACGGCAGTTTGCGCTCAGGCATCAGCAGCTCGCCCTTTTCGTCGCGCAGCTCCGCCAGCGTCAGCGTTTTGGTTTCACGGTTAATGTCCACCACGGAACCCAGCTGGAACTGAAAATGATGGTTACGCGCATGAGCCAGATAGCTCAATGCATCCACACCTTCATCCAGTGAACCGGTGGCGACTTCGTGCAACAGCGGTTTCCACAGATGGCTATGGTTTCTGTCCACCAGCGTAATTTTTGCTTTTTTGCCACGGCCAAGCTTTCTACCCAGTTGAGTAGCCAGCTCCAACCCGCCAGCACCACCACCCACAATCACAATCTTTTTCAATGGCGTAGTCAACGTGACCCCCTAAATTATTAACCAATTGTTAATTAAAAGTTATAAAAATAACCTTTAATTAACAACAAGTTAGAAGCATTAAATTTGACAATATTGTGAAGAATATCACGCGAGGTGCATTGGTCATACCAAAATTGATATTAATCAAGTTTTCCCGGCCAAAAGTTGAGCAAGTGTAGTTGATGCAAGGCGTTTGTGGGCCTGATGAACACGATGTCATCAGGCCCGGAGCGGGATTAGCCGAGGGTTTTGAATGCTTTGATGCGCTGCAAATGCGGGGAAATATTCTTGAATTTATGGGTCTGCACTTCGTCCCAGATTATTTCGTAGTAATGGTGCAACTCTTCGGCTGTGCGCTGGCTGTTCAGAGCCTCATCCTGACGAGAGAGGATAACCAGGCAGCGATCGCGGTTCTTCTCACGGAAGTTGCTGACGCATTTCGTGCCAATGTCCGCATACTCTTCCGGGCGGTTAATCTTGCCGTCCATATTCTCATGGGGGAACAGGTTCGGGTTGAAGATAACCTGGCGCATATCGCACAGGAAACCGATGCGTTCGGCCCAGTATCCACCAAGCCCTACGCCGCAAATCAGCGGGCGGTCGTCAGCGTTGAGCTGCAACATTTTGTCCACTTCTTTGAGCAAATGCTGCATGTCATGCTTCGGGTGAAGCGTGCTGTAGCTAATCAGGCGAACATCCGGGTCAATGAACTGCAGTTGCAGCACCTTCTCGTGATTTCCCGGGCTGTTTGAGTCGAAACCGTGCAAATAAATAATCATGACGTCCTCACAACACTGCCAATCCCGTTCGGGAGGTTAAAGAGCGGCTTTATGGGCCTGCCAGCGCTCGTGCAGTTCATTCAGCTGCGCGCTGACCGTCTTCCAGCGAGCGGAATCCATCAGCTCCTGACGGGTAAATGAACCTTTATGATACAATTTTGTAACACGCTCTGCTTTGATCGGCGACAGGGTATCCAGCACGCTGACCGCGCCTTTACGATTATTGCAGACCAGGATCATATCGCAACCTGCGTCCAGCGATGCCTGACCGCGTTCCGCGTAGCTGCCCATGATTGCCGCGCCTTCCATCGACAAATCGTCGGAGAAAATTACCCCATCAAACCCGAGTTCGCCACGCAGCACGGTTTTCAGCCAGTGCGGTGAACCGCTTGCCGGACGCGGGTCCACGTCGCTGTAAATCACATGCGCAGGCATGATGGCATCGAGACGATTTTCAGTGATCAGCGTCTGGAATACCGCCATGTCTTTGGCGCGAATGTCCGCTTCTGAGCGCGCGTCCTGCGGCGTTTCTTTGTGGGAATCAGCCGTTACCGCACCGTGACCTGGGAAATGTTTACCGGTAGTTTTCATACCTGCATCATGCATACCGTCAATGAACTGGCGCGCCATCGCCAGCGCTTTATGCGGATCCGCATGGTAAGAACGTTCGCCAATCGCCGCACTGATGTGGCCGACGTCAAGCACCGGGGCGAAGCTGATGTCGATATCCATCGAAATCATTTCTGAGGCCATCAGCCAGCCTGCCGCTTTCGCCAGCTCACCGCCCTGTTCCAGCCCTAACAATTCTGCGAAAGATTGCGCGGCCGGTAATTGCGTGAACCCTTCGCGAAAGCGCTGCACGCGTCCACCTTCCTGATCCACCGCGACGACGAGGTGATTTTTGGACGCACCGCGGATCTGGCGAACCAGCTCACGCAGCTGCGCCGGATCGTGGTAGTTACGGGTGAACAGGATAAGCCCACCCACCAGCGGATGCGCCAGAATTTCCCGCTCTTCAGCATCCAGCTCATACCCTTCAACGTCTAACATCACTGGGCCCACATTTTCCTCTCTTATCCTTTATGCGAAAACTGGCGCCAGCCTTCATCGGCAAGCGCAATAAATTGTTGGTCGCCGGTCTGCTGCCAGCGATATTCATACCAGGTGATCATCAGCATCTGGACCCACGGCTGCCAGCGATTAACCTGCTGCACCAGACGTGCTTCATCCAGATGCGCGGCCTGCGCGTAGGCCGCGATAAGTTCCGAGCGTTGTGCCGGGGTTTGGGTCCACACCGCCGCCAGTTCAAGCGCGACATCTCCGTCAGCGGCATATTCCCAGTCAATCAGCCGAAGTCCCGCTGGCGTGTCGATGATGTTGCCCGCATGGACATCCATATGCAACGGTGCCAGTCGCAATGGCTGCGGTTCTCTCTGCTGATGCAGCCGTTTTAGGATTCGTAGCCACTGCGGCGTGCGGCGTAGCGGGCTACTGAACTGCCAGTAGCGTTCAAGCAGCGGCCACAGTGAAACCCGCCAGCCGAAGTTTTTTTGCTGATGCAGATGATACAACAGCGCCGCGGTGGCGTGGGCATTCGGGAGTGTGTGCACAGTCGCACCTTCGAGATATTCCGCCGCCATCCAGCCGGGGAAATAGCCGAGTGGCCGCGGCGCAAGCGTTGCAGGCAGAGCTCGAAGCGCGCGGTACTGACGCAGGAAGTGAAAATCAGGCGCTGACGGATCGTGATGCTTGCGCAAAACAATACGATGCCCCTGATGTTCGATAATGCAGCTTCCCCCGCTCAGCCCCGCGGAAGCGGAGTGAGCCAGGGGTTGATAGCCGGGAAAATAGCGTGACAGACAGTCATCACGCGAAAGCTTACTGTTGCGCAACCGCACCTTTACCTGACCAGAGGATCTCGCCCGACTGGACCATCATCAGCTGCATGGAGAGTGTTGGCGTGTTGACGTTGCCGGTCGCGTTAGAATACAGCACGTAGGCCGCCCCAACGGTACGCGCCAGGCCCATCGCTTTGTTGCGTGACCCCAGGCTGTCCTGCGGGGAGAGTCCCAGCTGCTGTTTAGCCACGGCCAGCTGCTGCGCGGAAACGAGGGTAAATTTGTTGTTCCCTTTCAGCGCATTGCTAATTGCTGCGGTGGCTTCGGTGGTATTCAACGAGCCGTTGGTGCGGTTGTTGACGTTATCGACCATCAGCACGCTGCCCGCTGTTACGCCATCAGCCTGCAGCATTTTGCCCACCAGCGGCTGCGCGGCGCTGTTCCAGTCGTAGTGACGTACACGCGGCGCAGGTTGTTCAGGCGGTGCGGTGCTGTTATCAATCGGACCTGGCTGCACCGGGATCGTCGGCACTACCGGCACGGTGGTCGGCGGCGGCGTCTGTGGCTGTTCTGGCGTTGGTTTGGCTTCTTCAACCGGAGCGGGCTTTTCACGTTGCGCCACACAACCGGACAGGAAGATAGCCACGGCCGCGATAAACGCATAGCGACTCAGTTTATTCATTACTTTTTACCCCTCAAAGATAAAGATAAAGCCGGACTTTATGCGCACCCAGGCTGTTTGCGCTGCCGTAAAGTTTGACCGAAGACTGGGCTGGAATGATCACCTCACGCGGTGCCTCCAGCGGATGCATTTCCAGTCCTCTGGAGTCGTACCAGTAAAAACGATAGTGAACGGTGACAGGCGTGGTCCGCTCATTGTAGAGCTGTGACGACGCGGTCGACTGGATTTCGGAGGTGGTGAGTTCAGGTTTGTCGGCGCTAATACCGGCGGCCAGAACATTAGCCTCCATGACCAGCGTTTGTTGTTCGCCCACCGGGATCTCCGGGTGCGACCAACACCCCGCCAACAGCATCGCCGTCAGCAGTGCAGCAATTCGGCCACCTTTCATTTGATTATCCTTTATGCGCAAGCATTGGACCCAATGGACGGCCACCCAGCAGATGCATATGAATATGATAGACCTCCTGCCCGCCGTGGCGATTGCAGTTGACCATCAGGCGATAGCCATCTTCAGCGATCCCTTCCGCTTCGGCGATTTTAGCCGCTACCGTGAACATGCGGCCTAACGCTAGCTCATGCTCAGCAGAAACCTCGTTAACCGTTGGGATCAGAATGTTGGGAATAATCAAAATATGGGTCGGCGCCTGGGGAGAGATATCACGAAAGGCAGTCACCAGATCATCCTGAAAAACAATGTCCGCCGGAATTTCGCGACGAATAATTTTGCTGAAAATCGTTTCTTCTGCCATGGCATGTTCCTTTTTATTGATTACCTTGCGGTATCTTTTATTCAGGCCTGCATCCGGAAGTGCGATGCGGATAACAACGTAAGAGTATGAGCGACTTAGTTCCCCTCTTTCAACCCGATCCCTCGTTTTTCTTACTCATTCCTGGATTTACCGCTGGATGCTTAAGCAATGCCGTTTATTCCCCCGCTTCATTGCATTTTAAAACAAAGTTTCAGCTGCCCGCTTACATTCGTTTACATCGATAATATGAATGCGTATATTTCGCATTTGCATTTCCATGCGATATCACTGCACATATAACAACTGACAACATAAGGGCTCACGATGTCTTTCACGTTTGACACCAGGAATAAGCAGCACAGACTGCCCGCCTCGCCGTCACGTCTCGCGGCGTGTGTCGCCTTCGCCTTAATACCTCACACCGTTCACGCCGCTGATGCGAACAATGAAGAAACGGTGGTGGTTGAAAGTGAAGCCGATAGCACCACGGACAACGCACAGGATCATGATTACAGCGTTAAAACCACCACCACCGGGACCAAGCTGTTGCTGGTTCCGCGCGATATTCCGCAGTCCGTCAGCGTGATTAGCCAGCAGCGCATGAAGGACCAAAATCTGCAAACCATCGGCCAGGTTCTGACCAATACCACCGGCGTGACGGCGCAAGTGCAGGACAGCGATCGCGCCGTGTTCTATTCCCGCGGTTTCTTCGTCAGCAATTATGCCTATGACGATTTACCTACCTCTATCAGCGAAGTATGGAATTTTGGCGACACCGCCACCGACACTGCTATTTATGACCGCATTGAAGTGGTACGCGGTGCAACGGGCCTGATGAGCGGCACCGGTAACCCGGCAGCCTACGTTAATATGGTGCGTAAACACGCCGACAGCCGTGAATTCCAGGGCAACGCCAGCGTCAGTTATGGCAGTTGGGATAAGCAGCGCTATGTCCTGGACTTACAGGCTCCGCTGGTTGAATCCGGTAATGTTCGCGGTCGCGTCATTGCCGGTTATCAGGACAATGACTCGTGGATGGATAACTACCACTACCGTAAAAAATTCCTCTACGGCGTAGTGGATGCTGACATCACCGACAGCACCACCCTTTCACTCGGATATGAATATCAGGAAAGCAATACCGCCGATCCAACTTGGGGCGGCCTACCGACCTGGTACGCCGACGGCAGTAAAACGCACTACGACCGCAGCGATACTGTCGCGCCTGACTGGGCATATTCCGATAAAGACAGCACCAAAGTGTTCGCCAACTTCACACAGCGCTTCGACAATGGCTGGGAAGCACACGTCAACGGTATGCATGCGGAAACCAACTTTGATACCAAACTCATGTACATGTCCGGCTATCCAGACAGAGAAACCGGCGGTGGAATGATCGGTTACGGTGGCTGGAACCGCGGCGAGCGTAAACAGGATGCGGTGGACGCGTTCCTGCGTGGCGATTTCGAACTGTTTGGTCGTCAGCATGAAATGATGGTGGGCGGTAGCCTGAGCCATCAGCGTAATCATTACGATAACTCAATGCCCGACGCTCTCTATGGGATGGTCGACATTGGTAGCTTTAAAAACTGGAACAGCAATATTACCGATCCGCAGTGGACCGCCTGGAAGCTTTACAGTAAAGACGACATTAACCAATCGTCAGCCTACACGTCTGCCCGCTTCTCGCTGGCCGACCCGCTGCACTTGATACTTGGGGCGCGTTACACCAACTACAACATCAAATACAACCCGGCTGGTGCACCGGATACGCGCCTGGAAAGTACCAAAGATGACGTGACACCGTACGCCGGGCTGGTTTATGACATCAATGAAGATTGGTCCGCGTATGTCAGCTACACCAATATCTTCCAGCCGCAGGACAAGCGCGACGCCAACGGTCGATATATCGATCCGACCACCGGCAAGAGCTATGAAGCGGGCGTCAAGGCCGACTGGTTTAACACTCGTCTAACCACGTCGCTGGCGGTATTCCGTATCGAACAGGATCACGTGGCGAATAACACCTACACGTACCTGCCGAGCGGGGAATCCATTTACGAATCGTTGGATGGCGTGGTCAGTCAGGGCGTCGAGTTTGAACTTAACGGCGCGCTGACCGATAACTGGCAACTGACCTTCGGAGCCACGCGCTATGTGGCAGAAGATAAAGACGGGAATGCGGTCAGTTCAGATCAACCGCGTACCACGCTGAAACTGTTTACCCGTTACCAACTGCCGATGCTGCCAGAATTCTCCGTGGGCGGCGGCATGAACTGGCAGAACAAAACTTGGGCTAATGTCAGCGGCGGTCCAGACGGTCGCGATTACGTTGACCAAGGCAGCTATGGTCTCGTGAACCTCTTCAGCCGTTATCAGGTGACGAAGAACTTTGCCCTACAGGCTAACGTCAACAACCTGTTCGACAAAGAGTATTACGACTACGTTGGGTCTTACCTCGTATATGGTGCGCCGCTGAACTTCTCGGTTACCGCCAGCTACGATTTCTAATCCAGTTGCCCGGCGGCGCTTTGCTTGCCGGGCTTACGCATAACCTCTTGGGAACGACTCTCCCCGTGGAACAGGCATAAAAAAAGCAGCCTTTCGGCTGCCTTAGTCTCTCCCCAATCACTGATTAGCTGTTGCGGATGTATTCATCCATTTCGGTTTTCAGGTTATCGGACTTGGTGCCGAAAATAGCCTGAACACCGGAACCTGCAACAACCACACCTGCCGCACCCAATTTCTTCAGGCCTGGCTGGTCAACTTTTGCCACATCGGCAACGCTGACGCGCAGACGAGTGATACAAGCGTCGAGGTTAGTGATGTTTTCTTTACCGCCGAAGGCTGCGATTAGGGCCGGAGCCATTTCGCCGCTAGCAACGCCAGCTTTAGAGTCTTCGGTAGCGTCTTCACGGCCTGGGGTTTTCAGGTCCAGTGCTTTGATAAGCACACGGAAGATGGTGTAGTACACCGCCGCGTAGCACAGGCCGATGACCGGGAACAGCCACAGCTTGCTGCTGTTACCAGACAGAACGATGAAGTCGATCAGACCGTGCGAGAAGGACGTCCCGTCACGCATACCCAGCAGAATACAGATTGGGAATGCCAGACCCGCCAGGATGGCGTGAATGATGTACAGGATCGGCGCAACGAACATGAAGGAGAACTCGATCGGTTCGGTGATACCGGTCAGGAACGCAGTCAGCGCAGCGGAGATCATGATGCCGCCCACTTTTGCACGGTTCTCAGGTTTTGCTGAGTGCCAGATTGCGATAGCTGCAGCCGGCAGGCCGTACATTTTGAACAGGAAGCCACCAGACAGTTTGCCTGCCGTTGGGTCGCCTGCCATGTAACGTGGGATATCACCGTGGAACACCTGACCAGCAGCGTTGGTGTATTCACCAATCTGCATCTGGAAAGGAACGTTCCAGATGTGGTGCAGACCGAACGGTACCAGGCAGCGTTCAATGAAGCCGTAGATACCGAATGCGACTACCGGGTTCTGGTATGCAGCCCACTGGGAGAAGTCCTGAATCGCAGTACCAATTGGCGGCCATACGAAGGACAGCACGACGCCGAGGATGATAGCAGCCATACCGGAAATGATCGGAACAAAACGCTTACCAGCAAAGAAGCCCAAATATTCTGGCAGCTTGATGCGGTAGAAGCGGTTGAACATGTAGGCAGCAATAGCACCGGAGATGATACCGCCGAGAACACCGGTATCAGCCAGGTGTTTCGCCGCGATTTCTTCAGCAGGTAAGTGCAGTACCAGCGGTGCAACCACAGCCATGGTTTTGACCATGATGCCGTAGGCAACAACGGATGCCAGAGCAGAAACGCCATCGTTATTGGTGAAGCCGAGGGCAACACCGATTGCGAAGATAAGCGGCATGTTTGCAAAAACAGAACCACCTGCCTCTGCCATAACATGAGAGACGACCGCTGGCAGCCAGCTGAAGTTTGCAGAACCGACGCCCAGCAGGATACCTGCGATTGGGAGTACGGATACTGGTAGCATCAGCGATTTACCGACCTTCTGCAGGTTAGCAAATGCATTCTTGAACATAATTGAGAGTGCTCCTGAGTATTTATGCTTTTTTTTACGTTTTCACGCATTGGCGAGCGGGGAGAACCACGCCGTGAACAGGACATCTAAGTGCCCTTTTTATTTATTACGCAGAGTAAAATAATTCAGTTTGTTTTTGTTTGACAGCCATCACGTTTCGGCTAGCAAACAAGGAAAACCTTGCACTATTTTACAAAAGTTGTTTCCACCAGTTACAGAATGATGGGTTCACCCCCTTTTTTCGGCGGTGAACTTTACTCGCTTTGATTATTAATTACGAGCTTTAAAATAAACTGACGAATCAGGCAGATTGCAGGCGTGCGGGGTCGATATGGAACAGTGAGGCGAAGTTTTCGGTGGTCTGCTGTGCCAATTTCTCAAGCGACACCCCTTTCAGTACGGCCATATACTCTGCCACATCGCGCGTCATCGCTGGCTGATTCTCTTTCCCCCGGTGCGGAACCGGTGCCAGATACGGTGAATCTGTTTCAACCAGGATCCGGTCCAGCGGAACATAGCGCGCCGCTTCACGCAGCTGCTCCGCATTACGGAACGTCAGGATCCCGGAAAACGAGATGTAGAAGCCCAAATCGAGCAGTTTTCCTGCCGTCTCCGTATCCTCAGTGAAACAGTGTAGTACGCCACCGCAATCCGTCACTTTTTCATCGCGCAGAATTGTCAGCGTGTCTTCCCGCGCATCGCGGGTGTGGACAATCACCGGCTTGTTGAGCTCGCGACCAATGCGGATGTGGTGTGCGAAAGACGCCTGCTGACGGGCTTTTGTTTCCGGCGTGTAATAATAGTCGAGACCGGTCTCGCCCATGGCGACTACGCCCTCTTCCGCTGCCAGACGACGTAGCTCTTCGACGTCGTAGGTTTCGTCCTGATTCAGCGGGTGAACACCGCAGGAAAATACCACGTTGTCACGCTGACCGACCAGCTCACGCATGCCGCGATATCCTGGCAGCGTCGTCGCAACCGCCAGGCAGAACTTCACATCACGCGCGGCAGCTTTCGCCAGCACATCGTCCAGATCCTTATGCAGCGTTTGATAATCCAGGCCATCGAGGTGGCAGTGGGAGTCGACTAAAAACATAATGTCTCTCTTAGCGGTGTTCTTTTACAGGTGAATTTTTACAGGTGAACGGTTTATAGGTGATGAATGGGCAACACGCTTGTCGGTTGCAGCCAATGTTCCCAGCGTAATAACAGGTCGTTAAGCATCAGCTCACGATTGAGGCCGGTGACGTTGAGAAGCTGTTCCCGGCACGCACAGGCATCGTGGATCATCGCCTGCAACCGCGTCGAAGAAAGCGCGTTAGCCACGCGCTGAACCAGTGCCCACGCGTCCACATTGGTCAACAGTGAAATGCCCTGCTGCATTTTTTGCGCATCCAGCAGCAGTGATGACAGCCAGTACAGCCGTTCCGCCACGCTGTCATGATTGAGCGCAGACAGCAATGACAGCCAGTCTGCGCTTCGTAGCGAAGCATCCAACGCCGCACATAGCTGCTGGCGAGGAGCAAACCGCGATTCGCCGAGAAGTTCCAGCGCCGCAGCAGGTGCTCCGGCCGTCAGACGTAATGCGGTCAATAACTTCTCTTGTGACGTTGTCACTTCACGACCAAGCCATGCAATGCCGTAATTTTCTGCGGGAGGAGCCAGATGAAAATGACGGCAGCGGCTGCGTAATGTCGGCAGTAACCGTGCGGGTTCTTCACATTGCAGGAAGAACCAAGTGTTTTCTGGTGGTTCTTCCAGTGTTTTCAGCAACGCGTTGGCGGCAGCTTCTGTCAGCAAAGCCGCATCGCTGACCCACACCACTTTCGCGCCGCCGAGGCGAGCGTGCTCGTAGAGCTTTTCCGTGATTTCACGCACCGCGTCAACACCGAGGGTACTTTTGCCTTTTTCCGGCGCTAGCTGATAATAGTCCGGGTGCGTACCCGCTTGCATCAGCTGGCAGCTATGGCATTTTCCGCAACTCTTCTGCCCTTCGGGCGTGTGGCACATCTGGAAGCGCACCAGTGCATAGACCAGCGCATCCGCACCCATGCCCTGTAATGCCTGCACTAATAGCGCGTGGTGGCCGCGTCCGGACTGGTAGCTGCTGACCAGTTCCTCAAACGGTGGCCGCAACCACGGATACCATTTCATGCGCCCTGCTCCTCAACCCAGGCTGCCAGGGTACTGCGAATATTTTGCATCACGGTTTCCAACGGCTGCGTGGCGTCGATAGTGCAGATGGTCGGATCGGCGGCAGCCAGTTCCAGATAGCGGTCACGGGTGCGGTGGAAGAAATTGAAGGATTCCTGCTCGATGCGATCGAGGTCGCCGCGCGCACGCGCGCGTTTCAGGCCCACTTCAGGAGTAACGTCCAGATACAGCGTCAGGTCCGGTCGGAAATCGCCGAGCACTGCATCACGCAGCGTGGTCAGCAAATGCTGATCGATACCTCGACCGCCGCCCTGATAGGCCTGCGTGGAGAGGTCATGGCGATCGCCAATCACCCATTTGCCTTCCGCCAGCGCCGGTTTAATTACCGTATCAACCAACTGTACGCGCGCGGCGTAAAACATCAGCACTTCGGCTTTATCGGTGATCACTTCATCGCCAACAGATTTAATGTCCAGCACCAGACTGCGCAGCTTTTCCGCCAGGACAGTACCGCCCGGTTCACGGGTAAACACCAGTTCGCGGACGCCCATCTGCTCGAGGGTTTCTACGACCAGATTGCGCGCAGTGGTTTTCCCCGCGCCTTCCAGGCCTTCGATGACGATATACTTACTGCGCATTTTTTTCCTTAAGTGCTTTCAGGTAATCCTGTACTGAGCGGTTATGACTCGCAAGATTGGTGTTAAAGGTGTGCCCGCCTTTGCCGTCGGCAACAAAATAGAGATAAGGCGTTTTTGCCGGATGCGCCGCAGCATTGAGTGACGCTTCACCGGGTGTAGCGATTGGCCCTGGCGGCATTCCGGCAATGACGTACGTATTGTACGCCGTTGGCGTCTCAAGATCTTTGCGGCTCAACTTGCCATTATAGCTTTCGCCCATACCGTAGATAACCGTCGGGTCAGTTTGCAGACGCATACCGATACGCAGACGGTTGATAAATACCGAAGCAACTTTGTCGCGCTCCCCGGCTACGGCAGTCTCTTTCTCGATGATAGAGGCCATCGTCATCAGCTGATTTTCATTCTGGTACGGCAGATTTTCCGCCCGCCCTTTCCACGCGCTTTCTACCGCAGTCACCATTTTCAGATGAGCACGCTTGAGGATTTGCAGATCGGTAGTATTGGCGGTGTACATCCACGTATCGGGCCAGAACCAGCCTTCCACCCAGTCTGCATGCTCCAGCTTCAGCGATTCGGCAAGCGTGGCGTAGCTGTCATCTTTCAGCGTGTGCTTCACGTACGGGGCTTCACGCAGCACTTTGAGGTAATCACTGACGCGCATCCCTTCAATAAAGCGGACCGGGAACTGTGCTTCTTTTCCACTGGTCAGCAGTTGCAGCATTTCGCGCACGTTCATGCCCGGCATCAGACGATACGTCCCGGCTTTAAAGTGCGATAGTTCAGGCTCTACGCGCAGCAGCCATTGGAACACACGCGGACGGTTAATGACTTTTTCCGCATAAAGAGTGTCACCCAGTACCATGCGTCCGGTTCCGGCCTTCAGCGTAAAGATGGTCTCATCTTTAATGAGTATTTTACTGTTCGCCAACTGGCGGACTTTCCACATCCCGACTCCCGCAGCAATCGCAAACGCAACCAATAGCAGGAGGACAAACCGAAACATTTTCTTCATGACTTAATCGACTGCTCACAAAGTGGGGCCAAAAATTCGAACAGCTCGCGTGAAAGATAGCGAGTGTCCGCATACTGATTCACAGGAACGACGGGCATTAGCGCATTACAAATAAGGACTTCATCTGCCTTACGCACAGCGTCTTCCCTTGCAGTGATTTCGACAACGCGAAAACGACTTTGTGCCAACCGGGAAAGACAATGCTGGCGCATGATGCCGTTGACGCCGGCATGGTCGAGACGCGGCGTAAACACGGTGTCGCCTGCTCGCCAGAACAAATTAGCCGCACAGCATTCCGTAACCCACCCTTCACTGTCAAGGACCAGCGCTTCATCGGCGTTCGTCTGTTCAAGATGCGTGCGGATCAACACCTGCTCAAGGCGGTTAAGATGCTTCAGGCCAGCCAGCGTGGCATTACGCCCGAGACATACCGGGCTGAGCGATAGCGTGATCCCCTGCTGTTGCCAGCCAGGGTAATGTGCAGGTGCCTGGGAAACGGAAAGAATGCGGTTAGGAGCCTGACAGGCCGTAGGGCTGTACCCTCGTCCTCCACTCCCACGGGTAATGATGACTTTAAGCACGCCATTGAGGTGAGATTTCGCCAGAGAAAGCATTTCCTGGCCGAGCGTTTCCCAGTCGGTAAAGGGGATCATCAGCGCGCGGCAGGTGTCCTGCAATCGTTGTAGGTGCTGGTCAAAAAATGCGGGAAGACCGTTCTGGATCCGGGCCGTTGTAAAGCAGCCGTCACCATACTGGACGCTGCGATCGTTGGCCGGGAGTGAGTCCTGTTCCACACCGTTAATCAAGAACATAGCGGCTCCTTATCAGTGGCCCGTTAGTCTGGCAGGGGGAACGTGAGATCTCAAGAGGAGAAACCTTAAAGAAAAGGCCTGCGATGCAGGCCTTTATCAGTGCAAACGAATAATCAAACCTTTTTAAAGATAAGCGATCCGTTGGTGCCGCCAAAGCCGAAGGAGTTACACAAGGTGTACTCCATACCGCTGACCTGACGCGCTTCGTGCGGGACGAAGTCCAGGTCACAGCCATCTTCCGGGTTATCCAGGTTGATGGTTGGCGGAACAGCCTGATCGCGAAGGGCCAGAATCGAATAGATCGATTCAACCGCGCCCGCAGCACCAAGCAGGTGGCCGGTCATGGATTTGGTTGAGCTCACCATGATACGGCTTGCTGCATCGCCAAACACGGATTTCACTGCCTGCGCTTCGGCAATATCGCCCGCAGGGGTGGAGGTGCCGTGTGCGTTGACGTAGCCAATCTGGCCTGGTTCGAGGCCTGCATCGCGAATGGCGTTAACCATTGCGAGTGCTGCACCTGCGCCATTTTCCGGCGGCGACGTCATATGGTAGGCATCGCTGCTCATACCAAAACCGACGATCTCTGCGTAAATCTTCGCGCCGCGTTTTTTCGCGTGCTCGTACTCTTCGAGCATGATGATACCGGCGCCGTCACCGAGCACGAAACCATCGCGGTCTTTATCCCACGGACGGCTTGCCGCCTGCGGGTTGTCATTGCGGGTCGACAGCGCGCGCGCTGCACCGAATCCGCCAACACCCAGAGGTGTACTCGCTTTTTCAGCACCGCCCGCCAGCATGGCATCAGCATCGTTATAGGCAATCATTCGTGCCGCATGACCGATATTGTGTACACCTGAGGTGCACGCCGTGGCGATGGAAATACTTGGGCCGCGGAGGCCGAACATGATGGTCAGATGACCGGCCACCATGTTAACAATTGTGGACGGTACGAAGAAGGGGCTGATTTTACGTGGGCCGCCTTTCACCAATGAACTGTGGTTTTCTTCGATTAAGCCGAGTCCGCCGATGCCGGAGCCGATAGCAGCACCGATACGCGAGGCATTCTCTTCCGTCACTTCAAGACCAGAATCCTGCATGGCCTGTACGCCAGCGACAATTCCATATTGAATAAAGGCATCCATCTTGCGCTGTTCTTTGCGCGAGATAATGTCTTCACAGTTAAAATCCTTTACTAAGCCAGCAAATTTCGTTGCATAGGCGGTAGTATCGAAATGGTCGATTAGGCTGATGCCGCTCTGACCGGCAAGAAGAGCTTTCCAGGTGGACTCTACGGTATTGCCGACAGGAGACAACATGCCAAGTCCGGTCACAACTACACGACGCTTAGACACGCTTGTCCTCCAGGGAGGGATAAAAAAGAGAGATGCGGGACAAAAAGATAAAACTCAGGCGGTCGAATGACCGCCTGGAGATGTTCACTTACGCCTGGTGACCGTTGATGTAATCAATGGCAGCCTGAACGGTGGTGATTTTCTCAGCTTCTTCGTCCGGAATCTCAGTATCAAACTCTTCTTCCAGAGCCATTACCAGCTCAACGGTGTCAAGAGAATCAGCGCCCAGGTCTTCAACGAAGGAAGCATTGTTGGTAACTTCTTCCTGCTTAACGCCCAGCTGTTCGCCGATAATTTTCTTAACGCGTTCTTCGATAGTGCTCATACTCTTAAATTTCCTATCAAAACTCGCTTTCGCGATGGTTTTCGTAGTGTATAAAATGTTGAAAAATTTGCAACTAAATCCCGGCAGGTCATACCACGATTTTACGCTATTTTGAGGGTGTTTGCCCTAATAACGCAAATCATTTTGCACCTAATATTACTCAGAAGCGCACAGACTGCGCGGATCCTGAGCATTTTGTGCAAACTACGGTCAGACCATGTACATTCCGCCGTTGACGTGCAGGGTTTCACCAGAGATGTAACCCGCTTCGTCAGAAGCTAAAAATGCAACCGCACTCGCGATTTCTTTTGCATCGCCAAGGCGACCTGCTGGAACTTGCGCCAGAATACCCGCACGCTGATCATCAGAAAGCGCACGCGTCATGTCCGTTTCAATGAAGCCCGGAGCAACAACGTTCACAGTAATACCGCGAGACGCAACTTCACGCGCCAGCGATTTACTGAAACCAATCAAACCCGCTTTCGCCGCAGCGTAGTTGGCCTGACCAGCATTTCCCATGGTACCAACCACAGAACCGATAGTGATAATACGACCATGACGCTTTTTCATCATAGCGCGCATTACCGCTTTTGACAGACGGAAAACGGATGACAGGTTGGTTTCGAGAATGTCGTTCCACTCATCATCTTTCATTCGCATTAACAGGTTATCGCGAGTGATCCCGGCATTATTAACCAGAATATCCACTTCGCCAAATTCTGCGCGAATATTTCCCAGAACAGATTCGATAGATGCAGGGTCGGTCACATTCAACATCAGACCTTTACCGTTTGCACCCAAATAATCACTGATGGCCTGAGCACCGCTTTCGCTAGTGGCAGTACCGATAACTTTCGCGCCACGGGCAACGAGTGTTTCAGCGATAGCGCGGCCAATGCCGCGACTTGCACCGGTAACCAGTGCAACTTTTCCTTCAAAACTCATGGTTTTGCTCTTCCTCTTCTTATTGCTCAAGCGCCGCTGACATCGCCGCCGGCTCGTTAATGGCCGAGGCAGTCAGGGTGTCAACAATACGTTTCGTCAGGCCGGTGAGGACTTTACCCGGGCCGACTTCATACAAGTGTTCTGTGCCCTGGGACGCCATAAACTCAACGGTTTTGGTCCACTGTACTGGGCTATAAAGCTGACGCACCAGCGCATCGCGAATAGCATCTGCGTTAGTTTCGCACTTCACATCCACGTTATTGATAACGGGAATCTGCGGCGCATTGAAGGTGATGTTCGCCAGTTCTGTAGCGAGTTTCTCTGCTGCAGGCTCCATCAACGCACAGTGAGACGGGACGCTGACCGGCAGCGGCAGTGCGCGTTTTGCGCCAGCAGCTTTACACGCGGCACCGGCACGTTCAACGGCTTCTTTATGGCCCGCGATAACCACCTGGCCCGGTGAGTTAAAGTTCACTGGGGATACCACTTGCCCTTCAGCAGACTCTTCGCAGGCTTTAGCGATAGATGCATCGTCCAGACCGATAATGGCAGACATGCCACCGGTGCCTGCTGGGACGGCTTCCTGCATGAATTTGCCACGCAGTTCAACCAGACGCACAGCATCAGCGAAGCGAATCACGCCCGCACACACCAACGCAGAATATTCACCGAGGCTGTGACCGGCCATCAGCGCTGGCGCTTTACCGCCCTGCTGTTGCCAGACACGGAACAGTGCAACAGACGCGGTCAACAGCGCTGGCTGAGTCTGCCAAGTTTTGTTCAGTTCTTCTGCCGGGCCCTGTTGGGTCAACGCCCACAGATCATAGCCCAGCACCGCAGAAGCTTCCGCGAATGTTTCTTCAATAACCGGATAGGTTGCAGCCAACTCAGCCAACATGCCCACGGTCTGAGAGCCCTGTCCCGGGAACACAAATGCAAATTGCGTCATCTTGTAATCCTTAATTAGAAACGAACCAGCGCGGAACCCCAGGTGAAACCACCACCGAAGGCTTCAAGCAGCACCAGCTGACCGGCCTTGATGCGCCCGTCACGCACTGCTTCATCCAGCGCGCACGGCACGGAGGCCGCAGAGGTGTTGCCATGGCGGTCGAGGGTTACCACGACGTTGTCCATCGACATACCGAGCTTCTTCGCTGTCGCGCTGATAATGCGCAGGTTGGCCTGGTGTGGCACCAGCCAGTCCAGCTCAGAACGATCCAGATTATTAGCTGCCAGCGTTTCTTCAACGATGTTCGCCAACTCTTTCACCGCCACTTTGAACACTTCATTCCCTGCCATTGTCAGGTGAATGTCGTTTTCCGGATGAACACGATCGGCGTTCGGCAAGATGAGCAGTTCACCGTATTTGCCATCAGCGTGAAGATGCGTGGAGATGATGCCCGGCTGTTCGGATGCGCCTAATACGACGGCACCAGCGCCATCGCCAAAAATAATGATTGTGCCGCGATCGGTAGGATCGCAGGTACGGGCCAGAACATCTGCGCCAATCACCAGTGCATTTTTAACCGCACCGGATTTAACGTACAGATCGGCCACGCTCAGCGCGTAAGTGAAACCTGCACAGGCCGCAGCCACGTCAAACGCTGGGCAACCTTTAATGCCCAGCATTGACTGAATCTGGCACGCCGCGCTTGGGAAAGCGTGGGTCGACGAGGTGGTTGCCACCACGATCAGGCCGATTTGCTCTGCATCAATGTTAGCCATTTCCAACGCGCGCTTGGCGGCTTCAAAGCCCATTGTTGCTACGGATTCATCTGGCGCGGCAATACGACGCTCACGGATACCTGTGCGTGTGACAATCCACTCGTCAGACGTATCTACCATTTTTTCCAGGTCGGCGTTCGTACGCACTTGTTCAGGCAGATAGCTGCCGGTACCTATAATCTTCGTATACATGTACGCTCAGTCTTTTGGTGGTAATACAGATTCGAGGCGAGCGGCGATCCGATGTGGGACCTCACGCTGCACCGCCTGCACTGCCTGTTCAATCGCCACGCTAAACGCGCGCTGATTGGCTGCACCATGACTCTTAATCACCGTGCCGCGCAATCCTAACAGACAGGCGCCATTATACTGGTCGGGGTTGAGGTGACTGAATCGCCGCGAGAGGTTTTTTTGTAACCAATGCTTCAAAATTTTCAGCCACCACGACCGCTTTTTACCTTCTCCCTGCGATTTCAGCAGAGAAAGAAACATTCTGACAACGCCTTCCATGGTTTTTAGTGTGACGTTGCCCGTAAAACCGTCACAAACCAGTACATCCGTTTTGCCAGTCAATAATTCGTTGGCTTCGAGATAACCAATATAGTTGATGGAAGAGACCTTTTTTAGCATCGCCGACGCATCACGGATGCTATCGTGGCCTTTGGTTTCTTCTTCCCCGATGTTGAGGAGTGCGACGCGCGGAGACGTAATGCCGAGGACTTCTTCAGCCATCACCGCGCCCATTACCGCAAACTGCACCAGCATCGTGCTGTCACAATCGACGTTGGCGCCCAAATCAAGCACCACCGTTTTGCCCTTCTGCTGATGCGGCAGAACTGTCATCAGCGCCGGACGCTCAATCCCTTCAATCGGCTTGAGCAATAATTTGGCGAGCCCCATTAGCGCCCCGGTATTTCCGGCGCTCACGCAGGCCTGCGCGCGTCCTTCTTTAACAAGCTCCAGCGCAATGCGCATGGAACTACCCCGGCTGTTGCGAATAGCATGTGCCGGACGTGCATCACTGGCAATAACTGACTGGGCAGGGATTATCTGCAGACGTGAACGTTGTTCGAAGTCAGCTTTGGCGAGTAATGGCGTAATGGTGTCGGTGTCACCGACAAGAAGAAGCGAGAGTTGAGGGTTAGCGTGCAGTGCCTGCAATGCTGCAGGCACCGTCACGGAAGGACCAAAATCGCCCCCCATGACATCCAACGCTAAGGTCAGACGTGTCAAGGTATCGTCGCCGCTCGGTTTGGTAAATCCCCGCAGAAGCGGGGAAATCCTCACTAAGCTTCATCACGCTTTCGCGTGATTACTTAGCGATAACCTTGCGACCGCGGTAGAAACCGTCGGCAGTGATGTGGTGACGCAGGTGTTTCTCACCAGAAGTCTTATCTACAGACAGGCTGGTAACTGCAGTCAGCGCGTCATGGGAACGACGCATGCCACGTTTGGAACGGGTTGGTTTATTCTGTTGTACGGCCATGGACCTTACTCCTCAATTACTTACGCTTTAAGCTGGCTAATACGGCAAATGGATTTGGCTTTTGCACATCTTCAGGCAATTCACCAAATACCATGTCCGCGTCGGACACTTCACAGTGTTCAGAATCATGCACCGGAACTACAGGTAAGGAGAGAATGATTTCATCCTCCACCAAAGCCCGCAGGTCGATTTCACCGAATTCGTTAACCTCAATCGGCTCATACGCTTCCGGGAGTGCTTCAGCCTGTTCATCACTTTTGATCGGACTGAAACAATACGTTGTGTGAACGGCATGTGGGAACGGTTTCCCGCAGCGCTGGCATTCGAGAGTCAACGCAACCTTTGCATCACCTTTAATAACGGCGAGACGCTGGTTGTCGATGGCGAATGTCATGTCGCATTCCACATCACTGTCCACACTGACCACAGACTCGGCAAGACGCTCCACCTGGTCCGGGGTGTAGACACCCTGGTAATCGAGGCGTTTTTGAGCGGTACGAACCGGATCAAGAGTCAGGGGTAATTTTACCTTTTGCATAGGGCGCGCATATTAACTTTGTAACGTCATAGAGTCAAAGAAAAAGGCACCCTCAGGCGCCTTTTGCCAATTATTCGCACACATTGCGGCCTGTAGTTTAAAATGTCGCAATCCGAATCACCAGAGTCTATTTAAAAAATTATGCTGCAACTTGTTCTTGCCTCTACTTCACCCTATCGCCGCGAGCTGCTTCAAAAGCTCGACGTGCCTTTCGAATGCGCCGCCCCCGAGGTCGATGAACTGCCCTTACCCGGCGAATCACCGCGCCAGCTGGTGCTTCGTCTGGCTCAAGCTAAAGCACAGGCCCTCGCCACGCGCTTCCCTGACCATCTGATTATCGGCTCCGATCAGGTTTGCGTGCTCGGCGGAAAAATCACCGGCAAACCGCATACCGTAGAAAATGCGCGTTTGCAGTTGCGTGAAGCGAGCGGTCATGTCGTCACTTTCTATACCGGTCTTGCGGTGTATAACAGCGCTAAGGGCCATTTGCAGACCGAATGCGAACCTTTCGATGTGCACTTCCGCCATCTGACCGACGCGGAGATCAATCGATACGTCCAAAAGGAGCAGCCGCTGAACTGTGCGGGCAGTTTTAAAAGTGAAGGGCTGGGCATCACGTTGTTCGAGCGTCTCGAGGGACGCGACCCGAATACGCTGATTGGCCTGCCGCTTATCTCGCTGTGCAAAATGCTCAGGCACGAGCAGTACAACCCGCTACTGCGCTAAAACGCAAAACGCCCCTTTCGGGGCGTTTTTTATTCTTTCTTTAATTACTTCTGACTGCGCAGCACTTGCAGACAACGCTTGAGCTGATTGTCCAACGGCGCTTCAATGCGCAACGTCTCACCGGTACCCGGATGGGTAAACTTCAGCGCTGCTGCATGCAGGAACAGACGATTCAGGCCAGTCCCCGCCAATTGTTTGTCGAAATCACGATCGCCATAACGGTCGTCAAACGCAATCGGATGGCCCGCGTGCAGCGTATGCACTCGAATCTGGTGCGTACGGCCGGTTACCGGGCTACAGCGCACCAGCGTCGCATGGGTGAAGCGCTCTTCGACTTTAAAGCGCGTCTCAGACGGTTTGCCTTCGCTGTTCACGCGAACAATACGCTCGCCGCTCTGCAAAATATTTTTCAGCAATGGCGCCTGCACTACTTTCATATGCGACTGCCACTGGCCACGAACCAGAGCCAAATAGTCTTTCTGCATCCCTTTTTCGCGTAGCTGTTCATGCAGGGAGCGAAGCGCGGAACGCTTCTTCGCCACCAGCAGCACACCAGAGGTATCACGGTCGAGGCGATGGACCAGTTCGAGGAATCGAGCTTCCGGGCGCAGCGCGCGCAAACCTTCGATAACCCCAAAGCTCAAGCCGCTACCGCCGTGAACCGCCGTACCTGACGGCTTGTTCAGCACCAGAATATGGTCGTCCTCATAAAGGATAACGTCAGCCAGGGCCGCCACTTTATTCAGGTGTGGCGATACCGCCTCTTCATCACGCTCTGCGACGCGCACCGGTGGGATGCGAATTTCATCGCCCGCTTCCAGTTTGTATTCCGGTTTCACGCGCTTTTTATTCACGCGCACTTCACCTTTACGCAGGATGCGGTAAATCATGCTTTTCGGCACGCCTTTCAGCTGGGTGCGCAAAAAGTTATCAATTCGTTGCCCTGCCTCATCATCGGCAATGGCTACCATTTTTACGGTCGGTGTCTCAGTTTTCATGGGGGCGATTCTAAAGATGCAGTGGCATTCGCGCCACTCCTTTTTCTGTGCTTATATTAACTTCGCAACGGAACTCATTTTTAATCTCACTTCCCGGATTGATGGTTATTACAACAATCAGTTCGCTAAAGTGAAAAAACTGTGAGTAACCGGGTGATAAATGGTAAAAGTCATCTTGCTATAACAAGGTTAGCAGGGAATAATGATGCAGTTTTCCGTGTCGAATCTTGTTCAAGCAAGCATGTAACGGAATGACCAATTTTGTCTGAGCGATCTTTTATGCAGCAATGGCGTAAGACGTATTTATCTTTCAGACAGTTAGCGGGCTGCGGGTTGCAGTCCTTACCGGTTGATACTCTCTATTTCAAGCTGCGGAAAGGCGGCAAACCTGGGATCTCCAGGCGCTACTCCAGTAGATGACTGGGGTAAGCAGGTGAAGCCAACCATCTGCGACTTGAAAGACAATGAGTATAGAAGGAACCGTACCTGGAGAATGATTCCCAGGCTGTTCCCCTGAATAATTGCGCTGCGGTTCCGTTTGAAACGCAGGCTACCGACACTCTGCGCCTCTTAAGCGAGCGACAACCGTGAGGTTGGCGACGTGAACAGACACGAGGCCATCGGTTTACCCCCGGCAAGGAAAACTCTGCCCGTAGCTTAGTCGTCAATGCAAGAATAATGAGTAAGTTACGATGAAAAGAATGTTAATCAACGCAACTCAGCAAGAAGAGTTACGTGTCGCCCTCGTTGATGGGCAGCGTCTGTACGATCTGGATATTGAAAGCCCAGGACACGAACAGAAAAAAGCGAACATCTACAAAGGCAAAATTACCCGTATAGAACCAAGCCTTGAAGCCGCATTCGTAGATTACGGTGCTGAGCGTCATGGTTTCCTTCCTCTTAAAGAAATCGCCCGCGAATATTTTCCTGCTAATTACAATGCGCATGGCCGCCCGAACATTAAAGATGTTCTGCGCGAAGGCCAGGAAGTCATTGTTCAGATCGATAAAGAAGAGCGCGGCAACAAAGGTGCAGCCCTCACAACCTTTATCAGCCTGGCAGGTAGCTATCTGGTACTGATGCCGAACAACCCGCGTGCCGGTGGTATTTCTCGCCGCATCGAAGGTGACGATCGTACTGAGCTCAAAGAAGCGCTTTCCAGCCTGCAACTGCCTGACGGCATGGGCCTGATCGTGCGTACCGCAGGCGTTGGCAAATCTGCCGAAGCGCTGCAGTGGGATCTGAGTTTCCGCCTGAAGCACTGGGAAGCGATTCAGAAAGCCTCTGAAAGCCGCCCTGCTCCGTTCCTGATTCACCAGGAAAGCAACGTCATCGTGCGTGCGTTCCGTGATTATCTGCGTCAGGACATCGGCGAAATCCTTATTGATAACCCGAAAGTGCTTGAGCTGGCTCGCCAGCATATCTCTGCGCTGGGCCGTCCGGATTTCAGCAGCAAAATTAAGCTCTACACCGGTGAAATCCCGCTGTTCAGCCACTACCAAATCGAATCGCAGATTGAATCTGCATTCCAGCGCGAAGTCCGCCTGCCGTCAGGCGGTTCTATCGTTATCGATAGCACCGAAGCCCTGACCGCCATCGATATCAACTCCGCGCGTGCAACCCGCGGCGGCGACATCGAAGAAACCGCCTTCAACACCAACCTTGAAGCGGCCGACGAAATTGCCCGCCAGCTGCGTCTTCGTGACCTCGGCGGCCTGATCGTTATCGACTTCATCGACATGACCCCGGTTCGCCACCAGCGTGCGGTTGAAAACCGTCTGCGTGAAGCGGTGCGTCAGGATCGTGCGCGTATCCAGATTAGCCACATCTCTCGCTTCGGACTGCTGGAAATGTCCCGTCAGCGCCTGAGCCCGTCACTGGGTGAATCCAGTCATCACGTGTGCCCACGCTGTAGCGGTACCGGCACCATCCGTGATAACGAATCGCTGGCGCTGTCTATTCTTCGTCTGATTGAAGAAGAAGCACTGAAAGAAAACACTCAGGAAGTTCACGCGATTGTTCCCGTTCAGGTGGCCTCTTACCTGCTGAACGAAAAGCGCGCGGCTATCAGCAACATCGAAACCCGTCAGGGTGGCGTACGCTGCATCGTCGTGCCGAACGATCAAATGGAAACTCCGCACTACTCCGTACTGCGTGTCCGTAAAGGCGAAGAGACTCAGATCCTGAGCTATCTGCTGCCGAAACTGCACGAAGAAGAAATGGCGATGCCGTCTGAAGAAGAACCGGCTGAACGTAAGCGTCCTGAGCAACCCGCTCTGGCAACCTTCGTGATGCCTGATGCACCGCCAGCACCGCTTGAAGAAGCCACCCCAGCAGCACAGGTGAAGAAAGCCGACCCAGCAGCAACCACTGCGCCAGCACCGGGTCTGGTTTCCCGCATTATCTCTGCGCTGAAATCCATGTTTAGCAGCGAAGCACCTGTAGTGGCTGAGCCTGAGCCGGTTAAGAAAGAAGAGAAACCTGAGCGCCAGCAGGATCGTCGCCGTTCTCGTCAGTCTAACCGTCGTGACCGTGGTGACCGCAATGACCGTGGTGACCGTGGTGACCGCAACGATCGCCGTGACAACCGCGATAATCGTGGCGAACGCGGTGAGCGTAACGAACGTGGTGACCGCGATAACCGTGGTGAAAACGCAGAAGGCCGCGAAGATAACCGCCGTAACCGTCGTGAGAAGCCGCAGCAGAACGCGGAAACCCGTGAAGCTCGTCAGCCGAACGTGGCAGAAGATGCTGATAAAGCGAAATCTCGTGATGAACAGCAGCAGCCACGCCGTGAGCGCAACCGTCGTCGTAACGATGACAAACGCCAGGCAGCGCCGCAGGAAGTCAAAGTTCAGGTTCACGAAGAACAACCAGCTCAGGAAATCGAGCAGGAAGAACGCGTACAATCCATGCCGCGCCGTAAGCCGCGCAACCTGTCGCAGAAAGTGCGCATCGAAACAGCAGCCGAAACTGCAGAACGTACCGCAGTTGACGAACCGGCTGAAGCAGCGGCTCCGGCTAAGCGTACCGAACTGGCTAAAGTTGATTTGCCAGCCGTCATCGATGCTCCGGCAGAAGATGAAAGCGCAGAAAACCGTGATAACACAGGCATGCCGCGTCGCTCCCGTCGTTCACCACGCCACCTGCGCGTGAGTGGTCAGCGTCGTCGTCGCTACCGTGACGAGCGTTACCCGGCTCAGTCTCCGATGCCGCTGGCGATTGCCTGTGCATCGCCGGAAATGGCGTCAGGTAAAGTGTGGGTAAGCTACCCGGTAACGCGTCCACAAGAGCAGCTGGTTGAAGAAACCCGCGATCAGGACGTTGTTCCTTCTGTCATTGAAGTTGCACCAGTAGAGACCGTGGAGCAAGCTCCAGTGGCAGAACAGGTTGCAGCGTCCGTGGTTGAACACGCCGCAGTTGAGCCGGTCGTGGTTGCAGAACCGCAACCAGTACAGGCTGAACCGGAAGTTCCGGTTGTTGAGACCACGCATCCGGAAGTCATTGCCGCACCGGTGAACGAAGAACCTCAGGTTATCGCGCCAGCCGACGCTGTTGTTGCAGAAGTCACCGCAGAAGAAGCGACTCCGGCAGTGGTTGAGGAAGTGGAACAGGCTATCGTCACTGAACAACCTGCTGTGGTGGAAACCGCGCCTGTTGCTCCAGTAGTTGAGCCTGTCGTTAAACCGGTTGTGGCTGCCAAGCCAGCGGTTGAACGCACCACCGCGACCGCGCCAATGACACGCGCTCCAGCGCCAGACTACGTGCCAGAAGCACCGAGTCAGAGCGACTGGGTTCGTCCAGAGTTCGGTTTTGAAGGTAAAGGTTCTGCCGGTGGCCACAGTGCTACACACACGGCGACCGCCGGTCCGACTCGTCCGCAGTCTGTGGACTAAGCTGCAAAGCATGAAAAAACCGCCTCCGGGCGGTTTTTTTTATTCTGGCGCGGGCAATTGCATCCCCGAAATTTTCGGCATGACGTCCCGCATCAAATCGAGGAACTTACGCAACCGCGCCGGATAATAACGCGCCCAGGGATAAACCAAATGCACCGGCAACGCCGCCGCTCGCCATTCAGGCAGTAGCTCAACCAGCCTGCCCTGTGCAATATCCTCTTCTACCGTCCAGCTAGAAATCAGCGCAGCCCCCAGCCCCGCCAGCGCGGTATTACGGGCCACGTACACGCTGTCCGTGCTCAGTCGCGGCACAATCGGAATGGTGATGCTCTCCCGGCTGGCCTGATTTCGCAGCGTCACTTCATGCTGATAAAATGTACTGATCGCTACCCAAGGCAGCGCCGATAAAGCCATCGGATCAGACACATCTTCCACCGTCTCCAGCAGCTCTGGTGAAATCACCAGGCTACGCGGGACCTCCGCCAGCAATACCGACACCGTCGCCGGATCAACGTCCGCCCCCACGCGGATAGCACAGTCGATATTCTCACTGATGAAATCGATATTTTTATCGTTAAGCATCCACTCCACCGATAGCTGAGGATAGCGCTGCAAAAAATCCACCAGCGGCGTTAATAGCTGCTGCTGCCCGAACGCATGCGGCGCTCTGACGCGCAGCACGCCCACCGGATTGTCGTCCACTATTTGCAAATCGTCTTCCAGCGCCAGCCAACTGTCCACCAGCTGTCGCGCATATTGATAGCAACGCTCGCCGTCATCAGTAAGTTTCATCGCATGGGTCGAGCGCATAATCAACTTTACGCCTAACAATGCTTCGAGCGACTGCAAACGGCGGCTGACGGTGGCCTGCGTGGTGCCGAGCTGGACAGCCGCTGCCGACAATGAGCCAGCTTCGATAATGCGAATAAAGGTTCGCATCAGTTCCAGCCTGTCTATACGCTCAGTTCTTTTCATTTATTTTTTGCTCATACGCCTAACGTATAGCTGTTTTACCACTGCGCCCGCTACCGCGCCAGTGTGATTCACATCACAATGCGCCCACACCCTGTTGAGGACATTATGATGAACATCACTCCCGCTGTTTCACCGGCTTTTGCGCCGTGGATAATCCTGACTTTAGCTATAGGTGCAGGCTTTAGCGTTGCCGCCATTTATTACTCTCAGCCGCTGTTGCCGCTGATTGGCCACGGCATGCATTTGAGCATCGAACAAATGGGTCTGGTTCCGACGCTGACCCAGGCGGGCTACGCGCTGGGTATTCTGTTCCTGTTGCCGCTGGGCGACCGTTACGACCGACGTAGGCTGATCCTCACTAAAAGCGCTTCGCTCGCGGTGTTGTTGCTGCTGTGTAGCGTGACCAGCCAGCTGCACGCCTTGCTCGCCGTCAGTTTGCTGATTGGGATGGCGGCGACGATGGCGCAGGATATCGTACCGGCGGCGGCGATCCTCGCCCCTGCCGGCAAGCAGGGCAAAACCGTAGGTACGGTAATGACGGGTTTGCTGCTCGGCATTCTGCTGTCGCGTACCGTCAGCGGCATCGTAGGGGAAGCCTATGGCTGGCGGATGATGTATCAGGCCGCAGCGATCAGCATTGCGTTGATTGGTCTGGTGATGTGGCGCGTACTGCCGAAATTCAGCGCGCATTCTGAACTCAGCTATCCGGCGCTGATGGGTTCTCTGGTGCATTTATGGCGGCGTTTCCCGGAACTGCGCCGGGCCGCGCTGGCACAAGGTTTTCTTTCGATCGCCTTCAGCGCGTTCTGGTCAACGCTCGCTGTCATGCTGGCCGAACACTACCAACTCGGCAGTGCCGTCGCCGGAGGATACGGTATTGCCGGTGCCGCCGGAGCACTAGCCGCCCCGCTGGCCGGCGGTCTCGCCGATAAGCTTGGCGCCACCAAAGTCACTCAGTTAGGTGCAATGCTGGTCACGGTGTCGTTCGCACTGATGTTTTTCCTGCCGCTTTTACCGCTGCACGCCCAACTGGCGCTGATTGCCGTATCGGCGATTGGCTTTGATTTAGGCTTACAGTCGAGCCTGGTCGCGCACCAGAATTTGGTCTACAGCCTCGAGCCACAGGCCCGTGGGCGCCTGAACGCCCTGCTGTTCACGGTGGTGTTTATCGGGATGGCGCTGGGATCGGCGATTGGCAGCAAACTGTACGCCGTGGCGGGCTGGCCTGCGGTAGTTACACTGGCGGTGAGCAGCGGCGTTATCGCGCTGGTAATTCGTCTGGCGGGTACGGCGAACGCCACCGCTTGCCCACAACGTTAAAAAAAGCCCGCACCGTGGTGAGTGGTGCGGGCACAGAGAACATGGCCAGTTTCAAGACATGTTCTAAACCGTTAAATCTTATTTATTCAACTGGAACAGAGACATGCCTTGCATATCAGTGAACGCTTTATACGACGCCGTCAGGGCCGCCTGCTGCATGGTGTAGTTGGAAATCGTTGAGTTCCAGTCCACGTTAACCAGGTCGCTCATCTGCTGAGTCTGGCTGAGCGTGCGGTCATCGCCCAGTGCGTCCAGTTTGTCCAGTTCGTTGAGCTGGGTACCGACTTCAGCCCGCACACTCAGCACGTTGTTCAGTGAGTTACGCAGGCCGCGGTTGGCGACGTCGATAGTGGCCTGCGCCGTGGCTTGTGCCGCATCATTATCCGCGACCGGCGTTTTCAACGCAGCAATCGCGTCATCCAGAATTTTGAACAGGTCCGAAGGCGTACTGTCATCGGGGTTTTTCACCGCATTCGAGGTCACCGAAGCAAAAATTTTATCGCCGGTGTGGCCAATGACCATGGTTCGGGAAGAATCGACCTGCTGTTCAACGTTGGTGGTGCCGCCCGCGTACGTGCCGGTGGTGGCATCAAACGGTGCGGTATCCGTCTTATAACCGGCAAACATGTAGCGTCCGTTACCATCCTGGCTGTTGGCGAGGTTCATCAGTTGGTCGCGGATGCCCTGCAAATCAGTAGCCAGCGAGGCACGGTCATCGTCACTCAGCGTGCCGTTGCCGGCATAAACGATTTTTTCCTGCGCCGCCTGAATCGACGACGTCACTGATGACAGCGTGTTTTCTTCCTGCGAAACACGCTGGGTAGCAAAACTACGGGCTGATGCAAACTGGCTGGTCTGCGACTGCGCCTGAGACAGCACAACCGCCTGCGATGCGGCAATTGGGTCATCCGACGGACGGTTAACGCGCAGGCCGGTGGACATCTGTTCGCCATATTTCAGCCATGAAGACTGGGAGTTGGTAATGCCGCCCATCGTCTGCTGATACATCATTAAGGTACTAATACGCATCGGTCACGGCTCCTTAGCGAATATTGATCAGCGCGTCGAAAAGCGTGCTGGCGGTCTGCATTACCTGGGCGTTGGCCAGATAGTACTGTTGATACAGTTGCAGATTGCCGTACTCTTCATCGAGGTTTACGCCGGAAATAGATTGCTGCTGCTTGGTCAACTGAGTCACAACGTTGCCCTGGGTGGTGCTACTGGTTTCCAGAGTCGAGGTTTTGTTGCCCACGTCGCTGACCAGAGAGGCGTACGCGTCGTTGACGGTTTTATTGCCACCCACCAGTTTGCTGTTTTGCAGATCCAGCAGCGCCTGACCGTTACGGTTATCACTCTCGCCGGTTTCAGCGTCATTGATGCCCATCGCAATTTGGCTGGAGTCGGTCAGCGCCACGCTCATGTTCACAATCGCGTTGGCTACCGGTTTCACGGTAAAGCTGTCATTCGCTTTGATCGTGCCACCGCTTATCTTTACGCTCAGCCCATCAAATTGCAGACTGCCATCACTTCCGGTCGTCGGGATCACATTAGTATTATCCGAGAGGCGCGTTACCTGCCAGTTTGTGCCGTCGTAACTCACTTTATAGTCTGAGGCCTGGAGCTGAGTGCTGTCGGTCATGGTTGCGCTGAGCGTTGCGTCACCGTTGTTTTTAGTGTTGCTCAGCACCGACGGTTTACCGAAGCTGAAGAAGTCTTCGCCCTTGTTGCCGTTGGCGTCAATCCCGGCCTTGTTCTGGGTATTGAACGCATCAGCAAACGCCAGCGCCATCTGGTTCAGGCTGTTACGCGTCTGGTCCAGATCCTGAGAACGGAACGTCAGCAGGCCACCGAGTGAACCGCTGGTCAGCAATTTTTCAGGGATTTCAATATTCCCCGCCACGTTATCCACGTAAGCGACGGTGGTCCGCGAAGGGTCAGCGCTGCTTGGTACTGCCGCCAGCTGACGGGCATTGCTGCCTTGCACCAGGTTGTAACCGTTGGCCATGGTGACGTTGTAGGTGCCGCCGTCCTGCACGTTCACCTCTACGCCTACCAGCTGGTTCAGCTGGCTAACAAGCTGGTCGCGCTGATCGAGCAGGTCATTCGGAGAAGCCCCCGCGCCGACGCCGGTCAGTTTGGAAATTTTATCGTTCAGCGTCGCAATCTGCTGCGAATAGTTATTGATCTGCGAAACGGTAGAAGCAATCGCGCCGTTGACCTGCTTATCCTGGTCGCGCAGATACTGATCGGTAGTCTTAAACTGGTTTACCAGCCCTTCAGATTTGCCTAATACCGCCTGACGCGCCGCCGGATCTTCGGCGTTGCTGACCAGGGTTTGCAGGCTGGTGAAGAAATCCTGCAAGGTGGCGGAAATTGAGTTGGTGGTATCGGACATCAAATCGTCGATTTTCGACATCTGCTGATAGCGTGTGGTCAGGCCGCTGCTCTGGTTTTGCGCCGCATTCAGCTGATTGGTGATAAAAGCATTGTACTCGCGCTGTACGCCGGAGACCGTGACTCCATTGCCCACCCAACCGCCCGCGCCCAGCGTGCTGTTCGCCGCAGAGAGGACCGTCGTCTGGCGGGTATAGCCGGACACGTTATAACTGGCAATGTTATTACTGACGGTGTTCAGTGCCGCCTGAGCCGCACCGAGCCCGCTCATTGCGCTGTTCATTAAACTGGACATGGAGGTTCCTTTATTCTTTTAAATACGGGTCCTGACCAAGAGTATCGGCACCGGTCAGCTGAACTTGAGGCGTTTCAGAACAGATTTTCGATATCGTTGCCGTAGGCCTTGCCCACCTTCTCGCTCATCGATTTCAGCTGTTGGATCATCCCGGTCAGCTTGCGGGCATAGTTCGGGTCGGTAGCGTAGCCGGCTTTCTGTAGTGCCTGAGCGCCCTGCTCCGGCGTCGCGGCCGAGGTCACGGCGGCATAGCGCGGGTTACGCGTTAACAGGCCAACGTAGTCGGACAACGCGTCGAGATATGAGCTGTAGACGCGGAAGCGGGCTTTCACCTTTTTCATCTCACCGTTCTCGTATTCGGTGGTGGTGATTTCGGTGACTTTGCCTTTCCAGTCAGAGGAAGCCTTTACCCCGAACAGGTTAAAGCTCGGCTCACCGTTTTCACGGCGGATCTGCCGCTGACCCCATCCAGATTCCAGCGCCGCCTGGGCGAGGATCAAGTGGTGCGGAATACCGCTTTGTTCACTGGCCAGTTTCGCCGGTAGGGAAAGCTGCGCCAGGAAGTCGTGACTGTCGCCGGGCACATCGGCTGCATCTGAAGCATTCGGCGCTTTCGGCAAGGCCTTGCGCACCATCTGTGTCAGTGCAGAATTCTGATAGCTGGTAACAGTTTCGAGATCAAACTTGAGCGGTACCTGGGCAGGCAACTCTTTCGGCCCGCCCTGATTCGCTGTCATCTGTTTGACCATTTCATCTGCCAGCCCTAACCCTTTGCCCGCCGTCATCTGCTGAGCAATTTGCTGATCGTACATACTGGTGTAAAGACGCGACTGGTCGCTGCTGAATAATCCGTCTTTCGGCAGCGCCTCACGCATACTTTTCAGCATCATCTGCACGAACATGCCTTCGACCTGCCGGGCCACAGGCTTTACGTTCGCCTGCGGGTCTTTCCCGGCACTGATTTTCAGCTCGTTCAGCGATTGCGCGTCCCAGGCCGCGCTGCTCATCAGTTTGCTGTCGCCAAGCATCAGATAATTTCCACTTTGGCGCGCAGGCAGCCTGCGGTTTGCATCGACTGGAGAATCGACATCAGCTCCAGCGGCGAAGCACCCAGCGTATTCAGTGCACGAACGACGTTGTTCAGATTGGCGCTGGAACGAACGGTCTGCATCGCGCCCCCGCTTTGACGCAGATCGATTTGCGTCTGCGGCGTCACCACCGTTGAACCACCGGCAAATGCCGTATCCGGCTGACTGACCTGCGCGGAACGGTTCACCGTCACCGACAGATTGCCCTGCGCCACGGCGCAGTTATCGAGGGTCACTTCGCGGTTCATCACCACCGAACCGGTACGGGAGTTGATGATCACTTTCGCATCCTGCGGCGTGACGTTCACGTCGAGGTTTTGAATATCCGCTAGCATCCGTACCTGATTGCTGCCGCCGCTTGACGCCTGAATTTGTACGGTACGTGCATCCAGCGCAGTGGCATTACCGAAGCCGCCACGACGGTTAATGGTGTCAGCAATCTGCTGCGCCATGCCGAAATCGTCTTCGTTCAGCTGTAAATTGATGGTATTGCCGGTGCCGAACTGGCTCGGCAATTCACGTTCTATGGTTGCGCCGTTGGTGATACGTCCGCCGTTAAGCTGGTTCACCTGGACGCTGCTACCGCCCGCAGAGGCACCCGCGCCACCAACCAGAATGTTGCCCTGCGCTAACGCATAAATCTGGCTGTCGACGCCTTTCAACGGTGTCATCAGCAGCGTGCCGCCGCGCAGACTTTTGGCGTTACCCATCGACGACACAACGACGTCAATGTTCTGCCCCTGACGACCAAAGGCCGGAAGCTGCCCGGTGACCATCACCGCCGCCACGTTTTTCAGCTGCATGTTAGTGCCCGCCGGAACGGTTATCCCGAGCTGCGACAACATGTTGTTCAGGGTTTGAGTGGTGAATGGCGTCTGAGTGGTCTGGTCACCCGTGCCGTCCAGACCGACGACCAGCCCGTAGCCAATCAATGAGTTCTGCCGCACGCCCTGTACGCTGGTGAGGTCGCGAATGCGATCGGCCTGGGCGAAACCTGCCAGCAGGACCAGAGCAATGCCAACCAGAGTTTTAAACATAATTCACCTCGTTACATCGGCGATAAGTTAAGGAAGAAGCGCTGCAGCCAGCCCATGTTCTGCGCTTCATTGATGTAGCCGTTACCGACGTACTCAATGCGGGCGTCAGCCACTTGGGTCGACGGTACGGTGTTGCTGCCGCTGATGGTGCGCGGGTTCACGACGCCAGAGAAACGAATGAATTCGGTGCCCTGGTTAATGGCGATTTGTTTTTCGCCCACCACGTGCAGGTTGCCGTTAGCCAACACCTGATCGACGGTGACCGTCAGCGTTCCGCTGAAGGTGTTACTGGCGTTGGCGCCGCCTTTACCGTTAAAGGAGTTGCCGCCAGAGGCATCCACATCGGCGCGCGCATTGCCAAACAGGCCCTGCAGATAGCGCGGCACGGTGTCGAAGCCGAAATTGGTTTTGCCATCGCGACTGGCATTCGCCGACGAGCTTTTGGATGCGCTGACGTTTTCTTGCAGCTGGATGGTCAGCGTATCGCCAATATTGCGCGGGCGTCGGTCTTCGAACAGCGGCTGATAGCCATAGTTAATCGGCTGCGCGCTCTGGAAAATCGAGCCATTGACCACCGGCACCGGGCCAGGAACAGGCTGTGCGGTTGTCGCCCCTTCCACCAGCGGTTTGGAGGGAATCAATGCGCATCCGGACTGTGTCAGGGCCAGGACCACGAAAAGCGGATAACGAAACGCTGAGGTTTTTTGCATTGCTTTTTATCTTCTGAATCAAAAATCCGGTGCAGGAAATCTGCACCGGTGACGCCTTACAGCTGGGTGAGTTTCTGCAGCATCTGGTCGGTGGTCGACACCGCCTTGCTGTTGATCTCATACGCGCGCTGCACCTGAATCATGTTGACCAGCTCTTCCGCCACGTTGACGTTCGAGGTTTCGACATAACCCTGGTACAGCAGGCCCGCACCGTTCAGGCCCGGTGTGCTGTCGTTCGGTGCGCCAGACGCCTGGGTTTCGGTGTAGAGGTTTTCACCCATGCTTTCCAGACCCGCATCGTTCATGAAGGTGGTCAGGTTCAGCTGGCCAACCTGCACCGGATTGGTTTGTCCTTGCTGAGTTACGCTCACCACGCCGTCACGCCCGATGGTAATGCTCAGGGTGTTGGCTGGAATGGTGATTGCTGGCTGCACCGGGAAACCGCCCGCGGTCACCAGTTGACCGTTCTGGTCAACCTGGAACGAACCGTCACGGGTGTATGCTGACGTGCCGTCCGGCAGCAGTACCTGGAAGAAGCCTTCACCTTTGATGGCGACGTCTTTGCTGTTATCGGTCTGAGACAGGTTGCCCTGAGTGTGAATACGCTCGGTCGCGACCGGACGAACACCGGTACCGATTTGCAAGCCAGAAGGCAGCGTGGTCTGCTCGGACGATTGTGCCCCCGGCTGACGAACAGTCTGGTAAAGCAGGTCTTCAAAGACCGCACGCTGACGCTTGAAACCGTTGGTGCTGACGTTCGCCAGGTTGTTGGCGATAACGTCCATGTTGGTTTGCTGGGCGTCGAGGCCGGTTTTAGCAATCCATAATGAACTGATCATAGGTATCCTTTATTAGCTCATCGATAACAGCTGATTGGCTTTAGACGCGTTGTCATCGACGCTGCTAATCACCTTCATCTGCATTTCAAAACGTCGGGAGCTGGCAATCATGTCAGCCATCGCCGCCACCGGTTTGACGTTACTGCCTTCCAGTACGCCGGATTGCAGAGTGATTGTCGGGTCAGATTGCAGGACCGGTCCGCGAGTGGCCTGGGCGGCCGCCGTTAAGCGGAACATGCCATCGTCACCACGAATCACTTCGGTATTAGCGGCTTTCACCAGCTTCAGCTTGCCGACGGGCGAAATGGTGTTCGCCGGGTCGCCCGGGTTCAACGCCGAAATGGTACCGTCGGTGGCGATGGTGACCTGCGAGCCTTCCGGCACCATCACCGGACCGCCACCGTCGCCAATCACCGGATTACCCTGAATGGTCAACTGACCGCCAGGCGTCACCTGAATGTTACCGTTGCGGGTGTAGCCTTCCGTACCGTCCGCGCCCTGCACCGCCAGCCAGCCATCCTGCTGCAGCGCCACGTCCAGCGGACGAGCGGTGTAGTCAAGCTGGCCCGGCGTCATGTCGGCGCCGGGCGTGGAGCCAGTCACCAGGGTTCGGGTCTGGTACGTTTCGCCATTGACCGGCACGGCGCGCAGGGCGGTCAGTTGTGCGCGAAAGCCCGGAGTGGAGGTATTGGCGAGGTTGCTCGCGGTAACACCCTGCATTTCCATCGTCTGGCTGGCCGCGCCCATCGCGGTATATATTGCGTGATCCATGAAGCCGTCCCGTCAGGCGCTTAGCGCAGGTTAACCAGGGTGTTGAGGATCTGATCCTGGGTTTTGATGGTCTGCGCGTTCGACTGATAGTTACGCTGCGCGACAATCATGTTCACCAGTTCTTTACTCAGATCAACGTTGGATGCTTCCAGCGCGCCGTTAGTCAGGGTGCCGAAGTTGCCGGTGCCTGCGGTGCCGAGCAGCGCCACGCCGGAAGACTGCGTCGCCGACCAGACGTTATCGCCTTCAGATTGCAGACCTTCGTTGTTGGCGAAGTTCGCCAGCGTGATTTGGCCCAGCAGCTGAGTTTGCTCGTTGGAGTAGTTCCCGACCACGGTGCCGTCGTCGTTAATCTGATAGCTCACCAGGTTGCCCGGCTTGTAGCCGTTCTGGTTGGTGGCGACGATGTCGTTCGACCCGGTATTCTGCTGCATGGAATTCAGGAAGCTCAGCTGGAAGGTGCTGTTGGTGGAGCCGTTCAGGGAAGCCATATCAATCTCAATTTCTGGGGCTGCATTCGGTGTGGTCGCCAGCGCCAGGGTCGTAGGATCGTACTGATAAACGCCTTCCAGCGTACCGTTACCGCCAAACTTCATCTGCGCTTGTTGCACCGCAGCTGCACCCGCCACGCTGGAATCCTGGGTATAAACATCCCATGTGTTAGCGTCAGTTTTGACGTAATAGATGTTCATGTCGTGGGAGTTACCCAGACTGTCGAACACCGTCACGGTGCCTTTCTTGTTATAGGTGTCCGCGTTGCTGGAATCGAACGGAGTTTTCGCCGGCACCGTATCAGTGGAGTTCAGGTTGATTTGCATTGCCGCCGTGCCGGTCGCTTTCGCCGCCATCAGGGTATTCGGAATGCTTAAGCCAACCGGGTTCGCGCCCTGCTGGATGGTCGGCGGCGTACCGGTGGCCGGATAGCCGGTCAACTGCAGACCCTGCATGTTCACCAGATTACGGTTTTCGTCCAGTTTGAACTGGCCGTTACGGCTGTAGTACACGGAGCCGTTGGCGTCGGCCATACGGAAGAAGCCGCTCTGGCTGATAGCCACGTCGAGCGCACGACCGGTGCTGGTGGTGGTGCCGTCGTTAAAGTCCTGGGTGATACCCGCGACTTTCACGCCAAGGCCGACTTTAGAACCGGCAAACATATCGGCGAACGAGGCGGTACCGGCCTTAAAGCCGTAGGTCGCGGAGTTGGCGATGTTATTGCCAATCACGTCGAGATTAGTGGATGCAGCGTTCAGGCCGCTGACCGCTTGAGAAAAGGCCATGTCTTAACTCCTATAAGGTTGAAGGCTTAAATAATCTGACGAACTTCGTCGAGCGTGGTGGTGCCATACGTTCCGAGATCCAGCAGATTACCGCTGCTTCCCTTCGTAACCCCTTGCACCAGCGCGAACTTAAGTGGCTGAGCCACCAGCTGCGTGCCGTTGGTGCTGGCGGCAATCGAGACGTTATAGGCGCCGTCCGGGACGGTAGAGCCATCGGCGGCAGTACCATCCCAGGTAAAGGTGTGAACGCCTGCGGTCAGGCTGCCGAGATCCATCGTGCGGATAACTTTGCCGCTGGCGTCGGTGACAGTCGCGGTGGCTTTGTCGGCGGCCTGGGTCAGCTCAACGCCAAACGGCGTGGTGCTGGCATTGCCGTCGGTGTCCGAACCGGCCAGTACCACGGATCCTGGGATCATCACCCCGTGACCAATCAGCGAGGTGGCCTGCAAAGACTGGCTGTTATCAATCTGTCCGGAGATAGACCCGAGCGTGGTGTTGAGCTTCTCAATCCCGCTGACGGTGCTGATCTGCGCCAGCTGAGAAGTCAGCTGACTGTTGTCCATTGGATTGGTCGGGTCCTGGTTTTTCAGCTGAGCGACCAGCAGCGTCAGGAAGCTGCTTTGCAGGTCCGAGGCGTTACTGGTGGTCAGACTGCCGCTGGTCGCGGTGGTGCTGGCGGTACTGGTTGGGTCATTGACATTCACGGCAATAGACATCGTTATCTCCGTTACTGACCGAGGGTCAGCGTTTTGAGCATCATGCTCTTGACGGTGTTGAGTACTTCAACGTTGGCCTGGTAGCTGCGGGAAGCAGACATGGTGTTGACCATTTCCTCCACCACGTCGACATTCGGCATCTTCACGTAGCCTTTGGCGTCCGCCAGCGGATTGCCCGGCTGGTACACCAACTTGAACGGGTCCTGACTTTCCACCACATCGGCTACTTTTACGCCGCCGGTCGCTGCCCCTGTTGGCGCATCAACCTGGAACACCACCTGCTTGGCGCGGTACGGCTGACCGTCCGGGCCGGTGACGCTGTCGGCGTTGGCGAGGTTACTGGCGGCGACGTTCAGGCGCTTGGACTGCGCCGTCAGCGCCGAACCGGCAACGTCAAAAATATTCAGTAGAGCCATGAATTAGTTCCCCTGTAGCACGGTCATCATGCTGCGGATTTGCCCCCCCAGCACGGTCAGACCGGTCTGGTACTGCAGGCTGTTGTCGGCGAATTGCGTGCGCTCCCGGTCCATATCGACGGTGTTACCGTCCATTGATGGCTGGTCAGGTACCCGATACATCAGGTCTACAGAAGGGGCGGACATCGCCTGGGCTGGAATATGGCGCTCGGAGGTCAGCGTAAGTGACACGCTGCTGGTCTCCGCGCGCCCGCGATCCATCACTTTTTTCAGTTCTGACGCAAAATCGACATCGCGCGCCTGATACCCTGGGGTATCGGCGTTAGCAATGTTTGAGGCCAGGATTTCCTGACGCTGGGCGCGCAGGTTCAACGCTTCCTGTTGAAAACGTAGCGCGGCGTCGAGTTTATCGAGCATGTCTCCTCCGCTGATGGCAATAGTTCATTCAGTGTTCAGATTAATCCCAATTTTGGGCCGCCATCGTCGGAATAAAAGCAAAATGCATCGCTATTTGTTGCGTTGATGTTCTTCGTTGACAGGTAAAATTCGACTATTCCCTGACAGACCGGAGTTAGCAATGCGAAACCTGAAGAGCACCCTCACGCTGGCGTTTGCGCTCCTGAGCCCGGCGGTCATGGCGCAGAACCTCACCCAGCAGCTGACGGATTTTTTCAGCCACCGTCTTGCTGGCTTCAGCGATTCGGTGGTGGTTAACGTACGCAGCCCTGACACGCAGCTGCCGCAGTGTGAGCAGCCTGCATTTTCCGTGATGGGCAATGCCCGTCTGTGGGGAAATCAGTCCGTTGTGGCGCAGTGTGCAACGGAAAAAAAATACATTCAGGTGATGGTTGAAGCGACGGGGAATTACGTAGTAGCGGCGCAGTCTGTGCCCCGCGGTGCGGTCCTGCAACCCGGCAGCGTAACGCTGAAACGTGGGCGTCTCGACCAGTTGCCGCCGCGCACCATGCTTGATATAAACCAGGCGCAGGACGCCGTGACTATGCGTGACCTGGCGCCCGGACAGCCAATTCAGCTGTCAATGTTACGCCAGTCATGGCGCGTAAAAGCCGGACAAAAAGTCCAGGTCATTGCCAGTGGCGATGGCTTTAGCGTTAATGGCGAAGGCCAGGCGTTAAACAATGCCGCCGTCGCCCAAAACGCTCGCGTTAGAATGCCGTCAGGCCAGGTGGTGAGCGGTCAGGTGGATTCGGATGGGAATATTCTGATTAATCTATAATGCATATAAAGATTCTGCAGAGCCTGCCGATAAATAATCAACAAGTGATGATGGCAGGCAGTAACGCCACGAAACCTCGATGAGGACAGGACAATGAGCATTGATCGTACATCGCCCCTGAAGCCCGTTAACGCCGTCCAGCCGCGTGAGCCAAATGAAGCCCAGGCGCAGAAAGCCCGTCTGGACACATCGTCAACCGCGAACAGCACTAACGTGACGCTGAGCGAAGCGCAATCGAGCCTGATGCAACCGCGCAACAGCGACATCAATATGGATCGCGTCGAGGCCATGAAAACCGCTATCCGTAACGGTGAGCTGAAAATGGATACCGGCAAAATTGCCGATTCGCTGATTTCGGATACCCAGAGCTGGCTGCAGCAGAGTAAATAACAGAATGAGTCGTCTGTCAGAAATACTGGATCATATGACAGTCATCCTGAACTCGCTGAAAGAGGTGATGGATGCCGAACAGCAACAGCTATCCGCGGGCAGCGTAAACAGTAGCGCCCTGCAGCGTATTACCGAAGAGAAAAGCTCGTTGCTGGCAACACTGGATTATCTGGAAAAACAACGCCGCCTGGAGCAGGAAGCACAGCGCTGTGCCAATGATGACGTCGCGGAACGCTGGCAGACCATTACCGAAAAAACCCAGCAGTTGCGCGACCTCAATCAGCACAACGGCTGGCTTCTGGAAGGCCAAATTGAGCGTAACCAGCAGGCGTTGCAGGTGCTAAAACCGCATCAGGAACCGACGCTGTACGGCAAAGATGGTCAAACCTCGTCTACCCCACGCGGTGGCAAGAAATTCTCCGTTTAATCTTCCCGTCTTAAACAGCAAGTGGCATTGCCGTGAATTCCGGCCAATGCCCTGCGGTTTGTTGTGACTATTCCCAATGATGGCTGACTCACGCCAGGTATTTACACCGTACGGCGTGTAAACTCTTTCACTCTGAAACCCAGCACCAGCAACGTTGCGAAGTACGCCGCGATACCCCCTACGACCACAACCATCAGACGCATAATGCGGAACGGCATCGTGCCCTGGGACCACTCCGGCATGATGTACATCATGCCCAACAGCGCGGCAGCCATCACTACCACCGCAACAATCAGACGAGTCAGGAAACGGCCCCAGCCTGGTTCAGGGGTGAAGATTTTTTGCTTACGCAACTGCCAGTACAGCAGGCTGGCATTCAGGCACGCCGCCAGTCCAATCGACAGCGAAAGACCGGCGTGTTTCAGCGGACCGATAAATGCCAGGTTCATCAGCTGCGTCATGATGAGCGTAACGATCGCAATCTTGACCGGGGTTTTGATGTTCTGGCGGGAATAGAAGCCCGGGGCCAGTACTTTCAGCACAATCAGACCCACCAGACCAACGGAATACGCCACCAGCGCACGCTGGGTCATCGACGCATCAAAGGCGGTGAATTTACCGTACTGGAACAGCGCCACGGTGAGCGGTTTAGCCAGAATGCCCAGCGCTACCGCACTCGGGACCGCCAGCAGGAAACACAGGCGCAGGCCCCAGTCCATCAGGCGGTTGTATTCCTGGTGGTTGCCGCTGGCAAAACTTTTGGAGAGCGACGGCAGCAGAATCGTGCCGAGCGCCACACCCAGCACGCCGGACGGGAACTCCATCAGACGGTCAGCGTAGTACATCCACGATACCGAACCCGAGGCCAGGAACGAGGCGAAAATGGTGTTAATGATCAGTGAGATCTGGCTGACGGAAACCCCGAGAATTGCCGGGCCCATTTGCTTCACGACGCGAATAGAACCGGCATCTTTCAGGTTAATGCGCGGCAGCACCAGCATGCCGATTTTTTTCAGGTGCGGCAGCTGATAGAACAACTGCAGCACACCGCCGACGGTTACCGCCCACGCCAGCGCCAGCACCGGGGGATTGAAATACGGTGCGGCAAACAGCGCAAAACCGATCATGCTGACGTTCAGGAACGTCGGCGCAAAAGCCGGAACCGAGAAGCGGTTCCAGGTATTCAGAATTGCCCCCACCAGCGACGCCAGCGAGATAAGCAGAATATACGGGAAGGTAATGCGCAGCAGTTGGCTGGTTAAGGCGAACTTGTCTGGCGTATTGGCAAAACCGGGCGCGGTCAGGGTGATAACCCACGGTGCGGCGAGCATCCCGACAACGGTCACTACCGCCAGCGCGAGGGTTAATAACCCGGAAACATACGAGACGAAAACGCGGGTCGCATCTTCGCCCTGCTTACTTTTGTATTCCGCCAGAATCGGCACGAACGCCTGTGAAAACGCGCCTTCCGCAAAGATACGACGCAGCAGGTTTGGCAGTTTGAACGCCACAAAAAAGGCATCCGTCGCGACTCCCGCCCCAAAAACCCTTGCCACAATGGCATCGCGCGCAAAACCCAGTACGCGAGAAAACATGGTCATTGAACTGACGGCCGCCAGCGATTTTAATAGGTTCATTAACGTGTTATTCCACAACCCTGGATCAAAAACGCCTGTAAGCAAAACAGGCGTTGGAAAGTGGCGATAGTCTACCTGGATTAGCCGTAATTACTACACCCATCGTAATACCCAAAATAATTCGAGGTGCAGGAAGGAGGCAAGCCTGTGAGTCCCCAGACGCTTACGCAAATAAGTGACAGGGGTGAGCAGGTGTAGCCAACGCCCATGCAGCGTGAAGGCTGACGGGGGTTTACTCGCTTATTGCGTCCTGCCACAGCTTTTCGACAATACGCTGGGCGGCAATCGCCTGCTCGCCAGCAGTTTGCGGAACCGTCTGATTTTGCACGCATTCGATAAAGTGATGCGCGCATCCCGCAAAACCGCGCTGTTCGAGCGTGTTTTGCCAACCGGATGCAGGACGTACAATCACGCCAGCGCCCCGCTCTTCACGCCAGTCACGCATATCGGTAATGTCGATAAGCCCGCCGTCGGTCACGGCCTGGACCCACTCACGCTGGCTGCCCGCCCGGCGATGCATACTGGTGGTAATTTGCATCTGCGGCAGGCTGAAATGGTGCTCGGCGTACAGCATTTCACCCTGTTCAGTGGTTTGCAGTAAACCGCCGCTCAGCTGTGGATTTCCGCCCGCCAGCCATAACGCGGTATCCACCACATGCAGATAATCATCCAGCAAAGTGAATCGCAGATCGTTTGGCCCGACGCTGTTGGTCCGGTGTTTGTCCATCCGCAGCGATGCGCCATCGGCCAGATTAGCTTTTAGCTCCTGGTACAGCGGCGAAAAACGACGGTTAAAACCGACCATCAGCGTTAACTTTTTCTTCTCGGCCAGTTCAATCAGGCGTATCGCATCACTCAGTTTTTCTGCCAGCGGTTTATCGACACAGACGTGAACCCCGGCGTTCAGCAGTTCGCTGACCACCGCATAATGCGTGGCGGTTGAGCTGTGCACAAATACCGCATCGCACTGGGACGCAAGATGCGCCAGCGAATCCGCCAGCGGAATACGGTACGTTTCGCACACGCGCTGCGCTTTTTCACGCCCCGGCGACCAGGCCGCCTGCAGCGTCCAGTTTGTTGCAGCGCTTACCACCGGCAGCCACGCTTTCTGCGCAATGCCCCCGAGGCCCACCACGCCAATTCGAAGTTTCGCGGTCACGCTTAATCTCCCAGATGTGCCAGTAAGGAATCGAGACGCTGCTTGAGCTCTTCAACTTCGCTCTCCAGCGCGTCTACGCGCGCCACCAGGCTGTTGGTCTCCGGCATGTCGGTCTCAGCGGTGACAGCGGTGACAGCGGCATGTTCAACATCACCGTTAAACAGATGCATAAAACGCTGCTCGCGCTTGCCTGGTTCGCGCGGTAAACGCGCTACAAACGGCCCGTCTTCACGATTGCTCAGATTTTCCAGCGCGTTTTCGACTTCGGCCATGTCCGCAAATTCATGCATCCGCTGGCCGCGACTGCGCAGTTCGCCCGGCGTCTGCGCGCCGCGCAGCAGCAGCGTAGTTACCAGCGCCACTTCCGCGGTACTTAGCTTCAAATCGCCAAATTCGGAATTGCAGAATCGCTGTTCATATTTGGTCACCCGGTTGCCAAACCCGCTGACGGTGCGGAGATAATGCCGCTTTACCAGCTGATCGAGTAAATCCTGAACCTCATTTTCGCTGAGCGTCATCACCGGTTCGCGGTTACTTTTCTGATTACAGGCCAGGGTTACGGCGTTGACCGACAACGGATACTGCTCCGGCGTGGTGACCTGCTTTTCCAGCAGGCAGCCAATCACACGTGCTTCAAGCACCGTTAACTGATACTTCATGATTTCTCCTTATCGACCCGCCGTCCACTCGCGTGTGGTGAGCGCCGTCAGAACGTGGTCCCGCCACTCCCCGTCAATCAACAGATAGTCTTTGGCGAATCCTTCTTTTTCAAATCCGAGCTTGGCCAGTAGCGCGCCGCTACGCTGATTGTGCGGCATATAGTTGGCCATAATGCGGTGTATATGCTGGGTGCGCTGCATGTAGCGAATGGCGGACGTCAGCGCTTCGTACATCAGCCCCTGTCCCTGCCATTTTTCGCCAATCGAATAGCCCAGATAACAGGCATGAAACGATCCGCGCACCACGTTGGAAAAATTGGCCACACCGACGATTTCTTTTTCTTCCGGGTCAAGCAACACAAAGTAAAACGCGGAACCCTGTTTGTGAAACTCGCTGATCATCGACAAGCGCGCTTGCCAGCCTGAAGGATAGCAATGGCTGTCGTCACGGATCGGTTCCCAGGGTTTCAGGAACGTTTTATTTTCCGCGTAATAATCGGCGAGCCGCCAGGCGTCGCGGTCATGGACCAGACGCACCACAAGACGGTCTGTTGTTAAGCGCACTTTCGGCACGTTACTACGATAGCCAAACATCTTCCCCCACTCCTTCAAACCGCCATTACCTTCACTATACCTGCCTGTCGCCACCTTGTGAAAACAGCGACATACGTTTTTCTGAGGCACTTCCGCTTTTCGATAAATAAACTCTATCAAAATAGTCTTTTGATAAAAAAATATTGTTGCCCGCAGCCCCTGAAAATCAGCGTTATGACGGTAGAAGTAGGAACCTCTCTCCGTTTCATTCCCCTGGAAGGGAAATGTCCTCGCGCATTTCACAGGCTCCCCGCCTGGGAAAATATTTCATGCTTGTCGATAACATGCTGGTTGGCATTGCCCTTGGGCTGCGCCAGCTCGTTCAGCAAGGTTTAGGCATTTTGGCGGTGCTCGGTTACGCAGGTGGCGGCTGGCTGTTCGATGCGGGCAAAGCGCTCAACCGGGATGGTCGCACCCGGCGCCTGAAGTTATGTGTGGTAACAATTCAGCGGATTCTGCTGGTGCGCATTAGGCTGACAGGGCATGCTGCTTTGTGTCAGGATGAGTCAAAAGCAACATGTTAAGGAAACCCATGAAAAAGTTGTTTATAGTCGCCGCATTTATTGCGAGCGTCCTGCTGGTAGGCTGTAACCAGCTCACGCAGTACACCGTGAGTGAGCAAGAAATTAATCAGGCGCTGCAAAAGCGAAACAATTTCTCGAAAGATATTGGCCTGCCGGGCGTGGCTGACGCACACATTGTGCTGACTAACCTCTCCAGCGCCATTGGCCGCGAAGAACCGAATAAAATCACGCTCACCGGCGTCGCAAATCTCGATATGAGCTCGCTGTTTGGTAATCAGAAAGCAACGATTAACCTCAAGCTGAAAGCGCTACCGGTCTTTAATAAAGAAAAAGGCGCCATCTTCCTGCAGGAAATGGAAGTGGTCGATGCGAAAGTTGAGCCTGAGAAGATGCAGTCGGTGGTGCAAACCATGATGCCGTATCTGAACCAGTCCCTGCGTAGCTACTTCAACAAGCAGCCGGCCTACGTCCTGCGTGAAGACGCAAGCCAAGGCGAGGCGCTGGCGAAAAAATACGCGAAAGGCATTGAAGTGAAACCGGGCGAGATTGTCATTCCACTGACGGACTAATCGAATCGGCTAATGATTTGGATGCGGGCGCAAATAGCGCCCGTTTTTTTTTACGGAAAGGAGTGCAAAGGAAAACGTTTACGTTTAATCTTAGTGCCCGGCAAAAATAGCCCTTCTCAACAAGCCGGAGCCTTCCATGACAGCACAATCCCAGCTACTGAAAATCCGCCGTCCCGACGACTGGCATATCCATCTGCGCAATGGCGATATGCTGAAAACCGTCGTGCCTTACACCAGTGAAGTGTATGGCCGGGCGATTGTGATGCCAAACCTGGTGCCACCGGTGACCACCGTTGATGCCGCCATCAGCTACCGCCAGCGCATTCTTGATGCCGTGCCTGCGGGCCATGACTTTACCCCGCTGATGACCTGCTATTTGACCGACACCCTTGATCCAAACGAGCTGGAACGCGGATTCAATGAAGGCGTGTTTACCGCCGCCAAACTGTATCCGGCGAATGCGACCACCAACTCCAGCCACGGCGTCACCAGCATTGATACGATCATGCCGGTACTGGAACGTATGCAAAAGCTGGGCATGCCGCTGCTGGTCCACGGCGAAGTTACCCACGCTGAGATCGACATTTTTGACCGTGAAGCACGCTTTATCGAAACGGTGATGGAGCCGATGCGCCAGCGTCTGCCGGGTCTGAAAGTGGTGTTTGAACATATCACCACCAAAGATGCCGCTGAATACGTGCGCGAGGGTAACGAACTGCTGGCCGCCACCATTACCCCACAGCATCTGATGTTTAACCGCAACCACATGCTGGTTGGCGGCGTGCGCCCTCATCTGTACTGCCTGCCTATCCTCAAACGCAATATTCACCAGCAGGCGCTGCGTGAACTGGTTGCCAGCGGCTTTGAGCGCGCGTTCCTCGGCACCGACTCCGCCCCACATGCGCGTCATCGCAAAGAAGCCAGTTGCGGTTGTGCAGGCTGCTTCAACGCGCCAACGGCGCTTGGCAGTTATGCCACGGTGTTCGACGAAATGAACGCCTTACAACACTTCGAAGGCTTCTGCTCGCTGAACGGCCCACGTTTCTACGGCCTGCCGGTCAATGAAAGCTTCATCGAACTGGAGCGCAAAGAGAGCCAGGTTGTCGACAGTATCGCCCTGACCGACGACACACTGATCCCTTTCCTCGCCGGTGAAACCGTAAACTGGAGCATTAAGCGCTAAAAAAGTGATTGTCCCCTGTTGTAAGTTTTGCAAACTCACTGTATAAATATCCAGTATATTCAACAGGGGACAAATTATGCGTATTGAAGTGACCATCGCCAGAACTACTGTCCTGCCCGCAGGCGCTATTGATGCGCTCACCAGCGAGCTTTCCCGTCGTATTCTCGATCAATTCCCAGACCAGAACGGACAAGTCAGCGTGCGCTATGCTGCGGGTAATAATCTTTCCGTTCTCGGCGGCGCTAAAGAAGACAAAGACCGCATTAGCGAAATTCTTCAGGAAACCTGGGAAAGCGCGGATGACTGGTTTAACCCTGCCTGATTCGATTAAAAAACGCTCCACCATTATGTAATTTTTTGCCGGGTCGCCCCGGCTTTTTTAATTTCATTTTGTGCTTTTTTTAACCCTTTTCTTATTGCATCACTATTCTTTTAAAAAATAACGAACTAACTGTCGCTTTATTGTTCAAAAAAACGATTGAACCAGAAAAAAATGTTGCCATTTACCCGAAAGTTCGAATATTTTCATAGTTGTTGATATAATTAGTATGCTTCAGAAAACACGCATTGAACCTCGAACCGTTGTCTTTAAACACGTTAATAAGGGGTTATGATGGAAAAGAATAATGAAGTCATCCAGACCCATCCCCTCGTCGGATGGGACATCAGCACCGTAGACAGCTATGACGCGCTGATGCTGCGCCTGCACTACCAGAACCCCACACTATCGAGTCACAACGAAGCAGAAATCGGTCAAACGCTATGGTTAACGACCGATGTAGCCCGCCAGTTTATTTCTATTTTAGAAGCGGGCATCGCCAAAATTGAATCCGGCGATTTCCAGGAAAACGAGTATCGAAGGCATTAGCGCTTGATGCCAAAAATTTACGTAACAGGCACCCATCGGGTGCCTTAATTATTTCTGGCTTGTCACGCATTATCAGATTAATTACCCTGCTAATAACGAACAGAGATGAGACACGCATGAACTACGACTTAATAATTATCGGCAGTGGCTCTGTCGGTGCCGCCGCCGGTTATTACGCTTCCCGCGCAGGGCTGTCGGTTCTGATGACCGACGCCCATCTGCCACCGCATAACGAAGGCAGCCACCACGGCGATACGCGTCTGATTCGCCATGCCTACGGCGAGGGTGAAAAATATGTGCCGCTGGTTCTTCGCGCACAAACCCTGTGGGATGAACTTGCCACGCTGAGCGGTGAAGAGATTTTTGAGAAAACCGGCGTCATCAACCTGGGGCCGGCTCATTCTCCGTTCCTCGCCAACGTTGAGCAGAGCGCCCATCAGTTCGGTCTGAACGTTGAGCGGCTGGACAGCCAGGCGCTGATGGCACGCTGGCCGGAGATCCGCGTGCCGGAGGATTACATCGGGCTGTTTGAACCAGCTTCCGGCGTATTGCGCAGTGAGTTGGCGGTCAAAGCCTGGGTAGAACTGGCCCGTGAAGCCGGTTGTGCTCAGCTGTTCAATTGCCCTGTCACCGCCGTTTCGCATCACGCGGATGGCGTCACCGTTGAAACCACCGATGGCAGTTACACCGCCAAACGTCTGTTGGTGAGCGCCGGAACCTGGGTCACCAGGCTTCTGCCAGAACTGCCGATTCAACCGGTGCGTAAAGTGTTTGCCTGGTACCAGGCCGATGGGCGTTACAGCCGCAAAAACAACTTCCCGGCGTTTACCGGCGAGCTGCCTAACGGTGACCAGTATTACGGTTTCCCGGCTGAAGACAACGAACTCAAAATCGGTAAGCACAACGGGGGACAAGTTATTGATTCACCTGAACAACGTAAACCGTTTGGCGCAGTGGCAACGGATGGCTCTGAAGCCTTTAATTTCCTGCGTAACGTGCTACCTGGGATTGGCTGCTGCCTGCACGGCGCGGCCTGCACCTACGATAATTCGCCGGACGAAGACTTCATCATCGACACCCAGCCCGGTCATGACAACACGCTGGTGATTTCTGGTCTGAGCGGACACGGCTTTAAGTTCACCTCGGTGCTGGGCGAGATTGCCGCTGATTTTGCTCAAGGCAAAACGCCAGCGTTCGATCTAACGCCATTTAGCCTCGCGCGTTTCGCACAGTAACAGGCGTAAAAAAGCCCGGTAGCATTACGCTTACCGGGCTATCAGAAAATTGCTGTCAGCAATCACTCAGTCAGGGTCAGGAATACCCAGCCGCGTATTCAGCTGACCACGCGATTTATTGAAAATCTTGTTGCCGTTTTCACGCCCTGCCCGCAGTCGACGCTGCTCTTCTTCCGGCAGAACACTCTCTTCTTTGCACATCTCGCTGCAACAACCGCGGAATTTCTCCGCGCACGTCGGGCACTGAATGAACAGCAGGTGACAGCCGTCATTCAGACAATTAGTGTGGCTGTCGCACGCCGTACCGCACTGGTGACAATGTGCGATCACGTCGTCTGAAATGCGCTCGCCCATGCGTTCGTCGAACACGAAGTTCTTACCAATAAAACGCACCGGCAGACCCTGCTCACGGGCGCGGCGAGCGTATTCAATGATCCCGCCCTCAATGTGCCAGACCTTATTGAAGCCTTTGTGCTTCATAAACGCACTGGCTTTTTCGCAGCGGATCCCGCCGGTACAGTACATGACAATTTTCTTGTCGCGGTACTCTTCCATCATTTCAACCGCTTTTGGCAGCTGGTCGCGGAAGGTGTCAGCCGGGATTTCCAGTGCGTTTTGGAAATGGCCCACTTCGTATTCGTAGTGGTTACGCATGTCGATAAACACCGCATCGGGATCGTCGAGCATCGCATTCACTTCGGCTGCTTTCAGGTATTCACCCACGTCACTGGCGTCAAATGACGGGTCATCGATGCCGTCAGCGACGATGCGGTCACGCACTTTCATGCGCAGTACCCAGAATGATTTACCGTCGTCATCCAGAGCAATATTCAGGCGCAGATTGTTGAATGCCGGATCAAAACCGTACAGCAACTCACGGAAAGCGTCGACTTTGCTCTCCGGCACGCTGATTTGCGCGTTAATCCCTTCATGGGCGAGATAGACGCGGCCAAACACGCTGAGTCCGGTGAACGCCTGGTACAGCGCATCACGGGTCGCCTTTGGATCGGTAATGGTGAAGTATTTATAGAATGAGATTGTCGTGCGCGGCTCGGTTTCAGCCATCATCTGCGCCTTCAATTGCTCATTCGAGATGCGGTTATGCAACACTGGCATGGTGTGGTTCCTGCATTCGTTTATGAGAAAATTCGCGGCCCGCATCATATAGCATGTGCTGCGAATTTACATCCACACATTTTGCGCTACATCTTTCTCACCTCAAACAGATACACTCACTACATTTGCTGCAATAACAGACGTTCCGCCTGGAGTCATTTGGGCGAAGCCCGAAAAAGTGCGATAATAGAATCAATTGCTCGAAAGAACAGGACTGAGATGACGCATTTACCTAAATTTTCCGCCGCGCTCCTTCACCCGCGTTACTGGTTAACCTGGCTGGGCGTCGGCCTGTTGTGGCTACTGGTTCAGCTTCCTTATCCGATCCTCTACCGTCTCGGTACTTCCCTGGGCCGTCTTTCGCTGCGTCTAATGAAACGACGCTCCCATATTGCCTATCGCAATCTCGAACTGTGCTTTCCCAATATGGACGAAAAAACGCGTCACGACTGGGTAGTCAAAAACTTTGAATCCGTGGGCATGGGTTTGATGGAAACTGGCATGGCGTGGTTCTGGTCCGACAAACGAATGGCTCGCTGGAGCGACGCTATCGGAGTGGAACATATCCGGGCGCTGGAGGCCGAGAAAAAAGGCATTCTGCTTATCGGTATCCACTTCCTGACGCTAGAAATCGGCGCCCGCATGTTTGGCCTGCACGCGTCTCCAGGGATTGGCGTTTATCGCCCAAATGATAATCCGGTTATCGATCTGGTGCAGACCAGGGGACGGATGCGCTCCAATAAAGACATGCTCGATCGCAAAGATTTAAAAGGCATGATCCGTGCCCTTAAAAAAGGTGAAGTCATTTGGTACGCACCCGATCACGACTACGGCCCTCAGGGCAGCGTGTTTGTGCCGCTGTTCGGCGTCGACAAAGCGGCAACCACTTCCGGGACTTACACCCTGACGCGCATGTCGAAGGCCTGCATTGTGCCTTTCGTGCCGCGCCGAAAGCCGGGGGGTAAAGGCTATGAGTTGGTGATCCTCGAGCCAGAGTGCGCCCCGCCGCTGGACGATGCCGAAACCACCGCTGCGTGGATGAACAAAGTGATTGAACAATGCATTTTGATGGCGCCCGAGCAGTACATGTGGCTGCATCGCCGTTTCAAAACACGCCCGGAAGGCACCCCTTCCCGCTACTGACCCTTACCTGCCGGGTGGCTCTGCGGTTACCCGGCCTGCTTTTTTCTTTTCCGGTTTCGTCGTCGTTGATTGCAGTCATGATTTAGCAAGCGCATAATTAGCCTGCTTATCACTTCATTTTGAACGACCCTAGCGTCATTACGCGGAACCCTATGCTTTCCTCAGATGCCCCCATAAGCTGGAAACGGAATCTCACCATCGCCTGGATCGGCTGCTTTCTCACTGGCGCGGCCTTTAGTCTGGTCATGCCTTTCCTGCCGCTGTACGTCGAACGACTCGGCGTCACCGGACACAGCGCGCTAAACATGTGGTCCGGACTGGTATTCAGCATCACCTTTCTGTTTTCCGCTATCGCCTCGCCGTTTTGGGGTGGGCTGGCAGACCGTAAAGGTCGAAAAATTATGCTGCTACGCTCTGCGCTCGGCATGGCGATTGTGATGGTGCTGATGGGCTTCGCGCAGAATATCTGGCAGTTTCTGGTTCTGCGCGCGCTGTTGGGTCTTCTCGGCGGCTTTGTGCCGAACGCCAATGCGCTGATCGCCACGCAAATCCCTCGCCATAAAAGCGGCTGGGCGCTTGGGACACTTTCCACCGGGGCGGTGAGCGGTGCGCTACTTGGCCCTTTAGCGGGCGGCCTGATGGCAGACACCTACGGCCTGCGTCCGGTGTTCTTTATGACTGCCAGCGTGCTGTTTTTGTGTTTCCTGCTGACACTTTTACTTATCCGCGAGCAGTTCGAGCCGGTGCCGAAAAAAGAGATGCTGCACGCCAGAGACGTTCTTTCCTCGCTGAAAAGCCCGAAACTGGTACTCAGCCTGTTTATCACTACCATGATTATCCAGGTGGCGACCGGCTCCATCGCCCCGATTTTGACGCTGTATGTACGGGAGCTGGCGGGTAACGTCAGTAATATCGCGTTTATCAGCGGGATGATTGCCTCAGTGCCAGGCGTTGCCGCGCTGATCAGCGCCCCTCGTCTGGGCAAACTGGGTGACAGAATCGGGCCGGAAAAAATCCTGATTGCGGCGCTGATCATCTCTGTTCTGCTGTTAATTCCGATGTCGTTTGTGCAGACCCCCTGGCAGCTTGGCCTGCTGCGCTTCCTGCTCGGCGCCGCCGACGGTGCGCTGCTGCCCGCCGTTCAGACGCTGCTGGTGTACAACTCCACCAACCAAATTGCCGGGCGCATTTTCAGCTATAACCAGTCTTTTCGCGATATCGGCAACGTCACTGGACCACTGATTGGCGCCTCGGTCTCAGCGAGCTACGGTTTTCGCACAGTGTTCCTGGTGACCGCGAGCGTGGTCATGTTCAACGCTATCTACACGGGCCTGAGTATGCGCCGTACACGCCCAGTCTCAACCCCTTCTGCCGAGAATAAAAAGGACGATCGTCCGGCCATTGAATAATCCATCTGAATGATTTTTCATCTGACGTTCTTGCTTAACCGAAACTTCGTCTATTCTTTTCCTGAAAACCACGTCAAACCGCAGGGAGAATGAGATGACTATGTACGCCACGCTCGACGAAGCTATTGATGCGGCTCGCGAAGAGTTCGTTGCCAGCAGCCCTAACCCCGGAGAAGCCGAACTCAGTGTTCAGCAGCTCAACTTACAGAAATACATCCTGCAGGATGGCGATATTATGTGGCAGGCCGAATTCTTTGCCACTGAAGGTGAAGAAGGCGAATGCCTGCCGATGGTAAGCGGAGAAGGTGCGCAGAGCGTCTTTGACGGCGATTTCGACGAAATTGAACTGACGCAGGAGTGGATTGAAGAAAATACACTCCACGAGTGGGATGAGGGCGAATTTCAGCTCGAACCGCCTCTGGACACCGAAGAGGGCCAGACGGCAGCCGACGAGTGGGATGAGCGCTAGTTACTCGTAAGGGCCATGATTCGCGTCTATGGGTAACAGCAACGTATCAAAGACCAGCGAGAACGGCAGATCGAGGATGGTAATGTAACGCCATGCGGAATCTCTGACGTCCCACTGCACGCCAGGATAGTACTGATTTCCGTGCCCCTGGCCCGGTATGGTCCGGCTGATAATGCTGCCGCAGCCGCTCAGCATGAGCGCCATCAGGCACACCACCAGGATCCTCACCGCGTTTCTGTTCATCAAAACCTCATTAAAAAAATACCGGTCAATCGACCGGTATTTTATTTTCAAACACGTTCCAGCGGAAGTTACTTCGCTTTAATTGCCCGTGGATTTAGCGTGATTTCCGCGTAATGGTTCACCCACGAAGTGTATCTCTCCGGGGAAGACCACACGCGATAGTGCATGCGTGACATGGTCACCGGATCGCTCAGCAGTACCAGGCGGCGGTCGCGGTTCAGTTTGTCCGGCGTTTCGTTCAGCGCCTGCTCAACGTGACGGTCGCGGGCAATTTCCTGCACTTTACTGTCACGGTGACGCGCGGTCGCCATCGCTGTCGCCAGGGCGTTAAATGACGGGTTAAACACCGCGTGCATAAAGCCATCGTCCAGCGAACGGGTGCGGTTCAGCACCACGTACTTGTCGGTGTCCTGCAAAACCTGCGGCGGGGAATACTCTTCCGGAATAAGGAACAGTTTCCAGCGTTTGGTACGCAGACCGATGGTTGAACGGCTGGAAATCACCGACACAAATGGCGACAGGATCAGCGAGAAGACAATCGGTGCCAGCCAGAACAGAAAACGTAAGTCCAGCCACGCCATACCCACAGCCCACACCAGACCCAGCAGCAACTGAGAACCGTGACGCATGAAGGCTTCACCCCAGGGGGTTGAGTCATCATCACGTTGTGGTGAGTTCCATACCACTTCCCAGCCAAGGAACGCGCTGACCACAAACACGGTGTGGAACAGCATACGAACCGGCGCCAGCAGTACCGAGAACAACACTTCCAGCAACAGGGAAAGGGTCACGCGGCAGAAACCACCAAACTCTTTCGACCCTTTGCACCAGATAAGGATGATACTCAGCAGCTTAGGCAGGAACAGCAGCACCATGGTTGATGCGAACAGTGCGATTGCCAGTTCCGGACGCCACTGCGGCCAGACCGGGAACAGCTGACGCGGCTGCAAGAAGTACTGCGGCTCGGTGAGCGCATGAACCACCTGTAGCGCCGTCGACAACGCAAGGAAACTAAACCACAGCGGCGCTGACAGGTACGACATCACGCCAGTCAGGAACACCGCACGGTGTACCGGGTGCATGCCTTTCACGAGGAACAGACGGAAGTTCATCAGGTTCCCGTGACACCAGCGACGGTCACGTTTCAGTTCATCCAGCAGATTCGGCGGTAGCTCTTCATAAGAACCCGGCAAGTCATAGGCAATCCACACGCCCCACCCTGCTCGACGCATCAGCGCCGCTTCCACGAAGTCGTGGGAGAGGATAGAACCGGCGAACGAACCTTCACCCGGCAGCGGTGCCAGTGCACAGTGCTCGATGAATGGCTTGACGCGAATGATGGCGTTATGACCCCAGTAGTGAGATTCACCCAGCTGCCAGAAGTGCAGACCGGCAGTAAACAGCGGGCCGTAAACACGGGTCGCAAACTGCTGGCAACGCGCGTAAAGCGTGTCCATGCCGGAGGCTTTTGGTGAGGACTGGATGATCCCGGCGTTCGGATTCGCTTCCATCAGACGCACCAGACCACACAGACAGTCACCAGTCATCACGGAGTCTGCATCCAGCACCACCATGTAGCTGTACTGGCTACCCCAACGACGGCAGAAATCATCGATGTTACCGCTTTTACGCTTCACACGACGACGACGACGACGGTAGAAAATCTGTCCTTCGCCCCCGACTTCCGCAATCAGCTCCATCCACGCTTTCTGCTCACGCATGCAGATATCAGGATCATAACTGTCGCTCAGCACGTAAACGTCGAAATGCTTGTGGTTACCGGTCGCTTTCACCGATTCCCAGGTCGCACGCAGGCCCGCGAATACGCGGTCTACATCTTCGTTACAGATAGGCATGATAAGCGCGGTGCGATGCTCAGGATTCAGCGCTTCGTCACCGACGGTTGACGCTGAAATACTGTATTTATCGCGACCCATTAGCAATTGCAGGAAGCCCATCAGCGCGGTCCAGAACCCGGCAGATACCCAACAGAACAGAATGGCGAACAGAATAAGGATCCCCGTTTGCAGCACGTACGGCAGCAGCTGCATAAAGGAAACCCACAGGTCCTGACCACGCATATCCAGCGGGTTGACCAGCGCCCAGCCCTGATACGGCAGAATGGTTTTCATGTACCAGGTCGCGACGACGGTTTGCGCCAGCGTCAGCAACAACAGGATGTAACGACGGATAGTCCCGGCAGTACGCCACTTGTCTTCACGCTCACGCTCTTCCTGAGTCAGACGCGACAAATAACGCGGCTGAACCTCACGGCCCAGCATTTTGTCCCAGAAGCGACCAATCGGGTTAGTGCGCCACGGATCCGGGAACATTGAAGACCGTGTCGCTTTTGGCATGGCCTCAAGCTGTGTACGTCCTTCCGCGTCTTTGATTAACTGCCCTTCAGCCAGCGAATCCGGCCACGCCTGCTCAAGACGTACTTTTACCGAACCCAGCGATGAATCATCTTCACGCGCAATCGGGGTCTGTTCGGTATCCAGCGCCTGATGCAGAGCACGAAAATCAGTGGTCGGCAATGCCGCCTTCTCAGTATCAGAGAGGGGCATTGCATCGATGTATTCGTTTATCTTATTCATTGGCAGGTAGCTGATAGCTCCAGGTTTCACTCAGCGTCTGATCGCCATTGACCAGGGCCGCACGCATGTCAGTCGTTTTCTTCACATCTTTGACTTTCACACGCATCGTCAGACGCCAGCCTTTAGTCATCGGGTTATAGCGAACATTGCTGTCCACGATTTCCCCGTTGTCACCAATACTGGTCTGGGCAGTAACCGGCGTATCCTGCGGCAACTTTTTCATGTCCGCGCCAGTGTAGTCGACGACAAACGCGATAGTGCCATCCGGCTGACGAATGAGGTTCGACTGCTTCACATCCCCCGTTGAACGACGCGTCTGCATGACATACGCGCTATCCGGGGCGTGCAGTTTGTCTTCGTCACGGCTGAAAGTGATGGTGTATTTGAAGTTCATCTCTTTACCTGGTTCCGGCAGCTGATCCGGCGTCCAGTAAGCGACGATGTTATCGTTGGTTTCGTCATTGGTTGGAATTTCCACCAACTCGACCTTCCCTTTGCCCCAATCGCCTTTCGGGGTTATCCACGCGCTTGGGCGCAGGTCATAACGATCGTCAAGATCTTCATAACGTGAGAACTGACGGCCACGCTGCAACAGACCAAAGCCTTGCGGATTTTCGGTCGCGTAACTGCTGACTGCCAGGTGTTTCGGGTTATTCAGAGGACGCCAGATCCACTCTCCGTTACCTGCATGAATCGACAGACCGTTAGAGTCGTGGAGTTCAGGACGGAAGTTGGTGGTTGGAGATGGCTGATTCGGCCCAAACAGGAACATGCTGGTCAGTGGTGCCACGCCCAGTTTGCCCACTTTATCGCGCAGGTAAACTTTAGACTGCACATCAACCACGGTATCGCGGCCAGGCATCACCACAAAGCGATAGGCACCGGTCGCACGTGGGGAATCCAGTAATGCATAAATAGTCAGACGTTTGTCGCTCGCTTTTGGACGCTCAATCCAGAACTCACGAAAACGCGGGAACTCTTCGCCAGATGGCAAAGCCGTATCAATAGCAAGGCCGCGGGCAGACAAGCCATAGGTTTGACCCTGGCCTAAAACACGGAAATAGCTGGCTCCGAGCATGCTGACGATTTCGTCGTTTTTATCTTTGCTGTTGATCGGATACAGCACTTTAAACCCGGCAAAACCCAGATCCTTGACGGTGTCTTTATCATGCTGGACATTGCCAAAATTGAAGTAATCCGGGCTGTATTTGATTTTCTTCACCGACGTGGCCGTCACTTCATTAATCGCGACTGGCGTGTCGAAATACATCCCCTGATGGTAGAACTCAAGCTTGAACGGAGTCTTGACCTTGCTCCAGTAAGCTTTGTCGTGATTGAACTGAATTTGCTGATAATCCGCGTATTTCATGTCGCGGAAAACGGAGGGCAGGTTACTTTTTGGCGCTTCATAGCCCTTGCCGGCTAGCGATTTCGCTTCCTTCGCTACATCATCAATACTGAACGCCCATGCAGATGAAGTACACAGGGACAACATTATGGCTGCGCCTATCCAACGCAGTTTCATCATCTGTGGTTTATTTTTCATAAGTAGTAAGCACTTCCCCCTTTGTGTGCTTAAATCGATCCGATCCATTTTAATGGAAACTCAAGCAATCCGACAACATAATCCCCATTTTGTTCGGCTCAATGGCCTATGGAATAAGCAACGTTCCACACCGGGATGCACTTTGCGTGCTACTCCTAAAGACAGGTTCCCGGACTTCGTGTAGGGTTGCTCGAATCTAACTGTTTTCGTACTGACCGATAAGACGATTAGTCTGAGATTTCATTAACTTTATGAATAATACACCACCGCAACGCGAATATTTCCTCGACTCCATCCGCGCCTGGCTGATGCTGTTGGGTATCCCTTTCCATATTTCCCTGATTTATTCCAGCCACACCTGGCACGTCAACAGTGCTGAACCTTCGTGGTGGCTGACGCTGTTCAACGATTTTGTGCACTCCTTCCGTATGCAGGTCTTTTTCGTCATTTCCGGCTATTTCTCGTACATGCTGTTTTTGCGCTATCCGATGAAGAAATGGTGGACGGTACGCGTGGAGCGCGTCGGCATCCCGATGTTGACCGCCATTCCCCTGCTGACGCTGCCGCAATTTTTAATGCTTCAGCACGTTGAGGGAAAATCGGCAACCTGGCATACGTTGACCGGCTATCAAAAATTCAACACCCTGGCGTGGGAACTGGTGTCTCACCTGTGGTTCCTGTTGGTTCTGGTGGTGCTAACGACGCTCGGGCTGGCGCTGTTCCATTGGATTAAAAAGCGTCAGCAGGCCTCGATTCTGGCGTTCTTCAGTAATGTCAACATGGGCCAACTGACCGGGCTGTTCCTTGCACTGGGCATTGTGTACGCCATTATCCGCCGGACGCTGTTCATCGTGTACCCCCCGATACTCAGCGACGGTATTTTTAATTTTGTGGTGATGCAGACCCTGTTCTATCTGCCGTTCTTTATTCTTGGCGCGCAGGCGTTCGTGAATCCACGCCTCAAAGATGTGTTCACTACCCCTTCACCGTGGTGCATGGTCGGCGCGGCTCTCGGCTTTATCGCCTATCGTCTGAACCAGCAATACGGCTCTGGCGAGGCCTGGATGTATGAAACCGAGTACGTAATCACGATGGTGTTAGGTCTGTGGATGGTGAACGTGGTGTTTGCATTTGGCCACCGGATGTTGAATTTCAAATCCAGCCGCGTGACCTATTTCGTCAACGCCTCGCTGTTTATTTATCTGGTACACCATCCGCTGACCCTGTTGTACGGCGCGTGGATCACCCCGTACATCCATTCCAACCTGGTCGGCTTTATCACCGGTCTGGTGTTCGTGGTTGGGATTGCAATTATCCTGTACGAAATTCACCTTCGCATTCCGCTGCTGCGCTTCCTGTTCTCAGGCAAACCGCAGACGCCGCCGAATAAAGTTCAGCCTTCCGCACAGTAATAAAACGGGCCGCCCTCTGTGCGGCCCGATTACAACAACCACTCCACCGGCAACACATACGCTATCAGCACTAAAATACGCTGCCAGATTTTGGCCTGCGGCTCTTTGCGCAGTTCGGTTTCCTGCCCGTTTTCCCTGTCTATCCAGTGAATTTTTCCCCAACGCGTTAGCTTGAGCTTCCAGGCGGCGTCGCGTTGACTTTTCAGAAAACGATGGTGAATACGCTGGGCAAGGTGCTCGCTATCGATAACCAGCCCCATTTCGGTATTGAGCAGCGCCGAACGCGGGTCGAAATTAAACGAGCCTATAAATACTTTTTTGCCATCAATACTGAACGTTTTGGCGTGCAGGCTGGAGCCGGAGTTACCGGTCAAACCGCGATCGCGGATGCCTGGCCGAGGATGTTGCGTAGGTTTTAGCTCGTAAAGTTCGACGCCGTGACGAAGCAACTTTTTACGCCAGCGCGCATACCCCGCGTGAACCACCGCCACATCATTCGCCGCCAGAGAGTTCGTCAGAATTGCGACTTTCACCCCTTTACGCACCAGCTGTAGAATTTGCGCCACGCCCGCGCGGCCCGGCACAAAATAAGAAGAGATAATATCGATATTTGATTCTGGCGTACCCATTGCGCGGCGTAATCGTTCAGGCAGCAAACTGCGCGGGGCGGCTCTCCCCTCCCCTTTGCGCGGATCGTCGCTGAGCAGTTTGGTTTCCGCGTGGATAAAGGATAAATCCCCCTGCGACATGCGTCGGGCGATTTCGGTTGTCGTCAGTTTTTCCAGATAGCGCTCAGCGGCAATCTGCTGTTCGTCGGAAAACCCCGGCAAAGATGACGTTACCCTTACCGTGTTGTCCACCGGAAGCACCTGTTTTAGAGTTTTCACTGATTCACACTGCCAGTACCGCTCGAAATCCCGTTCCACTTCTGCGACGACATGCCCTGTCGCCAGCACGTCGAGATCGGTAAACAGCGGTTCTTCACCGATACCGAAATAGGCATCACCCACGTTGCGTCCACCGATGATGGTCGCCAGACAGTCCGCACTAAAACTTTTGTTATGCATCCGGCGGTTGAGGCGCGCGAAATCTGTCAGATAACCCAGCATCCGCAGAGTACGAAATGAAAACGGATTGAACAGCCGCACGTCGATATTGGGATGGGCATCCAGTATTTTGAGCGTGTCGTCCAGCCCGCTGGTATTGTTGTCATCCAGTAATAATCGCACCTTCACGCCCCGGTCTGCGGCGTCCATCAATGCCTGAAACAGCAATCGCCCGGAGACGTCGTCTTCCCAAATATAGTACTGCACATCGAGGGTGCGATCTGCCAGGGCAGCGAGCTGATAGCGCGCCGCAAAAGCTTCAAGACTGTCTTCAAGCGTGTGGATCCCACAGACTGTTGCCGAGGCGTTCTCTGAAGAAGCCAGCGCCTGGTGCAGGCGGGTGTCAGTTTCCCTGCTGGCTAAGTAATCGTGCATATAAATGTGCACTGTCCTCATCAAAGCAAACGAAAGTTACCTGTTCAGGTAACGCGTGGCTGGCAAGCCAGCGATCCACGGTCGTAAACGCAATCGCTGCCGCAGCGGCTTTAGGATAACCGTAAACGCCGGTACTGATAGTGGGAAAAGCAAGGGTACGATAGCCATTGGCTTCCGCCAGCTGCAGACTGTTGCGGTAAGCGTCCTCCAGCAACGCTGCCTCGTGCTGTTCGCCACCACGCCACACTGGCCCAACGGCGTGGATAACCGCTTTGGCGTTTAGATTACCGGCCTCGGTTATCACCGCGTGACCAGCGGGACACTCTCCTTGCTGCTGGCGCACTTTTTTGCACGCTTCCAGTAATGCCGGGCCTGCAGCCCGGTGAATGGCCCCATCCACACCCCCTCCGCCCAGTAACGACGGATTGGCGGCGTTGACGATAACATCGACATCGAGGAGAGTGATATCGGCCTGAAGGATTTGGATCCGCGCGTTCATAAATTTCTCCTGCCGAACGTTCACTTGAGTTCAAGTTTAGTCAAAAGCAGGAGAAAGCGTTTATCCGTAAAGAGGTTAACGATAAGCGATGGTGACGACACCGAGTGTTTTCTGAGGGTTAATGTAGCGCATGCTAACAGTTGCCGCCTCGTTATTCACGACTTGTCCCGTAGCGGCCTGCTGGAAAGAAATAGCGGAAGTTTGTACCTGCCCTGCACGATGGCAGCTCATGGAAATATGCTGAGAACCGGTAGAAATGTTGCAAGGATCTTCGACAATCGACCCGACAAAATGAATGACGCCACCCTGTGCCTGAGAGGTTGTTACGGTGGCGGTGCCAGTGAGCAGTGCCGACGACAGACAGGCAAGGGCACACAGCTGTTTAGTTAAGGTTTTCATCGCGTAGCTCCGAGGAATGTTATCATCCCTGAGAGAGTAATGCGCACGCTGCCCCTCACCGTGCGTAGTCAACAGCACGACACTGCAAACCCTTAACGTAAAAGTAATCACCACTGCGGCTTAGCGCCACTCAATCCCTTAAAATTATGCCGTTGCTACGTCCTTTCTGCGTTCGGCCATTGCGCCGAAAGATGCAGGGCCTGTCCATCCGTGAGCGTGACAACCACTTTTACCGTGTCGTTCTGGGTGATATTTAACTGCATCCGCGAGAGATCAATGGGCTGATTAGCGGGCAAACTTAACGTTTTACTCTGCTGAATGTTGCTGGTTCCACCCTGTCCTTCACGCATCGTCTGGATACTCACCCGGCACTGGCACGGCTCTGACATAGTGACCTGAGGCGTAATGGTGTACATTTCCCCTTGATGGGTCACATTGAAGGCAATGCTATTGGTGAGCGCGACCGCAATAAGTAAGCTGTTCATGACTTCCTCCAATAAAAAAACAGGGCACAGGCCCTGTTTTTATATAGTGCGAATCCCAGATTAATGCTGGTATACGTTCGCCCAGTTAGCAGAGCCGTTCTGAGTCACGTTGACAATAGAGCTGTCAGCGGTCTGATTCACGTTGGCAGAGTTACCCGCCCCCCAGCCGTAAAGGTTGTTCTGGCTGACGTTAATAGTGGAGTTATCGCCGGTTTGCAGGTTGCTTGAGCTGTTGCTAAAACCAACCTGTGACACGTTGATATCACTGTTGTAGGCACTGCTTTGTGTTGCAGTTGCCAGGTTGTTCAGACCTTTCTGTGAGATGTTCACATCTGCGTATTTGGACCCACTTTGATCCACGCTGGCGCCGTTATTACCGCCTTCCTGATAAATATTCACAGTTTCATTACTGGAATTAACTTGTGGCAGACTACCGCCGCCGCCAGGACCACCAGGACCACCAGGACCACCGCTGCCAGGACCACCCGCAAATGCTGCGCCAGAAACAAGAACCATTGCAATCATAGACATTTTAATATTCATAAAACCCCCATTGGTTTGATTAGGTTTCGTCTTATAACCATTAACGTGTTAATACACGAACGGCCATTTGCGACGAGTTTTGCACAATAACTGTTTTAGTACCTACGGACTGCTGCTGTGAAATACTGGCCTGATTACCCGAACCTCGCTGGATAATAATCCCCGTATTCCCATAGCCTGATTGGCTAATATCTGCATCATTACTACTTCCGGCCTGATCTACGTAGGCCAGATTGTACCCACCGGATTGAGAAACATCAGCCTGATTACCATTACCTCGTTGAGAAACAACGGCTATTTGATGATTTCCATCCTGTTGAGTATTCGCGCCATTCCCATAACCTTGCTGAGCGACAATTGCCGTTTCATTAGCAAGATTAGAGTTAAGCCCATTGGCGACCAGATTATATTCTGGACTTGCCAGATCATAACCCGATGCAGCTACTAATCCAGGTATCGCCAGCAGTGTTAACGACAGAAAATACACTTTCTTGTTCATGTTCCACCCGCTTGAATCCTGGCTAATTCTGTTGCTGTTAAATAACGCCGACGTTGTTGTTAATGCGACGTTACGATGAACAGTATGTTGCTGACCAAAATTAAATGGTGTCACCCGCAAGGTTGATTTTAAATTTTTCGGATCATTCCTAAGCATTAGAATTACGCTATGTCCCCGTCTTTAAATATGATTATTTGTGTTTCTATTATCAGAACATATCTAAAAAAACGGATAATCTTATAAATCAAGGTGTTTAGCGCGGCAGAAAAAAACAACTCACGAAGATCAGGATCGCGATCTCATTTGACCAAAATTTTCTAAAGATAAAAGCGTTACAAACCCAAGTATTATTTTAACGAGGGAAGTCAACGCACAGCCAATAATATATCCTTTAGATATTAACGAATTAGATCATTTGTGTGACTTATTAAGTTGCTGCGACTTTATTTCCGTGTACAACTTTATCATCACTTCTAAATGATTCACGAAGTTGATATTTACATTTTAATATTCCATCTTACATTTTGTTACAGTGTTTGATCTTGCTTAAAATTTAGCAATGACTAGATTGAACACTGAAGTATCTAATATTGTTTTATTGACTTTTTACCCTCCTTAGGGTTTTCGACAATACGTATACACAGCAATGCAGCCTCAATCAGTACTTCTGGACCCCCGTATTTTTACGGGGAAAACTGATAGCTGCTATAAAACGTTGGAGTTTCATCATGTTAAATGAAGTCCATAGTTTAGGCAGTACGCTTGTACTTGTAACAAAGCCGTCCTTACAAGCCAGCGCACTTTTACAATATTTAAAATCGACTCTGGATATCTCAGGAAAAGTACAAAACATTCATCGTATTATCGAAGAGACGTTGCCTGACAGCATCATGATCTTCGATATGATGGAAGCGGATAAAAGGCTGATCACTCACTGGCAGGAAAATTTAGGCCGAAAAAACAACGGGATGAAACTGGTATTACTCAATACACCCGAGGAGTACCCTTTCAGGGACATAGAAAACTGGCCACATATCAACGGTGTCTTTTATAACAATGAAACTGAATCACGTTTGATCGAAGGGTTAAACATGATTATGCATGGCGATTGTTACTTTTCGCATAAGCTCGCCAGCTATTTGATTACGCATTCAGGTAACTACCGTTACAACAATGCCGAAAGCGCAATGCTGACGCAGCGTGAACGGGAAATTTTGAATAAATTGCGGGTCGGCTCTTCCAACGTGGAAATTGCCCGCTCGTTGTTCATTAGCGAAAACACCGTTAAAACACATCTCTATAATCTTTTCAAGAAGTTAGCTGTAAAAAACCGGACCCAGGCCGTCTCCTGGGCCAATGATAATCTCAGGCGTTAAGTTAACAGGCAGACACCATGAAACGTTCCCTGTGCTGGCTTGCAGCTGCAAACCTGCTGCTGCTTGCGCCCTCTCTGCATGCCGGAGAGGTGGAGATACCGGGTATCGTGGCCGATCACACCGTATCATCGGTAGGGCACGATTTTTATCGTTCCTTTACTGATAAATGGGCCAGTACTACCCGAGAGAATATATCCATAAATGAAAGACCCAGCGCACGCTGGGGGAGTTGGATAACAATAACTGTTAATCAGGATATTTTATTCCAGACCTTTTTATTCCCGATAAGACGGGAATTTGATAAGACCGTAGACGCAGCTGTACAAATTACGCAAGAAGGTATCAATAAACGCCAAATCGACCAGGCCTTATTAAAAACGGACGATTTAGCACACGACGAATTTTAAACATAGAGGGTGGAGGCAATCATGCGTATCGCCTGTACTGTCGCTTTGCTCGTTTTTATTACACCAGCAAGTTGGGCCGGTAATATGGTTTTCCAGTTCGTAAACCCAAACTTCGGTGGAAACCCGAATAACGGCGCTTTTTTGCTAAATGAAGCCCAGGCGCAGAACTCGTATAAAGCACCTGGTGGGAGTGACGATTTTGGTTATACCGCGCCGTCGGCGTTAGATAACTTCACGTCAGCTATCCAGTCACAATTATTAAGTGGCCTGTTGGGTAACGTCGCTACCGGGAAACCGGGTCGCCTCGTCACTAACGACTTTATTGTCGATATACAAAACAGCAGTGGCCTGCTCACGCTTAACGTGACCGACAGAAGTACGGGGAAAACCTCGACTATCCAGGTCTCCGGAGTGCAACAGACGTCTACGAGTGACCAATAGTCACAGACCCGTACAGGAAAATAATCATGAAGCGTTTATTTATACTTCTGGTGGTCGTCCTACTCAGTGGCTGTCTGACCGCCCCACCGAAAGAGGCGGCAAAACCGACGTTAATGCCACGGGCGCAAAGCTATCGTGACCTTACCCACCTGCCTTCTCCGCAGGGCAAGCTGTACGTTTCTGTCTACAATATTCAGGATGAAACCGGGCAATTTAAACCTTATCCGGCGAGTAACTTCTCAACGGCGGTACCACAAAGTGCGACGGCGATGCTGGTGACGGCGTTGAAAGACTCCAAATGGTTCATTCCACTGGAACGTCAGGGATTACAAAACCTGCTCAATGAACGAAAAATCATTCGAGCAGCGCAGGAAAATGGCACCGTCGGCGTAAATAACCGGGCACCATTACAATCGTTAAGTTCTGCGAACGTCATTATTGAAGGGTCGATTATCGGTTATGAAAGTAACGTGAAATCCGGCGGTGTTGGCGCGCGTTATTTTGGTATCGGTGGCGACACGCAATATCAACTTGATCAGATTGCCGTCAACCTTCGCGTGATTAACGTCAGTACCGGCGAAGTCCTTTCCTCTGTTACTACCAGCAAGACTATATTGTCTTATGAAGTTCAGGCCGGGGTGTTCCGCTTTATTGACTACCAGCGTCTGCTGGAAGGCGAAATTGGGTATACCTCGAACGAACCGGTCATGTTGTGTCTGATGTCAGCGATTGAAACAGGCGTTATTTATCTGATTAACGACGGGATCGATCGTGGACTGTGGAACCTGCAAAGTTCTTCAGAAGCCAATAACCCAATTCTCGCGAAATACCGCGATATGGCTTCACCGCCGGAATCCTGATTCCGGTTCAGACAAAAAAAAGCGTAGCCTCGAGGCTACGCTTTTTTTGTTGTGCGACAGTTATTGCTTCACGGCGTTATCCGGTGCCTGCCGTCTGGCGCTTCTTGCTGCCAGCCACAGCCCGCTATTTTTCATCGCGTAGCCAAATATCAACCCTACCAGCAGCGACGGCACCACCAGCTTCCAGTCGCCCTGCCCTGCAAACGTGGCACACGCCCCGATGAACGTGCCCGGCACAAAAGAGAGCAGCAGCTGTTTGGCCTGCAGGCACATCAGGAACGCCACCACTCCGGTCATGACATAGCCGAAGATTTCCAGATGCGGCGCCAGCGCGCTGCCGTGGATAATCACCAGCGCCCATACCACGCCGCTCAAGACGGTGGCGGTTGAGATGGCGAGACCTTTCAGCCCACCTTGCGGACAGGCAAAGTAAGCGGTACAGCCGAGGAAACCCGCCCAACTGAGCAGGCCGAGCGACACGGCTACCCATCCCCAGAGTCCGGAGAGAATGCCTGTTGTCAGTGCGAGAGAGAGAAGTATGTTCATGTCGCGCATCATAGCAGATGCGCGGTTTTCAGATGAGATCACGAGCACAAAATTTGCAACGAATGTCACTCCGTTACATTTTACATGTGATTAATATCACACTTACTGTTCGCTACTTTCTTCGATCTCATCCCACATCGCTGAGATTGCCTCGCGCGTGATAGTCGACTGCGTGCGCCAGAATGGCGTCGTGGCGTGCGCATCAACTTTTCCAAGGAACGTGCCGACCCACGGCAATAGATAGTCAGTGAACAGCGTATCGACCGCTTCACTTTCATCATCCGCTGAATTGTCTTCCAGCCATGACGCCGCCAGCAGCAGCGTACCGATATGGTCGGCAGGCGTGTCGCTCAGCGGCATGCCGCGTGAGGACAGGAAACTGCGCACTTCAGCCTCGGTCGCACCGTCAACCCATGCGCTACGGTACGGAGAAACGCTGCACTCGTCGCCAACAAACAGTGCATTGTAGTCTGCTGAGATCTGTTGCATATCGCAGCTCTTTTGCAGACGCTCCAGCAGCTCATCCTGTTCGAGCGGCCAGCTCGCCGCCAGTTTGCCATCACGAATGAGGTTAAACAGCGGGACCAGCAGCGGATCCTGCGGCTGGCGATAGTACAATGAGCCCAGAACGCGGCAGAGGATTGAAAACTCGTTCATTCAATTATTCCATTCAGAGAATTACAGTTCAGCAAATTCGGCTATCGGCGGCACGCCCCGCGATTCGAGGAAATCCAGGAAGCGGCGCGGCGTAACGTTGAGAATACGGTCTTCCGGGAACTCGACGGCGTCCAGAATCTTACGGCATTCGGTAAAATTACCCAGAGTAAACGCGGTGTGGGAATCAGAACCTAACGCCACCCAGCCCCCAGCGTCACGCACCGCCGCGGCAACGGCCCGACAGTTATCTTCGCTGCCCAGACGAGATGATACAAACGAGGAGTTGTTGATTTCCAGCGCGACATGGTGCTTCGCCGCCGCTTCCGCCACGGCGTTGATATCAATCGGGAACTTTGGATTTCCCGGATGACTAATCATGTGGACATTGCCACTGGCGATAGCGGCAATCATCGCTTCGGTGTGCGTCGCTTTATCCTGCGGCGGGAAAACAGGCTCATGGAAGCCGGCAATGATGAAATCCAGCGAAGTCAGCATTGGGCCGGTGCAGTCGATATCACCGAGCGTGTTTTTAATATTGGATTCTATCCCGCGCAGAATGCCCACGCCATCGACCATTCGCGGCCAGATACGCATGTTCACAAAATGCCAATAATGCGGGGCATCGGCCATATCTGGCCCATGATCGGTAATGGCAAACAGTTTGATCCCTTTGCGTTTCGCTTCGGCGATATAGTCATGAAGGGTGCTGTAAGCGTGGGTGCTGGCGACGGTGTGCATATGCAGGTCAACAGGATACATCACATTCTCCTCTTTCTTTATATGTCCAAGCATAGCAGGAATGGGCGGCCTTTATTAGCGAAAAACCCGGCATAGCCGGGTTGAACTCAGTATCCGCGGGCTCTGTCGACCTGCCCGGTGACCGTCTCTCCGCGCTCCAGACCAGTGATGGTTTTACCGATATAGGCAATGGCTTCCTGCGGACGAGTCACCGCCGCGATGTGCGGCGTCATGGTCACGCGAGGATGGCGCCACAGCGCGCTTTCCACCGGTAATGGTTCACGACTGAACACGTCGAGCATTGCGCCCTTTAGCTTGCCATTTTCCAGCGCACGTAGCAGTTCGTCTTCATTGACATGCACGCCGCGCGCGAGGTTCAGCAGATAGCTCTGATCCTGCAATTGATTGAGCAACGCATGATTGATAATGCCGACCGTTTCCGCCGTGTTCGGCAGCAGATTAATCAGCACGCGCGTTTCACGCAGGAAGTCAGCCATTTCACTTTCCCCCGCGAAGCTCATCACATTCGGCCAGTCTTTATGGCTGCGGCTCCAGACCCGTACCGGGAATCCCCAGGCCAGCAGGCTTTCCGCCACTTTACTGCCGAGCACGCCAGCGCCCATGATGCCAATGGTAAATTCTTCGCGGGTAAATTCTGGCAGTGGCTCCCAGCGCGTCTGCTGCTTGAGCCCCTGATAATCATCAAAGCGACGGAACCAATGCAGCACCTGACTGACGGCGTATTCCTGCATCTGCAGACCCATGCCGGTGTCTTCGAGGCGGAACAGCGGAATGGAAAGCGGGAGCATCTCCGGGTGTTCTCTCAACTTACTGAGAATGGAATCGACGCCTGCGCCCAGCGCAAAGACGGCTTTCAGCTCACGGCCTTGCAGCATCTCTACCGGTGGGTGCCACACCAGCGCGTAATCAGCGGGGTCATTGTCACCACTTTTCCACTCACGGACGCGGGCACCCGGCAGTTGTTTTTCCAGCGCGGCGATCCACCACTGGGTGTCGAAGGTGGGATGGTAAAAAATAATCTCCATACTGCTCTCCTTTATATACTGCGCCATTCTTATGCAGGTCTGCGGCGCGTCGATTTCGCGTTGTTTTATATTGGATTGTCAGCATAGCAAATTTTTGCAGCCTGTCGGCGGAAAGGCGAATGCTGAGAAAAAAAGCGAATCGCGGTTATTACGAAAGCAGGTTGGACGAAGTTTGTCTTATTGGACGTTTTTTTGAAAAAGTTGATTGACGTAAGTTACGCTTTTCCCTACATTAGCGCCCGTCCCAGCAGCGTTGGGGCGACAATATGGTGAGGTGTCCGAGTGGCTGAAGGAGCACGCCTGGAAAGTGTGTATACGGCAACGTATCGAGGGTTCGAACCCCTCTCTCACCGCCATATTTTAAGAAGAGCTCGCATGAAAATGCGGGCTTTTTTTTCGTCTGTGGTGTGCAAGGCCACAATAACGTCATGCGGCCTTGCACACCTGTACGGAAAATACATTACCGTCGCTCAGGTCAATCCTTTTTCCCCGCAGTAATTTCATCTATTGCCTGAGGATCCAGGCGGATTTCGGCGGCACGACGATGCGCCTGCATCCCCTCGGTTCGGCTCTGACGCACCGCAGGTGCTGCAATGGCAGCAATTCCGTGGTCATCTATCCATTGATGGGTGCAAATTTTCACATAAGCACCGACCCAAAGTCCGCCGGTGTAACGCGCTGCCGCCATGGTTGGCAGCGTATGGTTGGTGCCACAGCATTTGTCCGAAAACACCACGCTGGCGTTTTGTCCAATGAACAGGGAACCATAATTACGGATCTTACCGGCGGTGCCATGCGGGTCGCGAGTGTGGACCTGCAGGTGCTCTGTCGCGATATGATCGGCCCATGCAATCAGCTGCTCTTCATCTTTGCAAATCACTATTTCGCCCTGCCGTTTCCAGGCTTCACCCGCAGTGATTGCCGTTGGCAGGTTCAGCAACTGCCTTTCAATTTCAGCCAAGGTTTGCTGCGCAACGCGCTGACTGGTGGTGGCCATACCAACACGGGTGTGAACATCATGTTCTGCCTGCGCCAGTAAATCGGCCGCCAGAATACGCGGATCGGCACTGTCATCAGCGACGATATAGATTTCACTCGGCCCGGCAAGCGCATCGATACCCACTTTGCCAAACACCTGGCGTTTCGCTTCATTGACAAACGCATTGCCAGGACCCACGATTTTATCGACAACCGGGATCGAGGCTGTACCCCAGGCCATCGCAGCAATGGCCTGAGCGCCCCCAATTTTGAAAATACGGTGCGCCCCCGACAGATGGCAAATGGCGATCATCGCAGAGTGAGCGCCTGGCGGTAAGCAGGCGATGATATTGTCGCATCCGGCAACCACTGCAGGCACGATGGACATAATTGGCGCAGACAGAATCGGGTAACGTCCACCCGGCACATAGCAACCTACCGTTTCAATAGGAATAATACGGTGCCCAAGATGTACGCCAGGCAGCGTTTCGACCTCCAGCGGCTGCATTGTCGCCAGTTGCGCCTGCGCAAAACGTTTGACCTGAGCAATAGCGAATTCACTATCCTTACGGGTCTGCGGGTCAATACCGGCAAGTGCCTCCTCTATTTCCTGCGCTGAAACCTCGAACGCCTCCGGCACGGTACGGTCGAATTTTGCAGAGAAATCACGTAGCGCCTCATCGCCCCGGGCACGAACCTGCTCAATAATCTGCTGCACGGTTGTACTCAACGTAAGATCGGCTTGCAGATCTTGTCCCTGTGGTCGCTTGACGAACTGGACCTCGTTATCACTGATCCGACTCATTTTTCAGGCCTCCATCTGACCCAGTTTGATTTGCGCCAGCAGAGCCAGATGATCGTAAATCACCCACTCATCCACAATCTTGCCATTCACAATGTGGTAATGGGACATCCCCATCACGAACAGTCGCTCGCCGGTTGGTTTACCCAGTTCGCCATAGCCAAGATGATGCCCTTCCATTATCCAACGAATCGCCACTTTGGTGCCGCCTTCATCGCAAGGATTCGAGCACACGTGCTGCGGGATCCATGCGCCGTCCGGGATCATTCCAATCAGCGCCAGCGTTTGGTGAATCACAGCGGCTTGGCCGTAAAGTTCTTTCATCAATGGACCGTGCCATTGCACATTCGGCGCATAGACATCCTTGATTTTACCCAGCATGCGGCGGTTATAAATTTCATGGAACCATTGCAGACATTGCGCTTCGATATCGGTATGAGCGATAGAGTCATCACACGTCATTTCCGGTGGATACTGGCCAACCATACGGCGGTTCTCGCCAATATCGGTGACGCGGAAACCTTTATCAAATTGCTCCTTCGCCATTCCGTAAGCCACTGCATCGGTATCAAGCCCTAACTGGCGCATCATTGACATATTGTCGCTGACCACCCACTCGCGATAGATTTTATTTTCGTGGATCATACAGTCGGCGACTGTCCGGGTCACAAACGTACGATTGGTAGGTTTACCCAAATGACTGTATTGAGTATGGCGACCGGTGCCGGTGACCAGATGTGAGGTATAAAAACCGTTAATATCATCCCCGTTCCAGATAACCTGGGTCGCCATTCCTCGGCGGTCCGGGAATGCAACCAGACGCTGTATAGTATCCTGTACAACCTGCTCGCGGTTATACATCGTTCCCAGTGCGTTATATAACACGCAGTTGTGGGTATAGTGGGTATAAATTAAACCGACATCACGTTCGTCCCAAATTTTATGGGTACAGCGCACGATATAATCGACAATATCGGTATAGCAATCATCAAAACCCCGAAGTGATTGCGCACGTGGCCGTTTTTCCGGTACCAGATCGACAAAGTCATGACGTTCAACCTGTAATACAGGTTCATCACGGCTGGATTTTACATTACTTTTTTCTGCGACTGCCGGTGCTTTTTGGGTAGTTTCAGTTGAAGACATATAACCTCCTGCATTGCATTTATATAATGTCGTATTCTGTACAGGTTATTTATGCCCACCCCGTTGCGGCAGAAATAACGTTTTATTACACAGACTACGGCTACAGTGACGCCTCACCCAATTACGCGGTGATAATGCTGATTAAAAAATGTAGACAAACGCTTCCCGCAATAAACAAACAGTTTATCGCTTCGGAATTCTTTATTTTAAGGGGAGTGTTGCTCCCCCTATATTAACTGTAGATCTGCGACCAGATGGCTAATTCATCAATCCCCAGATATTCACGTATGATTAACCCGTCGCGTAATTCAAGTTGGCTAATGCCGGTAATCGATATTGGGCGACGAGACGGAGCACCAAATTGACCATATCCATCATGCCAGGTTAATAACGACCAGCGCAAAGAGAGTCTCACGGGTTCATTTGCATCACGACGAATAATCAAATGATGAAGCTGCGTTTCGCTATCGGCAAACGAAGCACGATAGCCTGACAGGAAGGCACCGATGTCCTGCTCGCCGGTGCGTAACACATGCCCGGGCCCATGCAGTGTCGCCGCCGGATGGTACAACCCAGGCACCACACCGCCGTTGCCGCCCGCCCACATTGACAGATAGCGCTCCACAAGCCCCGCCAACGCGCCTTCAACGTCATCACCTTCCGGACCGCCGGCCCAGAGCGCGTCCAGCTCTTCTGCCGACAACATCTCGACGCCCGCTTCCTGACGCATCCGCGCCATTTCACGCGCGAACTCCCGGACATTGAGTCCAATCTGGTTAATGATCGCCGCTCTGTCCTGTAACAACCATTCCTGACGCACCGCGCCTTCGGCACAAATACGGTCAGTAAATGTGCGCACCCACACAGTGTTACCGCTGGGTAAGCCATAAAAGCCTTCGCCCGAATGCTGAATACAGGCCAGCGATCTCTGCGCTGCATAATATTCGTTATGCGCGGAATGACTGCACAGGATGTCTTCAGTCAGGACTTTACGCTGCGGAAAACTGTGCATCGCTTCCAGCGTTAGCCGCATAAACTGCGACAGGTCGGTGAGCCGCTTTTCCGGCGTCTGAAACACGACGGGGGTGGCGTAGAAGTCGGCCAACTGACCAATATCCTTTTGCTCCCATACCACGTGCGTCAGGGTCAAAATAAATTGTTGGATAGAATCAAACTGTGGGCTGAAGCCCGGTAACCTGCTCATTCAACCTCCTGCAACTGGAACAGCGAGACGCCATCTTTTTCCACCACGCCCACTTGTGGCCGCCGGGCAGAGTGACGGACCACCAGCAGTCCGGGCACCACCACCTGCTCAGGTTCAATCGTTCCGCTATCAATCTGTTTCATCAGTAACGCCACCGTTGCCTGAACCATGGCTTCTACGGGCTGCGAGGCTGAAGTCAGCGCATAAGAAGGCCAGCCAGAAGGCCCGGTATCGTCATAGCCAATCACCGAGACATCTTCCGGGATGCGCAGACCAAATTCGTAGCGCGCAACATCCATTACCATCAGGGCCATATGATCGTTTGCGGCGAACACGGCATCAGGCGTGGGCGATACAGAGAAGAGTTCGCTGGCGGCCCGTCGGGTTTGCTCCGCATCGTAATTTCCCTGAACCACATGAACAGAGGCAATACCCTGACGGTGAAGGGTTTCCGTAAATCCCTTCTGCCGCGCCTGATTCACTGACGAATCGGCAATCCCGGCGACATAAGCAAAGCGATGATGCCCTCCGGCCAACAAAAAGTGGGCTATTTGTCGGGCAGCCGTTTCGTTATCGCTGTTCACGCTGGAGACCATACCGCTCTCCTCGCTGCGGTTAAACAGCACCACCGGGATCCCTGCGGCCACGCACTCCTGCGATAACTCCATCGACAGCGAGACTGACGCCAGCACGATACCGTCGACGCGATACTGCATGATTTGGTCAAAAATCCGGTCGACGTTGCCGTCACGATCGCCGACAAACAGCAGTAAATGGTAATTAAGCTCATCCAGTTTTTGCGCCAGCGTTTCAAGCACCTGCGGATAAAACTGGTTGTCGAAGTAGGACATCACCACCCCAACAATCCGCGAACGTGCGGTATTGAGCGAACGGGCAATGGCGTTAGGCCGATACCCCAATTCGCGTGCTGCTTTCAGCACTTTTTCACGCGTCGCCGGTGAGATACTCGCCCCTGGCGTAAAGGTCCTTGAAACAGCGGATTGAGACACGCCCGCTATCTGTGCCACCTGTTGCGACGTCACCGGACCAAAAGTCTTACGTTTCATTGCCGCGGTTCCTTTTTAATATTTCAGTCATCACGCTTAAGTCCCCTAACCTCTTGTTGTATCAGTATAACGGACTCGCAAGGCAACGCCTGACTGGCGTTTTTGGTCCTCGGCGCAATGCCTTTTTTTATACTTACACCATCTTTGCATGCGTATGCAACAAACAAAATTATTTTTTTCACATTTACAAACTTAGCCTTTACAACTCTGAAACGTTTTCATAACTTCAATGTTTGCATTCGTATGCAAAGCACTAAAAAATGCCGTCAGTGATACCGGTAAGATGCGGTCTGCGACAGCGGATGATCCCGGTTAATGCCGTACTTGATGGGTAATCCCCCCCTTCATTAAAAGAGGTTCACCACCATGTTTCGTGCACTCATTCGTCGTTCAGACGTCAGACTTTTTTTTAGCATCAGCGTTCTGTTTTACATCTGTATTCACAGCATTGATGCGTTTCTGGCCCCGATGCTGATCAGTGACGGGATGCAACCCGAAGTTGTGGGATTAATTATGGGAGCCAGTGGTCTGGCGACGCTGTTTGTCCGCTTCCCGATCGGCATCCTCTCTGATGTGGTGAAGAGCCGTAAGATTTTTATCCAGCTCAGTCTGCTGTTGCCGCTGGTCACCTGGCCGATTGCGTGGCTGGAACCTAATTCAGTCACCCTCTATATGGCGAAAGCAGCCGACGGGGTGACGGCGGCCACCTGGGTGCTGTACAACGTCTTATTTATTCGTTACTTCGATCGCAAAGATGCCCCTGCGGCGGTGGCATTACTGGCACTCGCGGGGCCGCTGGGCGTCTTTCTCGGCAACTGTATCGGCGGCACGCTGATCCACTTTTTCGGCCATGCCGCGGGGTATTTTGTTTCAAGCATCTCCGCGTTTATGGCACTGATCCTGACGATACGTATTAAGGATGTGCATGATGCAACGCGGGCACCAACATTGAATGCCTGTATCGTAAGTGCCCGTCGGCAACTGGCCGATCCCTCAGTCTGGCTGATTGGTTTACTCGCGACCCTGGTTATTCTGGTGCCCTTTGCCACCCGCGATACCTTAACGCCAATTTATGCCCAGCAACTTGGCGGCAAAGCCGGCATCCTGACCCTGTTAAGCAATGTTCATTTGCTGTTTTACGCGCTGGCTATCGCGCTGTGTAGTTCGGTGTTTTATACCCGCTTCGGGCTGCTGAATACCGCGCTGATTGCTGTCGTGATGCAGATAGTTTCCAGCGTCGCCATTCCCTATACCAGTAATCTGTATATCATTTACCTCTGGCAGGCGATGGCAGGTTTCTCGTTTGGGGCCGCCTTTGCCGTCACCATGTCATTGAGTGTGGTGAACACCTCCGAAGATGAACAATCGACACGCATGGGACTGTTTCAGACTATCTATTCCTGCGGCATGTTTGTCGGCCCGGTGTTAATGGGGCTCATGTTGCAACACGTGAACCTGACCTCTGGATATTTAGTGATTGGCGCGTTATCGATACTGTCGCTGATCATCACCCCATTTGCCGCACGCAGTGTGCAACGCAGACAACTGCCTAAAACCAGCACCGGTACTGCCGCGCTGAGCGCCGCCAGAGAGTAAACCACGGCCGTGGCCCTCCCTGCGACGGGCCACAACGCCTCTGCCCCCGACGACGGCTGTCGGGGTGCTGAGCCGGAATATTTTTGGTCCTGCGTGAAGGGCCAATAATCAGATGCAAGCGTCGCCAATGTTAATGTAATGTTTTCTTTTTGTGATGAAACATCCGGATTTGCTGCACCCATTTTGTGCGTTTTCCTCCCCACACCTACGCTGATCGTTCACCTTAAAAATCACTCTTGCCCGTGCAGACGGCATTTCCCGCGTCACTGGCAACATGGCATACATCGTGCTTTGTTATTCAAGTAACACGCTAAGAAACAATGAGAGCACGCTGTCATCGAGGCGACCATGAGCGATAACGCAGACTTGTTCACAAAAATTGAATCCGCTTTCAGCCTCCTTACGCCGAGTGAAAAACGAATTGGCTCTTGGCTGCTGAGCCATCGGGAACATATTCCATTTGAGACGGCCGACAGCATTGCTCTGGCGACCGGCACCAGCGGCATTACCGTGGGACGCTATTTGCGCAAGCTTGGCTACCGCAATCTCGAGGATGTTAAAAACAGCCTGAAAGTGCATTCCAGCTCGCCATATCGCCACTGGGGCGTGACCGACAGGCTGGATAGCTGGGCGCAGCAGCAACACCGGCCCGACCGGGAAAGCCTCTCTCTGCAGATGGAGCTGGATGCCATACGCTACGTTTACCAACTCGCTGCACAGGAAACTTTCGCTCGCATCAGCCAGCGAATTGCGCGGGCTGATTCCATCATCGTGGTCGGCATCCAGTCGACCCGCGGGATCGCCAATACCTTTTTCAGCCATCTCGAATATCTGCGCCCACGGGTTATCTATGCCGACGGCAGTTCCGGTAGCTGGCTGGAGTCGCTAAATTCTGAATACAGCGATCCCTATATTGTGCTGACGGATACTCGCGCCTACTCCATCACCGCACGCCAGTTTTGTCAGGCGGCGTCAGCACGCAACATCCCAATGGCGCTGGTCACCGATATCTGGTGTCCGTGGGCGCGCGATTACCCACTGGATTTATTACAGGTCAAAACCGATACCGGCCACTTCTGGGACTCCCTCGCGCCGGTGAGTTGTCTTTTCAATCTGCTGCTGTCGGCGGTGGTAGAGCAACTGGGGCCGGCTCTGCCGGGACGGCTTGCGCACAATCGCCAGCTTCAGCAGGAATTTGGGCAATTTGAACGTTAATAAAACAGGAACGTTGAGATGAGTGAGGAACAACAACTGGTCGATATCGCCGCCCGCTTTCCCGGGCTGAAGATAGACCTGAAATACGCCACCGCCGATAACATCACCGGTCGGGCGATTTACAGTGAAGCACGCTGTCTGCTGCACCCTGAGGCCGCAAAGGCACTGGAGAAAAGTCTGGTAATTGCCGATGCCGCCGGATTAACGCTACTGGTATTGGACGCCTATCGCCCGCAACAGGCGCAGGCGTATCTGTGGGAGGCCTGTCCTAATCAGGAATATGTCGTCCCGCTGTCACGCGGGTCGAACCACAGTCGCGGCACCGCCATCGACGTCACACTCCTGGACGGTCAGGGTGAACCGCTGGATATGGGTACCGATTTTGATGAGATGGATGTCCTTTCACATCCATACCACCCGGACGTTCCCCTGACCGCCCAGCGTAATCGTCTGCTGCTCAACGCCATTATGTTCGGTGGCGGCTTTGTCGGGATCACCAGTGAATGGTGGCATTTTGAAGTGCCGGGTGCGGCCGGTTATCCGCTGCTTGATGATCTATTCACCTGTATTTCTCCAGACCAACGCGACGGAGTTTAGCCATGAACAAGCCCCACACAGCCTCATTACGTTTTCGACCTTTGCTGCTTGCTGCTGCCCTGGCCGCCTTTGCTCATCCGGCTTTAGCGGCCGTTCCTAAAGATATGCTGGTTATCGGCAAAGCCGCCGATCCACAAACCCTGGATCCAGCGGTGACCATTGATAACAACGACTGGACTGTCACTTATCCGGCTTATCAGCGTCTGGTGAAGTACAAAACCGAGGACGGAAAAGGTTCCACGGACGTCGAGGGTGACCTGGCGGAAAAGTGGCAGACCTCCGACGACGGTAAAGTCTGGACCTTTACCCTACACAATAATGCACAATTCGATGACGGCACCCCGGTGACTGCTGACGCGGTAAAACTCTCTTTCGAACGCCTGTTACGTATCAAACAAGGCCCGTCGGAGGCCTTTCCTGCCAGTCTGAAAATCGACGCTGTCGACCCAACAACAGTGCGCTTTACCCTCAGTGAACCGTTCGCGCCCTTCCTGCACACCCTCGCCAATGACGGGGCTTCCATCATTAACCCGACGGTATTAAAAGCACACGCCGCCGATGACGCCAGAGGGTATCTGGCAGAACATACTGCGGGCTCGGGAGCCTTTAAACTGCAACGCTGGCAAAAAGGCCAACAGCTGATCCTCGTCCCTAACCCGCATTTCAGCGGCCCGGCCCCAGCCTTTAAGCGCGTCAGCGTGAAAATTATCGGTGAAAGCGCAGCCCGGCGCCTCCAGGTTACTAAAGGTGATGTGGATATTGCCGACGCCCTGCCGGTGGATCAGTTCGCGGCACTGAAAAAAGAAGGCAAAGTGACGGTCAATGATTACCCGGCGCTGCGTGTCACCTATCTGTATCTGAACAACAGTAAACCGCCGATGAATCAGGTTGACTTGCGTCATGCCGTCTCCTGGGCGACGGATTATCAGGGGATGGTGAAGGGGATCCTCGGCGGTAATGGTAAACAGATGCGTGGGCCTATTCCGGAAGGGATGTGGGGTTACGACGCCAACGCCATGCAGTACAGTTTCGACCTCGACAAGGCCAAATCGGCATTCGAGAAAGTTGCCAGCAAGCCGTCATCGCTGACCTTCCTCTATTCCGATAGCGACCCTAACTGGGAACCTATTGCCCTCTCGACGCAGGCAAACCTGCAAAAACTGGGGATAAGCGTCAAGCTGGAGAAACTGGCGAATGCCACTATGCGCGAGCGAATCGGTAAAGGGGATTACGACATTGCCATCGGTAACTGGAGCCCCGATTTTGCCGATCCGTATATGTTCATGAACTACTGGTTCGAATCAGACAAAAAAGGGCTACCGGGGAACCGCTCGTTCTATAGCAATCCGCAGGTAGATGCTTTGCTGAAAAAAGCCGTCTCAACCACCGATCAGACCGCGCGAACCCAGGATTACCAGGCGGCGCAAAAAATGGTCATCGATGAGGCGGCTTATGTCTATCTGTTCCAGAAAAACTATCAGGTCGCCGTCAATAAAGACGTCAAAGGCTACGTGTTTAACCCCATGCTGGAGCAGATCTTCAATATCGCGGAGATGCACAAATAACCCTCAGTATCATTACCACACGATGCCAGGCCTCCGGGCCTGGCAGAGGGCGTCAATATGAGTTTCTGGAGTTTACTACGCCAGCGCTGCTGGGGACTGGTTCTGGTCGTCGTCGGGGTTTGTGTGATCACCTTTATTATTTCACACCTGATCCCCGGTGACCCGGCGCGACTGCTGGCCGGTGAGCGCGCCAGCGATGAGATTGTGCAGCACATCCGTCATCAACTTGGGCTGGATCTGCCGCTGTGGCAGCAATTTGCCCATTATGTCAACGCCCTGGCCCACGGCGATTTGGGCACCTCTATCCGTACCGGTCGCCCGGTGCTGGAAGATTTGCGGGCCTTTTTCCCTGCAACCCTTGAGTTGGCAATCTGTGCCTTGTTTATTGCGTTGATTGTCGGTGTACCGCTGGGGGTGCTGTCGGCGGTTTATCGCAATCGCTGGACCGATCATCTGGTGCGACTGATGGCGCTGACCGGAATTTCCACCCCAGCATTCTGGCTGGGACTCGGGGTTATCGTGCTGTTTTACGGCAAGCTCAACCTGCTACCGGGTAGCGGACGACTTGATGACTGGCTTGACCCACCTGCCCGTATCACCGGTTTCTATCTTATTGATTCCTTGCTGGCCGGCGACATGGAGGTGTTCTTCAACGCACTCCAGCATCTGATATTGCCTGCATTAACCCTGGCCTTTGTCCACGTCGGTATTGTCGCCCGCCAGATTCGCTCCGCGATGCTGGAGCAACTGAGCGAAGATTATGTCCGCACCGCGCTGGCAAGCGGCTTGAGCAAATTCACCATCGTGGTGCGCTACGCCCTGCCGAATGCGCTGATCCCTTCCGTCACGGTACTGGGGCTGGCACTCGGTGATCTCCTGTACGGCGCAGTACTCACCGAAACGGTGTTCTCCTGGCCTGGGATGGGGGCTTACGTGGTGACCTCTATTCAGTCCCTCGATTTCCCGGCGGTGATGGGCTTCGCCATCGTGGTGTCGTTTGCTTACGTGCTGGTGAATCTGGCCGTTGATTTATTGTATTTGTGGATTGATCCGCGCGTCGGTAGGGGAGAAAAACAATGATGATGACTCAACAACCACCGCTAGCGGTGGTGAAAAGGAACCCCACGCTTATCTGGAAACGCCGCCTGTGGCTGTTACGTAAAAGTCCGTTGACCCTTATTGGCGGCGGGATCATGGTGCTGGTGTTGCTGATGATGATCTTCTCGCCCTGGCTGGTCCCGCACGATCCGAATGCCATCGATTTGTCCGCCCGCTTGCAAGCCCCTTCTCTCGTCCATTGGTTTGGGACCGATGAAGTTGGACGGGACCTGTTCAGCCGGGTGCTGATTGGTAGCCAGCAATCAGTGGCCGCCGGACTGGCGGTGGTGCTTATCGCCGGGATCAGTGGTTCGCTGCTGGGCTGCCTTTCCGGCGTGCTCGGCGGGCGCAGCGATGCCCTTATTATGCGGCTGATGGACATTATGTTGTCGATTCCCTCACTGGTGCTGACTATGGCGCTGGCGGCGGCACTCGGCCCCAGCCTGTTTAACGCAATGCTGGCCATCGCCATTGTGCGCATTCCGTTTTATGTACGCCTGGCGCGCGGCCAGACGCTGGTGGTTCGTCAACACACCTTTGTGGAGGCATCCGTCACCTTTGGTGCCTCCCGCTGGCATTTGATCAGCTGGCATATTTTGCGTAATGCCCTGCCCCCTCTGGTCGTTCAGGCCTCTCTGGATATCGGCAGCGCCATCCTGATGGCCGCAACGCTGGGGTTTATCGGCCTGGGAGCGCAACAACCGACGGCAGAATGGGGGGCGATGGTCGCTAATGGGCGTAACTATGTGCTTGATCAGTGGTGGTATTGCGCCTTTCCTGGCGCAGCCATTCTGATTACCGCAGTGGGCTTTAATCTGTTTGGCGACGGAATTCAGGACCTGCTGGATCCGAAATCAGGAGGGCGTCAATGATGAGCGAACGGGTATTAAGCATTCAAGACCTGTGTTTAAGCTTCCCGCTCTATCAAAGCGAGGCGCATGTACTGAACGCGGTCTCTCTGCACGTTAACCGGGGAGAAATCGTCGGTGTGGTGGGTGAGTCCGGATCTGGCAAATCAGTGACGGCAATGGTCGCGATGCGCCTGATCCCGCCCGATAGTTACCATATAAACAGCGGCAGCGTGAACCTGCTGGGTACCGACATGCTGACTGCGCCGGAGAAAACCTTGCGAACGCTACGTGGCAGTCGGGTGGCGATGATCTTTCAGGAGCCGATGACCGCCCTCAATCCTACACGTCGCATTGGCAAGCAGATGGTCGATGTGATCCGTCAGCATCGCCGCTTATCCGTCCGCGAAGCCCGCGCACGTGCCGCCACGCTGTTAACGGATATGCAAATAGCCGATCCGTTACAGGTGATGGACCGCTACCCTTTTGAGCTTTCCGGCGGTATGCGTCAGCGGGTGATGATTGCTCTCGCTTTCTCCTGCGACCCGGACCTGTTGATTGCCGATGAACCGACTACCGCGCTGGATGTCACGGTCCAACGCCAGGTGCTGCGGCTGCTGAAACAAAAAGCGAAAGCCACAGGCACCGCCGTCCTGTTTATTAGCCATGATATGGCGATCATCGCCCAGCTATGTGACCGTTTGTATGTGATGTACGCCGGATCGGTAATCGAAAGCGGGGATACTCACAGCCTGTTGAACCATCCACAACATCCTTACACCCTCGGTTTGTTGAACAGCGCGCCAGAATTCCGCGAACCTCGTTCAACGCTTCCTTCTATTCCTGGAACGGTGCCCAACCTGGCAAACTTACCGGCAGGTTGTGTCTTCCGTGAGCGCTGTTTCGCCGCGGGGGAAGCCTGTGGCAACGTGCCCCCTTTACGCCCGCTGGATGACGGCAGTCGGGCCATCGCCTGCTGGTATCCACAACAGGAGAACGCGCATGTCTGACTGCCTGCTCGAACTGACCAATGTTCACCTTGCCTTCCCGTCCCGGAGAAACTGGCTCGGTAAGGTGACCGAGTATGTTCATGCGCTCAATGGCCTCGATTTAACGGTACGACGCGGCGAAACGCTGGGTATTGTGGGGGAATCTGGCTGCGGCAAAAGCACCCTGGCAAAACTGTTGATGGGAATGTTGACGCCGGGCACAGGCCAGCTCGATCGCTCCCGCTTACCGGCAGACAGACCCGGGGGTGGAATGCAAATGGTGTTTCAGGATCCGCTCTCCTCACTCGATCCACGCCTGCCGGTCTGGCGCATCATTACGGAGCCGGTATGGATTGCATCGCGCTCCAGTGAAAAGGTTCGCCGGGCGCTGGCAGAACAACTGGCGCAACAGGTCGGGGTTCGGCCAGAATATCTTGACCGCCCACCGCACGCCTTTTCCGGCGGACAGCGACAGCGAATCGCTATCGCCCGCGCGCTATCTGCTCAGCCCGATATTATGGTACTCGACGAGCCCACCTCTGCACTGGATATTTCAGTACAGGCGCAAATCCTGAATCTATTGGTGGCCTTGCAGCGACAGCAAAATCTGACCTACATTCTCATTTCGCATAACGTCTCGGTGGTACGCCATATGAGCGACCGTGTGGCGGTGATGTATCTCGGCCAGGTGGTGGAAATGGGGGATACCCAACACGTTCTGGAAGCCCCGGCACACCCCTATACCCGCTTGTTGATGGAGTCGGTACCGCGCCTTGACACTCCATTGGGTGAAGCCCCAAAAAATACCGAACTGCCCGGTAACCGTCACCTCCCGACTGGCTGCTATTTTCGCGATCGCTGCCCATGGGCAGAAAGTGGCTGTAGCGCTCCACAGCCATTGCGCACTCTTCCTGGTAATCAGGCTACTCGCTGCTGGAAAGCGGAAAAAGTGATAGCGACAGGAAGGTAAATGAAGCTGAATCGTACAGCGGTGTTCATTGCTTAACCGAATACGTCAAAAGCCAGAAATTATCCTTGACCGTTTTCATCCAACTCCCTATAGTAGCGCCCCGTTGCCCCCGAGAGGTAAGGCAGCGATACAATATGGTGAGGTGTCCGAGTGGCTGAAGGAGCACGCCTGGAAAGTGTGTATACGGCAACGTATCGAGGGTTCGAACCCCTCTCTCACCGCCATATTTTAAGAAGAGCTCGCATGAAAATGCGGGCTTTTTTTTCGTCTATGACCCGTAGGCCTAATAAGCGCTACACCAGCAGGCAACAATAGCCTACCTCAGAAACAGCAAAGCCCGCATTTCGCGGGCTTTATCTTCGGCAAATCAGACTCAGTTGTAGGCGTGTAATGTTCGTTGGCAGAGCGCGGACCGCACGCAGTCGTCTTTATTAAAGCGAACGATACCGACCATATCGTCCTCTTCAAAACGTGCCAGCGCATCGCTCAATCCGGACACTACACCCCGTGGTAAGTCACACTGGGTGATGTCGCCGTTAACGATAACCGTCACGTTTTCCCCGAGGCGCGTCAGGAACATCTTCATTTGCGCCGCGGTTACGTTCTGGGCCTCGTCCAGAATAACAACCGCGTTTTCAAATGTACGTCCGCGCATATAGGCGAACGGCGCGATCTCTACCTTGCCGATTTCCGGGCGCAGGCAGTATTGCATGAAGGACGCCCCCAGTCTTCTGACCAAAACGTCATAGACCGGGCGGAAATACGGGGCGAACTTCTCGGATATATCCCCGGGTAAGAAGCCAAGATCTTCATCGGCCTGCAGAACCGGACGGGTGACGATTATCCTGTCCACATCCTTATGAACAAGGGCCTCTGCCGCTTTCGCTGCGCTGATCCAGGTCTTCCCACACCCTGCCTCGCCGGTGGCGAAAATCAGCTGTTTACTCTCGATAGCATTCAGGTAGTGCGCCTGAGCTTCATTGCGAGCTTCAATTGGAGAATGATCACGGCTGTCTCTTGCCATGCCAATTGCTTCTACGCCACTCATCTGCACAAGCGAGGTGACCGATTCTTCTTCACGTTGTTTATGACTGCGTGAATCCCGTCTCAGCACACGTTTTGCTTCACGACGAGCTTTGATCACTGCTTTTTGTCTTCCCATGGATAGCACCTTGAGTTGTTGGTCAACATTACACGTGTCCGTTTCGACACGATTATGCGCACTAACGTCTGAGGTTTGGCTTCCTTTTAAGCCATTGCTTGCCGGTTGATCGGACGTGATGACGCGACTACGCGCACCGCGCATCACATCGGGTGATTCATGAGTTGTTGTCGAAGAGGGAAATTCAGTGGTGAAGAAATCGCTGCCGGAGGTGAGGCCTCCGCGCTGTTTGGTGCAGTTATTTTTACTTTTATGTCCAGAACAGGACCTTACCATCCGCGATCTCCTAAGTGGCTACTTTCACTCACTGCCGGAAACTACCGCTGTTGTAATAATTACATCATGAATTAGCATAAATGCAACATATTTTTTACCTACAGGCAACCATGCTATCTCCACCAGCAGAGAGAGTCTCTGACAAAACAATGACAGAAAGATGTCAGTCTTCATTTAAGGCGTAGAAAAAGCGAGATTATTGCGCCGGAGTTGTCCCTGCGGATGACGAGGGTGTCGAAATTTTCTGGCGTAAAAATTCAATAAAGGCCTTAAAGCGAATTCTGTCGCTGTTCTCTTTAGAGCACATGAAAAAAAAGGTTCATGCCAGACATGAACCTTTTTTTTCAGCAACCGAGAGCAACTCAGGCTTCAAGTAAGCCTTGTGCAAGGTAATCAGTACGCGCTTTTACTCCCGGCAGAACAAAGAAATACCCGCCGCCAATCGGCTTAATATACTCTTCCAGCGCCTCGCCGTTGAGCCGCTTCTGCACGGTAAGGAATCCTTTCTCCAGGTCGTGCTGATAGCAAACGAACAGTAAGCCCATTTCTAGTTGGCCGGAGTGGGTCACGCCGAGCGAATAACTGTATCCGCGTCGCATCATCAGGTTGGATTCAGTTTCCGGCGTGCGCGGGTTGGCCAGACGAATATGGCTGTCTAGTGCAATCACATCGCCGTTCGGATCGTTGGCGTAGTCCGGCACATCGTGCTCGAGCTGCATTCCCAACGGCGCACCTGAATGCTTATCGCGCCCGAAAATAGTCTGTTGCTCTTTCAGCGGCGTACGATCCCAGAACTCCACGTGGAACTGAATGATGCGCACCGCCTGGTAAGAACCGCCGGTAGCCCACGCGGGTTCACCCTGCCCGTCCGTCACCCAGATGATGTTATCCATCAGCTTCGCGTCGTGGCTGTCCGGGTTCGCGGTGCCATCTTTAAAGCCCAATAGATTCACCGGCGTCTCTTTACCTTTACTGCGCGCGGCGTGATCAGAGATAAAACCTTCCCGCTTCCAGCGCACGCTCAGTAAATCCGGCGAATGCTTGATGATGTCACGCAGGGCATGAATAACGGTGTCCTGGGTGTTAGCGCAGATTTGCAGCAGCAGATCCCCATGACACAGAGCCGCATCCAGTGAATCGTTGGGGAAACGCGTCATGCGCTGCAGTTTTTTCGGTGTATGCGCCGCCAGCCCGTAGCGCTCGTCAAACAGCGACTGACCAACGGAAACGGTAATAGTCAGGTTATCCGGCGCGATATACGCCCCGAGGATCCCGGAATCCATCGGCGGCAGCCGCGGATTCGGCGTATCGGGCGCGGGCCCACCGGTGGTGAGGAAAGTTATCCTGTCGGTCAGTAATTTGAACAGCCGTGTCAGGTCAGCTTTATCGCTCGCCAGCACGTCAAACGCCACCAGCATCATCGATGCCTGCTGAGGAGTCAGCACGCCCGCCTGATGCAGTCCGTGGAACGGCTGGGTTTCCATTCGCGCATCCGGAGACAGCGTCCCCGGCGCACTTTGCGGTTTCGCCGCATGGGCGACCGGACAACCCCCGGTCAACGCCAGCGCGCCTCCCAGCGCGCCGATATTTTTCAGTAAGCGACGACGTGACGGCTCGGTCACGTCGTGCGGTTTGCTCTGAGTCATAACGCTTTAGTCCAGTCCGAGGATCCCACGCAGCTGCGCTAAATCTTCTGCCAGCGTCGTTACCGGCCCTTTCAGCGCATTGCGGTCAGCGTCAGTCAACTTATCGTAAGTCTCGTAGCCGTCTTTGGTTTTGTACTTCGCCAGAATGGTGTCGACTTTCTTGAAGTTGGCATCCACTTTGGCCAGCAGCGCGCTGTTTTCTTTCTGCAGCTGAGGACGCAGCAAGTCGACAATTTTCTGGGCGCCGTCGACGTTAGCCTGGAAATCCCACAGATCGGTATGGCTGTAACGATCTTCTTCACCGCTTATTTTACTGGCCGCGACTTCTTCAATCAGACCGGCAGCACCGCCTACCACTTTTGACGGTGGGAAGGCCAGTTCGCTGATGCGTTTCTGCAGTTCCTGCACGTCGCTGTTCAGCTGAGTGGCGTAGTGATCCATGCCTTTGGTGGAGTTGTCAGCAAATAGCGCTTTTTCCAGGCGGTGGAAGCCGGTGAATTTCGGGTCTTCCGCTTTCTTCTCGTAATCGTCTTCACGGGCATCGATGCTGCCGTCGAGATCAGAGAACAGTTCAGCAATCGGTTCGATGCGCTCGTAGTATTGACGGGTCGGAGCGTACAGCGCTTTGGCTTTCTCGATATCGCCCGCTTTCACCGCGTCGGTGAAGGCCTGAGTCCCTTTCACCAGCTCTGCAGTTTGTGCCGTCACGTAGGTTTTATAGTCGGCAATCGCATCGCCCAGGCTCAGCACAGCGTTGGCTTTCGCCGCGTCCGCAGTGGCTTCACCTTTAACAATCAACAGGCCTTTCGGGTTAGTCAGCAGGCCACAGGTCATTTCATAACGGCCCGGCTGCAGATTGGCGGTCATTTTTTGGGTGAAACCTGGCGCAATGTTTTCACGCTCTTCCACCACCATCACCCCTTTGAGGATTTCCCACTCCAGTGCTTTTTGGCTGTGGTTCTGGATGATGAACTGGGTTTTACCAGAGTTAACGGTAATGTTCATCGGTTCACACTGTTTGTCGGTGACCGTAACCTTAACCTGCGGAATATCGGCGGCCTGCGCAGAGAACGCAGAAGATAACAACGCAGCGATACCCAGCTGCAGCGCACTACGGCGGAAATTAATCGTCATGACCCATCCCTTTCAATAAGTATGTTGTAACTATTAGTCAATCATTGCTGTCGCTGATTACACCGTACGAGAAGGACTCGTGGAGGCCCGCGGCGGCATGGAAAACAGCACCAGTGCCGGGATCAGATAGATAAAGTACACCGCAACTTCGCTGACACTTGGCGTTTCCTGGTAGCCGAAAATACCTTCCAGCAGGGTGCCAAACAGCGTGTGGGTAGAAAGTGTGGTACTGAAATCAAACGCCACGTCCTGGAAGTGATTCCACAGCCCCGCCTCATGGAAGGCCCGAATCGCCCCGGCGGCAAGCCCTGCGGCCACCAGTAAAATAAACAGGCTGGTCCATTTGAAGAACGCGCCGAGATTCAGGCGAATGCCGCCCCAGTAAATCAGAAAACCAAGGACCACCGCGGTCGCCAGGCCGAGCATTGCACCTAGCGGCGGCCAGATGCCAAGATCCTGCTGGAATGCGGCCAGCAGGAAGAATACCGATTCCAGCCCTTCACGCGCCACGGCGAAAAAGACCATCAGGATCAGCGCCCAACCGTGGTTATTGCCCTTTTGCAGCGCATTATCCACCGCGTCTTCCAGCTGTTTCTTCACGTTGCGCGACACTTTGCGCATCCAGAACACCATCCAGGTCAGGATGAACACCGCAATAACCGCCACGATGCCTTCGAACATTTCCTGCTCTTTCTGCGGAAACTCGCCGGTTGTTTCGTTGATGAAAATGCCGAGTCCCAGGCACAGCGCGGCGGCGAGAAACACGCCAATCCACATGACGCCAATCCAGCGTCCTCGCTGCGTGCGTTTAAGGTAGCTTGCTATCAGGCTGACAATCAGCGCCGCTTCCAGCCCTTCGCGTAACATAATGAGAAATGGAACAAACATGCCTGACACCCTTCAGTGTGAACCGCAGTCAATCGATGCAAAGTTTCGTAAATATGAGTGATAGTGATTATCATTACGACAGAAAGAAACACAAGCAAAATGTGCGGATAATGATGTCAGGTTGTAAAAGATTGCGAGCGTCATCGTTATCGTGCGAAGCAATTTGTCTAAGCTTATTAACAGGTAATCGTTTACCCTGCCGCTGCGCTGTGGCTAAATATGCCTCCCGTTTACCTGCAAACAAAAATGAAATGGCTAATATTCTTCACTTCCTGCTGGCGCTGGTGGTCATCCTCGCGCTCGCCTGGCTGGTCAGTTTTGACCGCAAAACCATACGTATTCGTTATATTGCACAGCTCATTATTATCGAGATCGCGCTGGCATTCTTTTTCCTGCACGCCGAAAGCGGTTTAGTTCTCATTAAATCGGTTTCAGGGGTATTTGAATCGCTGCTGAAATTCTCCGCAGAAGGTAGCAATTTCGTCTTCGGCGGCATGAGCGATAAAGGCCTGGCGTTTATCTTCTTAGGCGTGCTGTGCCCGATTATCTTTATTTCCGCGCTGATTGGCATTCTGCAACATTGGCGTATTCTGCCGATTTTTATTCGCGTCATCGGCACCCTGTTGTCGAAAGTAAATGGCATGGGCAAGCTGGAATCGTTTAACGCCGTCAGTTCAATTATCCTGGGTCAGTCGGAAAACTTCATTGCTTACAAAGGGGTGCTGTCTGATCTCTCCTCTCGCCGCCTGTTCACCATGGCCGCTACCGCAATGTCGACGGTGTCGCTGTCGATTGTCGGCGCATACATGACCATGCTCGACGCGAAATATGTCGTTGCGGCGCTGATCCTCAATATGTTCAGCACCTTCATTATCCTGTCGGTGATTAACCCGACGCGTCCGGATGCCGAAGCGGAGATTAAACTCGAGAAAATGCATGAGTCGCAGAGTTTCTTTGAGATGCTCGGGGAATATATTCTCGCCGGCTTTAAAGTGGCGATGATTATTCTGGCAATGCTGATTGGTTTTATTGCGCTGATAAGCGCGGTGAACGCCCTATTCTCGACAGTGTTTGGCCTGAGCTTCCAACAGATCCTCGGTTACGTTTTCTATCCACTGGCATGGCTGATTGGCATTCCACTGAGCGATGCACTGAACGCGGGCAGCATCATGGCGACCAAATTGGTGGCGAATGAGTTTGTGGCGATGATTGAGCTGCAAAAGATTGCCGCACAGATGACGCCCCGCGGGCTGGGCATTCTGTCAGTGTTCCTGGTGTCATTCGCTAACTTTGCTTCTATCGGCATTGTGGCGGGCGCGATTAAAGGACTGAACGAGAAGCAGGGAAATGCGGTTTCACGCTTTGGTCTACGCCTGGTGTACGGCGCGACACTGGTGAGTTTGCTGTCGGCGAGTTTTGCGGGGTTGTTCCTGTAAACGTCTAAATGCCCAGCGACGCTACGCTTGCGCGGGGCTATAACATAACAACGGCGGAGTTTATTCCCGCCGTTTTTTTATCAGAACTGGACGCACACCGGGTTATCGACCCGCATCACCGATTCCTGGGCAAAGCGTGATTTGTAAACGTTACGCAGCGCTTCAATATTGCTTTCGCTCTGCGCATCTATACCGTGGACAAGCATCAACGCTTTGCTCTGCTCACGGGCCACTTTGCCGTCGTTACCAAGCCATTGACCGCGTGCATCAAGCACCGTCAGCCCATCGCGGAAGCGCGGCGTGACGTCATTATCCACAAACTGCTGCCATTCCTGGGGCGTGATATCTTTCCCCGCCGGACGACTCAAGCCGAAATAGAGCGTGGTTTGCTGCATCTGGTTATCCGCTTTGCAGCTTTGCGTGTCTGCGACGGATTTTTGCGATGGAGCCGTACAACCGCTGAGCACGAATGCCAAAGCGATGGCGGCATACCCCATTTTTAGTGTCATTGCCTGCTATCCTCATTGTTTTTTTAGCCGCAAGATATCAGCGCATTTTCAGGTGATTAGCAAGAAAAAAGCCCGCATTTTAGCGGGCTTTAGCAAGAATGATTATTCGGCCTGTAACCGGGACGGCGGCGCAGAGTGATAATGCGCGTCCGCTTCGGCAAAGCGTTTCTGCATTGAGACAGATGGCGCTTTACCCAGCAGGCTAAAGACCACAATCCCGATACTGGCAAACACGAAGCCCGGGATAATTTCATACAGACCCAGCCAGCCGAACTGCTTCCAGACGATAACCGTGACCGCACCAATGATCATCCCTGCCAGGGCGCCGTTACGCGTCATGCGGGACCACAGCACTGAGAACAGCACCACCGGACCGAAGGCTGCACCAAAACCGGCCCAGGCGTAGCTCACCAGACCGAGCACGCGGTTTTCAGGGTTTGCGGCCAGCGCAATCGCCACCAGCGCCACGGCCAGAACCATAAAACGACCGACCCACACCAGCTCTTTTTGGCTCGCGCCTTTACGCAGGAACGCTTTGTACAAATCTTCGGTAATCGCGCTAGAACACACCAGCAGCTGACAGCTCAGCGTCGACATGACTGCCGCCAGAATGGCAGAAAGCAAAATACCGGCAATCCACGGGTTGAACAGGATTTGCGCCAGCTCGATAAACACGCGCTCAGCGTTCTGGTTTACCGCACCTGCCAGGTCAGCGTGGGTGTTGAAGAAGGCGATACCAAAGAAGCCTACGCCCACCGCGCCCATCAGGCACAAGATCATCCACGTCATACTGATGCGACGCGCATGAACGATACTGTGATGAGAGTCCGCTGCCATGAAACGAGCCAGGATGTGCGGCTGTCCGAAGTAGCCCAGGCCCCAGCCCAGCAGGGAAATGATGGCCACGAAGTTCAGACCCTTGAGCATATCGATATTTTCAATGCTCTTTTGCTTAATCACTTCCAGCGAGTCGCCGAAACCGCCGACGGTGATAATCACAATCACCGGAGTCAGGATCAGCGCGAAAATCATCAGGCTCGCCTGCACGGTGTCGGTCCAGCTCACGGCCAGGAAGCCGCCGATGAATGTGTAGAGGATGGTTGCCGCCGCACCGGCCCACAGCGCAGTTTCATAGCTCATGCCGAAAGTGCTTTCGAACAGACGCGCCCCCGCCACAATGCCGGATGCACAGTAGATGGTGAAGAACAACAGAATGACCAACGCGGAGATAATGCGCAGCAAGCGGCTTTTATCTTCGAAACGACCGGTGAAATAGTCCGGCAGCGTCAGTGCGTTATTGTTCACTTCGGTGTGAACGCGCAGGCGTCCGGCTACCAGTTTCCAGTTAATCCATGCGCCAAGGCACAGACCAATGGCAATCCAGCTTTCAGAGATACCGGAAATGAAAATGGCACCCGGCAAGCCCATCAGCAGCCAGCCGCTCATGTCGGATGCCCCCGCCGATAATGCGGTGACAAATGGACCCAGGCTACGCCCGCCCAAAATATAGTCATCAAAGTTTTTGGTATTACGCCAAGCGGTAAACCCAATCAGGATCATACCAAATATATAAATTAGAAACGTCACCACCATAGGTGTGCTAGTAGCCATCAAAAAATTCTCCAGAATAACTCTTTTTATCCCTATTACCGGAACGAAGTAATGGGCTCTTTGTTACGGCCGGAGCGTATCCTGCCGTATGCTGAATTTATTCACAAACGATTTAACACTGCATTTACAGATAAAACATCCCGTCAACAGGATCAATTTCCTATAGGTTGCACTCGCTCACGCTTTTCGCGGTTGCACCGTGAAAAAGTGTTAAGCGCCGCATAAAACCTGGCTTCTCTACAACAACTCCATGTCTTAATCAGTGTTAAAAAGATTTAACAGGTCATTGCTTTTCCTGATTGCTGGCGAAGTCACACTTAACACGGTTGCACAAAGTTGCAACATGATGGATATTTCTGTGCAACGAGAGCAGCAATTAATATTAAGGGAGTTTTTTTATGGCCAGCACCACCATGGGCGTAAAACTGGACGACGCCACGCGCGAACGAATTAAAAGCGCGGCAACACGCATTGACCGCACCCCACATTGGCTGATTAAACAGGCCATTTTTAATTATCTGGAAAAACTGGAAAACGACGAAGCGTTGCCGGAATTGCCTGCCCTGCTGTCAGGGGCGGCGAATGAAAGCGAGGAAGGCCTGGTGCAGACCGAAGAGTCGCCTCAGCCGTTCCTCGACTTTGCCGAGCAGATCCTGCCGCAATCGGTGACCCGTTCTGCGATTACCGCCGCCTGGCGTCGGGCTGAAACCGACGCGGTGCCAATGCTGCTGGAGCAGGCCCGTCTGCCACACAACATCGCGGAACAAGCGCATTCCCTCGCTTACCAGCTGGCCGAAAAACTGCGTAACCAGAAAACCGCCAGCGGACGAGCGGGCATGGTACAGAGCCTGTTGCAGGAATTTTCACTCTCCTCGCAGGAAGGTGTAGCGCTGATGTGTCTGGCGGAAGCGCTGCTGCGTATTCCGGACAAAGCCACTCGCGATGCGCTGATCCGCGACAAAATCAGCAACGGCAATTGGCACTCGCACATTGGCCGCAGCCCGTCACTGTTCGTCAACGCCGCCACCTGGGGCTTGCTGTTCACCGGTAAACTGGTGTCGACGCATAACGAAGCCAGCCTGTCGAGCTCCCTGAACCGTATTATCGGTAAGAGCGGCGAGCCGCTGATCCGCAAAGGCGTGGACATGGCGATGCGCCTGATGGGCGAACAGTTCGTTACCGGCGAAACTATTTCCGAAGCGCTGGCCAATGCCCGCAAGCTGGAAGATAAAGGCTTCCGCTACTCTTACGATATGCTCGGCGAAGCAGCGCTAACCGCCGCCGACGCGCAGGCTTACATGGTCTCCTATCAGCAGGCGATCCATTCGATTGGTAAAGCCTCTAACGGGCGCGGCATTTATGAAGGCCCGGGTATCTCAATTAAGCTGTCGGCATTGCACCCGCGCTACAGTCGCGCGCAGTTCGACCGCGTGATGGAAGAGCTGTACCCGCGTCTGAAATCCCTGACCCTGCTGGCGCGTCAGTATGATATCGGCATCAACATTGACGCCGAAGAAGCAGACCGGCTGGAGATCTCCCTCGATCTGTTGGAGAAACTCTGTTTCGAACCGGAACTGGCGGGCTGGAACGGCATCGGCTTTGTTATTCAGGCGTACCAGAAACGCTGCCCGGCAGTAATTGATTACCTGACTGACCTCGCCACCCGCAGCCGCCGTCGCCTGATGATTCGTCTGGTAAAAGGCGCGTATTGGGACAGCGAAATCAAACGCGCACAGATGGACGGCCTCGAAGGGTATCCGGTGTACACCCGCAAGGTGTATACCGACGTCTCCTACCTCGCCTGCGCCAAAAAACTGCTGGCGGTACCGAACCTGATTTATCCACAATTCGCCACCCACAACGCCCACACCCTGGCGGCGATTTACCAGCTGGCGGGCCAGAACTATTATCCGGGCCAGTATGAATTCCAGTGCCTGCATGGAATGGGTGAACCGTTGTACGAACAGGTCGTGGGCAAAGTGGCCGACGGAAAACTGAACCGTCCGTGCCGCATTTATGCTCCGGTAGGCACGCACGAAACGCTGCTGGCGTATCTGGTGCGTCGTCTGCTGGAGAACGGCGCGAATACCTCCTTCGTGAACCGAATCGCCGATACCACCCTGCCGCTGGATGAACTGGTGGCTGACCCGGTATCCGCCGTCGAGAAACTGGCGCAGCAGGAAGGCCAGGCCGGTCTGCCACATCCGAAGATCCCAATGCCGCGTGAGCTGTACGGCGAAGGACGCAATAACTCCGCCGGTCTGGATCTGGCCAACGAACACCGTCTGGCCTCTCTCTCCTCTTCACTGCTCAACAGCGCGCTGCAAAAATGGCGTGCCCTGCCGATACTGGAACAGGCGGTTGACGACGGCGATATGCAGCCAGTGATCAACCCGGCTGAGCCGAAAGATATCGTCGGCTATGTGCGTGATGCGTCCGAACGCGAAGTGGAGCAGGCCCTGACCAACGCGGTCAATAACGCACCTATCTGGTTCGCCACGCCGCCGCATGAACGTGCCGCCATTCTTGAACGCGCCGCCGTATTAATGGAAGGCCAGATGCAGCAGCTAATGGGCATTCTGGTACGCGAAGCGGGTAAAACCTTCAGTAACGCTATCGCCGAAGTGCGTGAAGCGGTGGATTTCCTGCATTACTACGCCGGACAGGTCCGGGATGATTTCGCCAACGAAACCCATCGCCCGCTTGGCCCGGTGGTCTGTATCAGCCCGTGGAACTTCCCGCTGGCCATCTTCACCGGACAAATCGCCGCGGCACTCGCCGCCGGAAACAGCGTGCTGGCGAAACCTGCAGAGCAGACGCCGCTGATTGCCGCTCAGGGCATCAATATCCTGCTGGAAGCCGGCGTACCGCCGGGTGTGGTGCAGCTTCTGCCGGGTCGCGGTGAAACCGTCGGGGCGCAGCTCACGTCTGACAACCGCGTGCGCGGGGTGATGTTTACCGGTTCCACCGACGTCGCCACGCTGTTACAGCGTAATATTGCCAGCCGCCTCGATCCCCAGGGCCGTCCGACACCGCTTATCGCTGAAACCGGCGGGATGAACGCGATGATCGTTGATTCCTCTGCGCTGACCGAGCAGGTAGTAATTGACGTTCTGGCCTCCGCGTTCGACAGCGCCGGACAGCGCTGCTCTGCCCTGCGCGTGCTGTGTTTGCAGGACGATATCGCCGACCACACCCTGACGATGCTGAAAGGTGCGATGGCAGAATGCAGAATGGGCAACCCTGGCCGCATGACCACGGATATTGGCCCGGTTATCGATACCGAAGCCAAAGGCAATATCGAGCGCCATATCCAGACCCTGCGCAGCAAAGGGCGCCCGGTGTTCCAGGCCGCGCGCGATAACAGTGAAGACCGCCGCGAATGGGCCACCGGTACCTTCGTGCCGCCGACGCTGATTGAACTGGAAAGTTTCGATGAGCTGCAAAAAGAAGTGTTCGGCCCGGTGCTGCACGTGGTGCGCTACAACCGCAGCAACCTTAATGCGCTGGTCGAGCAGATTAATGCCTCCGGCTACGGTTTGACCCTTGGGGTGCATACCCGCATCGACGAAACCATCGCCCAGGTCACCGGCAGCGCCAACGTCGGCAACCTGTACGTGAACCGTAATATGGTAGGCGCGGTCGTCGGCGTGCAGCCGTTCGGCGGCGAAGGTTTGTCCGGTACCGGTCCGAAAGCCGGCGGTCCAATGTACCTGTATCGCCTGCTCTCCAGCCGCCCGGAAGACGCGCTGTTAACCACGCTGAACCGTCAGGATGCCGAGCGTCCGGTGGATTCGCAGCTAAAAACACTGCTGGAACAACCGCTGATCGCCCTGCGCGAATGGGCTAACGGCCGTCCAGAACTGAGCACACTTTGTCAGCGTTACGGCGAACTGGCCCAGGCCGGGACCCAGCGGTTATTGCCAGGCCCAACCGGCGAACGCAATACCTGGACGCTGATGCCACGTGAACGCGTACTGTGTCTTGCAGATAATGAAGAAGACGCGCTGGTGCAGCTCGCGGGGGTAACAGCCGTCGGCAGTGAAATCCTGTGGCCGGATGAAAGTCTGCATCGTGGGCTGGCAAAACAGTTGCCGAAAGCGGTCAACGATCGTATTCGCTTCGCCAAACGCGAGCAGATTGTGAACGCGGATTTTGATGCGGTGATTTATCACGGTGATTCAGATCAGTTGCGTGAACTGTGCCAGCAGGTGGCGGCTCGCGATGGGGCGATTATCTCGGTACAGGGCTTTGCGCGTGGGGAAACCAATCTGCTGCTGGAGCGCCTGTACGTTGAACGCTCCCTGAGCGTCAACACTGCGGCGGCGGGCGGCAACGCCAGTCTGATGACAATCGGCTAAGCTTGTGATTAATGAGTGGCAACGCGCCCGGCGGTACAAGTCTGCCGGGCTTCAATCCACGCCCCAGTAGGCCCGGAAAGCATGCGCCACCGGGCAAAAGGCTTCGGAAACGGGCCTTTTTTCTTTGGAGATAACATCATGAAATTGAGCATTATCGCCGCTGCCGCCCTGCTGATGAGCACTTCCGCTTTGGCGGACAGCTGTGAATCCGCCACGTCCCAGGCGGGACTTAACGAGTGCGCCAGCAATGAATATAAAAAACAGGATGAGTTGCTCAATCAGACCTATAAAGAGGCGATGAAACTCGCCACCGCCGCGCAGAAAACTCAGCTCGTAACCGCGCAAAAAGCGTGGATCGCCTTTCGCGACGCTGACTGCGCATTTTTGACCTCCGGCGCTGACGGTGCCTCCGTCGCCCCAATGGTTCACGCGCAGTGCATGACCGACAAAACCCGCGAACGTACCGAACTGCTGAAAAGCACACTCACCTGTGAAGAAGGCGATGTGAGCTGCGTCTTCCCGCTGCGTTAACGCAGACGGATCCCTTCAATAATCATGCGCTGTACGTTTTCCACGGTTTGCTGGAAGAACGCCTCATCACGCAGTGTTTTACCGGTGACCGCCTCGACCTGAGTGGAGAAGTCCGCATAGTGCTGCGTGGCGGCCCAAATCATGAAGATCAGATGGTTCGGATCGATGGGCGCCAGCTTGCCCTCCGAGACCCAACCTGAAATGATCGCTGATTTTTCTGCCACAAGGGATTTCAAATCTCCGGTTAATTCCGCCATCAGCAGCGGCGCGCCCTGCAACATCTCAAGACAAAACAGGCGCGAGGCTTCCGGGTAATCTCGCGAGACTTCCAGCTTGAGGCGGATATACTCACCAATAGCCACCAGTGGCGTAAATTCTTCGCGAAATGCGCGCAGCGGCGCCAGCCAGATATCGAGGATATTGCGCATTACCGCCACGTACAGCACTTCTTTCGACGGATAGTAATAAAGCAGATTCGTTTTCGAGACGCCCGCCTGTTCCGCCACCTGTTCAAGACGCGAGCCGTGAATGCCGAACTGAGAAAAGGTGTTCAGCGCTGCCGTCAGAATGGCCTCTTTTTTAGCGCTCACCGCCAGACTACGTTTCCCGGTTTTTTTTACGGCTGCCTGAGCCATGACGCTCTCCTTATTCCTGCGCGGTACATTTGTTTTCGGCGTCATCCACAACCTGCGGTAACGCCTTTTTCTTTTTGAACTTCAGTTCGCTGACCAGAACGCCCGCGATGATGAACGCCGCACCAAGCAGAGCAAGCATTGGTAAGCGTTCACCCGCCATACGGCCAAAGATGCCCGCCCACACCGGTTCACCGGTATAAATCACCGTCGCACGCGTCGGGGAAACGCTGCGCTGGGCCCAGTTCATCACCACCTGAATAATGGCGCTGAAAATCCCTAAACCCAGGGCTACCACCAGCAGGCCCGGTGAAAATGACGGCACGGATTCTCCGGCGGGGATCATCATGGTGAAGGCGACCAGCGACGCGGTGGCCAGCTGCACGACGGTGACCCGGCGCACATCGACCTTCCCGGCCCAGGCGCTGATCAGAATAATTTCTGCGGCGATAGCCAGCGCCCCCGCGAGGGTAATGATTTCCCCGGCGCCAAGCGCCAGTAAGTTTCCGTCCGGCCCGGCAAGTAAAATCAGACCGATGAATGCCAGCATAACCCCGACGCAGGACATCAACCCCGGCATACGCCCGAGACACAGCCATTGCAATAACGGCACCAGCGGCACGTACATCGCGGTAATAAAGGCGGATTTGCTGCTGGAAATAGACTGTAAGCCCCAGGTTTGCAGGCTGTAGCCAAATGCGATAGCGATTCCAATCATCACGCCCGCTTTCAATTCAAGCCGCGTTAACCCACGCAGAGAGCGTAGTGAAAGCAGACCCACGGCGATAGCCGCGGTGGCGAAGCGCAGTCCGACAAAAAAGAACGGGTCGCTCATGGTGACGGCGTATTGCACCGCCAGAAACGTGCCACCCCAAAACATGGTGATGACAATCAGTAGCGCTTCCTGAGGCTTAACGGAAAATTGATAGCGAGAAAGAAAGGACATAGTACCGCCGGGATAACATTCAGCCCAACAGTGTGCAGATTACCGCGGACTGCTGCAACCAGCAGGCATAAAAAAACCGCCGGGAAAGCCCGGCGGCGGGGATTCGATGGGGCTCAGGTCGCCACATCGCACGGCGTCAGCCCACTAGCTATTGCGATTGCTGCCGTGGCTGTTTTTCCCCCCTTTTTTGCCAGCTTCAGAGGCACGCTGAGGATCGTTCTTGAAGTTACCCCCGCTGTGCTGGCCACCTTTACGACCTGCTTCTGATGCTCTATCACGGTCTTCGGCGAAATTACCCGAACCGCCACGATGGTTTGCCATTACGGACCTCCAATCAATTGTTCAGACATCATATTGCATTACGTGATGTGGAATATTCCACTGCGCGGTCACGGGCCAGAGGCCAGTTTATCGCCGCGTGGAACTAAGCTTAGTGGAAGCCTCTCATTCCTCCAGTAAACGGTAATATCTTGCAACATGCGCTCAGCGGAAAGTGTGGGTTTGCCGCTGCGCGACGCATAAGCGACTCTTATGGCTTATGAAAAAAACGCACAGGAAAGTGTGTCATTTTGCTACAGAGTCATTGCCGCTTGTATCACATCCAACCGACTGAATTAATGAATGTTTCCCGAATTAACTGGCCCAGCATCAACCGTGTAAATTGCCGACGTAAACGCCTTGCTTCATCAGCGCCACTTTTCCTGTTTTATAAACAATCACCTGGTACAAACCGGAACTGTAAACAGTGGCGTTGGATGTTTTCTCATCCAGCGCACACGGCTTGTCATCCAGATAGGCGAAATAGCCATTATCCATGTGGAAACTGACGCCATACCCTGTATAGCTGTACGACGTATTTGTTGCCGCCTGGCAGAACAACGAGGTTCCAGCCAGCAACAGACCTGACATAACAGACTTCATGCTCATCATCATTCACTCTCTTTATTTCCGTTCAGGACGGAATTTTATTTTTGTGGGGGCTTCGCCCCGATAGAAATGGATTACCAACCGATTGACACGCCTGCGCCATAGCCGACAGTTTGTTGGGTGTCGTCTGACACGGAGGCTTTAACGATCACGCTTTGCGAGACGCGCGCCGACATCCCTACTGCGACGGCATTTTCGCCTGCGTAGCCACCCACGCCAGCGCCAATGGAGAAAGTTTGCCCCTGAATCACCTGCGGAATATTGGCCTGCGCCATTGCCCCGGATATTCCCGCTGAAGCTTCTTTTTTATTTTCATCGACTTCAGATTTGAGGTTGCTGAAATTGTTATTCAGCTTATTAATTTGCCCGGTATTACTCTGCACCTGCGCTTGCGTAGCACGCACTTCGGAATGGTACGTTGAATCGCATCCTGATTGTGGGCAACGTCATCTTCTGTTTTCGCGATATCGTGATGGTTTTCTGCAATATCATTATGGTTCTGCGTAATACCTGCTGTGTTCTGCGCAATTTGTTGGTTATCTTGATCAAGCGTGGCTTTTAACGGCGCAATTTGATTATCCGTGTAGCTGTGCGTATCGGTGACAGACACAGTCGATGCGCTCGATGAGGTAAGACTGGCCATTGGCACGCTCTGGGTTGTGCGGCGTGGAATCGGATCTAATGTCAAATAATTGTTTGTCGCAGGATTCCACGGTTTATTGCTCGACAGATAATCATTGGCTTCCTGAAGGGTATTTTTTCTCATGACCTCATCATAAATCCAGGGTGCGTTTGTTTTAATATCAGGATGATCAGCAAAGTACTTATTGGCCGCATCAAGATCAGCACCCGTTAACGCATAGGCTGAAGGAACCAAAGCAGAGAAAAGCAAACAGGCAGGTATTGCGAATTTCATTAAATTACCATCAGATCAATATTTAAAGGTCGAGGGAATATCAGTACAAATATTCTTGAGCTGAAACCTGGAATGACACCTTACAAATAAAAATCCTTTTCCCCTGGTGATCTCCAGTGAAGCGGGAGTGATTTTAGAGGCACCGGAAAGTACAAAATTTGATTTAAGATAATTTTTCAAAATGTTTCACATGAGAAAAATTTGAGTTGTGAATAATTAAGAACAGTAACTGTTTATGATTGTTACAGCACGAATAGCTTAGACGGCAGGAGTTGTAAGAAAGATGTGAAACAGGGTTTCATTTGAAAAATCACCACCGCTTTGTTCACTGCCGCTTAAATCCCGACCGGGAGTTGACCAGACCCGGTATGTGACCAACACTTTCAGGAGTATCTTCCTTATACACAGTGTCATTACGGAGAATAAGGCTATGAGTGGAAACGCAAAAATTCTGGTTCTTTTTTATTCCATGTATGGACACATCGAAACAATGGCGCAGGCCATTGCGGACGGTGCGAACCAGGTGGATGGCGTTGATGTGACGGTGAAACGCGTGCCTGAAACGATGTCGGCGGAGGTATTCGCTAAATCGGGCGGCAAAACACATACCGCCCCGGTGGCGACACCGCAAGAACTGGCGGATTACGACGCCATCATTTTCGGTACACCAACCCGCTTCGGCAACATGGCCGGGCAAATGCGCACTTTCCTCGATCAAACCGGCGGCCTGTGGGCATCCGGCGCACTGTACGGCAAACTCGCCAGCGTCTTTAGCTCCACCGGCACCGGCGGCGGTCAGGAGCAAACCATTACCTCGACATGGACTACCCTCGCCCACCACGGCATGGTGATTGTGCCGATCGGCTATGGCGCGCAGGAATTATTTGATGTCTCTCAAGTTCGCGGCGGTACGCCGTATGGCGCAACCACGATTGCAGGCGGGGATGGTTCGCGCCAGCCCAGCCAGGAAGAACTGGCAATTGCCCGCTATCAGGGACAACACGTTGCCAATCTGGCGCGGAAATTGAAAAGCTAAACTTCTGTCAGGAGGAATACTATGTCAACACAGGAATCGAAAGCGCATCACGTAGGTGAATGGGCGAGCTTGCGGAACACCTCACCGGAAATCGCCGAGGCCATTTTCGAACTGGTTAAGTACGACGAAAAACTGGCTGAAAAAGTCTGGGAAGAAGGTAGCGATGAAGTGCTGGCGCTGGCCTTTAAGAAAACCGATAAAGACTCGCTGTTCTGGGGCGAACAAACCATCGAACGTAAAAATGTCTGAAACAGACTCCCCCGCCAGGCGGGGGAGAATACTGTTTACTTCGCCGCGTTATGCAGCACTTCATTGAACTTATCTACCGGGCAATATCCGTCTGCATCTATCGGACACCCTTTGAGCTCCAGCGTGACGCGCTGCGGTGGCGCCTGTAGCGTCAGCACATTCGCATTCCGCAGCTGCTGCGTACTCTGATACAGATATTCGATTTTCATCAGCTCGCGGTTTCCGGCCGCGTCACGCCAGCGTTCAAACACAATTTTGCCGCCGATGGGCGTGCGTTCGTACTGATCGTGGAGCGTATACGGTTTGAAATCCAGTGCCATTAGCAGCGAGGCGATATTCGAGTCATGCCCCACCAGCAGCGTCACCTTTGGGCCTTTTCCGGCGTTGATAACCAGCGTTTTATCGATGTATTTTACCAACGGCGCAGCCACATTGCGGGCCACTTCTGGCGAGGTAAACAGGCTGTCCTGATAGCCATTTTTCAGCTCTGATAGCACGCGCCACTGCTTGTCGGTTTTGATTTGTCCCCAGGCCACCTGATCGGCCGGGAAACCTTCGTAATACTGAAGGGTGAAAGCATCCACCAGCGAGTTACCCACTTTCAGCGGCCCGTCGACGCCGGGTTCTTTTTCAAACGGCGCGCTGAAGGTGTCTTTGCCGTCGGTCAGGGAGCACACTTTCTTTTCTTTGCAGGATGGGGAGTTTTTGTATTCAACGAGCGTTTCCAGCAGCTTGTAGCTTTCGCCGAGGTTCATCTTCTGCCGCTCTTCATCCATCGCCTTTACCGCCTGTTGGCTGAAGGCCACTGACGAGTCGGTAATAACGGGGTTAAACGTCGGGTCCATGGTGCCCATTTTGTCCTGATGATGAACAGGCACATCACAGCCCGGGAACGCACCGGTAATGAAGAACTGCGCGGTGGCGACGGTACGTTGCAGGCTGTTGGCGTAAGCATATACCGTATTCGGCGGCGGGCATTCACCGGTGGTCACCATCCCCTTTTCGGCCAACCATTCCCGCATGTAATGGCCCATATACACTTCGAGAACGCCACCTTTAGTCGTGAGCTGTCCGCCTGGCACATCCCACTCCGGCCATTTATTCGGCGTGGACTGTTCAAGAACGCTGCCATTATTGGCGAGCGGCGCACGCAAGTTGTGCCGGCTCATGATCAACACCTGCTGGAGCTGATAGCCCTCCGGCGTAGTTTCTGCCTGGGCCGCAAAGCCCGCCATCATCGAGCCGATAACCGCCACGGCCAGTACGCTTTTTCTCATCCCTTTGTCCTCATGCGTTAATGAACTGCAGTAAGTGTGACAGATTTATGACAACTTACCGGGAAGCGGGCCGCAAACTGGCGATTTTCTCTTCTGTTGTGACTAATGGTTTTATAATAAAACCAATGCCCTGTCGGCCGCGCGCTGGACATTATCGGCGCCTCTTCCAGCGGTTGATGCGGCACAATTATCAACATCGCTTCGGTCTTCGCCTTCCACGCCCGTAGTGGCAGCGCCGTTCACAGCGCGACCAAAGCCTGGATGGTCAACTTCACACGTGGACTACAGGAAGAATTTGCCAGCAGTAACGTATGCATTCAGGCGATATTGCCCACGGCGACGTCGACAGAAGCGTCGAATGAAAACAGGGTGGTATTCTGGTATTCCGTTATTCCGCAACAGGCAAGGCGGTCAGCGTGCAAATTGCCGTATGTTTCCCGCCACGTCGGTCAGTAATCGTCACCGTGTCTCCGGCTTTTTTACCTTCACACGGTTTTACCATCGTGTCGGTAAAATGCTGACGCATCTGTTGTTGGCTGGTTGACGCGGCTTGCACGGCTCCCGCCATCATCGCCCCCGCCAGCACCAGTAACGTTAGGGTCGTTGTCGATTTCATCTTTCTCTCCGAACTTGGCTCATTCTGGCGAACCTTAACATTCTGCTTTGCAGCTTACTGTAAATTCCATTTGCCGATTGTTACCTGGCCCGTGCTACATGTCCAAAACCTGAGTCCGAAATACCCTATGAAATCGACCGGTCCCGAGACGAATGGCATTTACGCATCAGATTGGAGGTCATGAAAACACGATTCAAAAAACTTTCCGCACTTAAAACCGTATTTCGCCCCCACCGCTGTCCTGGCGTTCTATGATTATAAAATCATTTGTGCACTCAACTGAGGAGAAGGCGATGGGCTATTTCGAAATCAAAAAATCCGATAAGGATACGAAAGAACCGTATTACTTTGTGCTAAAGGCCGGCAATCATGAGGTGATCGCCCGCAGCGAAATGTATTCCAGCAAGGCGGCGGCGCAAAAAGGCATTGCGTCAGTGCAGAAAAACGGTGCAAGCACCGACGTGCGTGATAAAACTGAGTAAGCCAAAAGCAAAAGCCCGCGATAAACGCGGGCTTTATTATTTATAACGGTTGAACCGTATTATTCAGAGACGCTTTTCTTCACGTCCTGAGCACCAGATTTGGTTTTATCCCATGCCTTGGTGCTGCCTTCTTTGGTGGCATCCCAGGCTTTCTGGCTGCCATCTTTAGTTTTATCCCAGGCTTTCTGACTACCTTCTTTGGTACCGTTCCAGGCTTTTTCAGAACCCTGTTTGGTTTTATCCCAGGCCTTTTCGCTGCCTTCTTTGGTATTGTTCCAGGCTTTCTGACCATCCTGCTTCATCGTGTCAGTGGTTGAGCCGTCGCTTTGCGCTTTGCTCATTTGTTCCTGAGTACGATGTTCGGTCTGATGCAGTTTTTCTTTAGCTGTGTCGGCGCCAGCGTGGGCGGACTGAACGGTCTCATCTGTTGCATGCTGCATTTCGCCCTGGGCCATGGCACCGGTAGCGACAAACAGAAGGGACAAAGCGATTGCTGTCTTTTTCATTTTAACTATTCCTTTTATCAGAGTCCGGCTATTACTCTATTTTTCAGGAACGATAACGACAAGGCGATAAATCCTAATTGATTCAAGGGTGGGGGCGACCCGAAACAAAAGTCAGTGCACGATACTGGACATTATCCTCTGATCCTGAGGCCTGCCTTCGAGCTGATATTTATCCCCAAGCGCATTCCACTGCTGACGTCGTGCATGTAGCGCCCTCCTCACTTAACCCTATCATTTTATAGCCAATTTTTTCGATGTTCATTTTAGTGAATTTATCATTTATGAATGATTGATTGTTATACATACATCATATGAATACATTGATGCCACACCTACTGTGGGTGTGTATATCAAACAGATCATTTTAAGGAAATTAAATGAAAAGACTGATCGCTCTCTCTATGTTGTCAGGGGCATTTATTACTGCACCTGCAACATTTGCCGCCACCGGTGAAGGGCAAGTTAATTTTACGGGCGAAATTCTGGATTCCGCCTGTGAGGTTGTCGATTCACTCGCCAGCCCATTAAGCGTCGATTTAGGTAAAGTGTCAAAAACGGTATTCACCGGTGTCGGTTCGACCACCTCGCCTACCAGCTTTAAACTGACACTTGGCTTTGTTGAATAAATCAGATTTGAGGCGAGTTTCCCCTGTAACAGCTCCGGCTCTCAGCCGATACGTACACTTTCTGGCATACCTGCCTTCGTCATTTTGTTCAGCGCACGCACCATGGCCAAA
>NZ_JALIGG010000040.1:0-10452 GCF_024764965.1 Scandinavium tedordense | reverse complement strand
GGTCAAACCGGGGCATAAAACCGGTTGTTGTAAAGAAATTCGGTGGAGCGGTAGTTCAGTCGGTTAGAATACCTGCCTGTCACGCAGGGGGTCGCGGGTTCGAGTCCCGTCCGTTCCGCCACTTATTGAAAGCCCTGAGCATCTGCTCAGGGCTTTTTCTTTTGTCTAAATCCATTCATTATTGCTACAATCGCAAAAATCCTCTGCATTTTTGACTCTTTTTCTTCTCCTCCGTACTCGCGATAATCCTCTGAAAACACACATAAAGTAATTCACGAGGAAGTTATGACAATCCCTGCATTTGGTTTAGGTACATTCCGTCTTAAAGACGACGTAGTTATCGCATCAGTAAAAACGGCTCTCGAACTCGGTTATCGTGCTGTCGATACCGCCCAGATTTATGATAATGAAGCTCAGTTGGCCAGGCGATCGCCGAAAGCGGTATTCCGCGGAGCGAATTGTTTATTACCACCAAGATCTGGATTGAAAATCTGAGCAAAGATGCGCTGATCCCAAGCCTCAAAGAAAGTCTGAAAAAGCTGCGTACGGATTATGTGGATCTGACGTTGATCCACTGGCCGTCACCACAAGATGCTGTTTCTGTTGATGAGTTTATGCAGGCATTGCTGGAAGCCAGGAAAAGTGGTTTGACGCGAGAGATAGGCATTTCTAACTTCACCATCCCATTGATGGAAAAAGCGATCGCCGCGATTGGGGCGGAAAATATTGCAACCAATCAGATTGAACTCTCTCCGTATCTGCAAAACCACAACGTTGTTGAGTGGGCCAAAAAGCATGGCATACACATTACTTCGTACATGACGCTGGCTTATGGTAAGGCTCTGAAAGATGAAGTCATTCATGGCATTGCAGACAAACATGCTGCAACGCCTGCACAGGTTATTCTCGCGTGGGCGATAGGGGAAGGGTATGCCGTGATCCCGTCATCAACCAAGCGTGAGAACCTGGAGAGCAACCTGTTAGCGCAGGATCTTAAGCTGGATGATGCTGACAGAGCGGCGATAGCTGCACTGGAATGCAACGATCGTCTGGTGAGTCCAGAAGGGCTGGCGCCGAACTGGGATTAATCAAAATGGGGGCATCGAGCCCCCAATTTACTTTTTACGCTGAGTTTCATGCTCGCTCAGAAAATCAATGAACGCCCGAATACGTGTGCTGACCGCCCGGTCACTGTAATAGACGGCGCTAAACGGCATCTCCACCGGCAGTCTTTTATCGGCCATCAGCTCGACAAATTCCCCTCTGGCAATCTCGTTATCCACCATATAGTCCGACAGGCAGGCGACACCATTTCCGCTTAGGCAAAGCTGTTTCAGCGTTTCGCCACTGTTGGACGATATCTCTGACGTCACCTCATGCAACTGCCCATCACAGCAGGAAATTGGCCAGGTATTGAGTGACGTAGGCTCGGTGAATCCGAGACACTGATGTTGCTTCAGTTCTTCCACTGTTTCCGGTTTTCCGAAACGCTCCAGATAATCGGGTGAAGCGATGACTTTCCTATAACTGGTAAACAGAGGCCGTGCGCGCAGGCTGGAGTCAGTTAACGTTCCGGCACGGATCGCCACATCAACCTTACGCTCAATGAGATTGATGAACGTTTCCGAAGAGACCAGAGATAACGTGATTTCAGGGTAACGCTCGCGAAAAGGCTTAATCAGCGGCATTAAATAATGAAGGATAACCGGCGTTGCGGCATCGATACGCAACAATCCACGCGGCGTATGTCGCGCTTCCATTAGTTCATTTTCGGCAGCGGCCATCTCCTGCAAAACACCCTGCATACGACGGAAATAGCGCTCACCTTCTTCAGTCAGGCTCAGCTGACGCGTGGTGCGATTCAACAAGCTGACGCCCAGTTTTGATTCCAGCTTTTTGACAGCGCGGCTCACCGCTGAATTCGCCTGGCCAAGCTGCTCTGCAGCACGGCTAAAGCTGCCGCTTTCTACCACCGCGACAAAGATGGCAATTTCTTCGGATGTTGCTCTCATTGTTGCACCACCTGCAAAATTCTATTGATATTTTGAGCATTTTTGTTATTTAAGCACTGGCGCATACTTCGTGTCATCTTAATCCTGATGATACGGAGTAAATTATGCCACTGGCGCTACTTGCCCTGACGATCAGTGCCTTTGCAATTGGCACGACGGAGTTTGTAATAGTCGGCCTTGTCCCGACGATTGCTGAACAACTTTCTGTTTCTTTACCCTCTGCGGGACTGTTGGTGTCTATCTACGCCCTTGGCGTGGCGATTGGTGCGCCGGTCCTCACCGCACTCACAGGCCGGATGCCACGCAAGCAGTTGCTGCTGGCGTTGATGGTGCTGTTTACCGCCGGTAATCTGCTGGCCTGGCAGGCACCGGGTTACGGTACGCTGGTGCTGGCGCGTTTGTTGACGGGTTTGGCGCATGGCGTGTTCTTCTCCATTGGGTCAACCATCGCAACCAGCCTGGTAGCGAAAGAAAAAGCCGCTTCAGCCATCGCCATCATGTTTGGCGGACTGACCGTAGCTCTGGTAACGGGTGTGCCGTTGGGAACGGTTATTGGTCAGCATTTCGGCTGGCGTGAAACCTTCCTGGCTGTCTCGTTGCTGGGGGTTATTGCCTTAATCAGCAGCCTTATTCTGGTGCCTAAAAATATTCCGCAGCGGGAGAGCGCAACACTTGGCGAACAGCTGCAGGTGCTGACTCATCCGCGCTTGCTAATTATCTATGCGATAACTGCCCTGGGTTATGGTGGCGTCTTCACCGCCTTTACCTTTCTTGCACCCATGATGCAAAACCTGGCCGGTTTTTCACCAAACGCAGTAAGCGGGATCCTGTTGGGCTACGGTGTTTCGGTCGCTATTGGCAACATTTGGGGCGGAAAACTTGCCGATAAACATGGTGCTGTTCCGGCGTTAAAAATAATCTTCGCGGCATTAATGATCCTGCTGTTGGTATTCCAGTTCACGGCTTCTATGCACTATGCAGCACTTGCCACCGTATTGGTCATGGGGATTTTTGCCTTCGGCAATGTGCCAGGCCTGCAGGTGTACGTCGTGCAGAAAGCTGAACTGTACACACCTACCGCAGTTGATGTCGCCTCTGGTCTGAACATAGCGGCCTTCAACGTGGGCATTGCACTGGGATCGATCATTGGCGGTCAAACTGTAGAGCATTACGGCCTGGCACAGACACCGTGGATCGGTGCGGTTATCGTATTTGCCGCTTTCCTGTTAATCGGCGTCAGAGGCAGTCTCGATAAACCTGCAAAAGTGGCGCTTGCCCAGCGAACGTAGTCCTTATTTGCTTACAGTCTATGGCGGATCTTTCTGGAAAATAGCGTTGAAACTGTGAGCAAAAGTCCCTATAACAGAAGGACCACACTGTGATGTCAGCGTGGTTTTTCTGTTATTGAGGCCCTAAAACTAAAGTGCGAAAAAATACCTATGCCATGCGTTACGTTGCCGGACAACCGGCCGAGAGGATCTTACCTCCCGGTTCGTTCGCGACTATTGGTAAGGCATTGCCCGCCGGTGAACCGCTGAGTAGTGAAGCGAAAATTCGCGTGCTTGTGTGGAATATTTTCAAGCAACAGCGCGCTGAATGGTTATCGGTGCTGAAAAACTTTGGTAAAGACGCTCATTTGGTCTTGCTTCAGGAAGCCCAAACGACGCCCGAACTGGTGCGTTTTGCTACTACCAACTATCTGGCCGCCGATCAGGTGCCAGCCTTCGTCCTGCCGCAGCATCCTTCTGGCGTGATGACGTTATCGTCGGCCCATCCTGTTTACTGCTGCCCGTTACGTGAACGTGAGCCCATTCTGCGTCTGGCAAAGTCGGCGCTGGTCACGGTCTATCCGTTACCGGACTCTCGGCTGCTGATGGTCGTCAATATTCATGCGGTCAATTTCAGTCTGGGTGTCGACGTCTACAGTAAACAGCTTTTACCGATTGGCGATCAAATTGCCCATCACAGCGGGCCTATCATCATGGCAGGCGATTTTAATGCCTGGAGCCGCCCGCGAATGAATGCGCTTTATCGCTTTGCGCGTGAAATGTCACTGCGTGAAGTCCATTTCACTGACGATCAGCGCCGCCGTGCGTTCGGTCGCCCTCTCGATTTTGTGTTCTACCGTGGTCTGAATGTGCATGAAGCCTCCGTTCTGGTGACTCGTGCATCCGATCACAATCCGCTACTAGTGGAATTCAGTCCCGGCAAACCTGAGCGATAAAGGTAAGTCAGGTCTGCCGTGGGGCAGACCTGTGCACGTAAGGTGCTGCCCTTTCATCATTCAATCAACCGAAGGACAACACAATGACAACGCAATCTCACCACAATAATGTCGATAAGCAGTTTGGCTCTCAGGCAAGTGCCTATTTAACCAGCGCAGTACATTCATCTGGGCGTGATTTGCTGCGTCTTGGCGAGCGACTGAGCGTATTCCCGCAGGCAAAAGTGCTGGATCTCGGCTGCGGGGCAGGGCATGCAAGCTTCGTCGCCGCCGCGCATGTTGCGCAGGTAACGGCTTACGACCTCTCAGCACAAATGCTTGACGTGGTGAAACAGGCGGCGAAAGACAAAGGGCTGAACAACATCACGACGTCGCAGGGTTATGCGGAAATTTTGCCTTTTGACGACGCCTCTTATGACGTGGTGATCAGCCGTTATTCCGCGCACCACTGGCATGATGTAGGGCAGGCGATGCGCGAAATCAAACGCGTGCTGAAGCCGGGTGGCGTTTTCATCATCATGGACATCATGTCCCCCGGCCATCCGTTGAGAGACGTCTGGTTGCAGACCGTTGAAGCATTGCGTGACACCTCACATGTACGTAATTACTCGAGTGGGGAGTGGTTCTCAATGATCAACGAAGCAGGACTGATTACCGATAGCTTGATTACCGACCGTTTACCGCTGGAATACAGCTCTTGGGTGGCGCGCATGCGGACGCCAGAGGCTTTGTGTGCCGCTATTCGTCTGTATCAGGAAAGTGCGTCTCAGGAAGTGAAGGACTATTTTGAGTTGCAGCTGGAGGGGTCGTTTACCAGCGACACCATAATGGCCGAGGCGCATAAAGCCGCATAAATAAAAAAGGCACCGAGGGAATCGGTGCCTTTTTTCTAGACAGGTTTATCAGGAATCGGGTCTGTCGCTGTTTTTAACAAATAGCGTCAGCTGATCACCCGGCTTCAGGTTGTCGGTATCATCGTTCCAGCGCACAACATCATTGATGTTTACGCCGTGACGCTTAGCGATACTCGACAGCGAATCTCCTTTGCGAACGCGATACGTAATGCTATCGCTATTTTTCGCGAGACGAGATGCACTGCTACCTGCGCCAACGGTCAGGTTCTGGCCCACTTTAAGATGCGCGCCGCGCAGTGAATTCCACTGCTGCAGATCTTTCGATGTCACGCCAAGGCGTGCCGCGATACCCGAAAGGGTGTCACCTGAACGTACCCTATAGCTACGGCTGGTCATCGGTGAATTATCGGCCACTAGCGTCGACTGAACCGCGGCGATATCGCCAGAGGCCAGAGACTCACGCAACTGGTCGGCATGCTTCTGCGGAACCATCACATACTTTGGTCCGCTGGCCCCAAGGGTAGAGCCCTTAACGCCTGCATTAAACGCCTTCAGCTTAGTGACTGAAATACCGGCCATCTCCGCCACTTGCTTCACGTCAACAGGACTATCCAGTCGAACGCGAGCCAGTGCACGACTTTCATCTGCCGTCGGCAGCTGAACGCCATAGCGTTTGCTGTTCTTGAGAATATCGCTCAATGCCAGCATCTTAGGCACGTAAATCTTCGTTTCCTGAGGTAATGGCAGCGACCAGAAATCGGTAGGTTTGCCCCGCGATTTGTTCGCTTTCATTGCCTTCATCACACGACCTTCGCCGCTGTTATACGCGGCGACCGTTAACAACCAGTCGCCGTCAAACATCTTGTTTAGACGCTGCATCATATCGAGTGCTGCCGTGGTAGAGGCAACAACATCTCGACGCGCGTCATATGCGCGGGTCTGTTTTAAACCATAATTGCGCCCTGTGCTCGGAATGATCTGCCAAATGCCTGCGGCATTGGCGCCAGACGTTGCATGGGGGTCAAAAGCGCTCTCCACTATGGGTAGTAGTACCAGTTCCATAGGCATGTTACGTTTCTTAACTTGCCCTGCTATCCAGTACATATACGGCTCTGCCCGTAAAGTTACATCGTGGAGATAGCTCTTATTACGTAAATACTTTTGTCTCTGTTCGCGAATCCGGCCATTATCCGGAATTCCCATCTTTAGCTCGCCGCCAATAGAGGCCCACAAGTCCTGATCCTGCGCATAAATTGTTCCATCGTCCATCCATCGCGCTTGACTTGCAAACTTCCCTGCTTCCCCTTGACTAGCCGCAGAAAGGCTCTGTGCATGCTGTTGTACGTTACCATCTCGATTGGCCTGGCAACCCACTAGCAGGACAGAGGCGAGTAATATCGCTCGTGCCTTCATGTGTGTGGTCAATAGTTGCTTAAAAGACGAGCAATCATAACGGCGAAAAAATTAAAAGGCAACCCTGGCCACTTAGAAGTTGTCTTTCTTAGCCCTTAACCAGGCAAAACGCTGCTCAGATTGTTGCAAATTTGTTTCTTTGGATATTTCTTCAATTAAATCAGCATCATTCGTTCTCAGAAACACATTACTTCGACGCTCATTTTTAAGAATTACGGGTAGTGTATTTTGGTTTTTCGCACGTAACTCATTCACTTCTTTATAGTATTCGTTTATCGCCCGATCATGGGGTAGAACGCTCAATGCAAACTTCATATTTGCTAATGTATATTCATGTGCGCAACACACGACGGTATGGTCTGGAAGTGCCTCTAATTTTTGAAGTGACTGATACATCTGCGTTGGAGAGCCTTCGAAGAGACGTCCACATCCCCCGGAAAACAGCGTATCGCCAGAAAAAAGGTAAGGATCGCTAAAGAAACACACATGGCCTAAGGTATGTCCTGGAGTCGCAATTACAGAAAATTCGCATCCCAAAACATCGACCGTATCACCTTCTTTAACGATATGTGTGACCCCTTTATCTTGTGTCTCCTGCGGACCATACACCACAAGTCCCGGGAATTTGTCCTTCAGTTCTTTCACTCCGCCAACATGATCGTGGTGGTGATGAGTCAATAAAATGGCCTGCGGCTGCCAATTGTTTTCTGCAATCGCGGCAAGGATTGGCGCCGCTTCGCCAGGGTCGACAATCAAACACTTTCCATCGTCCTGACTCAGCACCCAGATGTAGTTGTCCTGAAATGCGGGAATACTGTTAAGATTCATTGATTACCTCTCATAATGTTGCGGAAGGTTGTGATGAAACCGGCAAGGATACCTCTGACAGTTACGGCGCCAAACCACTGGGCGGAAATGCCCTGGGGTGAATACTATCGTGAAGCGCTGGAACAACAGTTAAAGCCGTGGATGGCGAAACTTTATGGATTTCATCTGCTTAAAATCGGCAATTTGAGCGCGGAAATCAATACCGACGCGTGTGCAATCTCACATCAGGTCAACGTATCCCTCGATGGCGACCCGATGCAGGTGAAGGCCGACCCGCTACATTTACCGTTTGCTGAAAAGTCGGTTGATGCCTGTTTACTGGCGCATACTTTACCCTGGTGTCAGGACCCGCACAGTTTGCTGCGAGAAGCCGACCGCGTTTTGATTGATGACGGCTGGCTCATATTGACGGCGTTTAACCCGGTCAGTCTGATGGGGTTACGTAAGATGGTGCCGGTTCTGCGCAACCGTATGCCTTATAATAGCCGGATGTTTAGCCTGATGCGCCAACTCGACTGGCTGGGGTTACTCAATTTTGAAGTGTTGCACCAGAGCCGCTTTCAGGTGCTGCCCTGGACTCGTCAGGGCGGCCGACTGCTGAGTACACATCTCCCGGCATTAGGGTGTTTACAGGTGATCGTCGCGCGTAAAAGAACGGTGCCGCTGACGCTCAACCCAGCGCGGCAAAGCAAATCCAGGCACCCGATGCGTCAGACGGTCGGCGCTACGCGCCAGTATCGGAAACCGCAAGATTAACTTTCCGGTTTGTAACCCGTATCTGCCTGCGTCGGGCTCATCGCTGCGGCGCGGGCAAGTTCATCACAGCGTTCGTTTTCTGGATGGCCAGAATGACCTTTTACCCATTCCCACTGAATTTTATGCTGGCTGAGCGCGGCGTCGAGACGCTGCCATAGGTCGACATTCTTCACCGGCTTTTTATCTGCTGTTTTCCAGCCGCGTTTTTTCCAGTTGTGGATCCACTGTGTAATCCCCTGGCGAACGTACTGGCTGTCGGTGCTGAGGGTGATTTCACAATGTTCCTTCAGCGCTTCAAGTGCCACAATGGCGGCCATCAACTCCATACGGTTGTTGGTGGTCAGATAATAACCTTCATTAAAGGTTTTCTCATGCTGGCGAAAGCGTAAAATTGCGCCGTAGCCGCCAGGGCCTGGGTTACCGAGGCAAGAACCATCGGTGAAAATTTCTACCTGTTTAAGCATCTCTGGTAGACTTCCTTTAATTGAAATCGACACGAAAACGGTAAGTCTGACATAAATGAACGATATGAGCACTGCAATTACCCGACAGATCGTCCTCGATACGGAAACCACCGGTATGAACCAGATCGGTGCGCATTACGAAGGGCACAAGATCATTGAAATCGGTGCGGTCGAGGTGATCAACCGTCGTTTAACGGGTAACAACTTCCACATTTATCTCAAACCTGACCGGCTGGTCGATCCGGAAGCGTTCGGCGTACACGGGATTGCCGATGAGTTCCTGCTCGACAAACCGACGTTCGCCGACATTGCTGACGAGTTTATCGAATATATTCATGGCGCAGAGCTGGTCATCCATAACGCATCGTTTGATATCGGCTTTATGGACTACGAGTTTGCCAAACTCAACCGTGGCATTGCCAAGACCAACACCTTCTGCAAAGTCACCGATAGCCTCGCGCTGGCGCGTAAAATGTTCCCCGGCAAGCGTAACAGTCTCGATGCGTTGTGCTCGCGCTATGAAATAGACAACAGCAAACGTACGCTGCACGGCGCATTGCTCGATAGCCAGATTCTGGCCGACGTCTATTTGCTGATGACCGGCGGACAAACGTCGATGAAATTTGCGATGGAAGGGGACAGTCAGCAGCAGGGTAATGACTCCGGAATTCAGCGCATTGTGCGTGGAGCCAGCGCATTACGCGTCATTCCCGCCAGTGATGAAGAGTTAGCGGCCCATGAATCGCGTCTTGACCTGGTGCAGAAGAAAGGCGGAAGCTGTCTCTGGCGTGCCTGAATCCTGTGAACACGCACTGAAAAGCAACACATGGGCGATTTTTGCAGCAACTGATTCAAAACTTAAGAAAAAGCGTTGACGTCGAATCAGGGAATCCGTAATATTCGCCTCGTTCCCAAGGGAACAGTGGAGCGGTAGTTCAGTCGGTTAGAATACCTGCCTGTCACGCAGGGGGTCGCGGGTTCGAGTCCCGTCCGTTCCGCCACTATTCAGTTTCGGGTGTTATCAGAATATCCGATAAAGTAAAAAAAACCGTATTCCTTTCATTAGGATACGGTTTTTTTTCGTCTGTATGATCCCCTCCGGATACTGGGGTATCCGGCGCAAAATGGCCTACGCACCAGTGGCGGGAATTTAGTGGCCCATTTCCGCCCTGCATTAGCATCTGAAATTTCGTGTCCAGTATTCACTCAATCCGATTGGCCAGAATGAGAATCCCCTTATAAAGATTAGGTTATTTTCCTGTTGTGGCTGATACATAATTTTCTTTCAACAGCAGCCAGCGACTTAATAGTGCGTCTATTCGTTCATTGATTTTTCTTTCCAGGACGTCTGTATTTTGTTGTTGATCGCGGGATTGCTGATACTGCGTCAGCAAATTTTCAATGGGAATTTCCTTATTCAGGGCTGTTTCTGCTTGATAGATCACTGTTTTGATATAGGACAGCGTAAAACTGTCTTTTGCTTTCTCACGTTGTACCAACTGTTCAGCAAAAGCGTGTAAATCCTGCCGTGTTTGTTGATAGCCCTGTAACGTCGGGCTGCCAGCCGCTCTGGCATTCAGTGTACGCTGCCACATGAATGTTGCCTGACGTTGCTGCTCGCTGTCCGGCCAGAGTTTGGTGGCTGTATTCGTGATTTGTATGCCAGTTTCCAGTGCCAGCAAGGGGGACGAAGTCAGCTGCGATTTCAGTTGTTGTTCATAGCCCTGCAATTGCGGATCAGCCAACCATAATGTGGCTGCATTATGTGGCAAGGTGGGCTTTGTTGAATAAATCAGATTTGAGGCGAGTTTCCCCTGTAACAGCTCCGGCTCTCAGCCGATACGTACACTTTCTGGCATACCTGCCTTCGTCATTTTGTTCAGCGCACGCACCATGGCCAA
>NZ_JALIGG010000041.1:0-33052 GCF_024764965.1 Scandinavium tedordense | reverse complement strand
CATGCCGAACTCAGAAGTGAAACGCCGTAGCGCCGATGGTAGTGTGGGGTCTCCCCATGCGAGAGTAGGGAACTGCCAGGCATCAAATAAGCGGAAAAGCTCCACACGAAAGTGTGGGGCTTTTTTGCGTTTATACTCAGTCTGTCCACAGCGTTATCCACAAGCCTTCCCTCCCTGAATACGGTACACTAGCCGGGTTTTTGCATCTGGAAGCCACTATGAATCACTCCCTAAAGCCCTGGAACACCTTCGGTGTCGATCATCAAGCCGCTCGTATAGTTTGTGCCGAAAATGCACCGCAATTGCTGGATGCCTGGCAGCAAGCAACCTCAGAAAAACTGCCGACACTGATCCTGGGTGAGGGCAGCAATGTCCTCTTCCTGAAGGATTATTCTGGCGTTGTACTGATTAACCGAATCAAAGGCATTAAGGTCTCTGAGCAGCCAGATGCATGGCATTTACATGTCGGTGCGGGTGAAAATTGGCACCGTCTGGTGGAGTTTACGCTGGAAAATGGCATGCCTGGACTTGAAAATCTGGCATTGATCCCGGGATGCGCTGGCTCCTCACCGATCCAGAATATCGGTGCTTACGGAGTAGAATTACAGCGCGTGTGCGAGTTCGTAGATTGTATAGAACTGGCAACTGGGGTGGCGAAACGCCTGACTGCGGATGAATGCTGCTTCGGATATCGGGACAGTATTTTTAAGCATGAGTATCAGGACAGATATGTCATCGTCGCCGTTGGCCTGAAGCTTCTGAAGCAGTGGCAGCCGGTTCTGAGCTATGGCGATTTAACGCGGCTTGATCCGCAGACTGTCACACCACAAGAAGTGTTCGATGCCGTCTGTCATATGCGTATGACCAAGTTGCCTGACCCGAAAGTGAATGGCAATGCGGGTAGCTTCTTTAAAAACCCGGTGATTACCCGTGACGTAGCGGACAAATTGCTGGCTTCCTTCCCGAATGCACCCCATTATCCCCAGACTGATGGCAGCGTAAAACTTGCAGCCGGTTGGCTTATTGACCAATGCCATCTGAAAGGCAAAAGTGTAGGCGGGGCGATGGTACACCGACAGCAGGCACTGGTGCTGATTAACGACAATAATGCGACCAGCGATAACGTTGTGGCCCTTGCACATTACGTACGCCAGCAAGTCGGTGAGAAATTTGATGTCTGGCTGGAGCCTGAAGTCAGGTTTATCGGCGAGCATGGCGAAGTTAACGCGGTAGAGGTCATTGCGTGAAAGATAATACGGTTCCTTTAACGTTGATTTCGATTTTATCAGATGGCGAGTTTCATTCCGGTGAACAGCTGGGTGAAAGATTGGGAATGAGTCGGGCTGCCATTAATAAGCACATCCAGACGCTACGTGACTGGGGTGTTGATGTATTTACCGTCCCAGGAAAAGGTTACAGCCTTCCAGAGCCGATCCAGCTGCTGAATGAAGAGTTCATCCGTAGCAGCATCAACGATGGTGCAGTAATTGTACTGCCGGTTATCGACTCCACTAACCAGTATCTGCTTGATAGACTCGCGAGCCTGCAATCCGGGGACGTCTGTGTGGCTGAGTATCAACAGGCTGGGCGTGGGCGTCGTGGGCGCAAATGGTTCTCACCTTTCGGTGCCAATCTCTATCTGTCCATGTACTGGCGTCTTGAACAAGGCCCCGCGGCTGCAATTGGGTTGAGTCTGGTCATTGGTATTGTTATGGCTGAAGTTTTGCAAAGCCTCGGAGCTGATAAAGTCCGTGTCAAATGGCCAAACGACCTCTACCTGTCTGATCGCAAACTTGCCGGCATTCTTGTTGAGTTAACCGGGAAAACCGGGGATGCTGCACAGATCGTGATCGGCGCGGGCATCAACCTTACAATGCGCCGGGTTGAGACAGATGTGATAAATCAGGGCTGGATCAATCTCCTGGAAGCGGGAATTAAAATTGACCGCAATACGCTAGCTGTTCGATTAATTAAAGAGCTCCGCGCTGCGTTAGTGCTATTTGAGCAAGAAGGATTGGGCCCTTATCTTTCCCGTTGGGAGAAACTGGATAATTTTATTCACCGTCCGGTAAAACTGATCATTGGTGAGAAAGAGATATTTGGAACATCACGGGGAATCGATACGCAGGGAGCGCTCTTGCTTGAGCAGGATGGGGTGATTAAGCCCTGGATGGGCGGAGAAATTTCACTGCGTAGCGCAGAATAAGTAAAGGGAGCAGAAGCTCCCTTTTTTATTTTCGCAATCGCACTTCATTGACCGAATGATTTGCACTTTTGGTCAGAACCAGGCTGGCACGTTCACGCGTCGGAAGTATATTTTCTTTAAGATTCACCAGGTTGATTTCATTCCACAAAGAGGTCGCAATATGGACTGCTTCGTCTTTGGATAATTTTGCGTAATTGTGGAAATAGGAATCAGGATCGGTAAATGCCCCCTCGCGGAATTTCAGGAAGCGGGTGATGTACCAATTTTTCAATAAATCTTCTGGCGCATCGACATAAATCGAGAAATCGACGAAGTCAGAGACAAATACATGATGTGGATCATGAGGATAATCCATGCCGCTCTGCAGGACATTTAAACCTTCCAGGATCAAAATATCCGGATGAGTTACCGTTTTATCCCCGTCAGAAATGACATCGTAAATTAAGTGGGAGTAGACAGGGGCGGTCACATCAGGGGCACCTGACTTAATATCAGACACAAACTTCACCAGGCGATGCATATCATAAGACTGCGGGAAGCCTTTCTTCTTCATCAGCCCGCGTTCTTTCAATACCTCATTAGGATGCAGGAAGCCATCAGTCGTAATCAATTCAACACGGCGATGTTCTGGCCAGCGGCTGAGTAATGCCTGCAGCACACGCGCAGTGGTGCTCTTACCGACCGCTACGCTACCGGCAATACTGATGACATAAGGAATACGCGGAGAGTTAGTTCCCAGGAACTGTTCCAGAACAGCCTGGCGACGCAAACTTGAGCTGATGTAGAAGTTTAGCAAACGCGACAGTGGTAAATAGATCTCAGCCACTTCTTCCAGTGACAGGTCTTCGTTAATGCCTTTCAGCCGCGTGATTTCCCCTTCAGTGAGGGTCATCGGCACGGAATCACGAAGTGCAGCCCATTGGCTACGGTTGAACTGTAGATATGGCGTCATTAACGTTTGCTCTTTTTTGCTCATAAGCATGTTCTGCTCGCTGTCACCCATTCCGTCTGCCGAAACGTGATGAGGCGGCACTTTTCAGTTAATCAGGACAATGGGCAGGAGGTTAACACCAGATTGAATGGAATAAGAAGAAAAAATCAGATTTAGTGATGCTTTCATTAGAAAGCGTCACATCCTCGTAGCGACTCTCGCCTTCATAGACAGTAAAGAGAACCTAAAAATGGATTCTATTAACGGGCAACCCACTTTATTCCCCTGTAATGAGTAAAAGAGAAGAAGGAAAAGAAATGATTCGCCCGTTTTTTGTTCGACAATGATGGCTTTTGCATCACTTTTGCGTCGATACGCGCAAAATATAAGCAAATGGTCGTTTTGTGCAATTTTTTAGTTGCATGCCTGCGCATGTCTCCCTAAAATGCGCGCTACTTGATGCCGACTTAGCTCAGTAGGTAGAGCAACTGACTTGTAATCAGTAGGTCACCAGTTCGATTCCGGTAGTCGGCACCATCAAGTCCGGTGGGGTTCCCGAGCGGCCAAAGGGAGCAGACTGTAAATCTGCCGTCACAGACTTCGAAGGTTCGAATCCTTCCCCCACCACCACTTTCTGGCAGCGTTTTCGCCGCCTGGGTTGGTCGAGTAAAATCACCGACCCGAACAATAAAAGAGAGAAATCTCTTTTTTGTTACAGAAAGAACTGGGTAGCCGAGTTTCAGGATGCGGGCATCGTATAATGGCTATTACCTCAGCCTTCCAAGCTGATGATGCGGGTTCGATTCCCGCTGCCCGCTCCAGACGTGCTGATATGGCTCAGTTGGTAGAGCGCACCCTTGGTAAGGGTGAGGTCCCCAGTTCGACTCTGGGTATCAGCACCACTTCATCTCCTCCTCCCTGTTTCTCTCTGTTACTTGCATTCAACAAGTCAGGCATGTTGCCTGGTTGATGTGGTGATATCACCGATTTATCCGTGTCTTAGAGGGACAATCGATGTCTAAAGAAAAGTTTGAACGTACAAAACCGCACGTTAACGTCGGTACTATCGGCCACGTTGACCATGGTAAAACAACGCTGACTGCTGCAATCACCTCCGTACTGGCTAAGACCTACGGCGGTTCTGCTCGCGCATTCGACCAGATCGATAACGCACCAGAAGAAAAAGCTCGTGGTATCACCATCAACACTTCCCACGTTGAATATGACACCCCAAGCCGCCACTACGCACACGTAGACTGCCCAGGCCACGCCGACTATGTTAAAAACATGATCACCGGTGCTGCGCAGATGGATGGCGCGATCCTGGTTGTTGCTGCGACTGATGGCCCTATGCCACAGACTCGTGAGCACATCCTGCTGGGTCGTCAGGTAGGCGTTCCTTTCATCATCGTGTTCCTGAACAAATGCGACATGGTTGATGATGAAGAGCTGCTGGAACTGGTTGAGATGGAAGTTCGTGAACTCCTGTCCCAGTACGATTTCCCAGGCGACGACACCCCTATCGTTCGTGGTTCCGCGCTGAAAGCGCTGGAAGGCGAAGCTGAGTGGGAAGCTAAAATCGTCGAACTGGCTGGCTACCTGGATTCTTACATCCCAGAACCAGAACGTGCGATCGACAAGCCATTCCTGCTGCCAATCGAAGACGTATTCTCCATCTCCGGCCGTGGTACTGTTGTTACCGGTCGTGTAGAGCGCGGTATCGTTAAAGTTGGTGAAGAAGTAGAAATCGTTGGTATCAAAGACACCGCGAAAACTACCTGTACTGGCGTTGAAATGTTCCGCAAACTGCTGGACGAAGGCCGTGCTGGTGAGAACGTTGGTGTTCTGCTGCGTGGTATCAAACGTGAAGAAATCGAACGTGGTCAGGTTCTGGCCAAGCCGGGTTCAATCAACCCGCACACCAAGTTCGAATCTGAAGTGTACATCCTGTCCAAAGATGAAGGCGGCCGTCATACTCCGTTCTTCAAAGGCTACCGTCCACAGTTCTACTTCCGTACAACTGACGTGACCGGTACCATCGAACTGCCAGAAGGCGTTGAGATGGTAATGCCAGGTGACAACATCAAAATGGTTGTTACCCTGATCCACCCAATCGCGATGGATGACGGTCTGCGTTTCGCAATCCGTGAAGGCGGCCGTACTGTAGGCGCAGGCGTTGTAGCTAAAGTTATCAGCTAATCGCGGATAACATTTGACGCAATGCGCAATAAAAGGGCATCATTTGATGCCCTTTTTGCACGCTTTCGAACCAGAACCTGGCTCATCAGTGATTTTTTTTGTCATAATCATTGCTGAGACAGGCTCTGAAGAGGGCGTTTAGTCCGAAACGCAGCAGAGCATTTCGGTTTTGGTTGCCTCGCACTCTCGCGGGGCAAAGATGTTTGTCGAATACTTGTGACAGGTTGGTTTATGAGTGCGAATACCGAAGCTCAAGGGAGCGGGCGCGGCCTGGAAGCGATGAAGTGGGTGATCGTTGCCGTACTGCTGATTGTAGCTATTGTGGGCAACTACCTTTATCGCGACATGATGTTGCCGCTGCGTGCGCTGGCCGTAGTGATTTTGATTGCTGCAGCGGGCGGTGTCGCGCTGTTGACGACCAAAGGCAAGGCGACCGTAGCGTTTGCTCGTGAAGCGAGAACTGAAGTCCGTAAGGTCATTTGGCCGACGCGTCAGGAAACGTTGCACACTACGCTGATTGTGGCCGCAGTTACTGCTGTCATGTCGCTGATCCTGTGGGGACTGGATGGTATTCTGGTTCGCCTGGTCTCTTTTATCACTGGCCTGAGGTTCTGAGATGTCTGAAGCTCCTAAAATGCGCTGGTACGTCGTTCAGGCGTTTTCCGGTTTTGAAGGCCGCGTAGCCACTTCGCTGCGTGAGCATATCAAATTACACAATATGGAAGAGTTGTTTGGTGAAGTCATGGTTCCGACCGAAGAAGTGGTCGAAATTCGTGGTGGCCAGCGTCGCAAGAGTGAGCGCAAATTCTTCCCTGGTTACGTGCTGGTACAGATGGTGATGAATGACGCCAGCTGGCACCTGGTGCGTAGCGTGCCACGCGTAATGGGCTTCATCGGTGGTACATCCGATCGTCCGGCGCCGATTAGCGATAAAGAAGTTGATGCGATTATGAACCGCCTGCAGCAGGTGGGTGATAAGCCGCGTCCTAAAACGCTGTTCGAACCGGGTGAAATGGTTCGCGTTAGCGACGGTCCGTTTGCTGACTTCAACGGTGTGGTTGAAGAAGTGGACTACGAGAAGTCCCGCCTGAAAGTTTCAGTCTCTATCTTCGGCCGTGCAACGCCGGTAGAACTGGACTTCGGCCAGGTTGAAAAAGCATAAATAAGCAGCAATTATTTGTTGTTCAAGGCGCGAAATTGGCATACAATTTCGCGCCTTTTGTATTTATGGGCCTTGTGCACATAAATCACATATTTATCACGGGGAGCCTCCTTGAGGCGTTATAACCCACTAGAGGAAATTGAGAATGGCTAAGAAAGTACAAGCCTACGTCAAGCTGCAGGTTGCAGCTGGTATGGCGAACCCAAGTCCACCGGTTGGTCCAGCACTGGGCCAGCAGGGCGTAAACATCATGGAATTCTGTAAAGCGTTCAACGCAAAAACCGAATCCCTGGAAAAAGGTCTGCCGACTCCTGTCGTTATCACCGTTTACGCTGACCGCTCATTCACTTTCATCACCAAGACTCCGCCAGCTGCGGTTCTTCTGAAGAAAGCTGCAGGTATTAAGTCTGGTTCCGGCAAGCCGAACAAAGAGAAAGTTGGTAAAATTTCTCGCGCTCAGCTGCAGGAAATCGCGCAGACTAAAGCTGCCGACATGACTGGTGCTGACATTGAAGCGATGACTCGCTCAATCGAAGGTACTGCGCGTTCCATGGGCCTGGTAGTGGAGGATTAAGAAATGGCTAAACTGACCAAGCGTATGCGCGTGATCCGTGAGAAAGTTGATGTAACTAAACAGTATGACATCAACGAAGCCATCGCTCTTCTGAAAGAGCTGGCCACCGCTAAATTTACTGAAAGCGTAGACGTTGCTGTTAATCTCGGCATCGACGCTCGTAAATCTGACCAGAACGTACGTGGTGCAACTGTACTGCCACACGGTACTGGCCGTTCCGTTCGCGTAGCCGTATTTGCCCAAGGCGCAAACGCTGAAGCAGCTAAAGCTGCTGGCGCAGAGCTGGTAGGTATGGAAGATCTGGCTGACCAGATCAAGAAAGGCGAAATGAACTTTGACGTTGTTATTGCTTCCCCGGATGCAATGCGCGTTGTTGGCCAGCTGGGCCAGATCCTGGGTCCACGTGGCCTGATGCCTAACCCGAAAGTTGGTACTGTAACGCCTAACGTTGCTGAAGCGGTTAATAACGCTAAAGCAGGTCAGGTTCGTTATCGTAACGACAAAAACGGCATCATCCACACCACCATCGGTAAAGTGGATTTTGACGCTGACAAACTGAAAGAAAACCTGGAATCCCTGCTGGTTGCGCTGAAAAAAGCGAAACCAACTCAGGCTAAAGGCGTGTACATCAAGAAAATCAGCCTCTCCACCACCATGGGTGCTGGCGTTGCCGTTGACCAGGCTGGTCTTACCGCGGTAGCGAGCTAAGATTAGCCTTTACGTGGGCGGTGGATTTGTCTACAATCTTCCCCCCACGATTCTGTTAACGTTGGTTAGCAGATACAGATTTGTTCGTTGGAGCCTGGCCTAATCCAGGCCTCCGTCGAAGACCGCAGGCGTTTCGTCAGAAACTTAATACCCTGCGTAGACGGTGACAGAACGCTAAGATTATTTTTGATACTCTTTGGCTTGTTTCTGCTCACCGTATTAAGACGCTCTTTCGTTGGAAAGAGTGAAGTGAGTTCCAGAGATAATCTCTGGCAAACATCCAGGAGCAAAGCTAATGGCTTTAAATCTTCAAGACAAACAAGCGATTGTTGCTGAAGTCAGCGAAGTAGCCAAAGGTGCGCTGTCTGCAGTAGTTGCGGATTCCCGTGGCGTTACTGTAGACAAAATGACCGAACTGCGTAAAGCAGGCCGTGAAGCTGGCGTATACATGCGTGTTGTTCGTAACACCCTGCTGCGCCGCGTCGTTGAAGGTTCTCAGTTTGAGTGCCTGAAAGACACGTTTGTTGGTCCGACCCTGATTGCATATTCTATGGAACACCCGGGCGCAGCTGCTCGTCTGTTCAAAGATTTCGCGAAAGCGAATGCAAAATTTGAGGTCAAAGCCGCAGCCTTTGAAGGTGAGTTGATCCCGGCATCGCAAATCGATCGCCTGGCTACACTGCCAACCTACGACGAAGCAATTGCACGCCTGATGGCAACCATGAAAGAAGCTTCGGCTGGCAAACTGGTTCGCACTCTGGCTGCTGTACGCGATGCGAAAGAAGCTGCTTAATCGCAGTTATCTTTATAACGCATTGGCTTACGTATAAACTAATTCTGATTTTCAGGAACAATTTAAATGTCTATCACTAAAGATCAAATCATTGAAGCAGTATCCGCTATGTCTGTAATGGACGTTGTAGAACTGATCTCTGCAATGGAAGAAAAATTCGGTGTTTCCGCTGCTGCCGCTGTAGCTGTTGCTGCAGGCCCAGCTGAAGCTGCTGAAGAAAAAACTGAATTCGACGTAATTCTGAAAGCTATCGGCGCTAACAAAGTTGCAGTTATCAAAGCTGTGCGTGGCGCAACTGGCCTGGGTCTGAAAGAAGCTAAAGACCTCGTTGAATCTGCTCCAGCCGCTCTGAAAGAAGGCGTGAGCAAAGATGACGCAGAATCACTGAAAAAAGCTCTGGAAGAAGCTGGCGCAGAAGTTGAAGTTAAATAAGCCAACCTTTCCGGTTGCAGCCTGAGTAATTAGGCTGATGGCTGGTGACTTTTTAGTCACCAGCCTTTTTGCGCTGTAAGGCGCCAGTAGCATTTCACACTGTTTGACTGCTGGCTGTCCTGACAATGCATGTTTCTATCGACGACTTAATATATTGCGACAGGGTGCTCGCCTTGTGTAAACCGCAATGAAATGGTTTAAGCGTGATAGCAACAGGTATTGCGGAAAGTATTCCATTTTCCGGTCCACAAAATAGTGTTGCATAAACTGCCCCTCTAATGGGCAGAGTCGGTCGACTTGTCAGCGAGCTGAGGAACCCTATGGTTTACTCCTATACCGAGAAAAAACGTATTCGTAAGGATTTTGGTAAACGTCCACAAGTTCTGGACATACCTTATCTCCTTTCTATCCAGCTTGACTCGTTCCAGAAGTTCATCGAGCAAGATCCTGAAGGTCAGTATGGTCTCGAAGCGGCTTTCCGTTCCGTGTTCCCGATCGCGAGCTACAGCGGCAATTCAGAGCTGCAGTATGTGAGCTATCGTCTGGGCGAGCCTGTATTTGACGTTAAAGAATGTCAGATTCGCGGCGTGACCTATTCCGCTCCCCTGCGCGTTAAACTGCGTCTGGTGATTTATGAGCGTGAAGCGCCGGAAGGCACAGTAAAAGACATTAAAGAACAAGAAGTGTACATGGGCGAAATTCCGCTCATGACCGATAACGGTACCTTCGTCATCAACGGTACTGAGCGTGTTATCGTTTCTCAGTTGCACCGTAGCCCGGGCGTCTTCTTTGACAGCGATAAGGGTAAAACCCACTCTTCGGGTAAAGTGCTTTATAACGCACGTATCATCCCTTACCGTGGTTCTTGGCTGGACTTCGAGTTCGATCCGAAAGACAACCTGTTTGTCCGTATCGACCGTCGTCGTAAGCTGCCTGCGACCATCATCCTGCGTGCGCTGAGTTACACCACAGAGCAGATCCTTGATCTGTTCTTCGAAAAAGTTATTTTCGAAATCCGTGATAACAAGCTGCAGATGGAACTCATTCCTGAGCGTCTGCGTGGTGAAACTGCCACCTTCGACATCGAAGCAAACGGTAAGGTGTACATCGAGAAAGCTCGTCGTATCACCGCCCGCCACATTCGCCAGCTGGAAAAAGATGACATTAAACTCATCGAAGTTCCGGTTGAGTATATCGCTGGCAAAGTGGCTGCAAAAGACTACGTCGATGCGTCCACTGGCGAGCTGATCTGCCCGGCGAACATGGAGCTGAGCCTGGATCTGCTGGCTAAGCTGAGCCAGTCTGGTCACAAGCGTATCGAGACGCTGTTCACCAACGACCTGGATCACGGCGCATACATGTCCGAGACCATTCGTGTTGACCCAACCAACGACCGCTTAAGCGCGCTGGTTGAGATCTACCGTATGATGCGTCCTGGTGAGCCACCAACTCGCGAAGCGGCTGAAAACCTGTTTGAGAACCTGTTCTTCTCCGAAGACCGCTATGACTTGTCTGCGGTTGGTCGTATGAAGTTCAACCGTTCTCTGCTGCGTGATGAAATCGAAGGTTCAGGCATCCTGAGCAAAGACGACATCATCCAGGTTATGCGTAAACTGATCGGTATTCGTAACGGCCAGGGCGAAGTGGATGATATCGACCACCTCGGCAACCGTCGTATCCGTTCCGTTGGCGAAATGGCGGAAAACCAGTTCCGTGTTGGCTTGGTGCGTGTAGAGCGTGCGGTGAAAGAACGTCTGTCTCTGGGCGATCTCGATACCTTGATGCCTCAGGACATGATCAATGCCAAGCCGATTTCGGCGGCGGTGAAAGAGTTCTTTGGTTCCAGCCAGCTGTCTCAGTTTATGGACCAGAACAACCCGTTGTCTGAAATCACGCACAAGCGTCGTATTTCTGCCCTCGGCCCAGGCGGTCTGACCCGTGAACGTGCGGGCTTCGAAGTTCGAGACGTACACCCGACTCACTATGGTCGCGTATGTCCAATCGAAACGCCTGAAGGTCCAAACATCGGTCTGATCAACTCACTGTCCGTGTACGCACAGACGAACGAATACGGTTTCCTCGAGACTCCGTACCGTAAAGTGACTGACGGTGCTGTGACCGACGAAATTCACTACCTGTCTGCTATCGAAGAAGGTAACTACGTCATTGCTCAGGCGAACTCCAACCTGGATGACGAAAACCACTTTGAAGAAGACTTGGTTACTTGTCGTAGCAAAGGCGAATCAAGTCTGTTCAGCCGTGACCAGGTTGACTACATGGACGTTTCCACTCAACAGGTGGTTTCCGTCGGTGCGTCCCTGATCCCGTTCCTGGAACACGATGATGCTAACCGTGCATTGATGGGTGCGAACATGCAACGTCAAGCGGTTCCAACTCTGCGTGCTGATAAGCCGCTGGTTGGTACCGGTATGGAACGTGCTGTAGCGGTTGACTCCGGCGTAACCGCCGTTGCCAAACGTGGCGGTACCGTTCAGTACGTGGATGCGTCCCGTATCGTTATCAAAGTTAACGAAGACGAGATGTACCCGGGCGAAGCAGGTATCGACATCTATAACCTGACCAAATACACCCGTTCTAACCAGAACACCTGCATCAACCAGATGCCGTGTGTAAACCTGGGCGAACCAATTGAGCGCGGCGACGTGCTGGCAGATGGCCCGTCCACCGACCTCGGTGAGCTGGCGCTCGGTCAGAACATGCGCGTAGCGTTCATGCCGTGGAACGGCTACAACTTCGAAGACTCCATCTTGGTCTCCGAGCGTGTGGTTCAGGAAGATCGTTTCACCACGATTCACATTCAGGAACTGGCATGTGTGTCCCGCGACACCAAGCTGGGGCCAGAAGAGATCACCGCTGACATCCCTAACGTGGGTGAAGCTGCGCTCTCTAAACTTGATGAATCCGGTATCGTCTACATCGGTGCGGAAGTGACCGGCGGCGATATTCTGGTTGGTAAGGTAACGCCTAAAGGTGAAACCCAGCTGACGCCAGAAGAGAAACTGCTGCGTGCAATCTTCGGTGAGAAAGCGTCTGACGTTAAAGACTCTTCTCTGCGCGTACCAAACGGTGTTTCCGGTACGATTATCGACGTTCAGGTCTTTACCCGCGATGGCGTGGAAAAAGACAAACGTGCGCTGGAAATCGAAGAGATGCAGCTGAAGCAGGCGAAGAAAGACCTGTCTGAAGAATTGCAGATCCTCGAAGCTGGCCTGTTTAGCCGTATCTACGCTGTGCTGGTTGCCGGTGGTGTTGAAGCTGAGAAGCTCGACAAACTGCCACGCGATCGCTGGCTGGAACTCGGTCTGACCGACGAAGCGAAACAAAATCAGCTGGAACAGCTGGCTGAACAGTACGACGAACTGAAGCACGAGTTCGAGAAGAAACTCGAAGCGAAACGCCGCAAAATCACTCAGGGCGACGATCTGGCACCAGGCGTGCTGAAGATTGTTAAGGTGTATCTGGCCGTTAAACGTCAGATCCAGCCTGGTGATAAAATGGCGGGTCGTCACGGTAACAAGGGTGTTATCTCTAAGATCAACCCGATCGAAGATATGCCGCACGATGCTAACGGTACGCCGGTAGACATCGTACTGAACCCGCTGGGTGTACCGTCTCGTATGAACATCGGTCAGATCCTGGAAACTCACCTGGGTATGGCTGCCAAAGGCATCGGCGAGAAAATCAACGCCATGTTGAAGCAGCAAGAAGAAGTCGCGAAACTGCGCGAATTCATCCAGCGTGCCTACGATCTGGGTACCGACATTCGTCAGAAAGTCGACCTGAGCACCTTCACCGATGACGAAGTTCTGCGTCTGGCTGATAACCTGAAAAAAGGTATGCCAATCGCGACTCCGGTCTTCGATGGTGCGAAAGAGTCAGAAATCAAAGAGCTCCTGGAGCTCGGCGGTCTGCCTTCTTCCGGTCAGATTACACTGTTCGATGGTCGTACCGGTGAGCAGTTTGAGCGTCAGGTAACCGTAGGTTACATGTACATGCTGAAACTGAACCACTTGGTCGATGACAAGATGCACGCTCGTTCCACCGGTTCTTATAGCCTCGTTACTCAGCAGCCGCTGGGTGGTAAGGCACAGTTCGGTGGTCAGCGCTTCGGTGAGATGGAAGTGTGGGCGCTGGAAGCATATGGCGCAGCATACACCCTGCAGGAAATGCTCACCGTTAAGTCTGATGACGTGAATGGTCGTACTAAGATGTATAAAAACATCGTGGACGGCAACCATCAGATGGAACCGGGCATGCCGGAATCCTTCAACGTATTGTTGAAAGAAATCCGTTCGCTGGGTATCAACATCGAACTGGAAGACGAGTAACTCTCGCTCAAACAGGTCACTGGTGCCGGGGTAATACCCGGCGCCAGATTGTGCTAACTCCGACGGGAGCAAATCCGTGAAAGACTTATTAAAGTTTCTGAAAGCGCAAACTAAAACCGAAGAGTTTGATGCGATCAAAATTGCTCTGGCATCGCCAGACATGATCCGTTCATGGTCTTTCGGTGAAGTGAAAAAGCCGGAAACCATCAACTACCGTACGTTCAAACCTGAACGTGACGGTCTCTTCTGCGCCCGTATTTTTGGGCCGGTAAAAGACTATGAGTGCTTGTGCGGTAAGTACAAGCGCCTGAAACACCGTGGTGTTATCTGTGAGAAGTGCGGCGTTGAAGTGACCCAAACCAAAGTGCGTCGTGAGCGCATGGGCCACATTGAGCTGGCGTCTCCGACTGCCCACATCTGGTTCCTGAAATCTCTGCCGTCCCGTATCGGTCTTCTGCTCGATATGCCACTGCGTGATATCGAACGCGTACTGTACTTCGAATCTTATGTTGTTATCGAAGGCGGCATGACCAACCTGGAACGCAATCAGATCCTGACTGAAGAGCAGTATCTGGATGCGCTGGAAGAGTTTGGTGACGAATTCGACGCGAAGATGGGTGCGGAAGCTATCCAGGCCCTGCTGAAGAGCATGGATCTGGAGCAAGAGTGTGAAACTCTTCGCGAAGAGCTGAATGAAACCAACTCTGAAACCAAGCGTAAAAAGCTGACCAAGCGTATCAAACTGCTGGAAGCGTTCGTTCAGTCTGGTAACAAACCAGAGTGGATGATCCTGACAGTTCTGCCGGTTCTGCCGCCAGATCTGCGTCCATTAGTTCCGCTGGACGGCGGTCGTTTCGCAACGTCGGATCTGAACGATCTGTATCGTCGCGTTATCAACCGTAACAACCGTTTGAAACGCCTGCTGGATCTGGCTGCGCCAGATATCATCGTACGTAACGAAAAACGTATGTTGCAGGAAGCGGTTGATGCCTTGCTGGATAACGGTCGTCGCGGTCGTGCGATCACCGGTTCTAACAAGCGTCCTCTGAAATCTTTGGCCGATATGATCAAAGGTAAACAGGGTCGTTTCCGTCAGAACCTGCTCGGTAAGCGTGTTGACTACTCCGGTCGTTCTGTAATCACCGTAGGTCCATACCTGCGTCTGCATCAGTGCGGTCTGCCTAAGAAAATGGCACTGGAACTGTTCAAACCGTTCATCTACGGCAAGCTGGAACTGCGTGGCCTGGCCACCACCATCAAAGCCGCTAAGAAAATGGTTGAGCGCGAAGAAGCTGTCGTTTGGGATATCCTGGACGAAGTTATCCGCGAACACCCGGTACTGCTGAACCGTGCACCAACTCTGCACCGTTTGGGTATCCAGGCGTTTGAACCGGTTCTGATCGAAGGTAAAGCAATTCAGCTGCACCCGCTGGTTTGTGCGGCATATAACGCCGACTTCGATGGTGACCAGATGGCTGTTCACGTACCGCTGACGCTGGAAGCCCAGCTCGAAGCGCGTGCGCTGATGATGTCTACTAACAACATCCTGTCACCTGCGAACGGCGAGCCAATCATCGTTCCTTCTCAGGACGTTGTATTGGGTCTGTACTACATGACCCGTGACTGTGTTAACGCCAAAGGCGAAGGCATGGTGCTGACTGGCCCTAAAGAAGCAGAGCGTATCTATCGCGCTGGCTTGGCCTCTCTGCATGCGCGCGTTAAAGTGCGTATTACCGAATACGAAAAAGACGCTCAGGACGAGTTTGTTGCGAAAACCAGCATCATCGATACGACCGTGGGTCGTGCGATTCTGTGGATGATCGTACCGAAAGGTCTGCCTTTCTCCATCGTCAACCAGGCGCTGGGCAAGAAAGCTATCTCCAAAATGCTGAACACCTGTTACCGCATTCTGGGCCTGAAGCCGACCGTTATCTTTGCTGACCAGACCATGTACACCGGTTTTGCCTATGCAGCGCGCTCAGGTGCGTCCGTAGGTATCGACGACATGGTTATCCCAGAGAAGAAACATGAGATCATCTCTGAAGCAGAAGCTGAAGTTGCTGAGATCCAGGAGCAGTTCCAGTCTGGTCTGGTAACCGCGGGCGAACGCTACAACAAAGTTATCGATATCTGGGCTGCGGCGAACGATCGTGTTTCCAAAGCGATGATGGATAACCTGCAGACTGAAACCGTCATTAACCGTGACGGCGTTGAAGAGCAGCAGGTTTCCTTCAACAGCATCTACATGATGGCCGACTCCGGTGCGCGTGGTTCTGCAGCACAGATTCGTCAGCTGGCAGGTATGCGTGGTCTGATGGCGAAGCCGGATGGCTCCATCATCGAAACGCCAATCACCGCGAACTTCCGTGAAGGTCTGAACGTACTCCAGTACTTCATCTCCACTCACGGTGCTCGTAAAGGTCTGGCGGATACCGCACTGAAAACAGCGAACTCCGGTTATCTGACGCGTCGTCTGGTTGACGTTGCACAGGATCTGGTTGTTACCGAAGACGATTGTGGCACCCTCGAAGGTATCACCATGACCCCGGTTATCGAGGGTGGTGATGTTAAAGAGCCGCTGCGTGATCGTGTTCTGGGCCGTGTGACTGCAGAAGACATTCTGAAGCCGGGTACCGCGGACATTCTTGTTCCGCGTAACACGCTGCTGCACGAACACTGGTGTGACCTGCTCGAAGCTAACTCTGTTGACTCCGTGAAGGTTCGCTCTGTTGTATCTTGTGACACCGATTTTGGTGTATGTGCGCACTGCTATGGTCGTGACCTGGCGCGTGGCCACATCATCAACAAAGGTGAAGCAGTTGGTGTTATCGCGGCACAGTCCATCGGTGAACCGGGTACACAGCTGACGATGCGTACGTTCCACATCGGTGGTGCGGCATCTCGTGCGGCTGCTGAATCCAGCATTCAGGTGAAAAACAAGGGTAGCATCAAGCTGTCTAATGCCAAGTCGGTTGTTAACTCCGCTGGTAAGCTGGTTGTGACCTCTCGTAACACCGAGCTGAAACTGATCGACGAATTCGGTCGTACCAAAGAAAGCTATAAAGTGCCTTACGGTGCTGTTATGGGCAAAGGCGATGGTGAGCAGGTTGCTGGCGGCGAGACCGTAGCAAACTGGGATCCGCATACCATGCCGGTTATCACTGAAGTGTCTGGTTTCATTCGCTTCACTGACATGGTCGACGGCCAGACGATTACTCGTCAGACCGACGAACTGACCGGTCTGTCTTCCCTGGTGGTTCTGGATTCTGCAGAACGTACCGCCGGTGGTAAAGACCTGCGTCCTGCACTGAAAATCATCGATGCCAAAGGCAACGACGTTCTGATCCCGGGCACTGATATGCCGGCTCAGTACTTCCTGCCAGGTAAAGCGATTGTTCAGTTGGATGATGGCACTCAGATTCACTCTGGTGACGCGCTGGCGCGTATTCCTCAGGAATCCAGTGGTACCAAGGACATCACCGGTGGTCTGCCACGCGTTGCGGATCTGTTCGAAGCTCGTCGTCCGAAAGAGCCGGCAATTCTGGCAGAAATCAGCGGTATCATTTCCTTCGGTAAAGAAACCAAAGGTAAACGCCGTCTGGTGATCTCCCCGATTGATGGCAGCGATGCGTACGAAGAGATGATTCCGAAATGGCGTCAGCTCAACGTGTTCGAAGGTGAGCGCGTAGAACGCGGTGACGTAGTGTCCGATGGCCCAGAAGCGCCACACGACATTCTGCGTCTGCGTGGTGTTCACGCGGTGACTCGTTATATCACTAACGAAGTGCAGGAAGTTTACCGTCTGCAAGGCGTTAAGATTAACGATAAGCACATCGAAGTTATCGTGCGTCAGATGCTGCGTAAAGCAACCATCGCGAATGCAGGCAGCTCCGACTTCCTCGAAGGTGAGCAGGTTGAATACTCCCGCGTTAAGATCGCTAACCGCGATCTGGAAGCGGGTGGCAAAATCAGCGCAACTTATGCGCGTGATCTGCTGGGTATCACCAAAGCGTCCTTGGCTACCGAGTCGTTCATCTCTGCGGCATCGTTCCAGGAGACCACTCGCGTACTGACCGAAGCAGCCGTTGCGGGCAAACGCGATGAACTGCGCGGTCTGAAAGAGAACGTCATCGTGGGTCGTCTGATCCCAGCGGGTACCGGTTACGCGTACCATCAGGATCGTATCCGTCGCCGTGCTGCGGGTGATGCACCTGCCGCACCGCAGGTGACTGCTGAAGATGCGTCTGCCAGCCTGGCAGAACTGCTGAACGCAGGCCTCGGCGGCTCCGACAACGATTAATCGTTGCTGATAACGCTAAATAAAAACCCGCTTCGGCGGGTTTTTTTATGGCTGTCGTTTGGCGACAAAAACAAAAATGCCCGCATCGCGGGCATCTTGTCTGACTGAGGTCAATCGTATTATTAGTTTACCAGCGGCAGGCGGCGGTACAGTTCAATCATATCGCCCGCCAGATCCTGAATCACCATTGCGTTCATCAGGTGATCCTGAGAATGAACGGTAATCAGGTTAACCGGCAGTTTGCCTGTACCTTCGTCGAGGCCAATCAGCTGGGTTTGAATGGTGTGCGCATGTTTCACAAATTCACGCGACTCAACCATTGACTGCTCCGCTGCAGCAAAATCACCTTTACGAGCGAGCTGCAGTGCGGTTAATGCAGAACTACGTGCAGCACCGGCATTTACCAGTAGCTCCATGATAATCGTTTCTAAATCTTCCACATCTCACTCCATCAGCTTGAGGGCTTTCTCAAGAACGACATCGCCTTTCATCATGCCGTAATCCATCATATCGATAACCGCGACTTTCTTACCCAGCGGCTCGGCCTGTGCCTGGAGTTTAGCCAGTTCATACTTGACCTGTGGTCCCAGCAGCACGATATCTGCTGCGTCGATGTTGTCTTTAAATTCGGCAACAGGGACTGCTTTGATAGTGACTTCGACGCCTTTCTTCTGAGCCGCGTCTTTCATACGTTGAACCAGCATGCTGGTAGACATGCCTGCTGCACAGCATAAAACAATGTTCTTCATAACTCGCCCTCATGGTCCTTGATGCTCCATCTTTATCGCGTGACGCGGCATTCAACAACCGCTTTACGGTGATTGTGTGTAAGCCATCACAAAGATAGCCGCAAAAGAATGAAACCGGTTACAGTTTGGCTGGTGCTGACAAAATAGCCTGCCGTAGCGGGTTTATACAAAAAGAAGGGATTACGTCGGACTGCAGCGCAGAATCTGGTTTTTGCCTTGCCGTTTGGCTTTATAACGTGTTTCGTCAACCTTGATTATCAGCTGATCCACGGGCTCCATATTCCCATTCACCAAGCCCGCTACTGAACATGACGTGCAAACTGCCTCACGCCAGGTACGAACGGCAACTTTTTCATACCGGAGCCGGTTGATGGGGGGCGAACTCGCTTTTAGCGCAATCCATGTTTGCTCGTGGAGCGCGCATGTAGTGCCCGTTGGTGCCGGCAAGCGAGACAGAAGATTCTCTCGGCATCAACACAAGCAACTATTCATGCCATGTATATGCGTAACATAAACGGCTGAAGGCAGGGCGGAAGGGGGAGGAACAACCGCCCTGGTCAACAACCTTTGCTGACCAGGGCAGCGTACGGCGTAAAGAATGCCGCAACAACGCGTAATGATCGGCTTTGCGTGGACGCTTCAGCGCCTTTTATGCCGACTGATAATCGTTACCATATTATTGCGAGGAACGCCCCAGCCAGCTGTCCCAATCTTTCCAGACAGGCTGCAAACCGTGTGCGATTAACGCCTGAGCGACCTCTTGCGGACGGCGTCCATCATGCGGCGAAAACTGCTCCAGTTCAGGATGATTGTCGGCATAGCCGCCGGGCTGCGTTTTGGAAAATGCGCTGACGTTATTGATGGCGATGGGGATCACCCGATCGCGAAACGCTGGCGATTCACGGGTCGACAGTGATAGCTCAATGTCTGGCGACAACAGGCGAAACGCGCAGATGGTTTGTACCAACTGGCGTTCATCCATTAACGATGCGGGTTCAATGCCTCCAGCGCAGGGCCGCAAACGGGGAAACGAGATGGAGTAGCGGCTCTGCCAATAATGCTTCTGTAACCAGAGCAGATGCTCCGCCACCATATAGCAATCCACGCGCCAGCTGTCGGAAAGTCCAATTAGCGCCCCGAGACCGATTTTATCAATCCCCGCTTTACCCAATCTGTCGGGCGTTTCCAGTCTCCAGATGAAATCCTGTTTGTTGCCTTTCAGATGATGTCGCGCATACATCGTCTCGTGATACGTTTCCTGATAGACCATCACGCCATCGAGTCCCAGCGCTTTCAGTTCGGCATACTCAGCCTGCGACAGGGGTTGAACCTCCATCTGCATTGACGAAAATCGGCGGCGAATATCCGGCAGATGGCGACGAAAATAATCCATACCCACTTTCGCCTGATGCTCGCCGGTGACCAAAAGCAGATGCTCAAAGCCCATCGCGCGGATCGCCTCGCATTCTCGGCTAATTTCCAGTGAATCCAGTGTCTTGCGCTTGATACGGTTGCTCATTGAAAAGCCGCAGTAGGTGCAGTCGTTGGCACAGAGATTCGACAGATACAGTGGAACGTAGAAACTGACGGTATTGCCAAAACGCTGGCGGGTCAGCTGCTGTGCCCGCTGGGCAAGCGGCTCAAGATACGCATCGGCCGCAGGGGAGAGCAGGGCAATGAAATGGTCTCGGGTGAGCTGACGAGCAGCGAGGGCCCGCTCCACGTCCACCGCCGTTTTACTGTGGATTTTCAGTCGTATGTCATCCCAGTCTAGCTGTCGCCAGCGTTCAGTGAAGGTGGCCATCACAACGCCTCCAGAAAACCGGTCAGCGGGCTGGTGGCCTGAGCCTGCCTGCTTCTGGCTCCTGGCCCAGCCTCACGTGCCAACACGCCTGCTTCTACCGCAAGGCGAAAGGCGATGGCCATCTGAACGGGAGAATCTGCCACTGCAATCGCTGTATTGACCAACACCGCATCAGCCCCCATTTCCAGCGCCTGCGCGGCATGGCTCGGCACGCCAATCCCCGCATCCACAACCACTGGAACCGTTGCCTGCGCAATAATGATTTCCAGCATCGCCCGGGTTTCTAGCCCCTGATTTGAACCAATCGGTGCGCCCAGCGGCATCACCGCCGCGCAGCCGACTTCCTCAAGACGTTTGCACAGGACCGGATCGGCACCGCAGTAAGGCAGGACCACAAACCCTTCTTTTACCAGCAATTCCGCAGCCTTCAGCGTTTCGATCGGATCCGGCAACAGCCAGCGGGCATCAGGATGAATTTCCAGTTTGAGCCAGTTCGTGCCCAGCGCCTCGCGCGCCAGACGGGCGGCAAACACGGCTTCTTCCGCCGTTTTGGCGCCGGATGTATTCGGCAAAAGTGAAACGCCAGCATCCTGCAGCGGCTGGAGAATGGCATCATTATGCTGACGAAGGTTAATGCGCTTCATCGCCAGTGTGACCAGTTGGCTGCCAGAGGCCCGAATGGAATCGACCATCAACTCAGGTGACGCAAATTTCCCGGTGCCGGTGAACAGGTGTGATTCAAAGGTTTTATCGGCAATATGTAACATGTCAGCCTCCGGCGATGACCTGAAAAAGCAGGAGCGCATCGCCTTCCTGCAACGAACGTTCCGCCCATTGGGCGCGCGGCAAAATCTGCTGGTTGAGCGCCAGCGCGACGCCGGGTTTGTCCTGGCCGAGCTGTGTCAGCAGCGCAGCCACGTGCAGTCCGGTTTCACATTTCACGTGCTCATCGTTAACCAGAATATGCATCAGCGCCTCCGCATACCGGGCAATCTACTGAGCGCGTTCGGGTCAGCGATCGCCAGTTGCCAGAACGCCCATCGAACAGACGCAGGATGTCCTGCGCCGTTTCCATTCCGCTCAGTAATTTGATGGCTTCTAACGCCTGCAACGTGCCCATCACGCCGACAACCGGACCGACGATCCCGGCGGTGCGGCAGTTGCGTTCGGGCTCCAGTTCATCGGGCCACAGGCAGCGATAACAGCCATGCGTCAGTGGCGGGGCGACAACCATCAACTGTCCGCCAAAGCTGACGGCGCTGGCAATGATCAACGGTGTGCCGTGTGCAACGCAGGCGGCGTTGATCGCCTGGCGACTTGCCATCGTATCGGTACAGTCGAGTACCACATCGGCCTGTTGAACCTGCTGGCGAAGTGGCTCCCCGCTGAGGCGCTGATTCAGCGCGATAAGCGTAATATCCGGGTTGAGTTGCGAAAGCCGCCGTCGGGTGGCTTCCGATTTGGGTTGGTCTATATCTGCCGACGTATACAGGATTTGTCGCTGCAAATTACTGATGTGAACGTGGTCATCATCGGCCAGTACGAGCGTGCCGATGCCCGCTCCGGCCAGATACAGCGCTGCTGGTGAGCCCAGACCGCCGAGGCCAATAATCAGCACCCGGCTGGCAAGTAGCTTCTGCTGCCCTTCAATCGCGATATCATCGACCAGGATCTGGCGGCTGTAGCGCATAAACTGGTGGTCATTCATCGCCAGCTCCCGCCATTTCCAGCAGTTGCGCGGTGGCCAACTGCCAGTCCTGCGCCTGAGTAATGGCGCTGACGACCGCAATACTGCCGACACCGGTGGCCAGCACTGATGGGGCGCGTTCGAGGCTGATGCCACCAATTGCCACCGTCGGATAATCATTCAACCGCGCGATGTGTTCGGCCAGCTGCGCCAGCCCTTGCGGGGCTGACGGCATCTGTTTGGTTTGTGTCGGAAAAACGTGGCCCAGCGCGATGTACGACGGTTTCGCCGCCAGCGCTACGTCAATTTCCATATCGTCATGCGTCGAAACGCCGAGCCGCAGGCCTGCGTCACGGATACCATCCAGGTCTGTTACGGCCAAATCTTCCTGGCCGAGATGCACCCCGTAGGCCCGATGTTTCACTGCCAGCCGCCAGTAATCATTGATAAACAGCCGGGCGCGATAGCGGCGGCCCAGAGCAATGGCTGCGATTACGTCTGCTTCCACCTCGTCATCGGTCTTGTCTTTTATGCGCAGCTGGAGCGTGCGCACGCCACTGTCCAGCAAACGCGCAATCCACTCCACGCTGTCGACAACCGGATAAAGGCCCAGGCGCTGCGGCACCGTAGGGAAATCAGGCTGAATCATCAGGCTTCCTCCTTGCGCAGATAGATTTCACCACCTTTGGCGCGAAAATTTTCAGACATATCGGCCATACCCACTTCGATGGTCTGCGCCGCCGCGTAGTCGCGTACTTCCTGGGAGATTTTCATCGAGCAAAACTTCGGCCCGCACATCGAGCAGAAGTGCGCCACTTTGCCGGACTCCTGCGGCAGGGTTTCGTCGTGATAAGCGCGAGCGGTGAACGGATCGAGCGCCAGGTTGAACTGGTCTTCCCAGCGGAATTCAAAGCGCGCTTTTGACATGGCGTTATCGCGGATTTGCGCGCCCGGATGACCCTTCGCGAGGTCAGCTGCGTGAGCGGCAATTTTGTAGGTGATGAGCCCTTGTTTAACATCTTCTTTATTCGGTAAGCCGAGGTGCTCTTTTGGCGTGACGTAGCACAGCATCGCGCAGCCGAACCAGCCAATCATCGCTGCGCCAATCCCGGAAGTGAAATGGTCGTAGCCCGGTGCGATATCGGTGGTTAACGGCCCCAGAGTGTAGAATGGCGCTTCGTGGCAGTGTTCCAGCTCTTCGGTCATGTTGCGGCGGATCATCTGCATTGGCACGTGGCCCGGGCCTTCAATCATCACCTGTACGTCGTATTCCCAGGCGATTTTGGTCAGTTCGCCAAGGGTATGCAGTTCGGCAAACTGTGCTTCATCGTTGGCATCCTGAATTGAGCCAGGGCGCAGGCCGTCGCCCAGCGAGAGGGACACATCGTACGCGGCGCAGATTTCGCAAATCTCGCGGAAATGCTGATACAAAAAGTTTTCCTGATGGTGCGACAGACACCATTTCGCCATGATCGAGCCGCCGCGGGAAACGATGCCGGTCAGGCGTTTGGCGGTCATCGGCACGTAGCGCAGCAGCACGCCCGCGTGAATGGTGAAGTAATCTACACCCTGTTCCGCCTGTTCCAGAAGCGTGTCGCGGAACGCTTCCCATGTCAGGTCTTCGGCAATACCGTTCACCTTCTCCAGCGCCTGATAAATCGGCACTGTGCCAATCGGCACCGGGCTGTTGCGCAGGATCCACTCACGGGTTTCGTGGATGTAGCGCCCGGTGGATAAATCCATCACCGTGTCCGCGCCCCAACGCGTCGACCATACCAGTTTTTCCACTTCTTCTTCGATGGACGACGTGACCGCCGAGTTGCCGATATTGGCGTTAACCTTCACCAGGAAATTGCGGCCGATGATCATCGGTTCAGATTCCGGGTGATTGATGTTGGCTGGAATGATGGCGCGGCCTGCGGCGACTTCATCGCGTACAAATTCAGGGGTGATGTTTTCTGGCAGACGCGCGCCAAAACCTTCGCCTGGATGCTGGTGGCGTAACACTTCGCCGCGAATGCGCTCGCGGCCCATGTTTTCGCGAATGGCAATAAACTCCATTTCAGGGGTGACGATGCCCTGACGGGCGTAGTACAGCTGGGTCACGCATTTGCCCGCGACGGCGCGTTTGGGCGTCAGCAGGCCGGTGAACCGCAGTTCGTCGAGACCGTCGTCGGCCAGACGTTGTTTGGTATAAGCGGAGCTGCGTTCGTCCAACGGTTCGCTGTCATGGCGTGCGTCAATCCACGGCTGGCGCACTTTGGCCAGGCCCTGCTGCACGTTGATCGCAATATCCGGATCGCCATACGGGCCGGAAGTGTCATACACCGGCACGGCTTCGTTTTGTTCGAACTGGGGGTTACCTTTGGCGCCGCCAAGGAGCGTTGGGCTGAGCTGAATTTCGCGCATCGGCACACGAATATCATCGCGAGAACCCTGGAGGTAAATCCGTTTCGAATTGGGGAAAGCCGTACCTTCGAGGGTATCGATAAAGTGTTGGGCGTGTGCACGCTGTTCGCGGCGGGAGAGTTTGGTAGTAGACATAGCGCATTCCAGTGTATGAAGGAAATGGCTTGTCAGACGACGGATGAATCAAGAGGTGCACTTATCATTCAGGCTGTTTCTGCGTTGGCTGCCTTCGTTCACCCCAGGTCACTTATTTGTGTAAGCGCCTGGAGATTCGCTCAGTTGCCGCCTTGATACAACCAGAATGACTGCGTGTACTAAAGGTGACTCTTGTTCCCTTCGCAGGTACTAACCTGATCAGGTTCCGCGGATCCCGAATTAACGGTCTCAGCCCAAATGGGCACTCCGACAAGATAAACCCCCGCCAGCGGCGAGGTGAAGAATGTAAATTACTCGTTAATGCTTAAGAACTCAAGCCGGACGCGCAATCTGATTTTCATCGTTCGCGCTGCCGTTTAGCTTGTTATCCAGTGCCAGCGCAATCAGGCTGTCTTCCAGCGTAAACCGGGCGGCGAGGGCTTCGCCGAGGCTGGATAACGCCCCTTGAAACTCCATGCAATTGTCGTCATCAATGGCGGTTTCCAGGCTGGAATCATACATGTCCATAATTTGCTGAGTGTTGCCTTCGAGTTGCGGATAGAGCTTTGTTGCCGTCAAAAGTGGGTTTTCACCTTTCAATTCGCCGACAATGCGTTCATAAATACTGAAATGGCCGGCGGAGAGATAATCCACCAGGCGCTGACAAAAATCGTCCAGTGCTTTCTCGTTAAGACGCATATACGATCCTTTGCCAGGCTTAATGCCAACCAGATTGTAATAGGCGACGAGCAATTGTTTACGCACCTGGAGCCATTGATCGACAAGTTGGTGGCTGCCGCCGACGCGCTCTGTCAGGCTTTCTAACTGGTTTAGCATGATGGACTCCGCATGTGAAAGAGCAAAACCGGCTCACCCAAAAATGTAAAAGCACTGTTAACAAAGTGCCAGTGAAGCGAAGGTAGTGCAATAGATATGGATCGTATAATTGAAAAATTAGATCGCGGCTGGTGGATAGTCAGTCACGAACAGAAATTATGGCTGCCTGGCGGCGAGTTGCCGCATGGCGAGGCGGAAAAATTCGATCTTGTCGGTCTGAATGCGATGCCTATCGGGGAATGGCAGGGCGAACCCGTGTGGCTGATTCAGCAGGCGCGACGCCAGGATATGGGCACGGTTCGCCAGGTGCTGGATCAGGATGTGGGTTTGTTCCAGCTTGCCGGGCGCGGTGTTCAGCTGACGGAATTTTATCGTTCCCATAAATTCTGCGGATACTGCGGGCACAGCATGCACCCGAGCAAAACCGAATGGGCGATGCTGTGCAGTCACTGCCGCGAGCGTTATTACCCGCAAATTGCGCCGTGCATTATTGTGGCTATCCGCCGTGATGATTCGATTCTGCTGGCCCAGCACACGCGCCATCGCAACGGCGTGCACACGGTGCTGGCGGGGTTTGTTGAAGTCGGGGAAACCCTCGAACAGGCGGTGGCTCGAGAAGTGATGGAAGAGAGCAGCATCCGCGTTAAAAATCTTCGCTATGTGACCTCGCAACCGTGGCCGTTCCCGCAGTCGCTGATGACAGCGTATATGGCTGACTACGATAGTGGCGATATCGTTATCGACCCGAAAGAGCTGATTGAAGCCAACTGGTATCGCTACGACAATCTGCCGTTGCTGCCTCCGCCGGGAACCGTGGCGCGCCGTTTGATTGAAGATACGGTGGCGATGTGTCGGGCAGACTATGAGTGATGGTACACTTCTCGCATGATGCATAAAGGAACTGCAAACATGACCGAACTGAAGAACGATCGTTATCTGCGTGCGCTGATGCGCCAGCCTGTTGATATCACCCCTGTCTGGATGATGAGACAAGCGGGCCGCTATTTGCCGGAGTACAAAGCCACGCGTGCCGAAGCGGGCGATTTTATGTCGCTGTGCAAGAACGCGGAGCTGGCCTGCGAAGTGACGTTGCAGCCACTGCGGCGTTTCCCGCTGGACGCGGCGATCCTCTTCTCGGACATTCTGACGATTCCTGATGCGATGGGCCTGGGCCTGTATTTTGAAACCGGTGAAGGCCCGCGTTTTACTTCCCCGCTGAAAACCAAAGCTGATATCGAAAAGCTGCCAGTGCCGGATCCTGAACAGGAACTGGGCTACGTGATGAACGCGGTACGGACCATTCGCCGAGAACTGAAGGGCGAAGTGCCGCTGATTGGTTTCTCCGGCAGCCCGTGGACGCTGGCCACTTACATGGTTGAAGGTGGCAGCAGTAAAGCGTTTACCGTTATCAAGAAGATGATGTATGCCGATCCGCAGGCGCTGCATTTGCTGCTCGATAAGCTGGCGAAAAGCGTCACGTTGTATCTGAACGCGCAAATCAAAGCCGGGGCGCAATCGGTGATGATTTTCGACACCTGGGGCGGCGTGCTGACCGGGCGTGATTATCAGCAGTTCTCCCTCTACTACATGCACAAAATTATTGATGGCCTGCTGCGTGAAAACGAAGGTCATCGCGTGCCGGTAACACTGTTTACCAAAGGCGGCGGGCAATGGCTGGAAGCGATGGCAGAAACCGGCTGCGATGCGCTGGGCCTCGACTGGACCACGGATATTGCCGATGCGCGTCGTCGCGTGGGGCATAAAGTTGCGCTGCAAGGCAATATGGATCCGTCGATGCTGTACGCGCAGCCTGCACGCATTGAAGAAGAAGTGGCGACCATTCTGGCTGGATTTGGCGAGGGAGAAGGCCACGTGTTCAACCTTGGGCATGGCATCCATCAGGATGTTCCACCGGAACACGCGGGCGCATTCGTTGACGCTGTGCACCGCCTGTCGCCGCAGTATCACCGCTAAGGGCGAAGCATGGATCTGGCGGATCTTCGTGAACAACAGCGGGCGTTAGCATTGTCCGTGATCCGCGAGGATCGTTTTTCTGCAGATCCTCCGAGGCTCATCGGCGGTGCAGATGTGGGATTCGAGCAGGGTGGCGAGATAACCCGCGCGGCCATCGTCCTGCTGACCTATCCGGACCTCGAATTGGTGGAATACCAGATAGCGCGTATTCCTACCACCATGCCTTACATCCCTGGCTTCCTGTCATTCCGTGAATATCCCGCGCTGCTGACGGCGTGGGAACAACTTTCTCGTAAACCTGACCTGCTGTTTGTCGATGGTCACGGGATTTCCCATCCGCGGCGTTTGGGTGTCGCCAGCCACTTTGGTTTGTTAGTGGACGTTCCAACGATTGGCGTGGCGAAAAAACGCCTGTGCGGCAAGTTCGAACCGCTGTCTGCCGAACCGGGCGCACTGGCACCACTGATGGATAAACAGGAACAACTGGGTTGGGTCTGGCGCAGCAAAGTGCGCTGTAATCCGCTGTTTATCGCCACCGGACATCGCGTCAGCCAGGACAGCGCGTTGGCGTGGGTTCAGCGCTGCACGCAGGGATATCGCCTACCGGAACCCACCCGCTGGGCCGATGCGGTTGCCTCCGAAAGGCCCGCCTTCCTGCGTTGGCAAGCAATTCAGCCCTGATTCAGGTAAACTGCCGCTAATTAACGCATTCGAGAGCTCATCATGTTACAAAACCCGATTCATCTGCGCCTTGAGAAGCTGGAAAGCTGGCAGCATGTGACCTTCATGGCTTGCCTGTGCGAGCGCATGTATCCGAACTACGCCATGTTCTGTCAGCAGACTGAATTTACTGATGGGCAGATTTATCGTCGTATTCTCGATCTTATCTGGGAAACCCTGACTGTGAAGGACGCCAAGGTAAACTTCGACAGCCAGCTCGAAAAGCTGGAAGAAGCGATCCCGGTTGCGGATGATTTCGACATGTACGGTGTGTACCCGGCAATTGACGCCTGCGTGGCGTTGAGTGAACTGGTGCATTCGCGTCTGAGTGGTGAAACCCTCGAGCACGCCATTGAAGTCAGCAAGTCTTCGATCACTACCGTCGCGATGCTTGAAATGACCCAAGCCGGTCGCGAAATGACAGATGAAGAGCTGAAAGAAAATCCAGCAGTTGAGCAGGAATGGGACATCCAGTGGGAAATTTTCAGACTTCTGGCAGAGTGCGAAGAACGCGATCTTGAACTGATAAAAGGGCTGCGCGCGGACCTTCGTGAGGCTGGTGAGAGTAATATCGGGATAAATTTTAATCAATGAAGCCACAAAACGTGACATTCAGTCCGAATTGTCGTGCCTGAAGGCTTCACATCTGCCCCCCGTCTGGTCTACATTTGGAAGGCGAAAAAAAGTGGCTATCGGTGCGTGTATGCAGGAGAGTGCTTTTTTGGCATTTCCGTCGCACTCGATGCTTAGCAAGCGATAAACACATTGTAAGGATAACATATGAACAAGACTCAACTGATTGATGTAATTGCGGACAAGGCTGACCTGTCAAAAGCACAGGCTAAATCTGCCCTGGAATCTACTCTGGCTGCAATTACTGAGTCTCTGAAAGAAGGTGATGCTGTACAACTGGTTGGTTTCGGTACCTTCAAAGTGAACCACCGCGCTGAGCGTACTGGCCGCAACCCGCAGACCGGTAATGAAATCAAAATCGCCGCAGCTAACGTGCCGGCATTTGTTTCTGGCAAAGCTCTGAAAGACGCAGTTAAGTAAGACCGCGTGCCGGTGAACAGTTTTAACGAAGGGGCGGTATCGCCCCTTTTGTCTATCTGGCGTCGCGCATTGATGCTGGCTGGCGTGTTGCTGCTGTCTGCCTGTAGCCACAATTCGTCTCTGCCGCCATTTACTGCCAGCGGTTATGCAGACAACCAAGGCGCAGTGCGCATTTGGCGTAAAGATTCCGACAATGAAACCCATATGCTCGCGGCATTCAGCCCGTGGCGCAGCGGGAACACGTCAACCAGCGAATACCGCTGGCAGGGCGATACGCTCTCTCTGATTGAACTTAATATCTACAGTAAGCCGCCGGAACACATTCGCGTGCGTTTTGATGACCACGGCGATCTGAGCTTTATGCAGCGTGAAGTCAACGGGCAAAAACAGCAGCTTTCAAACGACCAGATAGCGTTATATCGCTACCAGGCACAGCAAATCCGCCAGACCAGCGATGCACTGCGTCAGGGCCGTGTGGTACTGCGTCAGGGACGCTGGCATGCAAATCACACCGTGACGACTTGCGAAGGGCAGACGATTAAGCCTGATTTAGAAGTGCATGCAATAAGTCACATCGAACGACGACAGAGTCATTCATCGGTGGAAGTGAGCGTGGCGTGGCTGGAAGCGCCGGAAGGTTCGCAGCTGTTGCTGGTGGCAAATGAAGATTTCTGCACCTGGCAGCCGACGGAAAAGAGCTTCTAAGCAGAATGCCCTCTCCGCGCGGGAAAGGGCGAATTATCAGGATTACTTGCCTTGCTCACGCGCAATCGCGCGGTAACCAATATCTTTCCGACTGAAACAGCCTTCCCAGTGAATATCCTGCATTAACTGGTAAGCCCGTTTCTGTGCATCGGCCACGGTTTCACCCAAGGCCGTGACGCAAAGGACGCGACCGCCGTTAGTCAATACGCGGTCGTCATTCGACAGCGTAGTTCCAGCCTGGAACACTTTCCCGCCTTCAACTTCTTCCAGCGGCAGACCGTGAATTTCGTCGCCGTTGCGATAGTTGCCAGGATATCCTCCCGCGGCCATCACCACACCAAGCGATGCGCGTGGATCCCAGCGGGACGTTTTCTCATCCAGTTTGCCTTCGCAGGCCGCGAGGCACAATTCAACCAGGTCAGACTGCAGGCGCAGCATAATAGGCTGTGTTTCCGGGTCGCCGAAACGGCAGTTGAACTCGATAACCTTCGGATTGCCTTCTTTATCAATCATCAGTCCGGCATACAGGAAGCCGGTATAGATGTTGCCTTCCGCCGCCATGCCGCGCACGGTTGGCCAGATAACGCGATCCATGGTGCGCTGATGAACGTTGTCGGTCACCACTGGAGCCGGAGAATACGCACCCATGCCACCGGTATTTGGCCCGGTATCGCCATCGCCTACGCGTTTATGATCCTGGCTGGTGGCCATTGGCAGTACATTCTCGCCATCGACCATCACGATAAAGCTGGCTTCTTCACCATCGAGAAACTCTTCAATTACGATCCGGTGGCCCGCATCGCCAAACGCATTACCCGCCAGCATGTCGTGGACCGCAGCTTCGGCTTCTTCCAGCGTCATTGCGACAATCACGCCTTTACCCGCGGCCAGACCATCGGCTTTGATAACGATCGGCGCACCTTTCTCGCGCAAATAAACCAGCGCGGGTTCAACCTCGGTAAAATTCTGGTATTCAGCCGTTGGGATCTTATGGCGTGCCAGGAAGTCTTTGGTGAACGCCTTGGAACCTTCCAACTGTGCCGCGGCTTGCGTTGGGCCGAAAATGGTCAGGCCCGCGTTGCGGAATGCATCAACGACACCCAGCACCAGCGGCGTTTCCGGACCAACGATAGTCAGGCCAATCTTTTCACTTAGAGCAAAGTCCAGCAGCGCCGGAATATCGGTGGCGCTAATCGCCACGTTTTGCAGCGTCGGCTCAAGTGCGGTGCCCGCATTACCCGGTGCTACGAATACGGTCTCAACCAGCGACGACTGTGCCGCTTTCCACGCCAGGGCGTGTTCACGCCCGCCGTTACCAATTACTAAAACTTTCATCGTCTGCTCCGGGAATTAATGGCGGAAGTGGCGCATGTCAGTGAAGATCATCGCGATGCCGTGTTCATCAGCCGCAGCGATGACTTCTTCATCACGGATGGAACCGCCAGGCTGTATAACGCAAGTCACGCCTACGGATGCCGCGGCATCAATACCATCGCGGAACGGGAAGAAGGCATCGGACGCCATCGCGGAGCCTTTGACTTCCAGGCCTTCATCGGCAGCTTTAATCCCGGCAATCTTCGCGGAGTACACACGGCTCATCTGACCGGCGCCTATACCAATGGTCATGTTCTCTTTGGCATAAACGATGGCGTTAGATTTAACGAACTTGGCCACTTTCCAGCAGAACAACGCGTCACGCAGTTCCTGTTCGCTGGGCTGTCGTTTGCTGACCACGCGCAGTTCACCCGCTGTCACCATGCCCAAATCGCGGTCCTGAACCAGAAGGCCACCGTTAACACGTTTGAAATCAAGACCGGCCAGGCGGGTATCCCACTGGCCGCAGGTCAGCACGCGGACGTTTTGTTTCGCTGCGGTGATTTTCAGCGCGTCTTCAGACGCTGATGGCGCAATGATCACTTCCACAAACTGGCGGGAGATGATGGACTGCGCTGTTTCGGCATCCAGTTCGCGGTTAAAGGCAATAATGCCGCCGAATGCAGAAGTCGGGTCGGTTTTGTATGCGCGATCGTAGGCATCCAGAATGGAGTCGCTAACCGCCACACCGCATGGGTTGGCGTGCTTGACGATCACACAGGCCGGTTCGCTGAATTCCTTCACACATTCCAGGGCGGCATCGGTATCGGCGATGTTGTTATAGGAAAGCGCTTTGCCCTGCACCTGTTGTGCGGTAGCGACGGACGCTTCCTTTATTTCTTCTTCTATATAGAAGGCAGCCTGCTGATGGCTGTTTTCACCGTAGCGCATATCCTGCTTCTTAATGAAGTTCAGGTTGAGGGTACGCGGGAAGCGACCGGCTGGTTGTTTGGTTTCACCGTGGTAGGCCGGGACCAGGCTGCCGAAGTAGTTGGCAATCATGCTGTCGTAGGCTGCGGTGTGTTCGAAGGATTTAATCGCGAGATCGAAACGAGTTTCGAGAGAGAGGGAGCCTTCCTGAGCATCCATCTCACTAATAATAGAAGCGTAGTCGCTACTCTTTACTACGATCGCCACATCTTTATGGTTCTTGGCAGCAGAGCGAACCATCGTTGGGCCACCAATATCGATATTCTCAACCGCATCTTCCAGAGAGCAGCCGTCGCGGGCAACGGCCTGGGCGAACGGGTAAAGGTTAACGACAACCATATCGATAGGGGCAATCCCGTGTGCTTCCATAATGGAATCATCCTGACCGCGACGGCCGAGGATCCCACCATGTACTTTCGGGTGCAGCGTCTTAACGCGTCCGTCCATCATTTCAGGGAAACCGGTGTAATCGGAAACTTCGGTAACCGGCAAACCTTCATTTGCTAACAGGCGAGCGGTTCCGCCGGTAGACAGCAGCTCCACACCACGTGCGGAAAGTGCCTGTGCGAATTCGACGATACCGGCTTTATCAGAAACGCTGAGTAAAGCGCGGCGGACTGGACGACGTTGTTGCATGGTAAATCCCCTGGATTTGACGATTACAGAGAGCGTTAGCTGAATTTTTACCGAAAAACTCAGCTAACGCCCCTCACGGGGCATCCTTGTTTTAGCGCGGGCATTGTAACGAAAACGTTTGCGCAACGCTCGCGAATTTTTGGGTTTTCTCACGTTTGTGGATAACTCTGTGTGTAAATGGGTATAAAGCGGGGTTTTGCTGTGGAATGCAGCAGTCAGTCATTTTTCTGTCATTTAGGTATTGCGGTACCATCAGAACTCCCTATAATGCGCCTCCATCGACACGGAACATGTGAACAACTTCACAGTGTACCGGCGGCGATGAGAGTTAAAAATCCTGAAATTAAGGGTTGACTCTGAAAGAGGAAAGCGTAGTATACGCCAC
>NZ_JALIGG010000042.1:0-36179 GCF_024764965.1 Scandinavium tedordense | reverse complement strand
GCCTGGCGGCAACAGCGCGGTGGTCCCACCTGACCCCATGCCGAACTCAGAAGTGAAACGCCGTAGCGCCGATGGTAGTGTGGGGTCTCCCCATGCGAGAGTAGGGAACTGCCAGGCATCAAATAAGTAAGAAACCCCGACCGAAAGGCCGGGGTTTTTTGCGTTTATACGTCATAAAATTCCTTCATGCTCTCTGCATTCTCTAATCTTAATCCAGATTATCGCTCCTGCTAAAAGTCGGTCAGACTCGCTGCTGCGCTACCCATAGCTCAATAAAATCGGCTATCTGATTGATATTATTAAGATCCAATAATGGGCAAAGCGCATCAATCGGAGTGTCACTGGCAATGGCTACGACGTATTCGTCGAGAGCAAGTTCTTCAATCGTGTGAGAAGCACCTTGTCGAAACAGCATAATTTTCGCGACAGGCTCGTGTTTAAAACCCTCAACAAGCACCAGATCCAGCATTGAGAGATCCATGCGGCTAACCAGATACTGCAGGTCAGGTTCTTCAGCTTCTGTCGTTTCCGTCATTAATGCCCAGCGCTGTGCACTAGCAACCAACGTTTGGGCGGCTCCTGCCTTGCGCAGTTCGTAGCTGTCTTTCCCCGGTGTGTCGACATCCATCCGATGATGAGTATGTTTGATGAGTCCAGGGCGTAAACCGCGAGCGCACAGTTCCGTGATCAGCGCTTTCAATAAGGTCGTTTTTCCCGTACCGCTCCATGCGGCAATGGCCAGAACCGGCGTCATAATTTCACCTGCATGTTTTGTAAATCGTCGAGCGTATTCACGTTGATAAATGCGTTTTTGGCATCGCTAAAATCAACGCGATGTCCACCACACTGCTGAAGAAAGACCATCACCCGACGTTCTCCTGCCTCGAGATATTTTTCCAGGGCCGGGACCACGCTGCGGCTAATGAGAGAAACAGTCGGATGATCGCGTTCACCGTCGTATGCCCATACCACCGGTGATAGAGCTTTAAACTGCAAAAAACGATCGGTCAGAAATGTAGGGACAAAGGGCGTATCGCACGGGCAAAACAGAAACCACTCGCCCGGTAATTGCTTCATAGCAGAGAGCATTCCGGCAAGAGGACCGGGGTAATCCGGTAATGTATCCTCCACGACGACATGGCCATAGGAACGGTAAATATCCAGGGAACGATTAGCGCTGAGAACCAACGTTTCTGTTTGTGCTGAAAGCGTAGCGGCGACGTGTTGCCACAGCGGAATACCATTAAGTTCCTGTAATCCTTTATCGATGCTACCCATTCGGCTTGCCTTTCCACCTGCCAGTACGACGCCTGTTATCCCCTGATATTGATTCATGAATATCGCCTCTTTTATTGTGGGTTTGACCCTGCTAACGTGTGACTGTTAAGCGTAAGGAGCAAATAAATGAAATGTAAACGTCTGAACGAAGTGATTGAGCTTCTCCAGCCAGCCTGGCAAAAAGAGCCCGAGCTGAATCTGATGCAATTCTTACAGAAACTGGCGAAGGAGTCAGGTTTTGACGGTGAGCTGACGGATCTTTCCGATGATATTCTGATTTATCATCTGAAAATGCGCGATTCCGCGAAAGATGCCGCTATCCCGGGCATTAAGAAAGATTATGAAGAAGATTTTAAAACCGCACTGCTCCGCGCTCGTGGCGTAATAAAAGAGTAAAAGCTTGTAAGAGGGGCGACCGAAAAGGCTGTGAAATGATATCCTGAATTATTCGCAGTAATTTCCGGATAATCGGATGAACGATAAGGCTTTTACTTTCCAGACTCTACACCCGGATACCATCGTTGATGCACTTTTTGATCAGGGTATTCGGGTGGATTCAGGTTTGACTCCACTCAACAGCTACGAGAACCGCGTCTGGCAATTTCAGGATGAAGACCGGCGTCGCTTCGTCGTGAAATTCTATCGTCCACAGCGCTGGTCCGCAGACCAAATCCGTGAAGAGCACCAGTTCGCGCAGGACTTACAGGCCGATGATGTACCTGTTGCGGCACCTATTACATTTGAGGGTGAAACGCTCCTGAGCCAACAGGGGTTTTCCTTCGCCGTTTTCCCAAGCGTCGGAGGGCGTCAGTTTGAACCTGATAACCTCGACCAGATGGAATGGGTTGGCCGTTCATTAGGACGCCTTCATCAGACCGGTCGCAAGAAGCTGTTTACCGCGCGTCCGGATATCGGCCTACAGGAATATTTACTGGAACCCCGCCAGATTTTTGAAACTACGCCGCTGGTTCCATCTTCTCTAAAAGCCGATTTCCTCGCAGCCACAGACAAGCTGATTGATGCCGTCATGCAGCAATGGCACACCCGTTTTACATCTTTGAGACTTCATGGCGATTGCCATGCCGGTAACATACTCTGGCGCGATGGGCCGATGTTTGTCGATCTTGATGATGCCCGAAATGGACCGGCTGTTCAGGACTTGTGGATGCTGTTGCACGGCGATCGTGCCGAACGTTTGATGCAGCTTGATACCATTCTTGAAGCCTATGAAGAGTTCAGCACGTTTGATACCGCTGAGCTTTCCTTCATTGAACCGCTACGCGCTATGCGTATGGTTTACTACCTGGCGTGGTTAATCCGCCGCTGGGGAGATCCTGCCTTTCCCGTTAATTTTCCGTGGCTTGCCGAGGAAGATAACTGGCGCAGGCAAACCCAAATGTTCCTGGAACAAGTCAGAGTTCTCCAGGAGCCACCATTACAATTAACGCCAATGTATTAACAGACATTTTCAGGAGAGAGTTAACAATGAAAAAGATTTTTCTGGCGCTGGCAGGCATGGTACTGGCATTCAGCGCCGCCGCTGCGCAAATCACTGATGGCAAACAATTCTCCACGCTGGAGAAGCCTGTTGCTGGTGAACCACAGGTTCTGGAGTTCTTCTCATTCTATTGCCCGCACTGTTATGAGTTTGAGCAGGTGCTTCACGTCTCCGATACCGTGAAGAAGAAACTGCCGGAAGGCACAAAAATGACCAAGTACCACGTTGAGTTCCTGGGCCCACTGGGCAAAGAGCTGACTCAGGCGTGGGCAGTGGCTATGGCGCTGGGTGTGGAAGATAAGATCACCGCCCCAATGTTTGAAGCCGTGCAGAAGACCCAGACCGTACAAACTGTTGCTGACATCCGTCAGGTCTTCGTAGATGCAGGCATTAAAGGCGAAGATTATGACGCAGCCTGGAACAGCTTCGTGGTGAAATCCATCGTTGCTCAGGAAGAAAAAGCAGCTGCCGATCTGCAACTGCAGGGGGTTCCGGCGATGTACGTCAACGGTAAATATCAGCTGAACCCGCAGGGTATGGATACCAGCAACATGGATGTCTTCGTGCAGCAATATGCCGACACCGTGAAGCAACTGGTTGAGAAGAAATAAAAAAAACGCCGGTCACTGACCGGCGTTATTGTTTCTGTGCCCAGAAATATCAGAAGGCTAATAACGTAAATTCATTTCACACTTGCCGCCGCTTTCATCTCTTCGATTCGCGCATCTTTTTCCGTCCATAAAGCATTCAGCCAACGCTGAAAACCGCGCTTAAAGTTCTTATCGTTCACGTAATCGCCGTGCAGCTCTTCGGCCACAGGAACCAGATCCACGTGGACGACAATGCGGGTTAGCTTCCCGCTCAGCATATCGAAAAAGGGCGTGCGATCGTTTTCTGGATAGCACAGCGTGACATTCATTAGCTTATCGAACTGGCCTCCCAGCACGTTCAGAGCCATCGCGATCCCAGCAGCCTTCGGCGGCAGAAGATGCTTATAAGACGAGTGCGTTTCAATGCGCTTTTCTTCCGTAAATCGAGAGCCTTCGACGAAATTCACAATCGTGGTGGGATGATTGCGGAATTTCTCGCATGAACGACGCGTGGTTTCCACATCTTTCCCTCGACGTTCCGGATGGCGAATCAAATAGCCCCTTGAGTAGCGCCGCATAAAGGGCATATCCAGCGCCCAACAGGCCAGACCGATAAACGGAACCCAGGCCAGCTGCTGCTTCAAAAAGTATTTATTCATCGGGATATGCTTGCGGAATAAAACGCACAACACAACGATGTCTGCCCAGCTGTGGTGATTACAGATAAGCAGATACCAGTTCTTCTTGTTCAGCCCTTCAAGACCTTCGACATCCCACTTCAGCCACGGATTCAGATGAAGTAATAATGCAAGGCCAGAACACCAGCAGTACATCATCAGGTTGCAAAACGCCGAGACGGAACGCCATACCACGGGAATGGGAAGCAACAGTTTAATCATGCCCGCCAGGATGATTGGCACGGAGCAGGCAATGGTCACGATAATGGTAAGGGCGATACTCAGCAAAAGCGTCATCGCAGCGAGTAATCTCGACATAATCAATTTATTCAGATAGTTAATTGTATAAAGTGCGGCTTAGACAGGCATAAGAGGCTGATTTTACCAGAAATCACCCCTGAAGACGGGTCCTACCAGAGTAGAAAAATATCGAATAGTTATATCCACATGGCGCAAATTGTCACCAATAGTGGGTTAAATGACATGGATTCAAGTTAACATGATGAAAAATATAATAAATATTGTTACATGGAATCACGTGTGACCAGGATTTATTCGATGGAATAAATCTATGCACAAACTTATCCACAGAACAAGGTTGCGAGCGATCCCGAGGATCTACAAAACTTTTAGCGCAATAACGGCGAAAAACTCATGTTTTAGCTCTGTCTGTGGCATCCTTTATCCTTAATCAGATAAACAGGCACGGAAATTATGGTTCAGATCCAAGAAAACCCTCTCATCCTGGTTGATGGCTCCTCTTATCTCTACCGCGCATACCACGCGTTTCCTCCGCTGATGAACAGCGCAGGTGAACCGACGGGCGCCATGTACGGCGTACTGAATATGCTGCGCAGCCTGATCATGCAGTATCAACCAACGCATGCGGCGGTTGTCTTTGATGCCAAGGGCAAAACTTTCCGTGACGAACTGTTCGAACATTACAAATCTCATCGTCCGCCGATGCCTGACGATCTTCGTGCGCAGATTGAACCGCTGCACGCGATGGTAAAGGCAATGGGCCTGCCGTTACTGGCTGTCTCAGGCGTTGAGGCTGATGACGTGATTGGGACTCTGGCGCGTGAAGCCGCAAAATCGGGCCGTCCGGTGCTGATCAGTACCGGTGATAAAGACATGGCCCAGTTGGTCACGCCTGAGATCACGCTCATCAATACCATGACGAATACCGTGCTTGGTCCGGAAGAAGTGGTTTCCAAATACGGCGTGCCGCCAGAGTTGATTATCGATTTCCTCGCCCTGATGGGTGACTCCTCGGATAACATTCCAGGTGTTCCAGGCGTGGGCGAAAAAACGGCACAAGCGCTGCTACAAGGGTTGGGCGGTCTGGATACGCTGTATGCAGAGCCGGAGAAAATAGCCGGGCTCACCTTCCGTGGCGCGAAAACAATGGCTACGAAGCTCGAGCAGAATAAAGAGATGGCCTATCTCTCCTACAAGCTTGCGACCATCAAAACCGACGTAGAACTGGAATTAACCTGCGATCAGCTTGAGGTTCAGGAGCCTGCGGCCGATGAACTGCTCAGTATGTTTAAGCAGTATGAATTCAAGCGCTGGATTACGGACGTTGAAGCCGGGAAATGGATGCAGGCCAAAGGCGGAAAACCATCAGCAAAACCGCTGGCTGCGGCGGCCGCTGCGGTGGAAGAAGAACCTGAAGAGCCAGCAACCGCGCTCTCTTCGGAAAACTATGTCACTATTCTCGATGAAGCAACGCTCACACAGTGGATTGAAAAACTGAAGAAAGCGCCAGTCTTTGCGTTCGATACTGAAACTGACAGCCTCGACAACGTCTCCGCCAATATGGTTGGCCTGTCGTTTGCCGCAGAGCCGGGCGAAGCTGCCTACGTTCCGGTAGCACATGATTATATCGATGCGCCGGAGCAGCTCTCACTCGAGCGCGTGCTGGAGTTGATGAAACCGCTGCTGGAAGATGATAATAGCCTGAAAGTCGGCCAGAACCTGAAATACGATCGCGGCATCCTGGCGAACTACGGTATTGAGTTACGTGGTATTGCGTTCGATACCATGCTGGAATCCTACACGCTCGACAGCGTGGCCGGTCGTCATGATATGGACAGCCTCTCTGACCGCTGGTTGAAACACAAAACCATCACTTTTGAAGAAATCGCCGGTAAGGGCAAAAATCAGCTCACCTTTAATCAGATTGCCCTCGACGAAGCGGGTCGTTATGCGGCAGAAGACGCCGATGTTACGCTGCAACTGCATCTGAAAATGTGGCCAAAACTGCAAAAGCAGGAAGGCCCACTGAATGTTTTCCAGCATATCGAAATCCCGTTAGTGCCCGTCCTTTCTCGTGTCGAACGTAATGGGGTTAACATCGACCCGGACGTGTTGCACAACCATTCTGCGGAACTTGCGACGCGTCTGGTTGAGCTTGAGCAAAAAGCACACGAGATAGCGGGCGAGGCATTTAATCTGTCCTCACCAAAACAGCTACAAGTTATTCTGTTTGAAAAGCAGGGTATTAAGCCGCTGAAGAAAACCCCAGGTGGCGCGCCGTCCACCTCTGAAGAAGTGCTGGAAGAGCTGGCGCTGGATTACCCGCTGCCGAAAGTTATCCTCGAATATCGTGGGCTGGCGAAGCTGAAATCGACCTACACCGACAAGCTGCCACTGATGATCAATGCGAAAACGGGCCGCGTACATACTTCCTATCACCAGGCGGTTGCAGCGACGGGACGTTTGTCTTCTACCGAGCCGAACCTGCAAAACATCCCGGTGCGTAATGAAGAAGGGCGTCGTATTCGTCAGGCATTTGTCGCACCAGAGGATTATCTGATTGTTTCCGCGGACTACTCGCAAATTGAGCTGCGCATCATGGCTCATCTCTCCCGCGATAAAGGCCTGCTAACGGCTTTTGCTGAAGGAAAAGATATTCACCGCGCTACCGCAGCGGAAGTTTTTGGTCTGCCTTTAGATAGCGTCAGTAACGAACAGCGTCGCAGCGCGAAGGCGATCAATTTCGGCCTGATTTACGGTATGAGTGCGTTCGGTCTCTCCCGTCAGCTGAATATTCCGCGCAAAGAGTCCCAGAAGTACATGGATCTCTATTTTGAGCGCTATCCAGGCGTGCGTGAATATATGGAACGTACGCGTGAGCAGGCTAAAGAACAAGGTTACGTTGAAACGCTGGAAGGGCGTCGTCTGTATCTGCCGGACATCAAATCCAGCAATGCGGCCCGCCGAGCGGGCGCTGAGCGTGCAGCGATTAACGCCCCGATGCAGGGCACGGCGGCAGATATCATCAAACGTGCCATGATTGCGGTCGATGCCTGGTTGCTGAAAGAGCAGCCACGGGTGCGAATGATCATGCAGGTGCACGATGAACTGGTGTTTGAAGTGCATAAAGACGATCTCGATGCGGTCACGAAGAAAGTCCATGAACTGATGGAAAACAGCACGACGCTCGATGTTCCATTGCTGGTGGAAGTGGGCAGCGGCGTTAACTGGGATCAGGCTCACTAAGCGTCTGTCTCAGGCCAAATATTCGCTAAAATCCGCGTTTTTAAGCCCAGTGTTTTTGTCGGCACTTTTTGTAAGTAAGCAACATAACTTATAGCGTTTTGTGATGACCATCGGAATTCACTATGCAAGAAGTGAAAAAAAACTACAAAAAGTGCTTTCTGGGCTCATGAAAAAAGAGTAGAGTTAATCGCGTAGGGTACAGAGGTAAGATGTTCTATCTTTCAGACCTTTTACTTCACGTAATCGGATTTGGCTGAATATTTAGCCGCCCCAGTCAGTAATGACTGGGGCGTTTTTTATTGCGCGAAAGAAAAAAAAGCGCGGAGAGTTCCGCGCTTATCAGGGTAATTCGCCAGTCAGAATTATTCCCCGCTGGTCTCTTCCTCAGGCTCTTCCTGAGGCGCAATTTCGCTGTACCAGATATCGAGCTTCTTACGCAATAAATCTACGCCAATTTTCTTCAGTGAAGAAAACGCTTCTACCTGAATATCGCCATTAAAGGCCTGCACAGCTTCGCGCACCATATTCAGCTGCGCTTTACGCGCGCCGCTTGCCAGTTTGTCGGCTTTGGTCAGCAGCACCAATACTTCAATATTGCTGTCGACGGCCCATTCGATCATCTGCTTATCAAGGTCTTTCAGCGGATGGCGAATATCCATCAACACGACCAACCCTTTCAGGCACAGGCGTTTTTCCAGGTATTCACCCAGTGCTCGCTGCCATTTAAGCTTCATCTCTTCCGGTACTTCGGCGTAACCGTAACCCGGTAAGTCGACAACGCGTTTGCCTTCAGCGACTTCAAACAGATTAATGAGCTGAGTTCGGCCCGGTGTTTTGGACGTACGCGCCAGGCCTTTCTGGTTGGTCAGGGTATTCAGGGCGCTCGATTTACCTGCATTGGAGCGACCGGCAAATGCCACTTCAATACCGGTATCGGACGGCAAGTGGCGAATATCAGGCGCACTGAGAACAAAATGCGTCTGTTGATAGTTCAGGTTAGTCAAAGGATCGTCTCCATAAAATCGGGCTATGGCCGGGAGTATACCTGAACAATGGCAAAAGGCGGTGTTTGTCGAATAAGGGGTTGTGAGCATTACCCCTTCTCTTTGTAGGATATTTGCCATCATTACTATGCGAACTTTCAGAGAAGTTGTAGGTACTATTTTTTATGATCACATAAAAATCAACTAGTTATTCTTTTGTGTTATTCAGAAATGACATTTTTATGCCCGATGGCGACTTGAGTGTTAAGAATAAAACGGTAAAGTACACCCCATCAGGCGAGGATGCCGAAAAGGATAAGAACTCAGGACGAGGGTCAGGAGCGCCAGGAGGCGAAGACAAAGGAATTGCCAGGAGGCAAACGTCTGGAGACGTCGGAAAAGGATCAGGAAGAAGACAGGGAATGTTCTGCGCCAAGGGAAAAACAGGGTGAGTTGGTGGCAAACAGGGATTGTCAGACCCGTAATGGGTTGTGAGTCAGGAAAAAAGGCGACAGATTACTCTGTCGCCTTTTTTCTTTGTCTGCTTTCTGCTAGATTCCGGCTCAATTCTATACTGTAGTAAACAACGTAAAGAAACCCATTATCATGAAAAAACCAACATCCGCACCGCGTAGCACAGCACCTGGTAAAGCCCGTCGCAAGACGCGTGAAGAGCTTGATCAGGAAGCGCGTGACCGTAAACGCACCAAAAAGCACCGTGGTCACTCAGCAGGCAGCCGCGCGAGTGGCGGTGAGGCTGGCGCTGGTGGTAAGAAACAGGGCCAACAGAAAGATCCACGTATTGGCAGTAAAACTCCGATTCAGCTGGGCGCTGTCGAGCGTCCGGTAACCCGGCAGCAAAAACCGAAGAGCGAGAAACCTATGCTTTCACCGCAGGCTGAGCTGGATTTACTGGAAAACGATGAGCGCCTGGACGCGCTGCTGGAACGTCTCGAGAAGGGCGAAGCCCTTAGCGCCGAAGAACAAACGTGGGTTGATGCAAAACTAGACCGCATTGATGCGCTGATGCAGGAGCTGGGTCTTTCTTACGACGACGATGAAGACGAAGAAGAAGACGAAGGCAAAGAAGACATGATGCGTTTGCTGAAAGGTGGAAACTAACGTTTGCACCCCTTCGGACTGCCTGTCCTGCTTATAACCCTTTTGGTTATGTGTTATCTGGGGTGGTTATTCGTTAAACTACGACGGTTGTCGCGGCGTCAGCATTGGCTGCGCAACCGGCTGAGTGCCCGAATTACGGCTCAGCCGGCACGCCGTCGTCGTTCGCGATACTACCGGAAGGAGTAAGCATGTCTGAGCAGTTCATCGACTGGGATTTGGCCCTGATCCAGAAGTACAACTATTCCGGGCCACGTTATACCTCATACCCTACCGCGCTGGAATTTTCCGATGCGTTCGGCGAAACCGACTTTCAGCAGGCAGTTGCCCGTTATCCTGAACGTCCGTTGTCGCTGTACGTTCACATCCCGTTTTGCCATAAGCTCTGCTACTTCTGCGGCTGCAATAAGATTGTGACCCGCCAGCAGCACAAAGCCGATCAGTACCTCGACGCGCTGGAACAGGAAATTGTCCACCGTGCACCATTGTTTGCCGGCCGCAAGGTCAGCCAGCTGCACTGGGGCGGCGGGACGCCAACCTATCTGAACAAAGCGCAAATCAGCCGCCTGATGCAGCTCCTGCGCGGGCATTTTGATTTTATTGCGGATGCTGAGATTTCCATTGAAGTCGACCCGCGTGAAATCGAACTGGACGTGCTGGATCACTTGCGCAGCGAAGGTTTTAACCGCCTGAGTATGGGTGTGCAGGACTTCAATAAAGAGGTTCAGCGCCTGGTAAACCGTGAGCAGGACGAAGAGTTTATCTTTGCGTTGCTGAACCGCGCCCGCGAGATTGGCTTCACGTCGACCAATATCGACCTGATTTACGGCCTGCCGAAGCAAACGCCGGAGAGCTTTGCCTTTACCCTTAAGCGGGTCGCAGAGCTGAATCCGGACCGTCTGAGCGTGTTTAACTACGCACATATGCCGACGCTGTTCGCGGCACAGCGTAAAATCAAAGACGAAGATTTACCGTCGGCTCAGCAAAAGCTCGATATTCTGCAGGAAACCATCACTTCCCTGACCGAAACCGGTTATCAGTTTATCGGTATGGACCATTTTGCGCGTCCTGGTGATGAGCTCGCGATTGCCCAGCGCGAAGGCGTACTGCACCGCAATTTCCAGGGTTACACCACCCAAGGTGACAGCGATTTGTTAGGACTTGGTGTTTCAGCCATCAGCATGATTGGCGACAGCTATGCGCAGAACCAGAAAGAGCTGAAACGCTATTATCAGCAGGTTGATGTAAGCGGGAACGCGCTGTGGCGCGGCATTGCGCTTACCCAGGATGACTGCATTCGCCGCGATGTGATCAAGGCATTGATTTGTAACTTCCGCCTTGATTTTTCCGACGTTGAGACGCAGTGGGCGCTGGATTTCCAGCAATACTTTGCCGAAGATTTAACGCTGCTGGCGCCACTAGCGAAAGATGGGTTGGTGGACGTGAATGCGCAAGGTATTCAGGTGACGGCGAAAGGGCGATTGCTTATCCGCAATATCTGCATGTGTTTCGATACCTATCTGCGCCAGAAGGCGCGGATGCAGCAGTTCTCACGCGTGATATAAAAAAACGGGCCATTCGGCCCGTTTCACTATCAGCAATCTCAAACGGACTATTCCATTCCTAGCTCTTTCAGCTTACGGGTCAGGGTATTTCGTCCCCAACCAAGCAAGCGCGCGGCTTCCTGTTTGTGCCCCTGAGTGTGACGCAGGGCGGTGGTCAGTAGCGTGCGCTCCATTTCCGGTTGCGCTTCTGAGAGCAGATTTTGATGACCGGAACGCAGTGCGCGGTCAGCCCACTGCGCCAGCAGTGTTGCCCAGCTGTCAGGCAGCGAATGAGACGGGCTGTCCGGCACACTGCTTTCAAATAGCTCTGCGGGCAGATCCTGAATCAACACCTCCTGACCCGCCGCCATCACCGTCAGCCAGCGACAGGTGTTTTCCAGCTGGCGTACGTTCCCTGGCCACGCGAGGCGCGTTAATGCGGCTTCGGTTTCGGCATGAAGCTGTTTGGCTTCAACGCCAAGCTCGTGGGCTGCGTCCTGCAAGAAATGGCGCGCCAGGCGCGGAATGTCCTCCCTGCGTTCGCGCAGCGGTGGCAGATGCACCCGGATGACGTTCAGGCGGTGGAACAAATCCTCACGGAATTTACCTTCCTGTACGCGAAGCTCAAGATTCTGATGGGTTGCCGCAATTATGCGGACATCCACTTTCACCGGCGCATAGCCGCCCACGCGATAAAACTGACCATCGGCCAGTACGCGGAGCAGACGCGTCTGCACATCCAGCGGCATATCGCCGATTTCATCTAAGAACAACGTCCCACCGTCGGCCTGTTCAAAGCGCCCCTGACGAATGGTATTCGCCCCGGTAAACGCGCCTTTTTCGTGGCCAAACAGCTCAGATTCAATCAAATCCTTAGGGATTGCCGCCATGTTCAGAGCGATGAAAGGGGATTTCGCGCGAGGGCTGTGGCGATGTAGGGCATGAGCAACCAACTCTTTACCGGTCCCGGACTCACCGTTGATAAGAACGCTGATAGACGAACGGGAAAGACGGCCGATGATACGGAACACATCCTGCATCGCGGGTGCTTCGCCAATTATGTCCGTTGTCGGCCCGTTGACCTGCACGTTGCGTGGCTGCTGTTGTTCCTGATAGTGGCTGATCGCACGTTCGACCAGCGCTACCGCTTCGTCGATATCAAACGGCTTCGGCAGGTAGTCGAAAGCCCCTTGCTGGTAGGCGCTCACGGCAGCATCCAGATCGGAATGGGCCGTCATTATGATGACCGGCAGCATCGGATGGCGCTGTTTAATCTGTTTGAGCAACGCCAGCCCGTCCATGCCAGGCATTCGAATATCAGACATCAGCACGTCCGGCGTTTTGCTGGCCAGCGCGTCGAGTACTTCGCTACCACTTTCAAACGTGGTGCAGGTTAATCCTGCCCCGGTGAGCGCGCGTTCAAGCACCCAACGGATGGAACTATCGTCATCAACGATCCAGACTATCCCTCGTTGCATAAAATGCACCTCTATTTCCGAATGGGCAGGTAAACCGAAAATTCTGTATGGCCCGGCCAACTGTTGAACTCAATTTTACCGGAGTGTTGATCGATCAAGCTGCGGGCGATGGATAAGCCCAGACCGGTGCCGCCTTCGCGCCCACTAACCATCGGATAAAACAGCGTATCCTGCAGGTGAGAGGGAATGCCCGGTCCGTTGTCTTCTACGTCAATGCGGGCGGTAAGACGGTAACGTACGCCGTGGAGCGTTAACTGGAACGCGGTACGGGTACGCAGAATAATTTCTCCGCCTTCTGGGCCCAGTGCCTGTAGAGCATTACGCACGATATTCAGTAAAACTTGCTCTATCTGGTCGGGATCATGCGGTAATTCTGGCAAACTTGGATCGTAATCGCGCGTTAAACGCACATTGTCCGGAAGCTCCATCGACACCAGTTTCACCACGCGCTCAGCCACTTTGTGAATACTTTCAGTGACATGCATTCCTGGCTGCTGTGGACCAAGAAGCCTGTCCACCAGATTGCGCAGGCGATCGGCCTGCTCAATGATAACTTTGGTGTATTCCAGCAGTGACGGATCGGGCAGCGCTTTACTCAGAAGCTGAGCTGCGCCACGCAGGCCGCCAAGCGGATTCTTGATTTCATGGGCCAGACCGCGTACCAAATCGCGAGCAGCGATCTGCTGAGCGTGCTGCAGCTGTTCCTGGCTTAGACGACGCTGGTTATCCATCGGCGCCATCTCGAGCAGGATAAGGCCGTCTGGCAGCCGCTGAGCGGTCAAGGACAGAATGTGCGAGCGGCCATCTATAACCAGCGTCACTTCGTTGTCCGTGAAACCCTGTCCTGCCAGCAGACTTTCCTGCATCAGCTCAATGTTCAGGGAAAAATAACTCAACAGTTCCGGCAACGGTGTACCGAATAATTTCCGCGAACTCTGGGCGAGCAGCTGCTGCGCTGCCGGGTTGGCGTAATGAACCGCCAGCTCGTCATCGACCAGTAAGATACTGTTGATTAAAGAATTGAGGATCTGCCCAGCATCGGGCAGCACGCCTGTTGCCATCCGGCAGTCTCCTGAAAGGTGTGCACCAATTTAGTGCATTATAGCGGTTTTCTTCCGCAAAGTGCCTGATATCAGGCTGTTGCCGGAGAAAAAAGCCCATCCGAAGATGGGCCAAAAGTTTCCACGGCAACTCAATCTCCGTGTCCTTCACGCTGCAACGGTGTTGGCTGCCTTCGTTCGCCCAAATCACTTAGTGGACTAAGCTCATTGGGACTTACTCAGTTGCAGCCTTGTTACAACGCGAAAATCATCGGAGATGACTAACTTCTTAAACGCTGTAGTACAGCTCGAACTCTACCGGATGCGGAGTCATGCGAACGCGGTCGTTTTCTTCAACGCGCAGAGCGATGTAAGCATCGATCGCTTCGTCAGTGAACACGCCGCCCGCCGTCAGGAACTCGCGGTCTTCGTTCAGGCAGTTCAGTGCTTCTTCCAGAGAACCTGCAACTTGTGGGATCTCTTTCGCTTCTTCTGGCGGCAGGTCATACAGGTTTTTGTCCATTGCTTCGCCTGGGTGGATCTTGTTTTTGATACCGTCAAGACCAGCCATCAGCAGAGCTGCGAAGCACAGGTACGGGTTAGCCGCCGGGTCCGGGAAGCGCACTTCGATACGACGTGCTTTCGGAGACGCAACCACTGGGATACGGATAGATGCAGAACGGTTACGGGCGGAGTAAGCCAGCATAACCGGTGCTTCGTAACCCGGGACCAGACGCTTGTAGGAGTTGGTGGTTGGGTTCGCCAGCGCATTGATCGCTTTAGCGTGTTTGATTACGCCACCGATGTAGAACAGTGCCTGCTCAGACAGACCTGCATATTTGTCACCAGAGAACAGGTTGGTACCGTTCTTGGACAGAGACATGTGGCAGTGCATACCGGAACCGTTATCACCGAACATTGGTTTTGGCATGAAGGTCGCGGTTTTACCGAAACGGTGCGCGACGTTGTGAACCACATATTTGTAGATCTGAATTTCGTCCGCTTTTTTGGTCATAGTGTTGAAGCGGGTTGCCACTTCGTTCTGACCAGCAGTTGCCACTTCGTGGTGGTGAGCTTCAACAACCAGGCCCATTTCTTCCATCACCAGACACATGGTAGAACGCAGGTCTTGTGCGGAATCGACAGGTGGAACTGGGAAGTAACCGCCTTTAACAGCTGGACGGTGGCCTTTGTTGCCGCCTTCGTATTTGGTGCCGGTGTTCCATGCGCCTTCGATATCATCGATAGCAACGTGGGAGCCGGAGATAGAGCTACCGAAACGCACGTCGTCGAACAGGAAGAACTCTGGCTCTGGCCCGAACAGAACGGTATCCGCGATGCCGGTGGAGCGCAGATATTCTTCAGCGCGTTTAGCGATGGAACGCGGGTCACGGTCATAACCTTGCAGGGTGCCAGGCTCAAGGATGTCACAACGAATGATCAGAGTAGACTCTTCGAAGAACGGGTCCATGACAGCCGTGGAAGCGTCTGGCATCAGAACCATGTCAGATTCGTTGATACCTTTCCAGCCACCGATAGAGGAGCCGTCAAACATTTTGCCTTCTTCGAAGAACTCGGCATTTACCTGATGAGCAGGAATTGTGACGTGCTGTTCTTTACCTTTGGTATCGGTGAAGCGCAGATCAACAAACTTCACTTCATGCTCGTTCAGCATCGTCAAAACGTGTTCAGCGGACATACTTAAACTCTCCCGGATTTGTCAGTGTCGTCGTGGTAACGAACTATTCTTGGCACTGCTTAATGTGGCGTTGTTGCCTTGAAAAAGATAAAGCGAAATCTGTGCCAACTTTTAAATACACCCCAAAAGGCGTTATGATGCGCACCATAGTGCAAAAGGGCTGCACCACGATGGATATACTGCACCAAAATAGTGCTTATGTGTGAAATGTGGGCACTATTTTGGTGCAATTTGCGTGATTAGGCCCTTTTTACTCTTCGTGAAAGCGATCACACGACAACTCTGCGATACTTGTTTGCAGAGGATGTTTGTGATCCTGTTTAGTCCTGCGATTAATCCGTGTACAATAACGCGCTATTTCTAAATGCCTGAGGCAAAGTTGTGATCGAAAATCTGCGTAACATCGCCATCATCGCGCACGTCGACCATGGTAAAACTACCCTGGTTGATAAGCTGCTGCAGCAATCTGGTACTTTCAGTAACGAACGTGCTGAAGCCACCGAACGCGTGATGGACTCCAATGATTTGGAGAAAGAGCGTGGGATTACCATCCTCGCTAAAAACACCGCTATCAAATGGAATGACTACCGTATCAACATCGTTGATACCCCAGGGCACGCCGACTTCGGTGGTGAAGTTGAACGTGTAATGTCCATGGTAGACTCCGTTCTGCTGGTCGTTGACGCAATGGATGGCCCAATGCCGCAGACGCGCTTCGTAACCAAAAAGGCATTCGCCCATGGTTTGAAGCCGATCGTGGTTATCAACAAGGTTGACCGTCCTGGCGCTCGTCCTGACTGGGTTGTTGATCAGGTCTTCGACCTGTTCGTAAACCTGGATGCGACTGACGAACAGCTCGACTTCCCAATCATCTATGCATCTGCACTGATGGGTATTGCGGGTAACGAGCACACCGATATGGCGGAAGATATGACCCCGCTGTACCAGGCGATCGTTGACCACGTTAAAGCACCAAACGTTGACCTTGATGGCCCGCTGCAGATGCAAATCTCCCAGCTGGACTACAACAGCTACGTGGGTGTTATCGGCATCGGCCGCATCAAACGCGGTAAAGTGAAGCCGAACCAGCAGGTCACTATCATTGATAGCGAAGGCAAAACCCGTAACGGTAAAGTCGGTAAAGTCCTGGGCCACCTCGGTCTGGAACGTATCGAATCTGCTGAAGCGGAAGCTGGCGATATCATTGCAATCACCGGTCTGGGCGAACTGAACATCTCTGACACCATCTGCGACGTGCAGGCGGTAGAAGCGCTGCCAGCGCTGTCTGTTGATGAACCAACCGTAACCATGTTCTTCAACGTCAACACCTCTCCGTTCTGTGGTAAAGAAGGTAAGTACGTGACTTCACGTCAGATCCTTGACCGCCTGAACAAAGAGCTGGTGCACAACGTGGCACTGCGTGTTGACGAAACCGAAGATGCGGATGCATTCCGTGTATCCGGTCGTGGTGAGCTCCACCTGTCCGTTCTCATCGAAAATATGCGTCGTGAAGGCTTCGAACTGGCTGTGTCCCGTCCGAAAGTTATCAACCGTATGATCGATGGTCGTATGCAAGAGCCGTTCGAGAACGTGACTCTGGACATCGAAGAACAGCACCAGGGTTCTGTAATGCAGGCAATGGGCGAGCGTAAGGGCGATGTCAAAGACATGATCCCTGACGGCAAAGGCCGTATTCGTCTGGATTACCTGATCCCGGCACGTGGCCTGATCGGCTTCCGTACCGAGTTCATGACCATGACTTCCGGTACGGGTCTGCTGTACTCCACCTTCAGCCACTACGACGACGTTCGTGCGGGCGAAATCGGCCAGCGTAACAACGGCGTGCTGATTTCTAACGGCCAGGGTAAAGCAGTCGCGTTTGCGCTGTTCAGCCTGCAGGACCGCGGTAAGCTGTTCCTGGGTCACGGTGCAGAAGTTTACGAAGGCCAGATCATCGGTATTCACAGTCGTTCTAACGACCTGACTGTAAACTGCCTGACCGGTAAGAAACTGACCAACATGCGTGCGTCCGGTACTGACGAAGCGACAACTCTGGTTCCTGCACAGAAGATGTCCCTGGAACAGGCTCTTGAGTTCATTGATGACGACGAACTGGTAGAAGTAACACCGACTTCTGTCCGTATCCGTAAACGTCACCTGACCGAGAACGACCGTAAACGTGCTGGCCGTGGTCCTAAAGACGCGTAAGCTTCTTTGAACTAAGCCTTCAGCCGGGTTGAGTTAACGCTCACCCGGCCATTAAAAAGCCGCTGATTCAGCGGCTTTTTTTATGATTTCAACCGTCCATGCAACCTGATATTGCCCAACTTTGACGCAAAGTGCGTCCCCACGTCATTCACAACCCGCAGTTTTCCAGTCCTAAACATCATCTCTGTAGTCAAACCAGCCCTTTCCCGCTACAGTTATTTTTCCATGACACAAAAGGAGAGGATCATGCTCTATATCTTTGATTTAGGTAATGTGATTGTCGACATCGACTTCAACCGCGTGTTTGGGGCGTGGAGTGATTTCAGCCGCGTGCCGCTGGCAACGCTGAAGCAGAATTTCGTCATGGGCGAGGCTTTTCATCAGCACGAGCGCGGTGAAATAACGGATGAAACGTTTGCACAAGCGCTGTGCCATGAGATGGATCTGTCGTTGAGCTACGAGCAGTTTGCTCATGGCTGGCAGGCCATTTTTGTCGGCCTGCGTCCGGACGTGATTGCCATCATGCACACGCTGCGTGAGCAGGGCCATCGCGTGGTCGTACTGTCTAACACCAACCGTTTGCACACGACCTTCTGGCCGGATGAATACCCGGAAGTGCGCGCTGCGGCAGATCATATCTATCTTTCACAAGAAATGGGTATGCGTAAGCCGGAAACGAGAATTTATCAGCGGGTACTGGAAGCGGAAGGTTTCACGGCCGACAATACGGTCTTTTTCGACGATAACGCCGATAATATTGAAGGCGCCAACCAACTGGGGATCACCAGCATTCTGGTGACCGGCAAAGAAACCATCCCCGGGTATTTTGCGAAACAGCTATGATAAAAAACGTTCATCAAAAAGCCTCCCGTCACGCCAGGCCGCTGGTTGCCTGGCTGAAATTACTCTGGCGACGCATTGATGAAGACAATATGACGACGTTGGCCGGCAATCTGGCGTATGTGTCGTTACTCTCTCTGGTACCGTTGATCGCTGTTATTTTTGCCCTGTTCGCGGCATTTCCTATGTTTTCCGATGTCAGCATTACACTCAGCCATTTTGTCTTCGCCAACTTTTTGCCCGCGACCGGCGACGTTATCCAGCGCTATATTGAACAGTTTGTGGCCAACTCCAGCAAAATGACGGCGGTGGGTGCCTGTGGGCTTATCGTGACCGCGCTCTTGTTGATGTATGCCATTGATAGTGCATTGAATACCATCTGGCGCAGCAAACGCGTGCGGCCCAAAATCTACTCTTTCGCCGTCTATTGGATGATATTGACCCTGGGGCCACTGCTGGTCGGGGCGAGTCTGGTCATCAGTTCTTATCTGCTGTCATTGCGCTGGGCGAGCGAGCTTAACGGCGTCATCGATAACGGTCTGCGCATCTTTCCGCTGCTGCTCTCCTGGATTTCCTTCTGGATGCTTTACAGCATCGTTCCGACCACGCGGGTGCTAAATCGCGATGCGGTGCTCGGGGCGCTGGTGGCGGCGCTTCTGTTTGAGCTGGGTAAAAAAGGGTTCGCCCTTTACATCACCACGTTCCCGTCTTATCAGCTGATTTATGGCGTGCTATCGGTCATCCCCATTTTGTTTGTTTGGGTCTACTGGACGTGGTGCATCGTCTTGCTTGGTGCGGAAATAACTGTCACTCTCGGGGAATATCGAAAACTTAAACTCGCTGCATTACAACAAGAAGACGAACAACCATGATTGCATTAATTCAGCGCGTAGCCCGTGCCAGCGTCACCGTGGAGGGCGAGTTGACGGGTGAAATTGGCCAGGGACTTTTGGTGTTATTGGGTGTCGAAAAGGAAGATGACGAGCAGAAAGCGAATCGTCTGTGCGAACGCGTTCTGGGTTACCGAATTTTTAGCGATGCCGACGGTAAAATGAATCTCAACGTGCAGCAGGCTGGCGGCAGCGTGCTGGTGGTGTCGCAGTTTACACTCGCGGCGGACACCGGGCGCGGTATGCGACCGGGTTTTTCCCGCGGTGCGGATCCGGATCGTGCAGAAGCACTCTATGAATATTTTGTTGAGCGTTGCCGCCAGCAAGAAATGCCTACTCAGACTGGGCGTTTTGCTGCGGATATGCAGGTTTCCCTTGTTAACGACGGTCCCGTGACCTTCTGGTTACAGGTATGAGCCTTCAGGCAGGTTGGGCGCGGGCCGCAAAAGAGAGTTCCGCTATGTATCACCTTCGAGTACCGCAAACGGAAGAAGAATTAGCGTGTTATTACCAGTTCCGCTGGGAAATGCTGCGCAAGCCGCTGCATCAGCCGCAGGGCTCTGAGCGTGATGCCTGGGACGCTATGGCGCATCATCAGATGGTGGTGGATGAAGCGGGTAAGCTGGTGGCGGTAGGCCGCCTGTATATTAATGGCGATAACGAAGCCTCTATTCGCTTCATGGCGGCAGACCCGTCGGTGCAGGGTAAAGGTCTCGGCACGCTGATGGCGATGACGCTGGAGTCCGTAGCGCGGCAGGAAGGCGTGAAGCGCGTGACTTGTAGCGCCCGTGAAGACGCCGTCGAATTCTTTGCCAAGCTCGGTTTCGTGAACCAGGGTGAAATCACCACGCCACAAACGACGCCGATTCGGCACTTCCTGATGATTAAACCCATCGCGACGCTCGATGATATCCTGCATCGCGGTGACTGGTGCGGACAGCTTCAGCAGGCATGGTATGAACACATTCCGCTGAGCGAGAAAATGGGTGTACGTATCCAGCAATACACCGGGCAAAAATTCATCACCACCATGCCGGAAATCGGCAACCAGAATCCGCATCATACCCTTTTCGCTGGTAGCCTGTTTTCCCTCGCAACGTTGACCGGCTGGGGATTGATCTGGCTGATGTTGCGCGAGCGTCATCTCGGCGGCACGATCATTCTGGCAGATGCCCACATTCGCTATAGCAAACCGATCAGCGGCAAGCCAAGTGCGATAGCCGATCTCGGTTCGCTCAGCGGTGACCTCGACCGACTGGCCCGTGGCCGTAAAGCCCGCGTTCAGCTGCAGGTTGAGCTATTCGGTGACGATACCTCTGGTGCGATTTTTGAAGGCATCTTCATGGTCTTGCCCGCTAAACCTTTCGGGCCGCTGGAAGAGGGCGGCAACGAAGAGGAGTAGTGAGCGAAGATGTAGCTCAGAATTCATTTGTTGATTCAGTATGCGGATATCCCTTTATCCGCATACTGATAAAATCTGACAGTTACCCAGGACCATGGTGACGACACCCCATTAATGAGAATTGTACAATCTCGCTTCATCTGCGGGTTGTTAAAGGCGAACAACCTTAGAATGCAACTCGGCGAGCCACATCGTTCATTACTCGCCGAGCCGATGCACTGATCCCTGCTAACTGAAAGAAGCCGTGGATTACGCCTGCATATTCCTGATGAGAGCAGTTTACCCTTTGATTCTGCATGCGTCTGTGTAGCTCTTTTCCCTCATCGTACAGAGGGTCGTATTCGGCGGTAATGATATGCACCGGTGGCAGACCGTTAAAATCGTCGCGCCATAACGGGCTGGCTTCTGGATGTTCTCGCGGTAGGTCGGCCAGATACATTTCATAACCACTGAGCAGCGTATCGCGGGTAATCACGTAATCTTCGCCGTTACGGATATAGCTTTCACAGCTCGCAGTGGCATCAAGCATTGGGTAGATCAGCAACAGCTGTGCGGGCAGCCATTGACCCGATTTTTTCAGGCGAAGTGTGGTTACCAGCGCCAGATGTCCTCCCGCACTGTCACCCGCTAGCGTGATTTGATTGGGGTTGATCCCGAATAGTGAGGCGTTTCGCCACACAATATCGGCCCCTTTTAGCGCATCGTCATGCGCTGTCGGGTACGTGAATTCTGGAGCTTGGCGATACTCTACGGCAATCACATGACAGTTGCCCTGGTACGCCAGTTGACGCAGTTGCTTCTCGTGAGTGGTAACGCCACCGCTGATAAAGCAGCCGCCATGGTAGTAAATGACCGCAGGACGCGGGTTGCTGAGCAGCAAAGGCGAGGCGACCCAAAAACGAATGCCTTCGTGTTCGAAAGAGCGTGTCTGGACTCGCATTTCTTTATCCCCAGCCAGCACCGTGCTGGCTACGTATCCGGCTCTGCGTTCTTCTATGCTCTGAGTTCTGGACGAGGGTCTGCCCGCTGCAATGAAGCCGTTAACCAACTCCGCAATACCTGCTTCCAGTGCCATTTTGTTATCCATTTTGCTGTATGCATATCCAGACTTATAACCTGGAATTTGCTATTTGAAAACCGCCATTTCCTGTCTTCTCCGGATTCTGGAAAGCGGCTCGCAAAAGCGATTATGACTAGAAATTCTGGCTTTAATCACACGTCCATACTCTGTATTTTGTCTATTTATTAACCGCTTGTGATATACTGGAGATATATATGGGTATCGTGGTTGGAATAGATATGGGTCGAATATTACTCGATTTGCCGGATGAGGCGATTAAACGTCTCGATGATCTTAAGCAGCATCGTAACCTTCCACGAGCGGAATTGTTGCGTGAGGCAGTAGAGCAATACCTTGAAAGTCAGAGTCAGTCTGCGATTGTCAATGCCTTGGGGATTTGGCAAGAGTGTGGTGAAGAGGGTGTTGAATACCAAAGAAAACTGCGTGCGGAGTGGCAGTGAGAATGCAGGCCGCTCTTTTTGACACTAATATACTCATCGATCTTTTTAGCGGGCATCATGAAGCGATGGAGACTATCGAAAAATATGCTTCACGGCGGGCTATTAGCCTGGCGTCATAACGCCGTACTGCTTGTAGGTCGGGCAATTCGCATTACCCGACCTTACATGAGTTACTCCCCTTCGCCCGGGAACAGGAACGGGTTGATGGAACTGCGGGCAAAGCCCTCTTGTTCCATGCGCGCATCCAGCACCAGAGAGGCGAGGTCGTCGGCCACGGGCTCGACGTTGGGGTCTTTTTCCTGATACAGGATTTTGAGGTAGGTTCCGCAGTCGCCACAGCTTTCGGCTTTGACGGAGGCCTGCTCGTTATCCAGTGACCAGTAGTGTAAATCGCGGCTCTGCTCGCAGTTACTGCACTTCACACGCACCACGTGCCATTCGGATTCACACAGGTTGCAGTGCAAGTAGCGCAGCCCTTGGGTGGTACCAATTTGCACAACGCTCGACACCGGCATTGAACCGCATACCGGGCAGAACTGGCGATGTTCGCCATATTCCGCGCGGGCTTTCCCCGGAATAAGGTTCGCCATTTGCGCCCAGTACAGCGACAGCGCGGCCCAGATGAACGGGGCTTTATCGCTGCTGACGGAGGAAAAATCAGACGCCAACAGTGCTGATGCCATCTCTTCCAGCTCAGTGTCGGACGCTTTTTCAAGGTTCTCGATAACTGCCAGCGCCGGGCCACTCATTTCAGGTTTCAGCTCCGCAATCATCGATTGCAAAAGTTTCTGCCAGTGCTTATCGCGCGGCAGCGTGCTGATATCCAGCGGCGGTTTGCCCTGGTCTGCCGCTTCTTTGATGCGCGCAGTCAGATCCATTTGCAGCGGGTGGTCGTAAAGCACCACTTCCTGGGCGTGGGATATGAGCGCCGCAAAGCGCAGGTATTCGCCAAGCGGATTATCCTGCGCCAGCTGCAGCAGGCGTTCCGCTCTGCGGTGATAAAGATTTTTCAGTCGCGGGAATAATAACGGCGGAATTGCTTCCGCCGTACGTTTCTCGCTACTCCCCAGTTCATCTTGTGGGATTATGCGAATACTCATTCGGTCGATTTTTCCTCTTTCTGGCGGACTTCACGGTACCAGCGCGGGTGATGTTTTTTCGCCCATGCGCTGGTGACCCAGCCTTCCACCATCGCGGTAATGGTACCTTTGACCCAAAGGGCCGCGTAGATATGCACCATAATAACCACAATTAACGCGACTGCGGCAAATGAATGCAGCATTAGTGCGATGCGGATAATCGGGATTGGGAAGGCTGGCGCGAAGTAAGGTCGCCAGATAATCACGCCGCTCACCAGCAGCAGCACCAGGAAGATAATCGCCGCCCAGAAAACGCACTTCTGGCCGAAATTGTATCGACCTGTGTCACCCACTTCCTCGTTGACGATAATCTTACGGATATTCTTCGCCCAGAAGATATCGTCCCGATTGATGAGGTTGTGATGCCAGTAACGGAAGAACATGATGATGAACGAAGCGAACATCACCACCCCGACGAACGGATGCAGAATACGCGCCAGCTGCGGCGTGCCGAGAATATGCATCAGCCAGTTGAAGGATGGGAAGAAAAAGCCCAGCCCGCTCACCGATGCCAGAATAAAGCAGAAGGCGGTGACCCAGTGGTTGATGCGTTCCGGCGCGGTGTAGCGCACGATGGTGTCACGACGTTTCATTTGCGCACCTCGTCTTTCTCTTCATGCAGATTATCCTCTTCCTCATCGGCGCGGTTTGGACCGACCCCGACGTAGTGGAAGATGCTGGCCGCAAAGGTTGCTGCGAAGCCAACTGCCGCGAGCGGTTTCCAGATACCTTTCCAGAATTTAACGGTTTGACTGATTTCCGGGTTTTCCGGCAGACCATGATACAAACCTGGCTTGTCGGCATGATGCAGGACGTACATCACGTGCGTACCGCCGACGCCCGCAGGGTCGTATAGACCCGCGTTATCATACCCGCGCGTTATCAGTTCAGTGACACGCTCGCCCGCCAGCACTTTCATATCCTCTTTAGAACCAAAGTGGATAGCGCCGGTTGGGCACGTTTTCACACATGCCGGCTCCTGGCCCACGGTGACGCGGTCGACGCACAGCGTACATTTGTAGACGCGATTGTCTTCCGGGTTCAGACGCGGTACATCAAACGGGCAGCCTGCGATGCAGTATCCACAACCGATGCACTGTTCAGACTGGAAGTCGACGATGCCGTTGGCATACTGAATGATAGCCCCTTCCGCCGGACATGCTTTCAGACAACCAGGGTCGGCGCAGTGCATGCAGCCATCCTTACGGATAAGCCATTCCAGTTTGTCGTTCTGCTCGACTTCCGAAAAGCGCATCACGGTCCATGATTTTGCGGTCAAATCCGCCGGGTTGTCATACACCCCGACGTTGTGACCGATTTCATCACGGATATCGTTCCACTCCGAACAGGCCACCTGACAGGCTTTGCAGCCGATGCAGGTGGTCACGTCGATGAGTTTCGCCACTTCCTGTTGATGATCCCGCGCCTGAGGCGCGGGCGTGAAACCGTTAGTCGCGGAACGGCGAATAATATCTTGTGATTGATAAGCCATAAGTCGTCTCCGCTAGACCTTTTCCACGTTTACGAGGAAGGATTTAAACTCCGGCGTCTGGGTGTTGGCATCGCCAACAAACGGCGTCAGGGTATTCGCGATAAAGCCTTTCTTCGCGACGCCCTGATAACCCCAGTGGATAGGAATCCCGATGGTATCCACGTCTTTGCCGTCCACTTTTAGCGTGCGGATACGTTTGGTCACCACCGCCTTGGCTTTGATATAGCCGCGGTTGGAGGTGACTTTCACCGTGTCGCCATGGCCGATGCCGAGTTTACCCGCCAGCTTCTCACCTATCTCGATGAACTGTTCCGGCTGTGCGATAGCGTTCAGCAACGCGTGCTTAGTCCAATAGTGGAAGTGCTCGGTCAGACGATACGTGGTCCCAACGTACGGGAACTTATCGTGCTTACCCATCGCTTCCATATCGTCTTTGAACACGCGTGCGGCCGGGTTCGAAATGACGTTCGGGTGCAGTGGGTTGGTGCCAAGTGGCGTTTCAAACGGCTCGTAGTGTTCCGGGAACGGCCCTTCTGCCATCTTATCGAGAGCAAACAGGCGTCCCATTCCTTCGGGTTGCATGATGAATGGCCCAACGTCAGTACCCGGCGCTGCGGTGCTGTAGTCTGGAATATCCACGCCGCCCCATTTCGCGCCATCCCATTTGATCAGCTGGCGCTTCGGATCCCAAGGTTTACCCTGTGGGTCTGCGGAAGCACGGTTATACAGGATGCGGCGGTTCAGCGGCCACGCCCACGCCCAGCCGAGCGTATTGCCCAGGCCTGATGGGTCGGCGTTATCGCGACGCGCCATCTGGTTGCCATCCGGCGTCCAGCTGCCGGCAAAAATCCAGCAGCCGCTGGCGGTCGTACCGTCATCACGTAGCTGCGCAAACGAGCTGAGCTGTTGGCCTTTTTTGACGATAACCGCACCGGTAGCCGGGTCGGTAACGTCTGCCAGCGCTTTGCCGTTACTTTCCATCGCCACTTCTTCCGAAGCAGGCTCGTCCGGCGTGGAGTAATTCCACGTCATGTTGAGCACTGGCTCAGGCGCCGGACCGCCGTCTTTGGCGTACATTTCACGCATACGCATGAAAATACCGGCCAGTATTTCACCATCGGTTTTGGCGATACCCGGGGCATCCGCGCCTTTCCAGTGCCACTGCAGCCAGCGGCCGGAGTTAACGATAGACCCGTTCTCTTCGGCGAAGCAGGTTGATGGCAGACGGAATACTTCGGTCTGGATTTTTGACGGGTCAACGTCGTTCTGCTCGCCGTGGTTCTGCCAGAAGGTCGACGTTTCAGTATTCAGCGGATCGATGGTGACGAGGAACTTCAGCTTCGACATCGAGGCCACAATCTTGTTTTTGTTCGGGAACGAGGCCACCGGGTTAAAGCCCTGGCAGATGTAGCCGTTCACCTGACCTTTGTACATCATGTCAAAGTACTGCAGAACGTCGTAGCCTTTGTCCCACTTCGGCAACCAGTCAAAGCCCCAGCTATTTTCCGCTGTCGCCTTGTCACCGTAGAAGGATTTCATCATCGAGACGAAAAACTTCGGATAGTTGCCCCAGTAGTTCACCTGGCCTTCCAGCAGCGGTTTAGGCGTGTTGGCGGTCAGATAGGTTTGCAGGTCAGTTTGTTTTTCGCTTGGCAGCGTCATGTAGCCCGGCAGGCTTTGCGACAGCAGACCAAGGTCGGTCAGGCCCTGAATATTGGAGTGACCGCGCAGGGCATTCACGCCGCCGCCAGCCATACCCATATTGCCGAGCAACAGCTGGATCATCGCCATGGTGCGGATATTTTGCGCGCCGACGGAGTGCTGCGTCCAGCCAAGGGCATACAGGAATGAGGCGGTTTTATCGTGGACGCTGGTTTCCGCGATGTACTCGCAGACTTTCAGGAAGTCAGCTTTCGGCGTACCACAAATGTTCTCAACCATCTCTGGCGTATAGCGGGAAACGTGCTCTTTCAGCAGGTTCCACACGCAGCGTGGGTGAGTCAGCGTGGTGTCGCGTTTGGCGTGGCCGTTTTCGTCCAGCTCATAGTTCCAGCTGGTTTTATCGTACTTGCGTGCGTCGGCGTCATAACCCGAGAACAGACCGTCGTCGAACGCGTAATCTTCGCGCACAATCAGGCTGGCGTTGGTATACGCCTCGGTGTATTCGCGGTTAATTTTTTCGTTATTCAGCAGATACAGAATAACCCCGGACAAGAAGGTAATGTCCGTGCCGGAACGAATCGGCGTATAGAAATCGGCGACCGATGCCGTACGCGTAAAGCGTGGATCGATAACGATAAGTTTGGCGCCATTATGTATTTTGGCTTCCATCGCCCAGCGGAACCCGACCGGATGCGCTTCAGCGGCGTTACCGCCCATCACCACTACCAGGTTGGCGTTTTTAATATCCACCCAGTGGTTGGTCATCGCACCGCGACCAAATGTTGGAGCAAGACTTGCTACCGTTGGTCCGTGTCAGACGCGTGCCTGGTTGTCCACCGCGAGCATACCGAGCGCACGGGAGAATTTCTGGGTTAAATAGCCGGTTTCGTTACTGGACGCAGACGCACACAGCATACCGGTGGAGAGCCAGCGGTTGACGGTGGTGCCTTCGGCGTTTTGTGCGATGAAGTTGGCATCACGATCGGCTTTCATCAGTTTGGCGATGCGTTCGAACGCGTCGTCCCAGCTGATTTGCTGCCATTTATCGGAGCCCGGTGCACGGTATTCAGGATATTTCAGGCGGCTTTCGGAGTGGATGAAATCCACCAGACCCGCGCCTTTTGGGCAAAGCGCCCCACGGTTTACCGGATGATCCGGGTCGCCTTCGATATGGAAGATGGATGCTTTGGCGTTCTTTGCTCCGTCACCGAGGCTGTACATCAACAGCCCACAACCGACAGAACAATATGTGCAGGTATTACGGGTTTCACGGGTGCGTAGCAGTTTGTACTGCCGCGTTTCCGCCAGCGCTACGCTTGGGGCAAACCCCAAAGCAGCTGCCGTTGTGCCTGCCATACCGCCAGCGCAGATCTTAAAGAACTGCCTTCTGCTGACCTGCATGGTCACTCCTTGTTTCGACATTGCTTCCCCGTCGCCACTCAATACCTAAACCGCTAAGGGGATGGATTGTTATTTACCTTTGCGGTCGTTGCCACAAAGGTTCAGAATTGGGGTAATCTCCCTCATTCCTGGAGGGATATGCCTTCAGAATACCACAATGTGTGTGCGTTTGTTCTAATACGGTTAATGTAAAGTGAACGAAAAATCATCAGAACAGGTTGGTAATGTGAGTGATATCACTGGAATGCGTCAGGTGAATCTCTGGAAGCGCCAGGATTTACACCACACTCAGCAGGACGAGCTCGCGGAAGAGGTCCCCGTGGCGTTGGTCTACAACGGTATTTCACATGTGGTGATGATGGCATCTCCGAAGGATCTGATGCTTTTTGCCATCGGTTTCTCCCTCTCCGAAGGAATTATTGAAAACCGATCGGAAATTTTCGGGATGGAAGTGCTGCAGGTCTGTAACGGACTCGAAGTGCAGATTGAACTCTCCAGCCGTCGTTTTATGGCGCTCAAAGAACGCCGTCGCGCGCTGGCCGGACGCACAGGCTGCGGCGTTTGCGGCGTGGAACAGCTCGATGATGTGGGCCGCCCGATTGCACCGCTTCTGTTCACCCAGACTTTCAGCCTCAAATATCTCGATCTCGCGCTCGAACACCTCAATGATGTCCAGCCGGTGGGCCGCCTGACGGGCTGCACCCACGCTGCTGCGTGGGTTACCCCTAACGGCACGCTGGCGGGCGGAATGGAAGACGTTGGTCGCCATGTGGCGCTGGATAAACTGCTGGGACGACGTGCGGGAGAAGGTGACGCCTGGCAGCAGGGCGCAGTGCTGGTCTCCAGCCGGGCCAGCTATGAAATGGTACAGAAAGCCGCGATGTGTGGCGTAGAAATCCTGTTCGCTGTCTCGGCAGCGACGACGCTGGCGGTCGAAGTGGCTGAGCGCTGCAACCTGACGCTGGTGGGCTTCTGCAAACCGGGCAGGGCGACGATTTATACCCATCCTCAGCGCCTTTTGGGCGGCTGATTTTAATTCAATTAATTTGAATGACGTAAGCAAAACCTTCCGCTATTCGTTGTCAGTATGTGGGTTTATTATTTATCACATCAAGGCTAAGTGCCTTACCAAGACAACTTAACTGAAGGGTATACATCATGAAAATCATCAAAACTTTTGTCGCAGTTATCGCTCTCGCAACGTCATTCGGTTCTTTCGCTGCACAGACTGTCACCGCAACCTCTTCCACCATCGACGGTGCAGAAGCGAAAATTGCAGCACAGGCTCAGGAAGCTGGCGCAGCTTCTTACACCATTACCCAGGCTTTCACCGGTAACCGTGTACACATGACCGCTGAGTTAAATAAGTAAGTCATAGCCACTGTCCTTGGCTCGTCATGAGCCCGGGACAGGTTTCATTCCCGCAGCAACCGCACAAACTCTTCCGCACTTTTTAATCCCGCAATTTTCCCCGGTAAATGCTTGTACAACGTTCTGGCCAGATAACTGAATATTTTCAGTTCATGGCGGGCAGATGCGCTGGCGCAGGCGATCAACAAATGACTCACCGGCTCATGGTTGACGACAACAGACCGGGAAAGCGCAATGAAATAGCCACGAAATGAGGTCTCTTTTTCGCTCCAGCAATGGGGAATAGCCAGTTGATTGACGATCAAATTCTCCCCTTCCTGCTCACGCTGGCAAATACGCCAGGCTTCCTCATCGGTGAGATGCCCTTGTCTGACCAGACGCTGACTGACCCGCGCGCAAATCTCAAGCCATGTATCGTTGGGCTGATTTTCTTCATGGAAACATGCATCGACGGGAAATAATCTCTCCAGATTCTGGCGGATATACACGGTATCGAGGAAATCTTTAATCTGCCCGATGCCCGCCGGGGTGATGATATTGCGGATATTGAGTACATTGTTGAGGTTGACGTTGAGCTCAAGATGACTGTTATTGATGATACAAACCGGCTGGATTTCGTCACGCAGGCCCATCAATCCGGGCAGACTACGCGCAACATGCACCCGACAGTTAGGCACATCCCGCTCGATAGCCAGCTTGTTAATGGTGGCGATGGCGTTTTGCTCGGCGAGCAAAATCACCGGCTGCCGGTCTGTTTGATGGCGTTCCAGTGCACAGGCGAAATACAGCCCAATCAAGTCGCTGTCAGAAACGATAATCCCCAGCCGTTCCCGCAGCAGGCCGATAAAGCGAATGCTCATATCAAACGCCACGGGCCATGCGGCTTTCAGGTTATTCATGCTGCTCTGACGGCTTTCCGCCACCCATACCGGTGATGCGGCACAGCGCGTCACGTGTCCGGTTAAATCCTCAATAAGCTGTGGGTCCTGCACGCCACCCGGATGGTCGATCAACGCATCATCCAGCAGCTGTTGAATCACCTGCTGATCGACGCGAGTGGCCTGCTGTTGCAGGTTATCCAGCAGCGACAGCAGCATGCCCAGTGACCTCTGATTAAAATAAAACCCTGCATTCTCAATACATAAAGCGATTTCGTGATCCCCATCGGCAAGGGACGCGCTGCGGATAAGATTTCGCATGGCCCATACCGCCAACACCACGCTCACCACATAATCGCGGTGGATGGTCGGCCAGGCCTGAATCATATTGATGCCGGTAGTTAATCGTTCGACGGCGGCGTAATTAAAGCCAGTGAGAGAGGAAACAAATGGATCTTTTTTTAGCAAGTTAGCGAGGATCAGAATCTGCCGGGCTTCAGGCTCGTCGATGAAGTATCCGACGCCGGGCCGACCGGCAATGATGAAGACCTTTTCATAGCGCTGGCGCAGTTTCACCAGTTTGTCCGCAATCAATGTTTCGGGAAGATTCAGCGCATCAGCCAGCTGAAGACGGGTAGTAAACCCATTGAGCAACAGCAGCGCCAGTAGCTGATCGTCGTTGTCATGGCGCTGAAGCAGCTGGAAATAGTGCTTTCTGTCGAGAATGTCCAGCTGCACGCCTGCGTTGCCCTGACTGGTTACCCGAGCGCGTCCGCTGAGCGTAAAATTCAGATAATCAATGTCTCGCGAAATAGTCCGCGCGGAAACGCCAGCGTGTTGCGCCAGTTCCGCAAGGGAACTGGGCTGATGTTCCAGTTTTTCCAGAAGAGAAAGCTGACGGTCGTTAAGCATCCTGTTGTTACCTGAAATCCCGCAAAGCCGCCACGGTATCACCATTCAGCCGCTGTAAAAGTGTGCGGATCACGGTAAACAACGTGTCGTAATCTTTTTCAGAAATCATCCCGTTATTGGCGTGCAAGTAGCGTGTTGGCAGACACAATGCCAGCACCGGGCGACCACCGCCCATTACGTTATAGCGCCCGCCGTCGGTGGCACCGGTTTTCATGATGCAGAACTGCACGTCACTCTCGGTCTGGCTGGCGCACTCTTTCAGCATTGCGGTCAGTTTCTGATTGGGGAAATAACGCTTATCGAACAGCATCGCAGCCGGACCGTGCCCGAGTTTAAGCGGAAATTTCACGCTATCGATGCCTGGCACATCGCCCGCTACGGCGGTATCCAGCACAATGACCACGTCCGGCTTGATGTGCTCGGCTGAGGTCTGCGCTCCGCGCAGGCCGACTTCCTCTTCCACGCTCGCCACGCCGAACAGCGTAATGTCCGGGTTATTGATCGTATGGAACAGCTCGGCCATCAGGGCGCAGCCTGCACGGTTATCCAGCGCTTTGCCGACAATTTTATCGTCTCCCCAATGGGCGAAATGCGCCTCTGGGCTGATGAAATCACCAATGCAGATACCGAAATTTTCCACCTGTTCACGGCTGTTGGCGCCAATATCGATAAACATTTCGTCGAAATCGACAGGGTGCTGCTTTTGCTTTTCGCTCAATGCATGAGGGGCCACAGAGCCGATCACGCCGGGCACGTGTTTCCCGGTGCGGGTGCGGATTGTCACCCGATGATTGAGCATCGACTGGCTCCACCAGCCGCCGATGGTGGCGAAACGCAGAAAACCGTCATCGGTAATGTGACTGACCATAAAGCCGACTTCATCCATATGACCGACAATCGCGACCTTCGGCCCGCGGTTGCCTTTGCGGGCGATAAAACTGCCCAGGCCATCGAAACTGATGTCATCCGCACAGCCTTCGAGCGTCGCCCGCAAAATATCGCGAACTTCCTGTTCATCACCACTGACGGCAGTGGCATTGCAGAGTTGCTTAAGCAGTTCGTTGTTCATTTAGAATGACCTTTTTCGCCGTTTTGCGCTTCAGCCAAAGGCCTTTGAGCACAATAATCAATGTGATATTGAGTGCCAGGCCACATGCCAGCACCAGATAGAACGACCCGACCGGCGACATCAGCCCGATCAGCGGATCAAACACACCAAGTCCCGGCGCCAGACGCTGAATGCCAAAGGCGATAACCAGCATGCCGGTGATGCCGCCGCTCAGGGTATTGGCGGTGATCATCGGCAGTGGGGCGGCCAATGCATACGGAATCGCTGGTTCGGTGGCGACGGTAGCGCCCACTACAATCGCGCTGCTAGCCGCGCTTTTTTCCTGTTGGGTGAAGAGCTTCGGCGCAATATAGGTGGCGATCCCGGCGGCCATTGGCGGCATCAGCGCTACCACGCCCACGATGGCGTACCAGTCGTAAATGTGTTTTTCGAGCAGTGAGAAGCAGAAGAACCATGCGGTTTTGTTGATCGGGCCGCCCATATCAAACGCCAGCATCGCGCCAACCAGGAACGCCGCACCGAGCTTCATTGACGGCGGAATGGTGTTGAGGAAATGCAGCAGGCCGCCCATCAGGTCGGACATAAACGGCCCAACGATGTAGTAAGTCAGTACGCCAAACAGCAGCAGTGTGACGAAAGGGATAAGCATCGAACCGAGTAACGGTTGCAGGGCTTTGCCGAGGCGCACCTTGCGAAACCACAAGACGAAATAGCCGATAGCCAGACCCAGCACCACTGCGCCGAGAAAACCCGCACCGGACTGTGTGCCGAGCAGGGCTTTGTCATTCGCCAGATAGCACACCAAAAATGCCGGCGCGAAGGCCGGTTTATCGCCAATCGACGACGCGATATATGCACCCATAATGGGGATCATAAAGGTGAAGCCGAGATAGCCGATGGACTCGACCACCCAGGTAAATGACGGCGCACCTTTGGCCATATCGGTGTACGGCAGGCCCATTTGCACCAGCATATTGGCAATCGCCACCAGGATGCCGCCGCCAATGACAAACGGTAGCGCAGCAGAAACGCCCGCCATCAAATGGCTCATCACGCTGCCCTGCGTCACGTCCTGCTTTCCCAGTTTCATGCTGCTATCGGCAGTGAACACCTGCGAATGGGTCGATAGCTGAGGGAAAATGGCGTCGATATTTTTCAGCGCCTGAGATATCGGGATTTCGTAGACTTTTTTGCCAACGAAACGCTGCCGATCATCATTACTAATACCGCGTCCGGTGGCGAGGATCACGTAATCGGCGGCGTCGATTTCCGCATCGCTCAGGCGGTTTTCGACGCCGCTTGAACCCTGAGTTTCCACCCGAATGATATGTCCGAGCTGGCGGGCTTTTTGTTCCAGCGCTTCGGCCACCATATAGGTGTGCGCGATCCCCGCCGGGCAGTTAGTGATGGCAACAACGCGTAATGACGATTCCATGGCCGGTTCCTGTTAGTCGCTGAGCGTGTGATTGAGCTGCGTGAGAATTTGGCTGACGTCGCCCTGTTGCAGCTGGCTGATAAAGTCGGCGTGGATAATCTTGCGGCACAGCGCACCGATCATTTTCACCTGGTTTTCTTCCCCTTCCTGCGGAACGCCGATGCAAATCCAACCGTTCACCGGTTCGCCGTCTGCGGCCTGCCAGTCAACGGGATTTTCTCGGCGGGCAAACAGAACGAAAGGATGTTTAACCACGCGGCTTTTGCCATGCGGCACCGCGATGCCGGAACCAAAGCCAGTGGAGTGCAACTTTTCTCGCTGCAACAGCGTTTGCAGAAACTGGTTTTTATCGCTGATAAAGCCGCGGGTGAACGCCATATCGGCCAGCGATTTCAGAATGGAATAGGGCGTATTGCCACTGATGTTGAGGTTGATGCAGTCGGGGGTAAGAGGCGCCATGCTGATAATCCGTCTAAAAAACAGACACTCAGTGTAGCGGGCAGAAGGGATAACGCTGATGAGCAATATGTCGCGCGGGCGTGACAGAAACTGCGCTAAGTTTTGCGGGCTGGCGCACACTCAGACGCGGGGCCTGAGTGTGTTACCGATTAGTGCAGACCGAAGTAGCGCAGCAGCGCGGTGACCACCGCCGCCGATAAAATCACCACGATAAGCGGCATTTTGCGCCAGGCGAGAAACACTGCCACCGCCACGCCGAGGACGCGCGCGCTACCGGCAAAATGGCTGCCTTCGAAGAACGTTGCCGCCAGCGCAACGGCAAACAGTAAGGTCGTCGCGGCGTCGTTGAGTATCGCCTGCGAACGCTCGGACAGCGCCAGTTTATTGCCGAGTTTGGTGCCACCAAAGCGCATCAAATACGTGCCGACGGACAACACTGCGATACCCGCAATAATCCATAATGTCTCGCCCATCATTTTTTCCTCGCAAACAGGCCCAGCAGCGACAACAGTACCGGCACGCCTGCGGGTGTAAACGGCACAGCGGCTAACGACAGTGCTGCACCGCTCATCGCGCGGATTAGCGTGGTGCGATGTTTAAAGGCCGGGATCACCAGCGCCACGAGGATGGCCGGGAACACTGCATCGAGGCCGATGGTTTCAGGGGACGGCAGCAATTTGCCTACGCCGCTGCCCAACAACACGCCGAGTGGCCAGAGGATTGCTACGCCGCAGCCGCACAGCCAATAAGCGGCTTTACGTTGTTCGGGCGTCGGTTGTGACATGCCAAACACCACACTTTCGTCGTTCATGACATGGCAGCCAAGCAGGCCGATGGCGCGCTTGCCGACCAGGTTACGCACCGCGACGCCGAAGGGAATATGACGGGCGTTGACCAGTAAACCTGCGACGGCGGCCGCCAGTGGATTGCCACCGCTGACAATAATCCCGAGGAACATAAATTCAGAGGCTCCGGCCAGCACCAGCGTCGATAGCGCCAACGGTACCCACAGTGGAAAGCCCCATGACATCGCCAGCGAGCCATAGGAAACCCCGACTACGCCAACCGCCAGGTCGACCAGAAGAATTGCTTTAATGGTGTCGCTTTTCAGGCAAGCGAGGTGACGTCGGAACATAGAAATTTAGCCATATCGAACGAATTTTCATTATAATGAACGCTGTTGAGTTGATTTACAAGATGAACGATTCGTTCGATTTATAAAACACGGAGCCGTGTATGACACAGCCAATCAGCGTGATCTCCCGCAGTCTGGTGCGCGAACGCCAGCGCACCGGGCTTTCATTGGCCGAAATTGCCCGCCGTGCCGGGATAGCCAAGTCGACGCTGTCGCAGCTGGAAGCAGGCAACGGTAATCCTAGCCTGGAAACCCTGTGGTCGCTGTGTGTGGCGCTGGATATTCCTTTCGCCCGACTGCTGGAGCCGCAGGCGTCAACCACCCAAGTACTTCGCCGCGGTGAAGGTACCAAAGTGGTGGCCGAGCAGGCCAACTATCAGGCCATTTTACTTGCCGCCTGCCCGCCAGGTGCGCGTCGTGACATTTATTTGTTAATGACTCAGCCGGGCGCAGACCGCATTTCTCAACCGCATCCGCCGGGTTCCGTTGAGCATATTATTGTGACTCAGGGCCGGGCGTTGGTGGGGTTAACGGAAGCGCCAGAAGAATTAGGCGAAGGGGATTACATTTGTTATCCCGCCGATCAGGAGCATGTATTCAAAGCACTTGAAGACGATACCCAAGCCATCCTGGTCGCAGAACAGAATTAACTATAACCGTCCTCAATAATGGGGGCGGTTTTTCGCTTAATTAATTCGTTTATTATATGATTTAAAATAATGGATGTTATCTCGCTCACGTTGTTGCCTCTTTTTATTATCACCTTTCCGCACTAAATAATATTATCTCTTATCTGTTGTATTCAGCGGGTTTCTGAATGAAATCAAGGGCTTTGTTGAATAAATCAGATTTGAGGCGAGTTTCCCCTGTAACAGCTCCGGCTCTCAGCCGATACGTACACTTTCTGGCATACCTGCCTTCGTCATTTTGTTCAGCGCACGCACCATGGCCA
>NZ_JALIGG010000043.1:0-44730 GCF_024764965.1 Scandinavium tedordense | reverse complement strand
GTTTATTTTCGCTTTTCTCTGTCAGGATTTCCTGAGAAACCCTTCTGACCCGGCGGCTAGCGTGCCGTTGTTCCGTGTCAGTGGAGGCGCATTATAGGGAGTTCTGACGAGACGGCAAGTATAAATTCGAAAAAATTATTCAACCGCTCAATATTCATACAAACCATGTGCCAGATGGTAATATTCGCCTGGTTTTTAAACAAAAACGAGCCCCTGAGGGCCCGTTTTTGTTTTTATGTGACTTACTGCACAGCCACAATTCGGTCGTCTTTGACTTTCAGCTGGATAGTTTTCCCAGGAATCAGCTCCCCAGAAAGGATTTGCTGCGCCAATGGGTTTTCAATCTGCTGCTGAATAGCCCGTTTCAACGGCCGTGCACCGTAAACCGGGTCATAGCCGTTGGCACTCAGCAGCGCCAGCGCATCATCTTCTATATGTACATCGTATCCACGCTCTTCGAGACGCTGGTAAAGACGCTGCAGCTGGATCTTCGCAATCGAGGCGATGTGTTTTTCACCCAGAGGATGGAAGACCACCACTTCATCAATACGGTTGATGAACTCTGGACGGAAGCTGTGGCTAACCACATCCAGCACCAGATCTTTCATGTGACCATAATCCAGCTCGCCGAAACGTTCCTGAATCAAGTCCGAACCCAGGTTCGAAGTCATGATCACCACGGTATTGCGGAAATCGACCGTTCTCCCCTGCCCGTCCGTCAGTCGTCCATCGTCCAGCACCTGAAGGAGAATGTTGAACACATCAGGATGCGCTTTCTCTACTTCATCCAGCAGAATGACTGAATAAGGGCGACGGCGGACCGCTTCGGTCAGATAGCCACCTTCTTCATAGCCAACATATCCTGGAGGCGCACCGACCAGGCGCGAGACGGAGTGTTTCTCCATAAACTCGGACATATCGATACGAACCATCGCATCGTCGCTATCGAACATGAAGTTAGCCAGCGCTTTGCAAAGCTCGGTTTTACCGACACCCGTTGGCCCGAGGAACAGGAACGAACCAATCGGACGATTCGGATCGGATAAACCAGCCCGACTACGGCGAATAGCATTGGAAACGGCTTCTACCGCTTCGTTCTGGCCAATTACCCGGCTATGCAACTCCTGCTCCATGCGCAGCAGCTTGTCGCGCTCACCTTCCAGCATTCTCGCCACCGGGATTCCAGTCCAGCGCGCCAGCACATCGGCAATCTCTACGTCGGTAACGCGGTTACGCAGCAGACGCATGGTTTTGCCTTCAGACTGCTCGGCAATCGTCAGTTGTTTTTCCAGCTCCGGAATTTTGCCGTACTGCAATTCAGACATCCGCGCTAAATCACCCACACGGCGAGCCTGTTCAATCGCAATCTTCGCCTGTTCAAGTTCAGACTTAATGGTCTGCGTTCCGGACAGAGACGCTTTTTCCGCTTTCCACTCTTCTTCCAGTTCTGAATACTGACGTTCTTTATCGTCTAGTTCTTCATTGAGCATATCCAGACGTTTCAGGCTGGCTTCGTCAGACTCTTTCTTCAAGGCCTGCTGTTCCAGCTTGAGCTGGATGATGCGGCGTTCAAGTCGGTCAAGCTCTTCCGGTTTGGAGTCAATCTCCATACGGATGCTGGAAGCAGCTTCATCGATAAGGTCGATGGCTTTATCCGGCAACTGTCGGTCGGCAATATAGCGGTGCGACAATGTCGCCGCTGCCACAATCGCCGGGTCTGTGATTTGCACGTGGTGGTGCAATTCATAACGCTCTTTCAGGCCGCGTAAAATCGCGATAGTGTCTTCTACTGTCGGTTCAGCCACGAACACTTTCTGGAATCGACGCTCAAGCGCAGCGTCCTTCTCTATATATTGACGATATTCATCAAGCGTAGTGGCCCCGACGCAGTGCAGTTCACCACGCGCCAATGCGGGTTTCAGCATGTTCCCGGCATCCATTGCGCCGTCAGCTTTACCGGCACCAACCATGGTATGCAGCTCATCAATAAACAGGATGACGTTGCCTTCCTGTTTTGAGAGATCGTTCAGTACGCCTTTCAGACGCTCTTCGAACTCACCACGGTATTTCGCCCCGGCCACCAGCGCGCCCATATCCAGCGCCAGTACCCGGCGGCCTTTCAGCCCTTCCGGTACTTCGCCGTTAACAATACGCTGAGCCAGCCCTTCGACGATCGCGGTTTTACCCACGCCAGGCTCACCGATCAGAACCGGGTTGTTTTTGGTACGACGCTGCAATACCTGAATAGTACGGCGGATCTCTTCGTCACGGCCGATGACCGGATCAAGTTTGCCCTGTTCGGCTCGCTCGGTGAGATCAAGGGTATATTTCTTTAATGCCTGACGCTGATCTTCAGCCCCTTGGTCATTCACGTTTTCACCTCCACGCATTTGTGCAATCGCCTGCGTCACATTGGCGGTTGTTGCTCCGGCGGTTTTTAACAGGTCGGCAAGCGTGCCACGTGATTCAAGCGCCGCCAGAACAAACAGCTCTGACGAGATAAAGTTGTCATTTCGTTTTTGCGCCAGCTTATCGCAAAGATTCAGCACCCGGACCAGATCCTGAGACGGCTGAACGTCACCACCGGTGCCTTCCACCTGCGGTAAACGGCTCAATGCCTGATCGATGGCCGTGCGTAACTGCCCGGCATTAATGCCAGCTGAAGTTAATAAAGGACGTACCGAACCGCCTTCCTGACTCAGAAGTGCGCTCATAAGATGAAGAGGTTCGATGAATTGGTTGTCGTGCCCTAATGCAAGAGATTGGGCATCGGCGAGTGCAAGCTGGAATTTATTGGTAAGACGATCCAGACGCATAATTCCTCCCATAACAGGTCAATTTTGCTACTGGAGATTAAATGAGGTCATCCCTCAATTATTCAAGGTTAAAGACCTGGACTATGTGAAAAATATATCAGCCTTCTGGATCGTCTTGATTCTTTAGGTTATATCAGCCAAATGAAACTTGCCATACGACCGGTGGTCCGATCGCGTCGATAAGAGAAAAAATCATCCTTTTCGCTTAGCGTACAGCGTTCACCGCCGAACACCTGAGTCACGCCGAGATTTGCCAGACGCTGACGGGCTAACTGATAGATATCGGCGAAATATTTCTCGCCAGCAGGGCGGAAAGCGCTATCAGCTTTCGCATCTTTATCCATGAATGCTTCACGGACTTCCGGACCCACTTCAAATGCCTGCGGACCAATTGCAGGGCCAAGCCAGGCGAGAATGTTTTCCGGCTTATCCTGAAATTGTGCGACGGTTTGTTCAAGCACGCCATCACATAATCCACGCCATCCCGCATGGGCGGCAGCCACTTCAGTACCCGCCTGATTACAAAACAGCACCGGAAGACAGTCGGCAGTCATCACCGCACAGACCAGACCCGCCTTATTGCTGTATGACGCGTCGGCCCGTTTGGAACCGTACTCGCCGCCGGTCAGCGTTAGTACTGCATTACCGTGGACCTGCTCAAGCCAGACCGGACGCGAAGGAAACGCGGCCGCTTCGTAGAAGCGACGACGGTTCTCTTCAACGTGCTCCGGATTATCGCCACAGTGGGCACCGAGATTAAGAGAATCCCGGGGTGACGCACTCACGCCACCCACTCGCGTTGAGCTACATGCTCCGACGCCCGCAGGCATCGGCCACTGTGGAACAATAATCTTGGTCATAACCAGGCGACGTCGTCCTTGTGTTCTTCAAAATCAGCGCGCATAGCGGCAATGAGATCAACCATATCCTGTGGAATTGGCGCATGCCATTCCATCTCGATGCCAGTAATCGGGTGGTAGAGACGAAGCATGGTTGCGTGCAGCGCTTGACGATCGAATTTACGCAGTTCGGTGATGAAGGCTTCTGATGCCCCTTTAGGTGGACGCGGACGGCCGCCATAAAGCTGATCACCCACCAGCGGATGGGTGATGTGCGACATGTGCACACGAATCTGGTGCGTACGCCCCGTTTCCAGACGCAGACGCAGACGCGTGTGAATACGGAAATGCTCCATGATGCGGTAATGCGTCACCGCCGGTTTACCCATTGGGTGAACGGACATGTGGGTACGCTTGGTCGGATGGCGGCTAATCGGTTCTTCCACCGTTCCGCCCGACGTCATGTGGCCAATTGCGACGGCCTCATATTCACGGGTAATTTCACGCAGCTGCAGCGATTCTACCAGACGCGTTTGCGCCGGAACGGTTTTCGCAACGACCATCAGACCGGTGGTGTCCTTATCCAGACGATGGACAATACCCGCACGTGGAACGTCGACAATCGGCGGATAGTAGTACAGCAGCGCATTAAGGATAGTCCCATCTGGGTTACCCGCGCCCGGATGCACGACCAGACCGCGCGGCTTGTTGATAACAAGAATGTCGTCATCTTCATAGACAATGGTCAGCGGGATATCCTGTGGCTCGAACCGCGCTTCTTCTTCGATTTCAGCGTTGATGGCGACATGTTCCCCCCCCAACACTTTCTCCTTCGGCGTGCTACAAATGACGCCGTTAACCAGCACTCGTTGGTCAAGAATCCATTCTTTTATACGTGAACGTGAATAATCCGGGAACATTTCGGCCAAAGCCTGATCTAAGCGTTGACCGAGTTGTTTTTCGGATACCGTTGCGGTGAGTTGTACTTGTTGTGCCATAAACAGCTTCTTCGTTTAACGTTGGGTTTTACGGCTTCGCCGTATAATATAGTGTGCTATTGTAGCTGGTCTTAATCGGGAGCAGGAATGATAATCTCCCGCATAAACATTCTGAGGAAAGTCAAAACGTCATGACGCGCATGAAATACCTGGTGGCCCTTGCCACACTCAGCCTGGCTTTGGCGGGTTGTTCCGGTTCAAAGGAAGAGGTGCCTGATAGCCCGCCAAATGAAATCTACGCGACTGCTCAACAAAAGTTGCAGGACGGTAACTGGAAACAGGCGATAACGCAACTGGAAGCGTTGGATAACCGCTATCCATTCGGCCCGTATTCTCAGCAGGTTCAGCTCGACCTGATTTATGCGTACTACAAAAACGCCGATCTGCCGTTGGCTCAGGCTGCCATCGACCGCTTCATGCGTCTTAACCCGACTCACCCGAATATCGACTACGTCATCTATATGCGTGGCCTGACCAACATGGCTCTGGATGACAGCGCCCTGCAGGGCTTCTTTGGCGTTGACCGCTCTGACCGCGATCCGCAGCACGCCCGTGACGCATTCAATGACTTCTCCAAGCTGGTCCGGGGTTATCCGCAGAGCCAGTACGTGTCCGACGGCTACAAGCGCATGGTATTCCTGAAAGACCGTCTGGCGAAGTATGAACTGTCGGTTGTTGATTACTATACCGATCGTGGTGCATGGGTCGCCGTTGTGAACCGCGTTCAAGGCATGCTCCGCGATTTCCCGGACACGCAGGCTACTCGCGATGCGCTGCCGAAGATGGAAAAAGCCTACCGCGAAATGCAGATGAACGCGCAGGCCGACAAAGTGGCTAAAATCATTGCCGCCAATGGCGACAAGACCAGCAGCTGATTGCCCTGATAACGAAAAAGGCAGCCCAGAAGGCTGCCTTTTTTTTATGCAATTCGCGAGAACGCTGAACCGGTTTAGCTCGCAGTCATCCCATCAACTATGGCCCTCTTTTCCTCATTCCTCAAGTATTAAATCCCCTGTTCCTGTCCTGTCTCACAAATTACGCTGACTGACAAAAAGTGACAAAATAACGTGATACACATCACACATTTTGACATTGAGAACGGTATGCTGGAATCACCAAGACGGGAAAGACAAGAGGTAAAATTTATGACAATGAACATTACCAGTAAACAAATGGATATTACTCCGGCCATCCGCCAGCACGTCGCAGACCGTCTCACCAAACTTGAAAAATGGCAAACTCATCTAATTAACCCCCATATTGTTCTGTCTAAGGAACCGCAGGGCTTTGTTGCCGATGCAACCATGAACACGCCGAATGGCCACTTGGTTGCCAGCGCACGTCATGAAGATATGTACACTGCCATTAATGAATTGATCAACAAGCTGGAAAGGCAGCTCAATAAAGTGCAACACAAAGGGGAAGCACGTCGCGCCAACGCATCGGTGAAAGACGTCAACTTCGTTGAACAAGAGTAATCCTTATCAACTGTGTTAATCCAACGCGCCTCCGGGCGCGTTTTTTGTGCCCGGTTGTTTTAGCGGTTGACAGCATGAAAACAGTACGGTTACTTTAACTGAGTGCTTCTAAGGAAACCCTGATGAAAATTGTCCCGTTCTTCTTCGCATTCTTTTTTACCTTCCCCTGATTGGGAGGCGTTTCGTCGTGTGATAAAGAATGCGAAGACGAACAATAAGGCCTCCCACAATGGGGGGCCTTTTTTATTGATAACAAGAAAGGCGACATTATGACTGCGGAAAACCCGTTACTGGCTCTGCGCGATAAGATAAGCGCACTGGATGAAAAGTTGCTCTCGCTGCTGGCCGAGCGTCGTGGGCTGGCTGTTGAAGTAGGTAAAGCGAAACTGTTATCTCATCGCCCGGTACGCGACATCGACCGAGAGCGCGATCTGCTCGAACGCCTGATTACTCTGGGCCAGACCCATCATCTCGATGCGCACTACATCACACGTCTGTTCCAGCTGATTATCGAGGATTCAGTCCTGACTCAGCAGGCGCTGCTTCAACAACATTTGAACAAAATTAACCCACACTCAGCGCGCATCGCATTCCTCGGACCGAAAGGATCGTATTCCCACCTCGCTGCACGTCAGTACGCTGCCCGTCATTTTGAGGAATTTATCGAAAGCGGCTGCGCGAAATTCTCCGACATCTTCAATCAGGTCGAAACCGGACAAGCTGACTACGCTGTGGTACCGATTGAAAACACTAGCTCAGGTGCGATCAACGACGTCTACGATCTGCTGCAACACACCAGCCTGTCGATTGTGGGCGAGATGACTATCCCTATCGATCATTGCGTGCTGGTTTCCGGCTCGACCAGTCTCGACCAAATCGAAACCGTATACAGCCATCCACAGCCTTTCCAGCAGTGCAGCCAGTTCCTGAATCGCTATCCTCACTGGAAAATTGAGTACACCGAAAGCACGTCAGCAGCGATGGAAAAAGTGGTCGAAGCCAATTCTCCACACGTGGCCGCGCTCGGCAGCGAGGCGGGTGGCGGTCTTTATGGATTACAGGTGCTGGAACGCAACCTGGCAAACCAGACACAGAACATTACCCGCTTCGTGGTCCTGGCCCGTAAAGCCATCAACGTCTCCGATCAAGTGCCAGCCAAAACAACGCTGCTGATAGCCACCGGGCAACAGGCCGGTGCACTCGTCGAAGCGCTGCTGGTATTACGTAATCATAATGTGATCATGACCAAGCTGGAGTCGCGTCCGATTTATGGCAATCCGTGGGAAGAGATGTTTTATCTGGATGTGCAGGCCAACCTGGAAGCCAATGCAATGCAACGCGCGTTGAAGGAGCTGGGTGAAATCACCCGCTCCATGAAAGTGCTGGGCTGTTATCCGAGCGAAACGGTAGTGCCGGTTGACCCTGCTTAACCTTCGATAAACGGCAATTTCTTCATCCCTGCGACGGCAACCGGCAGGGTGAAGATTGCGCCAGAGAGCGGATATTGACGAACCTCTTCGGCGCTCATGTTTTCTCGGGTGGTGGTGATAAACAACGTTTTCATCTCCGGGCCACCAAAGCACACCATCGTTGGGCAACGAACCGGCAAGCGATACTCTTCCAGTTTCTGTCCATCGGGTGAAAAACGCGCCACCCGCCAGCCATCGAACAGCGCACTCCAGTAGCCCCCTTCTTCATCTATCGCGGCGCCATCCGGAATGCCCTCGCCCGCACTGAAATGATGGAAAGGCTCACGCTTGCCAGGCTCTCCTTGCTCATCCAAAGGCGTACGATAGATAATGCTATTCGGGGTATCCGAGGTGTACATCCATTTTTTATCCGCGCTAAAAGCCAGCCCGTTGGCACCGTGAATATCACACTGAATAACTTTCGGTTTGAGTTTATTGTCTATCCGCACCAGCAGAGCGCCGTTGTAATCACCCGGTCCCCAGAACGTGCCTGCGTAAAAACGGCCATCACGATCGGTTCCGCCGTCGTTAAAACGAGCCAACTGTGGATTGCTCGGGTTATCGCAAATTTTATGCACCAGTAGCCCACGGCTGTCGCTTAACCAGATAGCGCTTCGCAGGGCGACGATAAACCCGCCCTTTTCCCGAAGTGAAAAACACCCCACCTCTTCTGGAAACTGCAATACCTGATGTTCGCCACTCTTGATATCGTAACGATGAATTTCATACTCCAGGATGTCGGCCCAATAGAGTGCCTGCTCGGCCTCGCTCCAGGTTGGGCATTCCGGCAAATGGCCGGTGTAATCAAACAGTACATCAGGTTGAGCCATGTTCGTTTCCCTATAAAAAAAGCCAGCGGGTTTCCCCTCTGGCTTTTGAGTATAAACCCAAAATTAATCGAGTTGCAGGAAGGCGGCAAGCCTGCGAATCTCCAAGAGCTTACTCAGGTAAGTAACTGGGGTGAGCAGATGCAGCCAACGCACATACAGCATGAAGTATGATGGGTTTAAACCGTTTTTTATTGCCGACTGTCGTTCGCCTGCCGTAACAGCGTCCGGCTTTCGCTCTGGAAGCGCTGAGCGTAATCGCCGAACCAGTGTTCAACCTTACGGAAGCTGTCGATAAAGGCTTGTTTGTTACCTTGATCCAGCAGTTCAATCGCCTCGCCAAATCGTTTGTAGTAACGTTTGATCAACGCAATATTGCTCTGCGAAGACATGATGATGTCCGCATATAACTGAGGATCCTGAGCAAACAGACGCCCGACCATCGCCAGTTCCAGGCGGTAAATCGGTGACGACAGCGCCAGCAACTGTTCCAGCTGGACATTCTCTTCCGCCAGATGCAGCCCGTATGCAAAGGTCGCGAAGTGGCGCAGTGCCTGGATGAACGCCATATTCTGGTCGTGTTCCACCGCGCTGATGCGGTGCAAACGTGCGCCCCAGACCTGAATCTGTTCCAGGAACCATTGGTACGCTTCCGGCTGACGACCATCGCAGTACACCACAACCTGTTTCGCCAGGCTACCGCTGTCCGGGCCGAACATCGGGTGTAATCCCAGTACCGGACCATTGTGTGCCGCCAGCATTGCCTGCAGCGGAACGGCTTTCACCGACGCCAGATCGACCAGAATACAGTCCGCAGGTAAGGCTGGCAGCTTCTCGATTATCTCCGCCGTGGAGTGAATCGGTACACTGACGATAACCATTCCCGCATCGGAGAGCATCTCTTGCGCGCGCGCCCAGTCGTTCTTTTCGAGGATCCGCACCTGATAACCTGACAAGGTCAGCATTTTCTCAAACAAACGCCCCATCTGACCGCCACCGCCGACGATAACCACCGGACGCAGTTGCGGACAAAGCGTTTTAAAGCCTTTGTCATTTTCGCTGGAATAGGATTCGCGCATCACCCGACGCAGAACATCTTCGATAAGATCGGGCGGAACCCCTAACGTAGCGGCCTCCTGACGGCGCGATGCCAGCATCGACGCCTCGCGCTCAGGAACGTAAATCGGCAAGCCGTACTTACTTTTGACTTCGCCGACTTCAGCCACCAACTCCAGACGGCGCGCCAGTAATTCCAGCAGCGCCTTATCTACTTCATCTATTTGATCGCGTAGCGCGGTCAGTTCAGCAACCATAAATTCCTCTTACGCCAGACGAGCCGCCAGCTGGCCACGTAAATCTTTATCAAGCTCGCGCAGCAGCGCATCCGTCGCTTCCCAGCTGATGCAGGCATCGGTCACCGACACGCCGTATTTCATATCGCAACGCGGCTGCTCGGAAGACTGATTACCTTCATGAATGTTACTTTCAATCATCAGACCAATAATGGAACGGTTACCATCTTTAATCTGTGCAACCACGGATTCTGCCACGGCAGGCTGACGGCGGTAGTCTTTGTTGGAGTTACCATGACTGCAATCTACCATCAGCGCAGGCTTCAGTCCCGCCTGTTCCATCTCTTTTTCACACTGAGCGACGTCTGCCGGGCTGTAGTTTGGTGCTTTACCGCCACGCAGGATCACATGCCCATCCGGGTTGCCCTGAGTTTGCAGCAGGCAAACCTGTCCAGCCTGGTTGATACCGACAAAGCGGTGTGGCATCGCCGCCGCACGCATGGCGTTGATTGCCGTCGCGAGGCTGCCGTCGGTGCCGTTTTTAAAGCCAACCGGCATTGACAGACCGGATGCCATTTCGCGGTGAGTCTGTGATTCTGTAGTACGCGCACCGATAGCGGACCAGCTGAACAGATCGCCAAGGTACTGCGGGCTATTCGGGTCGAGCGCTTCAGTTGCCAGCGGCAGGCCCATGCTAACCAGTTCCACCAGCAGACGCCGCGCAATTTTCAAACCGCCTTCAACATCAAACGAGCCATCCATGTGCGGATCGTTGATCAACCCTTTCCAGCCGACGGTGGTACGAGGTTTTTCAAAGTAGACACGCATCACCAGGTAGAGGCTATCGCTGACCTCTGCGGCAAGGGTTTTAAATCGACGAGCATATTCAATCGCAGCTTCCGGATCGTGGATAGAGCATGGCCCACAAACCACCAGCAGACGCGGATCGCGCCCGGCAATGATATCGGAAATGGTCTGACGGGACTGGGCTATCTGGCCTTCCTGTTCAACGGTCAGCGGGAATTCCGCTTTCAGGACTTCAGGAGTGATCAGAACGTGTTCGTCGGCGATATGTACGTTGTTCAGCGCGTCTTTTTGCATGATGGCGATCCTGTATAGCTCGTTTGCGATAAAAGGGTTTCCTCAGCGAGGTTGAGCTTACGATACCACACACGGTAAAGATTTCAATCCACAATCCGTAAATTTTACTTTACACTAGGCATATTTGGCGCATTTATTCTGCCTTTTACTGTAAATAAATTATTCCACTCGCGATATGCAGTGACTCCGCTATGCTGAAAGCACTGATATGGAGGAGCCTATGAAGCCAGTCTTGTGTGCGCTTTTGCTTTTATTATTGAACGGATGCCAGATTGATCCCTACACCCATTCCCCTCAATGGACCAGCACCGATTGGTACGGCGAAGGTATTGATGATGGCCGAAGCGGCGTGACCGCCCGAAGTGATAGTCAGCTGGCGAGCGATCAGAACGATCCCAAAGTCGATCGTAAAGCGTACCTGAAGGGTTATGCTCTGGGTCTGAAAGATATCTGCACGCCACATCTGCTTTTTGGCTGGGGTGTTTCCGGCAAGATTTACCCTGAAGGATGCGATAGCCTGGATAACGCCGCGGCGCTACGGGAAGCCTGGCAAAAAGGAATGAATGAAGGAGCGCAATCCAACAGGTTAAATTGATGTTTGTGTGTAGCTGGCACAGCGCTTTATTCCGGTAACGGACACAGATCCAGACTATGGCCGCGCACCTGGTCGCCACTGGCTTAACACCTCCCCGCATGGATGGTCACGCGGATAATTATGGCGAAGAGGATTACAGCGAAGCGCTGATGACGCACCGCGTAACGATCGTCATCAGCGCGCCCTGACTGTTAGTCTGCTGACTGAACCATCGTACCTGTGCTGGCCATGCGCCAGCGCAATACATCCACAGCAACAAACAGCAGTAAACTCACGCCTAATACAGGCATCGCCACGCCCAACAACACGGCCAGCGCAGATACCATCAACTGCCCTACTCGTGGCAAATCAAACCAGCTTTGGGTAAGTGTGCTCAGCGGATTGTATTTCGCAGGCGTTGGACGGCGAGACCACCACAACCGATAACCCACTACGATCATCACACACAGCGCCACGCCAAAGGCGATCAGCAGGATCTGATTCAGCACACCAAACAGCAGTCCCATGTGGAAATCCACGCCCCAGCGCGTTAGCTTTGCCATCAGCGGAAAATCAGCAAAACGTATGCGATCGACGACCTGCATTTTTGCAGCGTCGATCGCCACAGCATCGACCTGAGTCGGCCAGCCACGATCGATCTCGGTCACCGTCCACGCCTTGTCTTCGCTTTTCGCCGGACGGATTTCGACTTTGCTAGCATCAATACCCGATTGCTGTGCCAGATGGAGTACGTCATCAAACAGCACAGCGTCTGGGGCCATCATTGCCATCGTCATTCCGCCATGATGCTCAGCGTGCGAGTCTGGCATCATCATTTGGCCATTCAAGTGGGTATTCACCTGCGGCGTTAGCCAGTTAAACGCCGAGCGCAGCTTATCGACGTTACCACCCGCCCACTGTGACCAGGTTAAGCCTGTCGCTGAGAACAGCAACATACCACCAAGCAGGATCCAGCCCAACATGACATGCACCCGACGATTACTCTGCACGCGGTTACGGATGCGTCTTTTCGGACGGGTAAAAAACCACAGCGCAATTCCGCCGCAGGACGCCAGCCACATCCACGATGCTGCCAACTCGCTGTAAAGCCGTCCGACGTCACCCAGCAGCAGCGAGCGATGAGCGTAATCAATCCACTGACGCAGGGGCAAAATGCCGCTGGTGCCGTAAACCGTCATATCACCTTTCACCGCCAGCGTTACGGGGTCGATAAACATCGCCCGGCTTTCAGATTCCCCCAAAGATGGATCGCTAAACATCACGCGAGTGGTTTCACCGGGCGTCAGCGACGGACGCACGGCATACAGCACCAGGTCCTGGCCCATCGCTTTTTCTGCCACGGCGATTTGTTCGGCCAGAGAGTGCGGCGCTCCACCTTTTTCTGCGGTCAGGGCGTCGCGATACAGCACGTTTTCGAGCTGCGGTGTCGCAACGTACAGCGTGCCGGTCAGTGCCGCCACGAAGATGAACGGTCCAACAAACAAACCGATAGAGAAATGAAGGCGACGCAGCAGGTTGACCCATGCGGCGCGCGGGGTGCAGGTTGTCATACTTTTCCTTTTAAAAAGCAAATAAAGAGTGTGGCGTTTGGCGCCCATTCTTATGTTGTTAGCAGGTAAAAGCAGACAGACTCGGCGGCGCGCGGGTAGGAGGGTAAAGCCACGGGGAAAAATGCCAGACCTGCGCACGGAGTCGCGGCAGTCGTAAACGTAGGCGTAACAATAATGCACAGACCAGCAGCACCAGGGCCAGGATAAGCCCCGGCACGTGCGCCAACAACACACAGTAGCCGCAGGCCTCAGCGTGATCGACCGGCATCGTGCCCGAATGGTGTCCATCATGATACTCGCTCAGCATCGACATCTCGTGATGCATCCCGGGCATCGCACTCATCGGGTCTTTTTGCAGTGAAACGGAAATTAGCGGCGCCACAATAATCAACGCAATAGCAAACAGCGCGAACCAGGCCGCGACGCATTTACCGTTACTGCGATGAAATGTGTTATCTACCATCTGTCCTCCGACGCGGGGACATTGTAAATGATTTGCAGCGGGAAGGTTAACATTCGAGAGGAATGACCATAAAAAAGGGCCAGCCTTGCGGCCAGCCCTTTTTAACTTGGATGTCGCTTAAACGAATCTTAGTTAAGACGCTCTTTGATACGAGCAGACTTACCAGTACGCTCACGCAGGTAGTACAGTTTAGCTTTACGAACGGCACCACGACGTTTAACAGCAATGCTGTCAACAACTGGAGAGTGAGTCTGGAAGACACGCTCAACGCCTTCGCCGTTGGAAATTTTGCGAACAGTGAATGCAGAGTGCAGACCGCGGTTACGGATAGCGATAACCACGCCCTCGAATGCCTGCAGACGTTTTTTGGAACCTTCAACAACCCATACTTTCACTTCCACGGAATCACCCGGACGGAAAGAAGGTACGTCCTGCTTCATCTGCTCTTGTTCAATTTGCTTAATAATGTTGCTCATAATTTAATCTCTTATCCTGGGTAAACTGATATTTGGGGGCTTACGCCTCACCATCATGTTTATGCTGCTGTTGTGCATGTTCCCGTTGGAACTCTGCCAGCAACCTTGCTTGCTCTTCAGTCAGAGCCAGGTTTTCCAGAAGTTCAGGTCTTCTAAGCCAGGTCCGGCCCAGCGACTGCTTCAGACGCCAGCGACGTATCTCGGCATGGTTGCCTGACAGTAAAACTGCCGGGACCTCCATCCCTTCCAACACTTCAGGTCGAGTATAGTGTGGACAGTCCAACAAACCGTCAGCAAAGGAATCTTCCGTTGCTGATGCTTCATGGCCCAGAACACCCGGAATAAACCGGGAGACCGAGTCAATCAGCGTCATTGCTGGTAACTCACCACCGCTGAGAACGTAATCGCCGATAGACCATTCTTCGTCAATCTCGGTTTGGATTACGCGCTCATCTACCCCTTCATAGCGACCGCATACCAGAATCAATTTCTGACTCGCTGCCAGTTCGCTGACGCCTGCTTGATCAAGCTTGCGTCCCTGAGGTGAAAGATAAATCACCTTCGCGCCTTCACCTGCCGCGGCTTTTGCTGCATGAATAGCATCCCGCAAAGGTTGCACCATCATTAGCATCCCCGGTCCGCCGCCGTAAGGACGTTCGTCCACGGTACGGTGCCGGTCATGAGCGAAATCACGAGGACTCCAGCTCTGGATGCTCAGCAGGCCATTTTTTACTGCCCGGCCAGTTACCCCGTAGTCGGTAATCGCGCGAAACATCTCTGGAAACAGGCTAACTACACCAATAAACACAAGCCAATCCCCATAGTGCCGTCTTTTACCGGTAATCCGGAGGTTTTAAAAACCAGGATCCCAATCTACTTCAATGGTTTGAGTAGTGAGATCGACTTTCTTGATAACCTGCCCATCGAGGAACGGAACCAACCGCTCCTTGATACCAAACGCATCTTTCAGGTTTGCCTTAATGACGAGAACGTCATTGGACCCGGTTTCCATCATGTCGATGACTTTACCGAGGTCATAGCCTTCAGTGGTCACTACCTGGCAGCCCATAAGGTCTTTCCAGTAGAAGTCACCCTCTCCGAGCTGAGGCAACTGCGAGGAATCCACGAAAATTTCACAATTCGTCATGAGATTCGCTGCATCCCGGTCTTCAACGCCTTTCAGCTTGATAACCAGATCCTGATTGTGGTGACGCCAGCTTTCCAGCTCGACGATTTGCCACTGACCCGCCTTCTGGATATACCAGGGCTGATAGTCAAAAATGCTTTCGGTGTCTTCGGTGGAAGAAAACACTCTGAGCCAACCACGAATACCGTAGGAAGAGCCCAATTTGCCGACCACGATAGGTTCAGCAGGGACTTTCGCGGCGAGTTGCTTGCTCATCATGACCACCGTGACAGATTAAGCTGCTTTGTTTGCTGCTTTGATCAGCGTAGCTACGCGATCAGAAACAGTTGCGCCCTGGCCAACCCAGTGAGCGATACGATCCAGATCCAGGCGAGTGCCTTCTTCTGAAGCGGAAGCGATTGGGTTAAAGAAACCAACGCGCTCAATGAAGCGGCCGTTGCGTGCATTACGGCTGTCAGCAACGACAACCTGGTAGAACGGACGCTTTTTTGCGCCGTGACGTGCTAAACGAATAGTTACCATAACATCCTCTTGTGTGAATAAAACACAGGGCCCCATCGAGGAACGGGGCCCAGTGTCATATTAAAAGCCCGAAAATTTTACTGATTTCTGGGGAAATTGCAATCAACAGTTATAAACTCTGCTGCCGAAGGCCGTCGGCGGTGCGGCCAGTTTAGTTACGGCGTGCCCGCAAAAGCGAAGCGTACACGAAGTACGTGAGCATTTTGAGCACACCCCGGGACTAAAATGGCAAACAAGCCGGCCCTAGCGGCCCGGGAATCCAGGGGGCATCATCCCTTTCATCCCGCGCATCATCTTCGCCATACCGCCTTTCTTCATTTTCTTCATCATGCGCTGCATGTCGTCGAACTGTTTCAGAAGGCGGTTAACGTCCTGTACCTGCATACCGCAGCCCGCTGCGATACGGCGTTTACGGGAACCTTTGATGATTTCCGGGTGGGCGCGTTCTTTGAAGGTCATCGAGTTGATAATTGCCTCCATACGCACCAGCACTTTGTCATCCATCTGCGCTTTCACGTTGTCAGGAATCTGGCCCATGCCCGGCAGTTTGCCCATCAGGCTTGCCATGCCACCCATGTTTTTCATCTGGCGCAGCTGCTCAAGGAAATCGGTGAGGTCAAAGCCGTCGCCTTTCTTGAGTTTATTCGCCAGCTTTTCAGCCTGCGCGCGGTCAACTTTGCTTTCGATATCTTCGATAAGCGAAAGCACGTCACCCATGCCGAGAATACGAGACGCGATACGATCTGGATGGAACGGCTCCAGCGCTTCAGTTTTCTCGCCGACGCCGAGGAATTTAACCGGCTTACCGGTAATGTGACGAATCGAGAGCGCCGCACCACCGCGGGCGTCACCATCGACTTTGGTCAGAATAACACCGGTCAGCGGCAGCGCTTCGTTAAACGCCTTCGCCGTATTCGCGGCATCCTGACCGGTCATTGCATCGACCACAAACAGCGTTTCTACCGGGTTAATCGCAGCATGAACCTGCTTAATTTCGTCCATCATCGCTTCGTCGACATGCAAACGACCGGCGGTATCCACCAGTAGCACGTCGTAGAATTTCAGCTTCGCTTCTTTCAGCGCCGCATTAACGATATCGACAGGCTTTTGAGCCACATCTGACGGGAAGAAATCGACCCCGACCTGCTCGGCCAGGGTTTCCAGCTGTTTAATCGCCGCAGGGCGATAAACGTCCGCCGACACGACCAGCACTTTCTTCTTATGCTTCTCGCGCAGGAACTTACCGAGCTTACCGACGCTGGTAGTTTTACCGGCCCCCTGCAGGCCCGCCATCAGTACGACAGCCGGTGGCTGAGCGGCCAGATTCAGAACCTGGTTTTCTTCGCCCATCGCCGCAACCAATTCTTTACGAACGATTTTGACGAATTCCTGGCCTGGCGTCAGGCTCTTGTTAACTTCATGCCCAACCGCGCTTTCTTTTACGCGGTTAATGAAATCACGAACGACAGGCAGCGCGACGTCAGCTTCCAGCAGCGCCATGCGCACTTCGCGCAGCGTGTCTTTGATGTTGTCTTCAGTAAGGCGTCCGCGACCGCTGATGTTACGCAGCGTACTCGACAAACGATCGGTTAAATTATCAAACATTGTCTCTCGCCTGAGGTGGAAACGTACGGTCGCCACAGCGACACATTCACAGAATTTTGCCGCAGTATAACACGACACAGCACGAGTTGTGATGCAACGGTTGGAGCCTGAGCCCCGTAACGTTATACTGCTTCTCTTTCACCACACGCCAATGTCGACATCTCTATGCCTGTTTTTTCCCTGCTCGCGCTTGTTGCCTACTCCATCAGCCTTGCGCTGATCATTCCTGGCCTGCTGCAAAAAAACAGCGGCTGGCGGCGCATGGCAATTCTTTCGGCGGTCATTGCCCTCATCTGTCACGCATTTGCGCTCGAAGCGCGAATTTTGCCCGGCGGCGATAACGGACAAAACCTGAGCCTGTTGAACGTCGGTTCGCTGGTCAGCCTGATGATTTGTACGGTGATGACCATCGTAGCTTCGCGCAACCGGGGCTGGTTGTTGCTGCCGATTGTGTATGCGTTTGCCTTGATTAACCTTGCCTTCGCCACCTTCATGCCTAATGAGTTTATTACGCATCTGGAAACAACGCCGGGAATGATGGTGCACATTGGCCTCTCGCTGTTTGCCTACGCAACGCTGATTATCGCCGCGCTGTATGCCTTCCAGCTGGCGTGGATCGACTATCAGCTCAAGAATAAAAAACTCGCTTTTAGCAGCGAAATGCCACCGCTAATGAGTATCGAACGTAAAATGTTTCACATCACTCAGGTGGGTGTTGTGCTGCTCACTCTGACCCTGTGCACTGGTTTGTTTTATCTGCACAACCTGTTCAGCGTTGAAAATATCGACAAAGCAGTGCTGTCTATTATCGCGTGGTTTGTCTATATCGTGTTGTTATGGGGTCACTATCATGAAGGCTGGCGCGGACGTCGCGTGGTCTGGTTTAACGTGGCTGGCGCAGGACTTCTGACGCTGGCCTATTTTGGCAGCCGTGTGCTGCAACAGTTTGTGAGCTAAGACTTAAAGGAAACCCGGTTTGGAACATATCTCAACCACGACGCTTATCATTACGCTTGCCGTCATGGTTATTATCTCTGCCTATTTCTCCGGTTCAGAAACCGGGATGATGACCCTTAATCGCTATCGATTACGTCATATGGCAAAACAGGGCAACAAGGCCGCAAGACGTGTCGAAAAGCTGCTGCGTAAGCCTGACCGCCTGATTAGCCTGGTGCTGATCGGCAACAACCTCGTCAATATTCTCGCCTCTGCGTTAGGCACAATCGTCGGTATGCGCCTGTACGGGGATGCGGGCGTGGCGATTGCCACCGGTATTTTGACCTTCGTGGTGCTAATTTTTGCCGAAGTGCTGCCAAAAACCATCGCCGCCTTGTATCCCGAAAAAGTTGCCTACCCAAGCAGCGTCCTGCTGGCCCCGCTGCAAATTCTGATGATGCCGCTGGTGTGGCTGCTGAACACCATCACCCGCATTCTGATGCGCATGATGGGCATCAAAACCGATACCATCATCAGTGGCGCAGTCAGCAAAGACGAACTGCGCACTATCGTGAACGAATCGCACTCGCAAATTTCCCGTCGTAATCAGGACATGCTGCTGTCGGTGCTGGATCTGGAAAAGATCAGCGTCAACGACATCATGGTGCCGCGCAATGAAATCGTGGGGATCGATATCAACGACGACTGGAAATCTATCGTCCGCCAGCTCACGCACTCTCCACACGGGCGCATTGTGCTTTACCGCGAGTCGCTGGATGACGCTATCAGCATGCTGCGCGTACGCGAAGCCTATCGCCTGATGACGGAGAAACAAGAGTTCACCAAAGAAGTGCTACTGCGCGCCTCCGATGAAATTTACTACGTGCCGGAAGGTACGCCGCTCAGCACCCAGTTGGTGAAGTTTCAGCGGAACAAGAAAAAAGCGGGCCTGGTGGTCGATGAATACGGCGATATTCAGGGCCTGGTGACAGTGGAAGATATCCTGGAAGAGATCGTCGGCGATTTCACGACGTCTATGTCGCCATCGCTGGCAGAAGAAGTCACTCCGCAAAATGACGGTTCGGTGATTATCGACGGCACCGCCAACGTGCGTGAGCTGAACAAAGCCTTCAACTGGCATTTTCCGGAAGATGAGGCCCGCACCATCAATGGCGTGATTCTGGAAGCACTGGAAGAGATCCCGGCGATTGGTACGCGGGTGCGCATCAACCATTACGACATCGATATTCTCGACGTACAGGACAACATGATTAAGCAGGTGAAAGTAGTGCCGGTGAAATCACTGCGGGAAAGTGTGGCGGAATAAGAGGTTTTCTCTCCCCGGACGGGGAGAGAATTTTAGCCAGGCTTACGCCTTCGCTTTAGCGACCGAGACCATTGCCGCGCGAATGGTACGACCGTTCAGGGTATACCCCTTCTGCATCACCATCAGCACGTTGCCTGCCGCCACTTCTTCTGACTCAACCATCGCAATAGCCTGATGCACGTTCGGGTCCATCGGTACGTTGGTATCACCCACGACTTCCACGCCGTACTTGCGTACAACGTCGAGCATGGATTTCAGGGTCAGTTCAATCCCTTCAATCATCGGAGCCATGTCCGGATTGGCTTTATCAGCCACTTCCAGCGCACGATCCAGACTGTCGATAACCGGCAGAAGATCGTTTACGAACTTCTCCAGCGCAAATTTATGCGCCTTCTCGACGTCCAGTTCGGTACGACGACGCAGGTTTTCCATCTCGGCTTTCACACGCAGAACACCATCGCGTTCGCGGGTCTGAGCTTCGTTAAGCTGTGCTTCCAGATTCGCAATTTTCTCATCGCGCGGATCCACCTGCTCAGCTGAAGTCTCAGGCTCCACGGCCTCTACCTCATCGTGCTGGTCCTTGATAATTTCTTCCGGGGCTTGCCCCTCAGGCGTTTTCTGTTCTTTACTACTCATGAATTTCTCCGCGTTTTTTCGTATTCATCTCGCTGACTTCGCTTATTATGGGGATCGTGCTGCGGGTTTCAAGGGAAGCAGGCACATTGTCATCATTCATTCGCCACAAGGACCTCCAGAAAATGAACAATCATTTCAAGTGTATCGGTATTGTCGGTCATCCCCGCCATCCTACCGCGCTAACCACACATGAAATGTTGTACCGCTGGCTGTGTACCAAAGGCTACAATGTTATTGTTGAACAACAGATTGCCCGCGAGCTGCAATTAAAGAACGTTGCCACTGGCACCCTGGCTGAAATTGGCCAACAGGCCGACCTGGCGGTAGTGGTCGGCGGTGATGGCAATATGCTTGGCGCCGCGCGGACGCTGGCTCGCTACGACATTAAAGTTATCGGCATTAACCGTGGCAACCTGGGCTTCCTGACCGATCTCGACCCCGATAACGCGCATCAGCAACTGGCTGACGTGCTAGAAGGCCACTATATCACCGAGAAACGCTTTCTGCTTGAGGCACAAGTGTGCCAGAAAGAGTGCCAGAAACGCATCAGCACAGCCATTAACGAAGTGGTGCTGCATCCCGGTAAAGTGGCACATATGATTGAATTCGAAGTGTATATTGATGAAGTTTTTGCCTTTTCCCAGCGCTCAGACGGCCTGATCATCTCGACACCGACCGGTTCAACCGCCTACTCACTTTCAGCAGGCGGCCCAATTCTGACCCCTTCCCTCGACGCTATCACGCTGGTGCCGATGTTCCCACACACGCTGTCCGCCCGCCCGCTGGTTATCAATAGTAGCAGTACCATTCGCCTGCGCTTTGCCCATCCTCGCAGCGACCTGGAAATCAGCTGTGATAGCCAGATTGCGCTGCCGATTCAGGAAGGCGAAGACGTGCTGATCCGCCGCTGCGATTACCATCTCAACCTGATTCACCCCAAAGATTACAACTATTTCAACACATTGAGCTCAAAACTCGGCTGGTCAAAAAAATTGTTCTGATTTTTCTTTTCGGCTCTTTACTGTATAAAAAACCAGTCTATACTGTATTAAAACACAGTTATGGTTTTTCATACAGGAAGACAACGATGCTGGCACAACTGACCATCAGCAATTTTGCAATCGTACGTGAGCTTGAAATCGATTTTCACAGCGGAATGACGGCCATCACCGGCGAAACCGGTGCCGGTAAATCTATTGCGATTGATGCCCTTGGGTTGTGCCTGGGTGGCCGCGCCGAGGGCGATATCGTCCGCACGGGTGCGACCCGTGCCGATCTCTGCGCCCGCTTCGTCCTGAAAGATACGCCTGCGGCTCAACGCTGGCTGGAGCAAAACCAGCTGGAAGACGGACGTGAGTGTCTACTTCGTCGGGTAATCAGCAGCGACGGCCGTTCCCGCGGCTTTATTAACGGCACCGCAGTCCCTCTTTCTCAGCTCCGCGAACTCGGCCAGCTGCTTATTCAAATTCACGGTCAGCACGCGCACCAGCTTCTGGTGAAATCCGAACATCAAAAATCCCTGCTCGACGGCTACGCCGGGGAGTCAGTGCTCACCCTGCGTATGGCGGAACAATACCGTCAATGGCATCAGAGCTGTCGTGACCTCGCGCAGCATCAGCAGCTTAGCCACGAACGCATCGCGCGTGCGGAATTACTTCAGTATCAATTGAAAGAGCTGAACGAGTTCCAGCCGCTGGCGGGTGAGTTTGAGCAAATTGATGAAGAATACAAACGCCTCGCCAACAGCGGGCAGCTGATCAGCACCAGCCAACATGCCATGTCGATTCTGGCCGATGGCGAAGACGCGAACCTGTTAAGCCTGCTGTACAGCACGCGCCAGCTGGTGACCGAACTGGTCACCATGGACAGCAAAGTTTCCGGCGTGCTCGAAATGCTGGAAGAAGCGTCCATTCAACTCAGCGAAGCCAGCGATGAACTGCGTCATTACTGTGACCGTCTCGATCTCGATCCGAACCGCCTGTTTGAACTTGAGCAGCGCATTTCACGCCAGATTGCGCTGGCACGTAAGCACAATGTGACCCCGGAAGAGCTCCCGGCGTTTTATCAGTCTCTGCTCGATGAACAGCAGCAGCTGGACGACCAGGCCGATTCTGCGGAAACCCTAAGCCTCGCAGTGAGCAAGCACCACCAGCAGGCGCTGGAAACCGCCGAACAGCTTCATGCATTACGACAGGCCAGCGCGATTGAATTAGCCGGGCTGATAACCGACAGCATGCACTCTCTTTCAATGCCGCACGGGCTGTTCGCGATTGATGTCAGTTTCGAAGCAAATCACCTGACCGCCGAAGGTGCCGACCGCATTGAGTTTCGCGTCACAACCAACCCGGGTCAACCGTTGCAGCCGATTGCGAAAGTCGCGTCCGGCGGTGAGCTTTCTCGTATCGCACTCTCCATCCAGGTGATCACCGCCCGTAAAATGGAAACCCCGGCGCTGATTTTCGATGAAGTTGATGTGGGTATCAGCGGCCCAACCGCTGCGGTCGTCGGCAAACTGCTGCGCCAGCTGGGGGAATCGACTCAGGTAATGTGCGTCACGCACCTGCCACAGGTGGCGGGCTGTGGTCACCACCATTTCTACGTCAGCAAAGAAACCGACGGTGCAATGACCGAAACGCATATGCAGCCGCTCGATAAACGCGCGCGTTTGCAGGAACTGGCCCGTCTACTCGGTGGCAGCGAGGTGACTCGCAACACGCTGGCGAACGCCAAAGAGTTGCTGGCGGCATAAACTTTTTCGGTAACTCAGGGTCATAGACAACAACAAAACGCCGTAAGACCAGTTTCAATGTAAGGCAAGGTCTATTATCATCGGCATATGACAATTGAGCCGTGAACTGCTCGGGCCCGAAAAGGAATCAAATCACTATGCGCTGTAAAATGCTGACTGCTGCCGCAGCGGTTGCTCTGATGTTGACCGCAGGCTGTTCCACTCTGGAGCGAGTGGTTTACCGTCCTGACATCAACCAGGGCAACTATCTGGCACCTAACGACGTCGCAAAAATTCGTGTCGGCATGACACAACAGCAGGTTGCCTACGCTCTGGGTACTCCGATGATGTCCGATCCGTTCGGAACAAATACCTGGTTCTACGTGTTCCGTCAGGAACCTGGCCACGAGAAAGTGACTCAGCAAACGCTGACCCTGACCTTCAACACCAGCGGTGTACTGACCAACATCGACAACAAACCGGCTCTGACTTCAGGCAACTAAGCCTGTCGCAGAGGTAAAAAAAGCGCTCATTGAGCGCTTTTTTATTTTCCGGCCTTCTCCGCTCGCTGACGTCGCAGAGCTTTCGGGTCGGCAATCAGCGGGCGATAAATTTCTACCCGGTCGCCATCATGTACCGCGTCCTGCAATTTAACGGCCCGGCTCCAGATCCCCACCTTGTTGCTGGTGAGGTCGATTTCCGGGCGCAAACGCATTAAGCCGCTGGCAACAATTGCCTGTTCAACGGTCGCGCCCTCTTCCAGCGAGACCTTATGCAGGTACTGTTTTTCCGGCAGAGCGTAAACCACTTCTACCGTAATATTAGCCGACACTGTAAACCTCTTTGGCGCGTAGCGTGAAAGCCTGCACCATATTGGAGGCCAGCTCTTTAAAGATGCGGCCAAACGCCATTTCAATCAGCTTATTGGTGAACTCAAAATCCAGGTGAAACTCGATTTTGCACGCCTCCTGGCTGAGCGGTGTGAATTTCCAACCGCCGATCAATTTCTTGAACGGGCCATCCACCAGATGCATCAAAATGCTTTGGTTATCGGTCAGCGTATTTCGGGTGGTGAAGGTTTTACTGATACCCGCTTTCGATACGTCAACCGCCGCCGTCATTTGCGACGGCCCGGCCTCCAGCACACGACTCCCGGTGCAACCGGGGATAAAATCAGGATACGCATCTACATCATTCACGAGTTGGTACATCTGTTCCGCGCTGTAAGGCACGAGCGCAGTACGACTAATCTGGGGCATGGCTATTTCCACTCACTGTCATCGCGCAAATAATATCATTTATCCCCTGTTAAAAAAAACGCTGTGCCGTAACTCGTGCTAAGATACGCCATTGCGCCTCGCGGGAGGATTGAGGCAATGTACAGAAAAGATGACTTCAGGACACTATGACTAAGAAAAAATCTAACAAACCTGGATCAGCCACTATCGCGCTGAATAAACGCGCCCGCCACGAATATTTTATCGAAGATGAGTATGAAGCGGGACTGGCCCTACAGGGCTGGGAAGTCAAATCTCTGCGTGCAGGTAAAGCCAACATTAGCGACAGTTACGTTATCCTGCGTGACGGTGAAGCCTATCTGTTTGGGGCTAACTTCCAGTCGCTGGCTGTCGCGTCAAGCCACTACGTCTGCGATCCTACCCGTACCCGTAAACTGCTGCTGAACCAGCGCGAGCTGGATTCCCTCATCGGCCAGATTAACCGCGACGGTTACACCGTGCTTGCGCTCTCCCTTTACTGGAAGAATGCCTGGTGTAAAGTCAAAATCGGCGTAGCGAAAGGCAAGAAACAGCACGACAAACGCTCCGACCTGAAAGATCAGGAATGGGCGCGTGATAAAGCGCGCATTATGAAACACGCCGGCCGCTAACACCTTTCATCTGAAACTGTCCTGAAAGCGTGGATAACGCTAACGGGACTTTTTTACGTCTGGCACCACCATTCCTTTCCCGCTAACAATTAATTAAAGCCAAAATACAATTACTCACCGGAGATAATTCACCAGGTCATTAGAACCTTCATGATATATCATGTAGTCCTTAGGCAGCTTAATTAGCACTATTATTCACGGCCTGACGTAAAGGGACCGGGATCGCATATGAAGGGAATATTTAAAACAAAAAATGAGCATTTCTCTCGCAAACTATCCGTTCAACACATAAGAACCGGTAACGAGTACCCCTCTTCGCCTCTCAGAAACGATTTTCTTTTCTGCAGCACTATTCTCAATATTTCAACAGATTAAACCGAAACCACTCCGTATCGCACGCATTCGCCCACCTCAGACATCCCTGGCAACTTGACGACTAAGGTACTAAAAGTTCATTTTTGCTAAAGCAAAGTTAACCGTTGCTTAATTTGCGCATTCTTTCGTTCCTGTCTATATCATGATCAGTACACACAGCAATATTAAGCCGATAAAAAACAGGGGTTTTCTTCTCAGGACAATTCACGTCGGACCTGCCGCACAATTTAATCATTCACTGCTTTTAATAGCAACGGACTTGCTCGCTCAAAATTTAGGATAAGGGCTAATTCATTTAAGGCATTAACTGCGGGAATACGTTTTATCGTGCGGCGTCGAAACCTTGTTTGTAAAAACGGTACCACCACTATCGTTGAATGGAGTGATAACCATGCGTCCTGTTTCTATTATTTCCGAATTAACTGGCGTATCCAGCACTGTTCAAGCCTCTGAAGTAACCCTCACGGCGCCATCCATTGTGAAGCTTCAGCTCGAGCGCTCGGATATCGCCTCTATCACTCGCTCTGGCCAGGATATGGTCATCAAGCTCAACACGGGCGAGACCTTCACCGTCCGCAATTTTTACGTTGAGAACGCGCAAGCCGCAAACCACCTTGTTCTGGAAGACAGCCACGGTGCGCTCTGGTGGGTTCAGGACACCGGTGACAGTTTGAATTTCCAGCAAATCGATAACGTTGACGCCTTTATGGTGGCCGAGGGCGATTCCGACGGTGGTGCCATTTGGCCCTGGGTTCTGGGCGGCGTCGCTGTTGCTGCGGGGATTGGTATTGCAGCAGGGGGTGGTGGTGGTGGTGGTGGTGGTGGTGGCGGTGGTGGCGGTGGTGGTGGTAGCGATTCCGACGACAATTCTGGCAGTGGAAACGGCGGCAATGGCAACAATAGCAACGGGAATGGCAATAACGGAAATGGAAACGGAGGTGGAGATGGAGATGGAAACGGGAACAATGGCAATGGGAATGGGAATGGGAACGGGGATCCAGACACCACACCGCCTGCAGCGCCTACCAATCTGGGTGTGTCACCAGACGGTACAACACTAACCGGTAACGCCGAGCCGGGCAGCTCCGTTGAAGTTAAAGATGCGGATGGAAAGGTCATCGGCAACGGCACCGCTGGCAGCGACGGGCATTTCAGCATTACGCTTGATAATCCGCAGATCAGCGGTGAACAGCTGACCGTTAACGCCACCGATAAGGCAGGCAACGCCGGTCCGGGCGCAAGTGTCACGGCCCCTAACATCGATCTGCCTGAAACGCCGGTTATCCTCAGCGCCGTTGACGATCACAGTTCAACGCCAACCAGCATCAGCAATAATCAGGTAACCAACGACAACACACCGTTGTTGAAAGGTACAGGTACTGCAGGCAGCACGGTGCATATTTTCCAGGACCGCCATGAGATTGGCACCGCTGTGGTGGGCAGTGACGGCACATGGAGTTATCCCATCACGACCGCTTTGGTCGACGGCCAACATTCCTTCACCGCGATTGCCTTTAATCTGAAGGGTCACAGCCTGGAGTCCTCGCACTTTACGCTGACCATCGATACCCAGGCGCCGGATGCGCCACAGCTTTCTGCCGTCACCGATGATGTCCAGACGATTGTCGGCCCGCTGCAAAGTGGGTCCGTGACCGATGACGCCAGACCCACGCTCAACGGCAAGGGCGAAGTGGGCGACACCATCACGGTCTACGATGGTCAAACCAAACTGGGCACCACCACCGTGGATTCCAGCGGCAACTGGAGCTTTACCCCTTCGCAGCCACTGTCTGACGGGCCGCACACGCTAATCATTACCCAAACCGACCTGGCTGGGAACATCAGCGCTAATACGCTCTCGCCAACGTTTACCGTGGATACTTCACCGCCGGATCCGGTCAACATTACCGACGTAGCAGAAAACGGCGCGACCGTCACCGGCACTGCCGAAGCGGGCAGCACAGTATCGATTTATGATGGTAACAACGTCCTGCTGGGCACCACGATTGTGGGCAGCAACGGCGAGTTCATCGTCACGCTCAATCCGGCACAAACGCAGGGCCAGTCGCTGGAAGCTCGCATTCAGGATGCCGCCGGTAATGTCGGCCAACCAACTGATTTCACCGCCTCAGACTCCGGCTTCCCGGTGCAGCCTATTATCGTCAGCGTCACCGATGATTTCGCGCCGTCCACCGGGAACGTCGCCAGCGGCGGAGACACCAACGACAATACACCGACCCTCAAAGGGACGGCAGAACCAAACACTATCATCAACATCAGCGATAACGGCATTATGTTACTCCCACCAGTGACCGCCGACGGCAGCGGCAACTGGACCTTTACCCCCCTGCTGCCGCTGGCAGATGGCGATCACGTCTTTACCGCCACCGCCAATAACGGCCTGGGAACCAGTGGCCCGTCGACCTCGTTCACGATTGATGTCGATACCGTGCCGCCAACGCTGAGCGATCTGGAAGTGGTCGATCAGGGTCAGACACTGACCGGGATCACCGAAGCGGGCAGCACGGTGGTAGTGAAAGACAGCCTGGGCAACCAGCTCGGGACCGTCACCGCCGGTCAGGACGGTAAATTCTCCATCACGCTGAGTACGCCAAAAACCAATGGCGAATCGCTGACGGTCAGCGTGACCGACAAAGCCGCTAACATCGGCACGTCTGAAATATTCAAGGCACCGGATACCACCGCACCGAACCCACCGACCGGTCTGCTGGTAACGCCGGACGGCCTGCACGTAACCGGTCAGGCAGAGCCGAACAGCACCATCACCATAACCGACGGGAACGGCAACATTATCGGCACCGGAATCACCAACGACGCCGGAAACTTTGTGGCAACGCTGGACACACCGCAGCTCAATGGTCAGGGCTTACTGGCCATAGCCACCGACGCCGCACAAAACCCAAGCCAGCCTGCGAGCGTAGTGGCCCCGGATACCACCGCACCGGATGCGCCAAATGGCCTGGTGGTGAACGAGACCGGGACCCAGTTAACAGGGAATGCCGAGGCGGGCAGCACGGTGATTGTGAAAGATCCGGAGGGTAACGTGGTGGGCAGCGTGAAAGCAGACCCGACGGGCCACTTCACCCTGCCGCTTTCACCGGCGCAGGATAACGGCGAAACGCTGACGGTGACCGCCACCGATATGGCGAACAACACCAGCCTACCTGGATTTGCTCACGCACCCGATATCACCGCGCCAGACCAGCCGGTTATCTTGCAGGTGACGGATGATATCCCAGGGATAGTCGGCGCACTGAATAGCGGAGACACCACCAACGATTCGCAGCCGACGCTCTCAGGTAAAGCCGAAACAGGCTCGACGGTCACCGTCTATGAGAACGGCAATCTGCTTGGCACCGCCATCATCGACGGCAGCGGCAACTGGAGCTTTACCCCTGACAGCCCACTGTCTGAAGGCAGCCATCAATTTATCGTTAAATCCACCGACGCAGCCGGTAACGCCAGCAGCTCAGCGCCATTTAACATTCTGGTCGATACCGTGGCACCACAGGTTCCGGCCATCACGCTGGTGAATGACGATGCACCCGGTATTCTCGGCCCTATTGCAAATACCGGCCTGACCAACGACAGCACCCCAACCATCAGCGGCACCGGCCAACCAGGATCGATTGTCCATCTGTTTGATAATGGTCTTTTGCTCGCCAGTGTCACCGTGACCCCATCCGGAACCTGGAGCTACACCGTCCCGGATACGACACCGCTGACGGGCACCGATCATTCACTGACTGTCAACGCCAGCGACGACTACGGCAATACTTCCAACGATTCAACAGCCTGGACCTTCAAACTGGATACCCTGGCACCCGCTGAGCCTGACTTTACCGGCCTGACCACCTCAGGTGGTGCGGGAATTGATCCGGGTGCGCTCACCAGCGAGACCAAACCGCATATCACCGGTACTGGCGACGTGGGTTCCATCATCACCATTTACGACAACGGCAAAGAGATCGGTCAGACCACCGTCGATGGGGACGGTAACTGGAGCTTCACGCCGACGCTGGCACTGGGCGATACCACTCATCTTCTGACCGCCACCGCCACCGATGACGCGGGAAATGAGAGCAACCCGGCCAGCTTTACCATCAAGGTCGATGCCACCGCCCCGGATGCACCGCTGATTATTTCAGCCACCGTCGACGACGGCGCTGTGGTGCTGGCAAACGGCAGCATAACCAATGAGACCGAACCGTTACTGAGCGGGAACAGCGAACCCAACGCCTTCATCACGCTGTATAACAACGGGGTCGAACTGGCTACGGTGCAGGCTGACGCCAGCGGCGCCTGGAGCTATATACCGGACAGCGACCTGTCCGAAGGACTGCACGTCATCACCGCTACCGCCACCGACGAGGCGGGGAACATCAGCCCTATTTCCAATGGCTTCTCGGTGCAAATTGATATCACCGCACCTGACACCCCGGCAGCCCCGCTGGTCACGGACAACGTTCTGCCGGTGGTGGGTAACGTCGCCAACAATGGGTCAACCAACGACACCACCCCAACCTTTAGCGGCACCGGGGAAGTGGGCAGTACCATTTCGATTTACAACGGTAACGACCCTACCCCGCTCGGCACCGCAGTTGTCGATGAAAGCGGCAACTGGAGCTGGACACCTGGTTCCCCTCTACCGCTCCCAAGTTACTCCATTAGCACCACCGCCACCGATATTGCGGGTAATACCAGTGCGCATTCTCCGTCGGTCAGCTTCACCATTGATACGTCAACTCCGGACACGCCGGTTATCAGCTATGCCCAGGATGACGTAGGTTTTCCTACCCAAGTGAATAACGGCGATACCACCGACGACAGCACGCCGCAACTGACTGGCACCGCAGACGCCAACAGTACCATCACCGTTTCTTATGGCAGCACCGTGCTGGGTATGGTTACCGCTGATGAGTCAGGTCACTGGACGCTGCCGCTGACCACCAGCCTGCCGGACGGCACCTACACCTTCACCGCGGTTGCCACCGATAAAGCCGGTAACATCAGCGCTACCTCAAACGCTTTCACCGTGATCATCGACACAACTGTACTGCAGCCACCTGTCGTTGAGCACATTGCCGATGACAAGGGCGTTATTCAGGGCGATTTGACCAACGGAATGTTCACTGACGACCAGACGCTGGTGATGTCCGGGACCGGCCAGGAGGGTACGACGGTCGTCATCTACGATAACGACCTGGAGCTCGGTACGGCGGTGGTTACCGACGGCCAATGGACATTTACCACACCACCGCTTTCAGTCATTCCGCTGACCGATACACCGCACAGCTTCACCTTCACCACCCGGGACGGTGGCGAGGAAACGGCTCAAACAACACCGATTGTCATTACTGTGGATATCAATCCACCAGCTGACCCAATCATCCTGACCGTCGCCCCGGACGGCACCACAGTGACCGGTACGGCAGAGGGAAACTCGACGGTCATCATCAAAGATGCGGGCGGGAATCCCGTTGGCCAGGCGGTCGCAGATGCGCTCGGTAACTTCAGCGTCACCCTCTCCCCGGCGCAAACCGGCGGACAAACGCTGACCGCTATCGATCAGGATCTGGCGGGTAATCAGAGCGAGGGCGTCGATTTCACCGCCTCCAACTCCGGCCTGCCTGACGTGCCTGTGATCACCCAGATCCTTGATAACGTTAACCCAGTCGTCGGCCCGGTCGCCCCTGGCGGCAGCACTGACGACACCACGCCAACCCTGAGCGGCACCGCCGATGCCAACGCTACCGTGCATATTTACATCGACGGCAATCCAATTGAAGCAGGCAATGTGGTCGCAGACGACAGCGGCAACTGGAGCTTCGCCATCTCTTCCGACTTGCTGGAAGGGCCGCACAGCTTCACCGTCTCCGCCACCAACGGCGTGGGTACTGGCGGGCTTTCCGCGCCAACCACCATCACCGTCGATTTAACCGCGCCGTTGGCACCAACCATCAGCAACGCAACGGACGACGTCCCTGCCAACGTGGGCACCATCGATAGCGGTCAGTTGACCAACGATGTGCGCCCAACATTGAACGGTATCGGCGAACCAAACGCCACCATCACCGTGTATGACAATGGATTGAAAATGGGTACCGCCACCGTCAACGACACCGGGACCTGGAGCTTTACCCCGCTGGCCGATCTCACCAGCGAATCACATGATTTCACGGTCACCGCAACGGATGCCGCCGGCAATACCGGGCCAGCGTCCGGGAGTTTCACGCTCAATATTGATGCGATTGCCCCGAATATCCCGGCGATCGGCTCGGTGACGAACGACAACGGCACGCTGCCGGTGGCGATACCTCAGGGAGGCGCGACTAACGATACCCAACCGTTGCTCGGAGGCACCGGGGAAATCGGCAGCACCATTACCGTGTATGACAACGGTAATCTGCTGGGCACCGCCGTAGTTGACGGAACAGGTAACTGGAACCTGCCATCGCCGACCGCGCTGACCGAGGGCAATCACAGCCTGACCGTCACCGCCACCGATCCGGCGGGCAACACCAGCGTACCTTCTGCCGCGTATCCAATTGTTATCGACACCGCTCCACCGGCCATACCGACATTACTGACCGTCACCGACGATCAGCCGGGCGTCACCGGGCCGCTGGTAAACGGACAACTCACTAACGACACCACGCCAACCCTCAATGGTCGTGGTGAAGTCGGCGCGACGATTAAAGTCTTCTCCGACGGCGTGCTGGTCGGCAGCACCACGGTGGATGACTCCGGGGCCTGGAGCGTCACCCCGACCACAGCGCTGACCAATGGTCCACACATACTGACCGTCAACCAGACCGATCCGGCGGGCAACATCAGCGCCAGTACCGGGGGCTTCACCGTTAACGTTGATGCCAGCGCGCCTGTCGCCCCGGTTATCACTTCGGTGGCGGATAACACTGCCCCAGTGATTGGCGTCGTCCCGAACGGCGGCAGCACCAACGAAACCCATCCGGCCATCAGTGGGACCGGGGAAGCAGGCTCGACCATTACGCTGTACAACGGTGCAGCGGTGCTCGGCACCACGACCGTTAATGCAGGGGGGAACTGGACCTTTACCCCAACCACCGCGCTGACCAGCGGAACCTGGAATATCACCGCCACCGCTACCGATGCCGCGGGCAATACCGGGCTTGCGTCTGACGTTCGCAGTTTTACCATCGATACCGTTGCCCCTGGCACACCGGCCATTACGACGGTGTTTGACGATCAGGGCCCGGTCACCGGAAATCTGGGCGCCGGAGCCGTAACCGACGATACACAACCTGCAATTTCCGGGACCAGCGAAGCCAATGCCAGCGTCAAAATTTTTGATGGTGGTAACCTGGTGACCACCGTCACCGCCGACGGTAACGGCGCGTGGACCTGGACCCCGGGCAGCGCGCTGGCACAGGGTAGCCACACCTTAACGGTCACCGCCACTGATGCGGCGGGCAACATCAGCCAGACCTCCAACAGCGTGACTTTTGTGGTCGATTCACTGGCACCGCTGGCGCCGGTTATCACCTCTCTGGCCGATGACGTTACGCCGGGAATTGGCGCGATTGTGGTCGGTCAGACCACCAACGACAACACGCCAACCGTGAGTGGCACGGCGGAAATCGGTGCCACGGTCAACATCTATGATGGCACTACGCTTATCGGAACCACCACGGCGGATGCGCTCGGCAACTGGATTGTCACCACCTCAGCGCTGGGTGATGGGCCGCACACTCTGACCGCCAAATCCACGGACGCGGCGGGCAACGTCAGTCCATCTTCCTCAGGCTTCGGCATCACCATTGATACATCAGCCCCGATCGCGCCAGTCTTGCAGTCGGTGACTGACGACGTCACCGGCGGTGCGGTGGGTGCACTGACCAACGGCCAGCTCACCAATGACAACAAACCGACGCTGGCTGGCACTGCCGAAGCGGGCAGCACGGTCAGTGTTTATGACGGTGCAACCCTGCTCGGCACCACTGTTGCAACGGGAGGCGCATGGAGCTTCACGCCGGGTACCGCGCTGTCTGATGGCTCGCATACGCTGACCGTCACCGCCACTGATGCAGGCGGCAACATCAGCCCCGCCACCAGCGGCTTTGTGATAGTGGTCGATGCCACCGCGCCTGTGACGCCGGTTATCACCACCATCGTGGATGATGTGCCGAATATTGTTGGCACAGTGGGCAACGGCCAGCCCACCAACGACGCGCAGCCAACGCTGAACGGTACAGCGGAAGCTAACAGCACGGTGCGTATTTACGATAACGGCACGCTGGTCACTACCATCACCGCAACGCCAGCAGGCACCTGGGCCTGGACACCGCCAGCAGCCCTCACGCAGGGGAATCACAGCTACACCGTGACCTCCACCGATGCGGCGGGCAACCTTAGCGTAACCTCTACGGCGGCAGCTATCGTGGTCGATACTATCGCCCCAGGCGCACCGTCTAATCTGGCGGCGAACAGCACCGGGACGCGGATCACCGGCACCGCCGAAGCCAACAGCACCGTAACTATCACCAGCAGCACCGGCACGGTGTTAGGAACGGCAACCGCTGACGGTATCGGCGCGTTTACCGTCACCCTTTCGCCAGCCCAAACCAGCGGCCAAACACTGCTGGCTTTCGCCCAGGATAAAGCGGGGAACACAGGGATCTCCACGTCATTCACCGCGCCGGACACCCGCGTGCCGGATGCGCCTACCATCACCAGCGTGGTGGACGACGTCGCCAGCTACACCGGGACCATTGCTAACGGTCAGTTGACCAACGACGCAAGGCCAACCTTGAACGGGACCGCGCAGGCCAATGCGACGGTCAATATCTACAACAACGGGACCCTGCTCGGCACCACTAGCGCCAATGCCAGCGGCGCATGGAGCTTCACCCCAACCGCCAACATGACGGAGGGCAGCCACGCCTTTACGGCCACGGCCACCAACGCCAACGGGACGGGGGGCCCCTCGTCAACCACCAGCATTAACATTGATACCACTGCCCCATCGGCGCCGGGCATCAACATCAGCGCCGACGGCAGCACCCTTAGCGGGACGGCGGAAGCCAACAGCACCATAACCATCACCCTGCCGAATAACGCAGGCACGTTGACCGCCACCGCTGGCAGCGATGGCAACTGGACACTCAACCTGCCGGTTCGCCAGATTGAAGGCCAGCATCTAACCGCCACCGCCACCGATGTCGCCGGGAACACCTCCGGTCAGAACTCAGTCAACGCACCAACCCTGCCGCTGTCGGCGGGGGATAACATCACTAACCTGGCGCTGACCTCCACGGCCACTACGACCACCGAGCACCTGACCGACTACGGCCTGTTGCTGGTGGGGGCGCTAGGGAACGTGGCGTCGGTACTGGGGAATGACACCGCGCAGGTGACCTTCAACATCGCCGACGGCGGTTCCGGGGATGTCATCATCGATGCCGCCGCCACCGGGATCGTGCTGTCGCTGCTCTCCACCCAGGAAATCGTGGTGCAGAGATTCGATACTGCCAGCGGCTCGTGGACCACCTTCATCAACACCAGCAATCCTGATTTCGCCAACCTACTGACCCTGACCGGCAGCGGCGTCACGCTGAGTCTGACCGGCCTCACCGGCGGGCAATATCGCGTCCTGACCTACAATTCCAGCCTGCTGGCGACCGGGTCTTACACCAGCCTTGATGTGGACGTGCATAAAACCAGCGCCGGATCGGTCAGCGGCCCAACCACCGAGTCGGGCAACGTGATCACCGACCGTGATACCACCGGTGGACTGGATAACGCTCCAACCGGCACCACGGTCACGCAGATCACCGACGCCAACGGCGTAGTGACCACGGTCGGTGCAGGCGGGGCGAATATCACCGGGCTGTACGGCACGCTGCATATCAATCAGGACGGCAGCTACACCTACACCCTGACTAACACCTCAGCGGCGGTGCTGGGACACAAGGAGAGTTTCACCTACACCATCACTCACAACGGCGTCAGCGATTCGGCGCAGTTGGTGGTCACCCTCGGCCCGGTTCCGGCGGCCAGTTCCGTGGTAACCGCCGATGACACTGCCTCGCTGGTGTTCAACACCAACGTGGAAGCGGTCAACAACGGCGCGTCGTCGCAGTCGGGCTTTACGGTGGTTGGAGTCGGTCTGGGCAACGTGCTGAACCTCGACGTGCTCGCCAACATGAGCAATCCGATCAAGTTTGATGTGGAAGACGGCAGCACCCGCACCATGACGCTGCAATCGTCGGTCGGCGGCGTGGCGCTGGCATCGACCTTTGACCTCTACATCTACCGCTTTAACGATCTGACGCAGCAGTACGAACAGTATCAGGTGCAAAAAGGCTGGCTGAACGCTCCGCTGCTGGGCGGCCAGTCGAGCCAGCTGACCCTGACGCTGCCGGGCGGCGAATACTTGTTCCTGTTGAATACCGCAAGCGGCGTAACGGCGCTGACCGGTTACACCCTCAACATATTGCAGGATCATTCCTACGCCGTAGACAGCCTCGCCGCCAGCACCACCGGTAACGTGCTGAACAACGATGTACTGCCAGCCGGGGCGCTGCTGACCGAAGTCAATGGCGTGGCAGTATCGTCCACCAGTACCACCACCATCAACGGGCTGTACGGCACGCTGACCATTGATGCCAAAGGGAATTACACCTACGCCCTGAAAAGCGGCGTCGGGGCCGACAGCATCAAAACGCCGGATAGCTTCGTCTACACCGTGAAAGCGGCGAATGGCGATACTGACCGCGCGTCGCTGAATATCACACCAACGCCACATGCGCTGGATGCGGTGAACGACGCCAGCGCCGTGATGGCGGTGACGGCCGTGCAGGATATGATTGCCTACAACAGCGGAGCACTCGGCTCAGCAACCATCTTTACGCTGGGTAGTAAAGGCTCCGGCAATGGCAGCTTTGATATCACCGGCCATAACGCGCTGCTGAACTCTTCGCTGACCTTCAACGTCACGTCGCTGGTCTCACTCGGGGCGCTGAATGTCACCTGGTCAATCGCTGAGAATGGCACCGTGCTGGCATCTGGCACCACCCCGATTAACTCGCTCGGCCTGCTAGCGGCGAGCGTGACCGTGCCGCTGAGCGGGCTGGAGCTGGATGCGGGGCACTACACCATTTCCTTCACCGGTAATCTCGGGGGGCTGGCGGTCGGAAATGTCACCATCACCCCGACCGTGACCGGCACCACCTCGCATCTGGATATCTTTGAAACCAGCGGCAGCAGTTCGGTGCATGGCAATATCTTTGACGGCAGCGAGGCCGCCGGGGCCGCCGACCAGCTGGCGAGTGTGCATACCACCCTGAGTATTACCGGCGCAGGCAGCAGCACCGCCACGCTGGATCCGGCAGCCAGTGCAAGCACTGCCACGGTGCTGGGTAAATACGGCACACTGCAATTTAATCTCGACGGCTCGTACACCTACACCCTCAACAACGGCGTGGCGCTGTCGTCGATGAACAGCAAGGAGACCTTCAGCTACACCCTGAATGATAAAAATGGCCATACCGATACCGCGACCCTGACCATCAACATGAATCCGCAGATGGCCAGCACCGATCAGCATGACGTCGTCACCGGCTCCGCCTACGGCGATACGTTGATTTACCACCTGCTGAACGGCGCCAGCGCGACCGGGGGCAACGGCAACGATGAATGGACCAACTTTAACCTCGCTCAGGGCGACAAAATCGATCTGCGCGAATTGCTGACCGGCTGGGATCACCAGGCGTCAACGCTCGGTAATTACGTGCAGGTCAGCACCAGCGGTGCTAACACGTTGATTTCAGTCGACCGCGACGGCACAGGTTCCACCTATAACTCCCCCCCTTTAATTACCCTGGACGGCGTTCACACCACACTCGCGGAGCTGATGCAGCAGAACCACATTGTTACCGGCTAGACGACAACAGCCCCGGCGGTCACGGCTTCCGGGGCAAAAAACAAAAAAATGCTGTGTTTTTGAAAGGGATACAATATGGGAAGAAGAGCGCCTGTCGCATTATTGCTGGCATTCCACCTCTGTTCCATTCAGGTGTATGCCGAGGATGAGCCACAATCCATCAGTTCTGAAGGACTGGCCAACGAGCAGGGATTACCTTCGCTCGATGGCTCTGCCGCTGAACTTCCCTTGAGTTCCGCCGCGCCCGGCACGCTGACGCTCAATCACGCCGTAAGTCGCGCCGTTAACTGGCACCCGGCCATCCGGGAGGCTATCGGGAAACTGCTGTCGCAAAACGACCAGATTAACGTCGCTAAATCGAAATATTACCCGCAGGTGACCGCGGGCATGAACAACGGTTACAGCAACACCTACACCAACAACGGCTACAGCCCGTCGCTGGTGCTTTCCCTGTCGCAGATGCTGTACGACTTTGGCAAAGTGTCGAGCCAGGTTCGGGCAGAAACGGCGGGAGCCGCGCAGGAACAGGCTAACGTACTGGTGAGCATTGATACCGTGGCGCACGATACCGCGTTAGCGATGGTACAGGTGCAGTCCTGGCGACAAATGGTCGACGCTGCCAAAGAGCAGTTGGATGCGCTCAACGGCATTGGGAATTTAACTCAGCAGCGTAACGATGAAGGGGCCACATCCCTTTCGGACGTCGTGCAAACCAACGCCCGTATCGAATCGGCGCGTTCGCAAATGGTGCAGTATCAGGCCAACCTCGACAGCGCGCAGGCCACGTTAATGACCATGCTCGGCTGGAATACGCTTAATGGGATCAGCACGGAATTTCCGGCCAAGCTTGAACAAAGCTGCATGATGGCCAAACCGGAAGACCGTCTGGTGCCGTCAGTGCTGGCGGCCTGGGCGCAGGCCAGCGCCGCGCAGGCCAACCTGGATTACGCTAACGCGCAAATGACGCCGACCATCTCGCTGGAGCCGTCGGTTCAGCATTATCTCAATGACAAATACCCCAGCAGTGAAGTGCTCGATAAAACGCAATATTCGACGTGGGTAAAAGTCGAAATGCCGATTTATCAAGGCGGAGGCCTCACGGCGCGGAGCGATGCTGCCAGCCATGCGGTCCAGTCTGCGCAATCGACCATTCAGCGCACGCGGCTCGACGTGCGCCAGAAACTGCTGCAAGCACGCAGCCAGTCGCTCAACCTTGCCAGCGCACTGCAAATCCTGGGCCGCCAACAGCAGCTCAGCGAACGCACCCGCGAACTCTATCAACAGCAATATCTCGACCTCGGTTCTCGCCCATTATTGGATGTGCTCAACGCCGAACAGGAAGTCTATCAGGCACGCTTTGCAGAGCTGCAAACGCAAAGCCAGCTCCATCAGCTTCAGCTTGACTGCCTCTACAATACCGGCACGATACGCCAGGCTTTTGGCTTAAATAATCGCAGCATCCAGTCCGTGGAGATCCAGCCATGACCCGTGCCGCTCCTCCTGTTGAAGAACTCATAAGTGACCGCGCCCTCAGCAACTGGGCGCTGGCCATCGGTCACGTTGCAGCCCACTATCGGGTGGTTTGTTCGCCTGGTGCGATTCAGGCCAACGCCCCGTGGTTTAAAGGAAAAACGCACACCCCAGCCCTGACGCAGCTCTCGCGTCAGGCCGGGCTGTCGTTCCATCAGCTCACCCTCAACGAACACGCATTCAGCCAATGGCGACTACCGGTGGTGGCAGAGCTTGAAGACGGTCAGCTGGCGGTAATAGAGCACTTCAACGGCGAGGATGCGGTCGACGTATTCATGATTGACGACGACGGGGAAAGCAACCGCGTGGTCGCCAGTGAATTGTTATCGTCGGTAAAATACGTCGCCGCCCTGCGCCCGCTGTCGGCGCTCAAGGACAGCCGCGTCGACGCCTACGTTTCCCGCTTCAGCCCCGACTGGATGAAAGGGTTAGTGTTGCAGGATCTTCGCCCCTACATCCCGGTGATGGTCGCCGCGTTTCTGGTTAACGTACTGTCACTCGCCGGGATCGTCTTTTCAATGCAGGTGTATGACCGGGTGATCCCGGCGCAGTCTTACCCGACGCTGTACGTGCTGGCGACCGGGGTACTGATTTCCGTGATCTTTGGCTTCCTGCTGCGTGAAGCGCGCACGCATATCATGGACGTGCTCGGCAAACGCGCCGACATGCGTATCTCCGACCGGGTGTTCAGCCACGCCCTGCGACTGCGCAACAGCGCGGTGCCCCGCTCCACGGGCAGTTTCATTTCTCAGCTGCGCGAGCTGGAGCAAATCCGCGAAATGATCACCTCGTCCACGCTCTCGACGCTGGTCGATCTGCCCTTCTTTTTCCTGTTCGTCATTGTGCTCGGGATAATCGCCCCACAGCTATCATGGATTGCGCCGATTGCCGCGGTATTGATGGTGCTGCCCGGCCTGCTACTACAGAAAAAACTCGCCATCCTCGCCAACCAGGCGGCGCACGAATCGACCCTGCGCAACGCAGTACTGGTGGAAAGCGTGCAGGGGCTGGAAGACATCAAACTGATGCAGGCGGAGAACCGTTTTTTGCAGCAGTGGAACAGCTACATTCGTATCACCGGTGAATCCGGGCTGCGTACCCGCAAAGTGACGCAGGGCCTGATTGGCTGGGGAATGTCGGTGCAAAGTCTGGTCTACGCGGCAGTGATCCTGTTCGGCGCGCCGCTGGTGATTGAAGGCACGCTGACCACCGGTTCGGTGGTTGCCGCATCCATGCTGGCCTCGCGCATGATTGCGCCCATGGCCGGGCTGTGTGGCGTGCTGGCCCGCTGGCAGCAGGTAAAAGCCGCGAAAACCGGCCTCGACAGCATCATGCAGCTACCAACTGAAACTCAGCGCGACGAAACGCTGGTGCATCAGGAAATTTTCCACGGACACTACGTGTTTGAGAATGCGCATTTCCGCTATCACCATGAAGATCAGCGCGTACCGCTGCGGATTTCACGCCTGGAAATCTTACCGGGCGAGCGGGTGGCCCTGCTTGGGCGCAACGGCGCGGGGAAATCCACGCTGTTGCAAGCGCTGGCGGGCGGCGTCGATATCGTCAACGGCGATCTGCGACTCGACAATCTCAGTATCTCGCAAATCGACATGGCCGACCTGCGGCGCAACATCGGTTTTCTTAGCCAAAACGCGCGGCTGTTTTTCGGCACGCTGCGCGAAAACCTGACCCTTGGCGCACCACACGCCAGCGATGAAGCGGTGTTTGAAGTACTGGAAATTTGCGGTGCCGACAGCTTCGTCAAACGCCTGCCGAAGGGGCTGGACCATCCGATTATGGAAGGTGGCAACGGCCTTTCCGGCGGTCAGCGCCAGGCGATTTTGCTGGCGCGCATGTTGCTGCGCTCGCCAAATATCGTCCTGCTCGACGAGCCGAGCGCGTCGCTCGATGAACACACCGAACGCGAATTTATCCAGCGCCTCGGTAACTGGCTCGGCAACCGGACACTGATCGTCGCCACTCACCGTGTGCCGATGCTGGAACTGGTGGAACGCGTGGTGGTACTGAAAGAAGGCCAGTTGGTGATGGACGCGCCAAAAGCGCAGGCGATGAACAATAGCCGTTCGCCGGTTCCGGCGGCGGCCAGCGGACGGGGGTGGAACAATGAAAACCAATCAGCGTGACATCGCCATGGACGACCTGGATATCCGCCGGGAGAACGCATTTTCCGGTGCCAGCAAAATCATCCTGCTCTCCGCCGTGCTATTTCTGATCCTCGGCGTATGGGCGTGGTTTGGCCAACTGGATGAAGTCTCGACCGGCACCGGAAAGGTGATCCCCAGCTCGCGCGAACAGGTCTTACAGTCGCTCGACGGCGGGATCCTCACCGAACTGATGGTTCACGAAGGCGATAAAGTGCAGGCGGGCCAGGTGGTGGCGCGGCTGGACCCGACGCGCTCGGAATCTAACGTCGGCGAAAGTGCCGCCCGCTACCGCGCATCGCTGGCCTCCAGCGTGCGGCTGAATGCCGAAGTGAATGACCTGCCACTCAAGTTTCCCGATTCGTTGAAAGCCTGGCCGGACCTTATCGCCTCCGAAACACGGCTGTATAAATCCCGCCGTGCGCAGCTCACCGATTCTCAGGCGGATTTGCAGGATGCGTTAAATTCCGTCAACAAAGAACTCGCGATCACCCAACGCCTTGAACGGAGCGGTGCCGCGAGCCATGTGGAAGTGCTGCGGTTGCAACGGGAGAAAAGCGATCTCGGCCTGAAAATCACCGACCTGCGCTCGCAATATTACGTACAGGCGCGAGAGGCGTTGTCCAAAGCCAATGCCGAAGTGGACATGCTCTCGTCGATCATTAAAGGGCGCGAAGATTCCGTGACCCGCATGACGGTGCGATCGCCGATGCGCGGGATCGTGAAAAATATCCAGGTGACGACGATCGGCGGCGTTATCCCGCCTAACGGTGAAATGATGGAAATAGTCCCCATAGACGATCACCTGCTGATCGAGGCCCGACTTTCGCCGCGCGACATCGCGTTTATCCACCCCGGACAACGGGCGCTGGTCAAAATCACCGCCTACGATTACGCCATTTACGGCGGTATCGAAGGCGTAGTGGAGACCATCTCGCCGGACACCATTCAGGATAAAGTAAAGCCAGAAATCGTGTATTACCGGGTATTTATCCGCACCCACCAGGACTATTTGGTGAACAAGCGTGGCCGCAAATTTTCGATATCACCGGGCATGGTCGCCAGCGTCGACATCAAAACCGGCGAGAAAACCGTCATGGATTATCTGATCAAACCGTTCAACCGCGCGAAAGAGGCGCTACGTGAGCGATAAGTGAGCGTTTACGCGGGTTATAGCGGTGGTATTTAGTCTGGCAGGTCTGTTATACTGACTGGAACACATTGGGGCTGATTCTGGATTCGACGGGATTTGCGAAACCCAAGGTGCATGCCGAGGGGCGGTTTGCCTCGTAAAAAGCCGCAAAAAAATAGTCGCAAACGACGAAAACTACGCTTTAGCAGCTTAATAACCTGCTAAGAGCCCTCTCTCCCTAGCTTCCGCTCTTAAGACGGGGATCAAGAGAGGTCAAAACCAAAAGAGATCGCGTGGACATCCTGCCTGGGGTGAAATCGCTAAAACTAATCAGGCTAGTCTGGTAGTAGCGTGTCTGTCCGCAGCTGCCCGGCGAATGTAAAGACTGACTAAGCATGTAGTACCGAGGATGTAGTAATTTCGGACGGGGGTTCAAATCCCCCCAGCTCCACCAAAATTCTCCATCAATGGTTACCAGAGCCACTTGATGAAGTCGAAAGCCCGCATAGCGAAAGTTATGCGGGCTTTTTTGTGCCTGGAAAATTCTCCGAAAACATCCGGGTCGTTCCCGCGAACATTGGTGTGCTTACACCAGGATTTCTGGCCACTTCGTTCTGTCACCGGTGCAATACCTGCATAGTTTTAAATTTCTTCAGCGTTGTTAAACCAGTCAGGGTTATCCCACCAATGCTGCAAGAATTCGCGGGCCATGATCGTCAATGCTCGATAATCATCCCGGCGGCAATGATCGTTAACACGCACACCGTAATGGCGACGTACAGGTAATCTCTGTCGCGCAAAAAGAATATCGCCATCATCGCCACCCGGGTCACCGGCAGCAGAATGAAGACAGCCACGCCAGCTTTTACCAGACGGTACCCACTAAGCAGAGGGAACAACGCAACGGAAGGTTCAAGCGCAGTAATGATCATTCCCGCTGCAATTAATGTACACGCTAGCCATGTCCCATATTCCAGCAGTACCGCAAGCAGGGGTTCTTGCGGCTTCCTGTTTTCGATTGTCGGTTTCATATTGTCCCGCTGAATAAATGAACGTCAACCGTACTCATGAGCATCTGAATGGCCAACAGCGCAAGGACGATGGCGAAAAAGACGCGCAGCTTATCTGCGGGCAGACCTGTCAGTAAATGTGCCCCTACCCGCGCACCTACCACCGATCCCAGCGCTATCGGCCCCGCGAGAGTAATATCGATATCGCCACGCACGAAGTACGCGCCAGCACTGGCTGCCGCCGTGACGCCAATCATAAAGTTTGATGTCGCCGAAGACACTTTAATCGGCAATCGCAAGGCAGTATCCATTGCCGGAATTTTCAACACTCCGGAACCGATACCCAGTAAGGCCGAGATCAAACCCGCACCGAACATCAGGCACATACCCAGCGGTATACGACCAACCCGATAAGGCACCGGCAGTCCTGTTACTGCATCCGGGACGCTGGCATGCAGACGCAAAACCGACGCCCAGCTCTTCATCACTGGCGTGCTCACATCGACAAACTCACGCCGTCGACCCAGCATCTGTAGCGCTGACACAGCCAAAATAACGGCAAAAAGAACGTACAACAGCGTGGTGGATACGACACCAATCAGCATCACGCCGACGAGTGCTCCCAGCGTGGTTGCAATTTCCAGCACCACCGCCAGGCGAATATTGGTCAGCTGTACTTTCAGGAAGCGCATAGCACTGCCACACGAGCAGGCAATCACTGACACAATACTCGCGCCAATTGCAGCATGAAGGTTCATGCCGAAAAGCTGGGTCAGGATCGGCACAATAAAAATACCGCTCGCCATCCCAAGCGTACCACCGAGTGCACTGGCGCCAAAGGCGGCGACAAAAAGCCACAAGGTTTCCATTGAAACTATGACGAATGAGGACGCGGAGAACGCGCCAGGTGAGTCACGAAGCTAATCATGTCACCACGGTAGAAAAGATTTTCGTAATCGATGGGCTGGCTATCGCGGGTGTATGACGTACGCTCGATTAAGAAGATAGCGCTGCCAGGATCGACCATAAGGGCGGCGGCCACATCAGGCCGGGCAATGACCGCTTCAAGCCGGTACTCCGCTCCGGTCAGCGGAAGATCGTATTTGTCTTCAAGCAGTGAGAATATCGGTTCAGCATCCAAATCATGAGTGACGACTTTGTCGCCAATATCAAGCGGCAGGTAAGTTTCATCAAATGAGATCGCAATGCCGTCTGCCAGCCTGATGCGCTGAATTCGCATCACATCACTGCCAACCGGTAAAGCGAGCTTACCGGCAACGCGAGCATCTGCCGTCACCACCGTCTTATCCAGCAATCGGGCGGTCGGAACACGGCCAGACTTCTGCATATCCTCAACAAAGCCGGTTAGCGAAGTCAGTTCCTGAACTATCTTAGGCTGGGTAACGAAAGTGCCTTTGCCGCGCCGAATTTCAACCAGCCCACGGGCGACCAAATTTTCGATCGCTTTACGTAACGTTGTGCGACTGACGTTAAAGCGCTCGATTAAACGCCCCTCGGAGGGGAGTTGGCTACCCGGAGGAAGCTTTGCTTCCGCAATGTCGGCTGCCAGTGCGATTTCAACTATCGCGTACAGTGGGCTGTGTTCATTCATCTTCAATACTCACGTTCAATACTGAACCCGGTTGCAGGTTCAATGAATAAAGAGATCATGACATCATGATGTCACTATGTCAAAACCCTCCTTCAGGTTAAGGTGCCTGTGTAAGTATCCCGCTTAACCGGCCCATTCACTAAAAAGCGGCTTTGTTGAATAAATCGAACTTTTGCTGAGTTAAAGGATCAGATCACGCATCATCCGGCAACACGGGTCGTCCCATGGCAAAACAGAAGTTTAAAGTCACTAACTGGCGCAATTACAACAAA
>NZ_JALIGG010000044.1:0-81784 GCF_024764965.1 Scandinavium tedordense | reverse complement strand
TTTGGCCATGGTGCGTGCGCTGAACAAAATGACGAAGGCAGGTATGCCAGAAAGTGTACGTATCGGCTGAGAGCCGGAGCTGTTACAGGGGAAACTCGCCTCAAATCTGATTTATTCAACAAAGCCCATAATAGGGTGGCGTTCAAGATGCAGACGCATCCGGCTAGCGGCCTTCTGAGCACTTTTATCGTCAGGGGCATTAAGCAAGGTGATAAATTCCTCACCACCGAAACGGTAGATCCGCTCGTTATTGCGCGTCGCGTCCCTCAGGGTGGTAGCAACGGTGCGCAAAACGTCATCCCCAATGTTATGGCCCCAGGTATCGTTAATTAATTTAAACCGGTCAATATCCATGATCAATACATACAATCCCTGCTCCATATCCTTACACTGTGTCTGGATAATCGGAAAGTCCTGGTAAAGCAAATGCCTAAGCGGTAAACCCGTTAGCGCATCATGTAGGTTACGATAATTGAAAAGATAATCCTTATAGCGTCCAAGTGAATCAATAAATGCCTGCTGACTATTACTATAAAGCGTAAGTAATTCAGCAGTAACACTTTTAATTAAAATGGATTGCATTAATTCTCTGGCTACATCATGCATCAATGTATGGTAGTTTTCTATTTCGCGAATCATTTCTCTGTCGAGGGCATTACCTTCCCGACGAAGAGTCAACCATGCACTGAACCGGCAGTGTTGGTGGGACCTCGGATTCATAATGTCGTTTTCAGCTTCGCCACCAATAAGCCCTAAACGAAGCAGTTTTGCAGCCCAGTTGTAATGGTCTTTAATGGCAACATTCAGCTCGGACAATGAGTAATCAAGTTCAGTTATAGTAATTGACATGTCAATCCCATGTTAAACCCGTTCGAGGGAATGTTCTCAAATGTAGTTTAGATTAATTAAAGAAAAACTCAAGCGATGACTTATAATCATATCTAAGTTCGTACAACTTAAAAATATATTAAGCGATCAATCATCTTATAAGTTGATTAAGAGCAAATTACTCGTCATATTGCGTATGATTATTTTTAATTATTTCCAAATGATTTATATCGTCGGGATTTTGAATTACATTAATGAACACCCATTCCTCCGCAAAATGCCACTCCACGCTGAAATTTGAGCATTTTATTATGGCGGGGTAATATTCTCAGAGATAATTTCATCTCTGGCCACGTGGTAGAATAAAGCAAACCCTTACACCTCAACACACTTTAAAATTCCAACAAATAAATAGCAACAAATATTACAATATGCCACTCATTGGCATCGATTAAGAACCCGATAGCTTGAGTTTTTTCGCTCGTAACAACGCCTCGCTAAGCTCGTTATTCAACCATACTGACGTCAGAATCAGGTTCTCATGCCAGCAACGTTACAACCACCAGCCGCAACAGACGGCTTACAACCGGCGCGGTTACAGGGAAACTCGCTTTAAATATTTTTATTCAACAAAGCCCATCCAGATACGAGTAGAGTTCTTACCTATCGTTAACACTTTCATCTTGTGATGGCTGGCAAAGTTCGAAAGAATGAATGTCAATATTCAATGAATTTAAAAAACATATTCAAACAGTGAGATAGGCACTTTTTATTCAATTACTCCCGCCACCATTTCATTCTCCCTCTTTCATTTTCGCCTGATTTTGTGGATTATATATACAAAATGACACAGAGGTTTTCTTGAACACCTCCCATTAATAATGGTCATGAAGATTTTTCTTGTCGGGACAATGCCTTTGCTTAGAAGCGTCTTATGATAAGTGTTATGTATCACCTATTGAAGCCCATTAATGGACTAAGCACAGATGGTTGATATCAATATTTTCTTGAGCGTGCACACAAGAAAATCCATCAATCCTTGGAGCAAAGGAATAATGAAGAAATATATAGCCATTGTACTATCAGTTATTTCCATATTATCATTAAAATCAGTCTATGCTGATGATGGCTTTTGCTCTCTGGCCAGTGGTCCATCTACAGCCAGCTATGACTTCTCCAATATGAGTGTAACTGATCCCGAGAACAACATTCCTGGCACTGTACTCCCTACCGTAAACTTGAGCTCTGGTGTTCAAAATGCATCGATGACATGCACCTGTTCTGGTGGTCCGTATAGGCATATCTGGTTATGGGGGGATACGACCCTCAGCAACCCACAAAATGTGGGTGATTTTATTTATTATGATATCCCAGGAAATAAAGAATTACAGGTAGCGACAAAAATATATACACGCTCAGGATCAGGTTACACTTCAGTTCCTTTTGGTCCAATAAATAATTATAGCACTAACGATCGATATAACTGTAACACTGCGATGGACTTAAGCCTGGGTGGTAACAATACGGGGGGCGCTATTCAGGTTTCTGTCCGTTTAAAAAAATCAATAGTCGGACAGTCAACTATCAACAATGTGTTGGTGGCATCTACATACTGGAATATGGGTGATACCGGCGGTACATCTCATGGGTCGGTTGCGACAACAAATATTTATCTGAATGGTACCGTCACCGTTCCTCAAAACTGTGTTATTAACGCCGGCACACAAGTTGTTGTTAATTTAGGGGAGATGTATGCCACTGATTTTAAAGTTAAGGGGCAAATGCCTGACAATTATACCCCTAAGCAAATAAATATTCCGATTCAGTGCAACGATATGAGTGCAACGGCCAATCTGACATTACGCGTCGAGGGAACAGCGTCGGCTGATGTTCCTGATGCCATTCAGTCTGATAATAGCGATGTCGGTGTTATTATCACTAATGATGAAATGCTCCCACTGACACCAAATAATTCCAGCAGCGTGGTACCCTTTAAACTGGATGACAGTTATCACTCAGAGGTGACCTTATATGCCTATCCGGTTGGCATCACAGGAAAAACACCGATGGAGGGTATGTTCACTACGCTAGCCTACTTGAGAGTAGATTTCTCCTGAAATCGTAGGAACGGGAAAAGCGAGTCCTAAGGAGTTCAAATCAGTACCGTCTTTGAACTCCTTTTAACGATTTTATTTCGCCTGTAGCATCTTCATTGTGGCGTCGATATCAATCTCATCTTCCGAGAAGATGTGCGTCGTTCCCTGGAAAGTGGTGATAACCAGCTTTTTCAGGGTGCGCATTTCGCCTGGTTTTGGCGCCGCTTTCGGGCGGATGTTGTGCATAAGTGCGCCAACCGACAGCACCGTGTTCTCTTTATCAATCCCGACTTCGGCAGGCACTTCTTCGTTGAAGGAAAGGAACGATTTAATCGCCGTGAGCTTGATACGCTCACCCGCGATATAAATGTATTTGCTCTCAGGATCGACCTTCACAGAGAAGGCCGATGGGCCTTTGTTGTTGGTGGCTGGCTCGAACGTCACCGTGGCGTCTTTCTTAATCAGCTCTGGGTTCGAGACCTTAATCACATGAAAATAGCGGTTCTCACCGTTTTCATCTTTGATAAACCCGAAACCTTTGTCTTCAAACCAGGTTGTGATTGTCCCGCGCATCGCCATTACCACCTAATAAATCGTTAAACATGTCAAAAATTGCAGCGCGCAGTTTAAAGCAGAATCCCTGCGTCGACCATGTCTTTAGTTTAAGTCTGAACGATTATTCGCCAGCATGCCAGATAACAGTCGGAGAATTAACGCGGAGTGAAGAAGAGTAAAAAAGAGGGGCGCCCTCCAAAAGGAGTCGCCCCATGAGTATGATGACGATTCAAATCGCCTGGGTGAAAGTACGTGAAATGACATCCTGCTGCTGCTCGCGGGTCAATGCGTTAAATCGCACCGCATAACCAGAGACGCGGATAGTCAGGTTCGGGTAGTTTTCCGGGTGCTCAACAGCGTCCATCAACATCTCGCGGTTCATCACGTTGACATTAAGATGCTGCCCGCCCTCGATGCGCTCCTCATGATGGAAATAGCCGTCGAGCAGCCCGACGAGGTTGGTTTTGCGACTGCCCTCTTCCTTACCGAGCGCCGCGGGGACTATCGAGAAGGTGTAGGAAATACCGTCTTTGGCATAGGTGAACGGCAGTTTCGCCACCGAGGTCAGCGAGGCCACCGCACCTTTGCGATCGCGTCCATGCATTGGGTTCGCACCCGGCGCAAACGGCGTACCGCCCCGACGTCCGTCCGGCGTGTTGCCCGTTTTCTGCCCGTACACAACATTAGAGGTGATGGTCAGCACCGACTGGGTCGGCACCGCATTGCGGTAGGTCGGCAGCGCGCTAATCTTCTTCATAAAGCGCTCCACCAAATCGCAGGCGATGTCGTCCACGCGATCATCATTATTGCCGTACTGCGGGTATTCGCCTTCGATAACGAAATCCACCGCCAGGCCGTTGTGGTCACGAACCGGGCTTACTTTCGCGTGCTTAATCGCCGACAGCGAATCCGCAGCCACCGACAATCCGGCGATTCCGCAGGCCATGGTGCGATAAACATCGCGGTCGTGCAGCGCCATCAGTGAGGCCTCATAGCTATATTTATCATGCATATAGTGAATGAGATTCAGTGCACTGATGTACTGAGTCGCCAGCCAGTCCATAAAGTGGTCTAGGCTGCTCATGACGGTATCGTAATCCAGCACGTCGTCCATCAGCGGAGCTGTTTTCGGCCCGACCTGGATTTTGAGCTTCTCGTCCACACCACCGTTAATCGCATATAACAGCGTTTTTGCCAGGTTGGCACGTGCGCCAAAAAACTGCATTTGTTTGCCGATCACCATCGGGCTGACGCAGCAGGCAATAGCGTAGTCATCACTGTCGAAATCGCTGCGCATCAGGTCGTCGTTTTCATACTGCAATGAAGACGTGGCGATAGACATCTGCGCGGCATATTTTTTGAAGGCAATCGGCAGCGCTTCCGACCACAGAATGGTCAGGTTCGGCTCAGGCGCGGGCCCCATGGTGTGCAGAGTGTGTAAGTAGCGGAAGGCACTTTTCGTCACCAGCGTGCGGCCATCGAGGCCCATGCCGCCAATCACTTCTGTGGCCCAGATAGGGTCGCCGGAGAACAGCGTGTCGAACTCCGGCGTGCGTAGGAAACGCACCATCCGAATCTTCATAATGAAGTGATCGACCAGTTCCTGGGCATCTTTCTCATTCAGTCGACCGGCCTGTATATCGCGTTCAATGTAGATATCGAGGAACGCGGTGGTGCGGCCCAGCGACATCGCGCCGCCGTTTTGCGATTTCACCGCCGCCAGATAGGCAAAATATACCCACTGCACGGCCTCTTGCGCAGTCTGCGCCGGGCGGGAAATGTCATAGCCATATTTGTCGGCCATTTCCTGAATCTGTAATAGCGCGCGGCGGTGTTCCGACAGCTCCTCACGCAGGCGAATGGTGGCTTCCAGGTCTTCTCCACGCTCCATCGCCCCCTGCAAATCAGCAAACTGCAGTTCACGTTCGCGCACCAGATACGTAATGCCGTACAGCGCCACGCGGCGGTAGTCGCCGATAATGCGCCCGCGCCCGTAACCGTCCGGCAAACCGGTCAGCACACCCGATTTACGGCAGCGCATCATTTCCGGGGAATAGACGTCAAACACGCCCTGGTTATGGGTTTTACGCAGCGACGTGAACTGGTATTCAAACTGCGCATCCATTTCACGACCGTAAGCGTCGAACGAGCTTTTGATCATGTTAATACCGCCAAACGGATGCAGCGCGCGCTTGAGCGGTTTGTCAGTCTGCAAGCCGACGATTTTTTCCAGCGGCTGGTCAATGTAGCCCGCGTCATGGGTGGTAATGGTGGTTGCGACGTTGGTATCAAAATCCACCGGCGCATGGGTGGCGTTTTCCTGGCGAATACCCGCCATCACCTTTTCCCACAGCGCCGTGGTAGCCGGCGTGGCGTCAGCGAGAAAAAATTCATCGCCTTCGTAAGGGGTATAGTTTTGCTGAATAAAATCACGAACGTTAATACTGTGCTTCCATTCCGCGCCGTTAAATCCCTGCCAGGCATCGGTATAATGCACATCGTTTATGTCGATATTGACCTTCATTTCTGAGCTCTCTGTTATTCAACTTTCTATTTCAGGAAAGTGCGTATTCAGCAGAGAAATTCATTTCCCCTAACTGAATGGCATCGAGTGCAATCATCTTTTCTTCATTGGTCGGAATAACGACGCAGGCGACAGCCGAATTTGCGCCGGAAATAATCCGCTCATCGCTTCCACGCAGGGTGTTTTTATCCTCGTCCAGCGTCAGGGAAAACACCTGCAAATGCGCCATCACCAGCTGGCGAATTAACGCGGAGTTTTCGCCGATACCACCGGTAAAAATAATGCCGTCGAGGCGATGTAACGACGCAGCGTGCCCGGCAATGTGGCGCGCGATGCGATGAACAAAAGTCTGAATGGCGAGCCGGGCGTGAGTGTGCCCGTCGTGCCACGCCTTTTCGAGCGTGCGCATATCTGAGGAAAGCCCGGAAATGCCCAGTAGCCCGGACTCCTTATTCACCACCCGCTCCAGGTCGCTGAAGCTTTGCCCGGTCTGTTCGGCAATCCACGCCATCGCGCCGAAGTCGACGTCGCCACAGCGGGTGCCCATCATCAGCCCTTCCAGCGGCGTCATACCCATTGAGGTATCAACGCTGCGCCCGTTGCGAACCGCGCAAATAGACGCACCGTTCCCCAGATGCGCAATCACCAGCCCGGAATCCTCTTCACTCAGGCCCAGCAAGGTATGCGCCTGCTGGCTGACATAGCGATGCGAGGTACCATGGAAGCCGTAACGACGCACGCCCAGCGCTTCAAAATAGTGCCACGGCAGGCCGTACAGATACGCGTGCGGCTCCAGCGTCTGGTGGAAACTGGTGTCAAATACCGCCACCTGTTGCACGCCGGGGAACAAACGCTGGGCTGCCTCCACGCCGCTGAGGTTGGCGTAATTGTGCAACGGTGCCAGCGGCGAGACTTCACGGATTTGGGCGATAACCTCATCGGTAATCCGCACCGATTCGCTGAAAAAACTGCCGCCGTGGGCGATACGGTGGCCGATTAAGGACACGCTGTCGATCAGGGTGCGTTTTTCCAGTTCGCTGGCAATCGCCTGCAACGCACATTCGTAGGTTGGGTAAGCCAGCGTCGCTGGCTCCCCTCCGTTCACCGTGAGGGCTGCGCCTTCGTTGTTGATACCGTCCGCGAGGCCGGTGAGCAAAACGTCCTGGCTTTGTGCATCCAGCACCGAAAACTTAATCGATGAGGACCCACAGTTAATGACCAGCACTACCGGAAATTCAATCATTTACGACTCCGTCATCCTTTTCAGAACAGCTTATAAACGATGTTCAGAATGGTCAGGAAACCAATGGCAGTAACAAAAATGTTGTCCGCCTTCCCTTTGAATTTCGCCAGTGCCGGCACTTTACGAATGGCAAACATTGGCAGCAGGCACAGCAGCGAGGCGATAATTGGGGCGCCCATAGCTTCGATTAAGTCGAGAATATTCGGATTGGCATACGCCACCACCCAGGTCGATCCCATGATGAAAATCATGCTCAGGGTGTTCAGTTTACGGCCCGAGATTTTGGTCTTGTCACCCTGGTAGCCGAACTTAAGGATCAGTCCGTTCAGCCCTTCCAGGGTACCGAGGTAATGGCCGAAGAAGGATTTGAAGATAGCGACGAGGGCAATAATCGACGCGCCGTACTCCAGTACGGTGGCGAACGTCGTTTTCTGTCCGGTCATCGACGCGAAGTGGTTTGCCAGGTATGAAAGCACCGGAATGTTTTGCGCTTTAGCTTCCGCCATATTTGCCGGAGAGAGTGTAAACAGGCAGCTAAAGGCAAAGAACATCACCACTGCCACCATCAACATGCTGGCGCGACCGATGATTTTTGAACACTTCTTCTCGGTGTAATCGCGGCCAAACTCCCCTTCATACTCTTCACGCTTGGAGACCACAAACGATGAAACAATCGGCGAAAAGTTGAAGGAAAATACCATGATAGAAATGCCCAGCCATACAGTGACCAGAATGCCGTCATGTCCGATAAAAGAGATATCACTCAGGTTGACCTGCTCTATCACCGCGGAGTTCCAGTATGGGATGAGCGACAGCGAAATCAGGATCAAGCTTGCGATGAACGGAAAGACCAGAAAGCTCATCACTTTCACCATCAGATCTTTACCGAACCAGATAACAAACGCCATCACCAACAGCAGACACAGCGCCACCAGGCCACGGTTGAGCGGTACCATTTGCAGTTGGTTTTCCCAGAAGGTCATAAAGGTGTTGGTTATCGTGACCCCGTAAATCCACAGAAGCGGGCAAATCGCAAAGAAGTAAAGGAAGGTAATGACTACGCCGCCGGTTTTACCGAAGTGTTCTTCGACGGTTTCGGTGATGTTGCCGGACGGATTGCTCCCCGAAAGGCAAAGCCGCGCCAGCGCCCGGTGGCAGTAAAAGGCAATCGGATACGCCAGCACCAGCATCAGTAAAATTGGGATCAGGCCACCGTAACCGGCACGAATAGGGAAAAATAGCACCCCTGCCCCGATAGCGGTGCCAAACAGACCCAGCGTCCAGGTGGTATCAGATTTGCGCCAGGCAGACGCTTTGTCGGCACTGGCAATGAGGGTTTCTGCGTTGCTCATAGTCGTTTCCTTTTCAAAAGAAATTAAGCGTCAACTAAACCGGTAATTTGCGACACGCGGGACAGGTCGATATTGCCGCCAGAAATGATGCTGACGGTTTTGCGCCCACGAATATATTCATCGAGTTTGCCGCTGAGCAGTGCCGCCGAGGCCAGCGCGCCCGCGCCTTCGGTAATGACTTTATTACGCTGGATAAGCGCCACCATGCTGCGGCGAATATCGTCTTCGCTGACCAGCACAATGTCGTCCACCAGTTCGCGCACGATTTCAAAGGTCAGAATGCCAGGGCGGGAGACGTCGCAGCCGTCCGCCAGCGTGGCGCAGGTGCGGTGGTTAGTGATTTCTCCGGCGCGGAACGAGGCCGCCATGCCGTGTACGTTTTCGGACTGCACGCCGATGATGCGGATGGTCGGGTTAATGGATTTGATTGCCGTGGCGATCCCTGCAATCAGGCCGCCGCCGCCGATCGGTACAATCACGTTATCGACATCGTATAGATCCTGGAGGATCTCAAGGCCGATGGTGCCCTGCCCGGCGATAACCATTTTGTCGTCATACGGCGGGATGAAAATACGTCCTTCCATTTCGACGATTTCGCTGGCTCTGGCGATGGTGTCGTTAAAGCTGTCACCGTGCAGCACCACTTCGGCGGAATAATCGGTCGTGGCTGCGACCTTCGATTTCGGCGCACTGCGCGGCATGACCACTTTGCCATCAATGCCGAGCATCGCGCAGGAGAGCGACACACCCTGCGCGTGGTTCCCGGCGGAGCATGCCACGATACCTTTGCGTTTTTCCGCTTCGGTCAAAGAACTTAATTTGTTAAATGCGCCACGGATTTTAAATGAGCCGGTACGCTGCATATTTTCGAATTTGAGATATATTTCGCCTTTGCAGCACTCGCTCAAATAATTAGAGCGCGGCATCCCGGTTTTATATATTTTACCGGCCAGACGTTTTTGCGCCATTTGAATATCATCAAGGGTGACGGGCAGATCGTATGTAATATGCATTTTATCCTCTTCTCAGGAATAAAAAATAAAAAGGGGGCAGAGCCTGTCTTCCAGCGCTCCAGAGTAAGTAATAATAAAAATTTAAATCAGGCTAATTCGGTGAATTCTTTTCGCTTGCGACAATTATGCAGTGAATATTGCTTTGCCAGTTCGACTAATACTGAGGCGGATTTTTTAATTCGATAATTCTTTGACCAAATGGCGGCATAGCGCGCCACCGGCAGCACGTCTTCGACGGGTAGCGTAATAAACTGGTTTGAACCAAACGGGGCAGTCATGTCACACGGGATGACGGTCAGGAAATTGGCATTCAGAACCAGGTTGTAGATGGTGACGACGGAGTCGGTTTTAACGATGTTCTCGGTGCTGATGTGGTGTTTTTCGAAGGTGGTGAGCAGCTCTTTATAGAAACCCATATCGGTTTGCGGCAGGACCCACTGTTCGTTTTGCAACGCGTCCAGCGTGGTCATGCCGGTGCGTGTTCGGGATTTGCTAGCCACCAGCACGAATTCGGATTCAAACAGCGGCTCGACGTGCAGATCCTGTAACTGCATTTCATCGCTAAGGGTGCCGATGGCGAAATCCAGCCTCCCATCACGCAGCGCCGGGAGGAACGATGCCAGCTGTGCTTCGTACATCGATACTTGCGCCTTCGGGAACACCTCTTTGAATTTCTTCATCATACTGGAAAGAAAGGTAAAGCCAATCAGCGACGGGAACCCGAAGGAAACGTCCACCACGTGGCTGCAGCTTAGGCTGTTAATCTCACTCACCATGTTTTTCATTTCACGGGTGATGGACTCGGAATAGGAGAGTAAAACTTGGCCAGCACTGGTGAGCGTCACGCCGGTATTTTTTCGGACCATCAGCTCAATACCAAAATAGGATTCGATGTCATTGATCGTTTTACTGACCGCAGGCTGGGTTAAACCGAGCTGTTTCGCTGCCGAGCCGATAGAGCCACTTCTGATGACTTCCTGAAAAACCACCAGCTGCTGCGTTTTCGGTAAAATGATATTTTCCATCTTATTCACCCTTAATTTCCATTTCGCGGTGAATTCTAGGCAATATAGCCCCACGGGGTATGTGCGATTACTCACAGTTTGCCTGAAACTGTTTTTACACAATCAACCGAAACATAAAAAAACCTTATAATTCATTACGTTGATTATTTCACATCTGCATTTAGAGTGATTTTCATCAATAAATAAGAAGCGTATGAATTTATTTTATGGCGATAAACCATGCCGTTCATCATTATATTTCTCGCTCGCGTAAGGTTAACTTTCAATCAATTAGCGAGCAGGAAATAATCAGTCATTAATCAATTATTTTTGTATTTATCAACATAAGCTATAATGTCACAGGTAAATAAAGGTTAAATTAAGACCAGGTTCGCATTATTATGTTAACCACAGCGCTACAGCAATACTTTGTTATCATCACCTCAGCCTTTACTTAACATATGATTGAAAATCAGTACATATTTATAACACTGCCTTTTCTCGTAAATTCAGGCTAATGTTTTACATAACCTGACATTCATGAGCATAAGAATGAACTCAATTTCGCCATGACAGTCTTTTGTGCTCCATGTCGCATAATGAGCATCTTGCTGCTTTCGACGTGAACGCAGGTTGCCAGATTATTTTTAAACAACACTCGGATTGTCGCATTAATGACCAGACAGCTAAGATCGGGCTTATCCTTCCTAATATCTCCGCCTTCGCGCGGGTGGAGTCAGTATGTTTGATTCAAAAATGGCGGACCTACGACAGGGGCAATGGAAAAAACGTCTTCCGCTGCTGGTCTCAAAAGGTGCACGCTGCGGTAATCCTTATGATTACTACGCGGTACATTTGGTTGATGTCGACCGTAATCGCTATCAACTGGTGGGCTATAAGCATCGCGCTGTGACGCTTGCCCGCTGGGATTATGACGTGGGCCGCTACCTCGACGAGCGCCGCATCAGCGTGGCGGAACTCGATGCTATGCAAGCAGAAATAATCCATCACCGCAGCTACGGGCCGGTGAGTTTCTCCGGCATTCTTGGCTTCAGCTTTAACTACCGCACCCGTTTCACCTATCTCAAAACCCTGTTTAGCCGGGGCAAGGGCAAACTGGTGTCGACGTTTTTCGCCAATAAAGAGCTGAAAAGCCGCGACCGTATCGCCCTGCTTAATCTGCTGGTAAATGAATACATTCAGCAACGCCCATCGCGGCTCCACGCTGGAGTGCTGATCGATGAAGTGATTGAGATGCTATACGGCAAGCTCTGGTACAAGCACATTCGCAACGAAGAGTTCCGTCGCAAGGTGAGATTGCTGCTGAAATCGCTGATCATCACCGGGGATTTGGCTCAGAAAGATGACCGCTATTACGTGCAGCCGCAGTCCGTCGCGACGATTGTCGAATTCGAGAAAGAAGAGCGTCGCGTCGAGCAGCAGGACAAAATGCAACGCAATTTCGTGCGCCTGATGATTGTCATCACCGCTTCTACGGCGCTGATTACCCTTGCGCTGCTCGGGCTGGCTGGCGTGGTCGATTTGCATAAAGTCTGGGACGCCCTCAGCAACCTCAATCCTTTCAGCGTCCTGATGAAGCTGATTTAACGTCTGAACAGGGATGCGCGCTCGCCGCATCCCTGTGCCTTTTCCCCTTCCCAGGTCGATCCTTATCGCGCAGTCGCGGCAAAGCGGCGACGCCGGAATAGAGTGAATCGAACAGGTATTGAAAGTCGGGTATGAAAGCGTAGGCCCGGTGAGCGAAACGCCACCGGGCAAAAAACGTCACTGATTGAAATCAGTCGCGCGTCTGAACCCAGAACGCGTGGATCAGACCCGGAATATAACCGAGCAGCGTCAGCACGATGTTAAGGATAAACGCCCAGCCAAATCCTTTACCCAGCAAAACACCCAATGGTGGGATGAGGATGGTAAAAACGATGCGCCAGAAACCCATAAAAACTCCATGAAATTAGTCATGATAAAAAAAGAGAGACATCTCTAAGCGTAGCCATTGTCGCCCGACCTGGCATTTTCGCCCATCGCGTTTACCCTCTTTTACCTTTTTAACCCTGCGTGCGCTAAGGTATAACGACAGGCAATAAAAAAGGAGAACACAATGTATTCTGTTGGCGATCTGGTACAACCCAAAATGGGCGGACCCAAAATGAAAATCATCGAAATTCACGGCGACCAGATTGTGGCCGTTGCTGCAAGCGATGAACAGGGGGAGAAATATACCCTGAAAGCGGTAGATGTTGCTCCCTACCATGAAGAAGGCGACTTTGGCGTCTGCTAAATAAAAGCGGTGAGGGAAACCTCACCGCCTTCGTTGTTAACGCTTAAATATTAAATCAGAAAATCATTAAGTGACTTACCGTTAGCAACCGCCTGGGCGATCGGCTTCGGCATTCTGCCCTGACCGGTCCAGGTTTTCTGCTCACCGTTGAAATCAGTAAAACGGTATTTAGCCGGGCGAGCCGCACGTTTTTTACTGGTGCCGGTTGGCGCCACAATGTCACCCATCAGGTCATCCGGGGAGATGCCTTCGGATTTCATAAGCTCAAGCCAGGTATTGATTTTTTCCTGCTTCTCGGCCAAGTTTTCGCGCACGCTTTCTTCTTCGCTACGTTTTTCTTCAGTCACGATCCTGAATTTTTCCAGCATCTCTTCAAGCACGTCAATGGAGAATTCACGCGTCATGGCGCGCAGGGTACGAATATTATTAAGTTTCTGTAACAGAATTGACATATGTTATTTAAATTCCTTTCCACTGGCTAAAAATTGGCACTGCGTGAACAATTGTATTATATGGTGGAATTATTTACTACCGCTGCGCCTGTCTCTTTTTTGTCACAGCGACATTATCAAATATATATTTAACCATAGCAGCCTGGACATATTTCTATATATCAGTAAGTGATTACCGGTGACGACTGAATAAATATTGTTGATATTATCTGCAGGCACGCCTGACGGAAGGCCAACTCTTTCTTTGCTGTCAGGCGATTACCCCAGCCCACGACCGACCCATCCCTGAATAAAAAGCCACCCAGGACGCATAGAAAAACCACGGCATTAACAGGATCAACTGCCACAAAAATCGATATACGTAGCGATAAACGCTAAATACTTTTTGATAGATACAATAGGATAAATTTTGCTCGCTCAATCAGCCCACTGAAACAACCCTGTCGCAGGGTAAACACATAACACATTGAAAACAAACACTAAAAATAGCATAAGCAACAAAAATAGCGTTATGCGATGAAAACGTCTCCGTGCAGAGTATTTTATTGACAAAACGCGTATAAATAAAAATTTTGAGCTAGTTGTTACTTTTAATCCAGATGGATATTCTATGCAGGAAAACAGAGCCAACCCAAAGCACTGTTAAGCACGCTAAAAACCGTTTCTACCTCTTTCTTCAAGGAGCATACCGATGTTCTCTGCGCAGTCTCGCCTGCGTCATGCGGCAGCAGACACTTTCGCCATGGTGGTCTACTGCTCCGTCGTGAACATGTTGATTGAAATATTTCTCTCCGGTATGAGCTTTGAGCAGTCACTTTCTTCGCGTCTGGTGGCTATCCCGGTCAACATTTTAATTGCATGGCCATACGGTTTTTACCGTGACTGGATGATGCGTCATGCCCGCCGGTTGAGCCCGTCAAAATGGATGAAAAACCTCGCCGACGTCATAGCCTATGTGACGTTTCAGTCGCCGGTGTATGTCTTGATTTTACTGTCGGTAGGCGCTGACTGGCATCAGATTGCCGCAGCGGTAAGCTCGAATATCGTGGTGTCGATGATGATGGGCGCGGTTTACGGGTATTTCCTCGATTATTGCCGCCGTCTGTTTCGCGTCAGTCAATACGCCTGACGCTGATATACTCTAAATAATTCAAGTTGCAGGCAGACGGCAAACCTGCGAGTCCCCGGGAGCTTACTCAAGTAAGTGACTGGGGTGAGCTGGTGTAGCCAACGCACATGCGGCTTGAAGTATGACGAGTATAAATGCCACGACTGGCCAGACTGCCAGTCGTAGGCTTATAACCCGTCGCCAAAAAGTCCATTCAGAAAACGCTCAAGCGCAATGCGAGAGCTGAAGCCGTGCGGTATTCCATAATGCTGTTGCGCATCGCCGCCTAAATAAAGCGGAAACTGCTGATAATGGTCGCAGGTTTTAATGTCTGAAGCCGGGTCCGCCAGCATATTGCTGCGCTCTTTAAGGGCCGGATGAATGATAAGCGCCGTTCTGCCCATCCTCGCTTCGCGATTCACATAGACATAATTATCGCCACGGCGGTAGCCGTAAATTTTCTGCGTCACGTCGTCCATCGTGAAACCGACTTTTTCAAGAACGCGCGCTACCTCATCAGGTCGTAAATACATAGTGTTTCCTCGTTATCCTGTACAGCCACGCCACCTTACAGTATTCAGCATTAGCATCGCTTTCAGAAAAATCCATAAACGGCTTAATCAGGCGTGATTCATCTCAGAGGATTGAAATCTGTCCTAGACTTAAAGTCACCGTTAATCAGGGGAGGATCCCATGTTCAACAGACCTAATCGCAACGATGTAGATGATGGCGTTCAGGATATTCAAAACGATGTAAGCCAACTGGCCGACTCGCTGGAAGAGGTGCTGAAGTCCTGGGGCAGCGATGCCAAAGACGAATCGGATAACGCCCAGCGCAAAGCCAAAGCATTGCTGCGTGAAACCCGCGCCAGGATGCATGGTCGCACCCGCGTCCAACAGGCAGCGCGTGATGCCGTAGGGTGTGCGGACAGCTTTATCCGCGATAAACCATGGCAAACGGTGGGTGCCGCCGCTGCGGTCGGTATCTTTATTGGCGCGTTACTGAGTATGCGTCGATAATTCATACCCTAAATAACCAGGCGTAATGCTGATAATAAATATGCGTCCGCCCCGGCAGGCTTCTGGTCTGCCGGGGTTTTTATTTTATGGCATCGTAGAGCATTTTCGCCTGCTGCTGCGCCATCGCCAGACTTGAGATATTGGTGAAGCTCATCAACAACCCCGATTCACCCTGACTGTTAATGCGCCAGTCGCTTAATGCCTGAACCGCCAACCGGGCCTGACGCCCACGGCGGGCAAGTTCGTGACAGTCACCGTCGACCCTCATCACCAGCTGAATCCCCCCCTGCTGCGGCACAACGTGAAACCCTTGCTCCGCCAGCGCCTGCTCCAGCCACTGACGCCGCTGGGCATAGTGTTGACGCATCTTTTTCAGATGTCGCCAGAAATGCCCTTCGCGCATGAAATCTGCCATCGTTTGCTGCCACAACAGCGGCACGCCGCACGCCTCCAGCGACGCCTGCTGACGAAACGCGGCCACCTGTGGCAGCGGCACCACCAGCCAGGCGGTGCGCAGTGCGGGAAACATCGATTTGCTGAACGTTCCGGCGTAAATCACCCGCTGCGGCGCATCCAGGCTTTTAATCGGCGGCAGCGGTTTGCCCTGATAACGAAATTCGCTGTCGTAGTCATCTTCGATGATCCACGCTTCCCTGTGCATGGCCCAGTCCAACAGCTGATGGCGGCGCGGGAGTGACAGCGCTACGCCCAGTGGGCTCTGATGCGCGGGCGTCAGCAGCGCAAAACGTGCATCCGGGGCCAGCCGCAGTCCTTCATCAATACGCATGCCTTCGTCATCCACCGGCACCGGACAACACGCGATCCCCTGACGGGCGATCAGCGGGCGGATCAACGGAAAACCGGGATCTTCCAGCCAGATTTTATCCCCCGGCTGGCCGAGCGTGTTCAGGATCAGTCCCATCGACGCCGCATAGCCCGTGGTGATAAACACCTGTTCCGGCAGACACTCAATGCTGCGGGAAAAACGCAGGTATTCGACAATCGCACTGCGCAGCGCCATTTCGCCGCACACATCACCGAGCGCCAGATCGAAGCGCGTCTGGGTGCGCAGCCGCCGTCCCATCACCCGCGCCCACTGCGCACGTGGGAACAAATCCAGGGCAGGCAACCCCATCTGGAACGGTTGCGGCTCCGGCTGCTCATCGCCGTACCACATCGGTTCCGGCGCGGCGGGCGCTGGCACCACACCTGCACTGACAAACGTTCCCGCCTGTCCACGTCGCTCCAGCCAACCCTGCGCCACCAGCTCACCGTAGGCGGCTTCGACCGTGGCGCGCGAGACGCCAAGTTCCTGGGCGTAGACCCGGCTGGCAGGCAGCCGTTTACCCGGCGCGAGATCGCCCTGCTCAATGGCAGCTTTAAGCTGGCGGGAGATTTGCTGGTAGCGTGGTCCACGAGAGATGTCATTCATGGTCTGGTTTTTTACTCAAAATATGGCTCTCTTTAGCAGACCATTATAGTGCTAAAGTTCAGCCATCGTTAAGAGGAGAAACCCGATGACCACATTACGTCAGCCGTACTATGAACTAAGCCCTGAAGTCTATGCCGCCTTTGTGCAAGCAAGTAATGCGCTTGAGCACAGCGAGCTGGATCTGTCGTTGATTGAACTGGTGTATCTGCGCGTATCGCAGATTAACGGCTGTGCTTTCTGCCTGGAGATGCACAGTAAAGCGCTGCGCAAACAGGGCGTTGGGCAGGTGAAGCTGGACGCGCTGGCCGGCTGGCGCGTGAGTCAGCAGTTCTCCGACCGTGAGCGAGCGGCGCTGGCCTGGGCGGAGGATGTGACCGACATTGCCCGCACCCGTGCGGAAGATGCGGTATATGAGCCGCTGCTGGCTTATTTCAGCGCGAAAGAAATCAGTGAACTGACCTTTGCCATCAGCCTGATGAATGCCTTTAACCGTCTCGCCGTCAGTATGCGCATGTAATTTCAGTCAAAAAACCTCACCCTCGCTACGCTCGTTAGCGGGGGCAAATCAACTCAAAATAACTATATATTGTATGGTTGAAGTTTTTATTAACTACATCTAGTATTCCTGTTGAAGAGACACCCCCACAACCGACGCTCACTTTCGCGCCGCTTTTTCATTTTAAACGGAAATACGAATCATGCGCATTACTATTTACACTCGAAACGACTGCGTTCAATGCCACGCCACCAAACGAGCGATGGAATCCCGGGGCTTTGAGTTTGAGATGGTGAACATCGACCACGATCCTGCCGCCGCTGACACTCTGCGCGAGCAAGGATTCCGCTCTCTGCCGGTGGTTTTCGCCGGAGAAGAAAGCTGGTCAGGTTTCCGCCCGGACATGATCAACCGCCTGCGCCCTGAGGCGACTGCGGCTCGCGCATGAGCACCCTCGTCTACTTCTCCAGCAGTTCCGAAAACACGCTGCGCTTTATTGAGCGTTTAGGGCTGCCTGCGGTGCGCATTCCGCTTAACGAACGCGAACGGATTCAGGTAGACGAGCCGTACATTCTGGTGGTGCCAAGCTACGGCGGTGGCGGTACAGCGGGCGCTGTGCCTCGCCAGGTGATCCGTTTTTTAAATGACCCGCACAATCGCGCGCTGATCCGCGGCGTGATTGCTTCGGGAAACCGAAACTTTGGCGAGGCCTACGCCCGCGCCGGAGACGTGATTGCGCAGAAATGTGACGTGCCTTATCTCTACCGTTTTGAGCTGATGGGCACCCCGAGCGATATCGATAATGTGCGAAAAGGAGTGAGCGAATTTTGGCAACAACAACCGTAGAACGTGTGACCCACAGCACCCCGGACTACCATGCGCTGAACGCAATGCTGAACCTGTACGACAAAGCGGGCCGCATTCAGTTTGAAAAAGATGCCGAGGCGGTGAGCGCTTTCATGGAAAGCCACGTCAGACCACAAACCCGCACCTTTGCCAACCAGGACGCGCGGCTCGACTGGCTGGTTGCCGAAGGGTATTACGATGCCCGCACGCTCGCCCGCTTTGATCGCGCCTTTGTGGTTGACCTGTTCGCCCACGCTCATGCCAGCGGTTTTCGCTTCAAAACGTTCCTCGGCGCGTGGAAGTATTACACCAGCTACACCCTGAAATCCTTCGACGGGAAACAGTTTCTCGAACACTTTGAAGACCGGGTGGTGATGGTTGCGCTGAGTCTTGCACAAGGCGATGAAGCCCTTGCCCGCCAGCTCGTCGATGAAATGCTTTCCGGACGTTTTCAGCCCGCCACCCCGACGTTCCTCAACGGAGGCAAACAGCAGCGCGGTGAACTGGTGTCCTGTTTCCTGCTGCGTATTGAAGACAATATGGAGTCAATTGGTCGTGCGGTGAATTCGGCGTTGCAGCTCTCCAAACGCGGCGGTGGCGTGGCGTTTTTGCTCTCCAACCTGCGTGAATCCGGGGCGCCAATTAAGCGCATTGAAAATCAGTCCTCAGGCGTTATTCCGGTGATGAAGATGCTGGAAGATGCGTTCTCTTACGCCAATCAGCTTGGCGCACGTCAGGGCGCTGGCGCGGTTTATCTGCATGCGCATCACCCGGATATCCTGCGCTTTCTGGATACCAAACGCGAAAATGCTGACGAAAAAATCCGCATCAAAACGCTGTCGCTCGGCGTGGTGATCCCGGATGTGACCTTCCAGTTAGCGAAAGAAAACGCGCAGATGGCGCTGTTTTCGCCGTATGACGTGGAGCGCCTGTACGGCAAACCGTTTGGGGATGTTGCCATTAGCGAGATGTACGACGAACTGCTCGCCAACGACCAGGTGCGTAAAACGTACATTAACGCCCGTGATTTCTTCCAGACGCTGGCCGAAATTCAGTTCGAATCCGGCTATCCGTACATCATGTACGAAGACACCGTGAACCGCGCCAACCCGATTGCCGGGCGCATCAACATGAGCAACCTGTGCTCTGAAATCTTGCAGGTTAACAGCGCCTCGACCTTCGATGAGAATCTGGATTACGCCCACACCGGGCACGATATCTCCTGCAACTTAGGCTCGCTGAATATCGCCCTGGCGATGGATTCCGCTGACTTCGGCCTGACGGTGGAAACCGCCATCCGCGGCCTGACGGCGGTGTCGGACATGAGCCACATTCGCTCGGTGCCGTCAGTTGAAGCTGGAAATGCCGCCTCGCATGCCATTGGTCTCGGGCAGATGAACCTGCACGGTTATTTAGCGCGGGAAGGCATTGCCTACGGCAGCCCGGAAGGACTGGATTTCACCAACCTCTATTTCTACACCGTGACGTGGCACGCGCTGCACACCTCGATGAAACTGGCGCGTGAGCGCAAGCAACGTTTTGCCGGGTTTGCCGATTCACGCTACGCCAGCGGAGAGTATTTCCGTCAGTATCTTGAGAATGGCTGGCAGCCGAAAACCGAGAAAGTCCGGGCGCTGTTTGCCCAGGCTGGTATTACCCTACCCACTCGCGAGATGTGGCAACAGCTGCGTGAAGACGTGATGCAGCATGGGATTTATAACCAGAATCTACAGGCGGTGCCGCCGACCGGGTCGATTTCCTATATCAATCACGCGACGTCGAGCATTCACCCGATCGTGTCCAAAATTGAAATTCGCAAGGAAGGCAAAACCGGCCGCGTTTACTATCCCGCGCCATTTATGAACAACGACAATCTGGCGCTGTATCAGGATGCCTACGAAATCGGACCGGAGAAAATCATCGACACCTACGCCGAAGCAACGAAACACGTTGACCAGGGACTGTCGCTGACGCTGTTCTTCCCCGATACCGCCACCACCCGCGATATCAATAAAGCGCAGATCTACGCCTGGAAGAAAGGCATCAAGACGCTGTATTACATTCGCCTGCGCCAGCTTGCGCTGGAAGGCACTGAAATTGAAGGCTGCGTGTCGTGCGCGCTGTAAGGAGAAAAGGATGAGCCGTTTATCACGCGTCAGCGCCGTTAACTGGAACAAGATTGAGGACGATAAAGACCTGGAGGTCTGGAACCGTTTGACCAGCAACTTCTGGCTGCCGGAAAAAGTGCCGCTCTCGAACGACATTCCGGCGTGGCAGTCACTGAGTCACGCCGAGCAGCAACTGACCATCCGCGTGTTCACCGGGCTGACGCTACTCGACACCATTCAAAACACCGTCGGCGCGCCGTCACTGATGCCGGATGCGCTGACGCCCCACGAAGAAGCGGTGATGTCGAATATCAGCTTTATGGAAGCCGTTCATGCCCGCTCGTACAGCTCGATTTTCTCCACTCTCTGTCAGACCAAAGACGTGGATGCAGCTTACGCCTGGAGTGAAGAAAACGCGCCGCTTCAGCGGAAAGCCCAGCTGATGCTGGAACATTACACCGCCGATGCGCCGTTGAAGAAAAAAATTGCCAGCGTATTTCTGGAGTCCTTCCTGTTCTATTCCGGCTTCTGGCTACCGATGTATTTCTCCAGCCGTGGCAAGCTGACGAATACAGCGGACCTTATTCGTTTGATTATTCGCGACGAAGCGGTTCACGGATATTACATCGGATATAAATTCCAGAAAGGCCTGGAAAAAGTCAGCGCCGAAGAGCAGCAGGCGCTGAAAGATTTCGCCCTTGAACTGCTGTTGGATTTGTACGACAACGAACTCGCCTATACAGACGCATTGTACGCAGGCTCCGGCTGGGAAGACGACGTGAAAGCTTTCCTCTGCTACAACGCCAATAAGGCACTGATGAATCTTGGCTATGAGGCGCTGTTCCCGGCGGAAATGGCGGACGTGAACCCGGCTATACTGGCCGCGCTGTCGCCCAACGCCGACGAAAACCATGACTTTTTCTCCGGTTCAGGCTCTTCCTATGTGATGGGCAAAGCCGTCGAAACCGAGGACGAAGACTGGAATTTCTGACGCTGATTCGCGAGGGAAATATGCCCACATTTCCTTCGCGGATATTTACCTCGGCGCCAATTTTTTCCTGCCAAATATCCCTTTTAGCGCTTTCGCGATTTTAACCTTGCGAACTGTCCGAATTATTCAGATTTAGCCAAAATTTTCAGTAACTGACAAAAAATATCGGCAAAAAACCGTCTCCGCTCAGCCCTTATATCATGGGGGCATCACGCCTGTTGCCGCCGGAAATGCCCGCATCGTTAGGACATTGAGGGTTGTCTCAGAATCTGAGTATGTTAGGGTAGATCCAGTCAATTATTTCCATCAGGTAGCATATCGACATAATTAAATAACAGGAATCAGTTTATTGCATGGCAATTAAATTAGAAGTTAAAAATCTTTATAAAATATTTGGCGAGCATCCGCAACGCGCATTCAAATATATTGAAAAAGGTCTTTCGAAAGAACAAATTCTCGAAAAGACCGGGTTATCACTTGGCGTTATGGACGCCAGTCTGGCCATTGAAGAAGGCGAGATTTTTGTCATCATGGGGTTGTCCGGTTCTGGTAAATCCACCATGGTACGCCTTCTCAATCGCCTGATTGAACCCACCCGCGGTCAGGTTCTCATCGACGGTATTGATATTGCGAAAATATCCGACGCTGAGCTCCGCGAGGTGCGCAGAAAGAAAATTGCGATGGTATTCCAGTCATTTGCGCTAATGCCGCATATGAACGTCCTGGATAATACAGCCTTCGGTATGGAATTAGCCGGCATTGCACCGCAAGAGCGCCAGGAAAAAGCCCTGGACGCACTTCGTCAGGTGGGTCTCGAAAATTATGCTCACGGTTATCCGGATGAATTATCCGGTGGTATGCGCCAGCGCGTGGGTCTTGCCCGTGCATTAGCCATTAACCCTGACATCTTATTAATGGATGAAGCGTTCTCTGCGCTCGACCCTTTAATTCGTACCGAAATGCAGGACGAACTGGTGAAATTACAGGCCCGTCATCAGCGCACCGTTGTCTTTATTTCCCACGATCTCGACGAAGCCATGCGCATCGGCGACCGAATTGCCATTATGCAAAACGGCCGGGTGGTACAGGTTGGTACGCCTGATGAAATTCTGAATAATCCGGCCAATGACTATGTGCGTACCTTCTTCCGTGGCGTGGATATCAGCCAGGTGTTTAGCGCCAAAGACATTGCACGTCGTAACCCGAAAGGGCTGCTGCGTAAAGCGCCGGGATTTGGCCCACGCTCCGCCATTAAACTGCTGCAGGATGAAGACCGCGAATATGGCTATGTCGTTGAACGCGGTAATAAATTTGTCGGTATTGTTTCCATTGATTCTCTGAAGGCCGCGTTGGCCGAGGGTCTGGGCATTGACGCTGCGCTGCTGGATGCACCACAGCCTCTTGACGCTCAGACTGCGCTTAGCGAGTTGCTCTCTCATGTTGGTCAGGCACCGTGTGCGGTACCTGTCATCGACGAAGAACAACAGTACGTGGGCATCATCTCCAAGAGCATGCTGCTACAGGCTTTAGATCGCGAGGGAACAAACAATGGCTGATCAATCGAATCCGTGGGCAACCACACCAGCGGCCGATAGCGCTGCACAATCAGGCGCTGCGCAATCTGCCGACGCCTGGGGTACACCTGCGTCTACTCCGCCTGCAAACGGCGGCGGCGCAGACTGGCTGCATAGCGCACCTGCCCCTAAAGCAGAACACTTCAATATTCTGGACCCGTTCCACAAAACGCTGATCCCACTCGATAGCTGGGTAACCAGCGGGATCGATTGGATCGTGGTGCATTTCCGTCCTGTGTTCCAGGGCATTCGTATACCAGTGGATTACATTCTGGGTGGCTTCCAGCAGCTGTTGCTGGGTATGCCCGCGCCGGTGGCGATTGTGGTCTTTGCCCTGATCGCCTGGCAGATTGGCGGTGCCGGAATGGGTATCGCCTCACTGATTTCACTGATTTTGATTGGCGCGATTGGTGCGTGGTCCCAGGCAATGGTGACCCTTGCGTTGGTACTGACCGCCCTGTTGTTCTGCATCATCATTGGCCTGCCGCTTGGCATTTGGCTGGCGCGCAGCCCGCGGGCGTCGAAAATAATCCGGCCGCTGCTCGATGCGATGCAAACCACTCCCGCATTCGTTTATCTGGTGCCTATCGTGATGCTATTCGGTATCGGTAACGTGCCTGGCGTGGTGGTGACCATCATCTTTGCCCTGCCGCCGATTGTACGTCTGACAATCCTCGGGATTAACCAAGTGCCAGCCGATCTTATCGAAGCGTCGCGCTCGTTCGGAGCCAGTCCGCGCCAGATGTTGTTCAAAGTGCAGTTGCCGCTGGCGATGCCGACCATTATGGCCGGTGTGAACCAGACCCTGATGCTGGCGCTGTCGATGGTGGTTATCGCCTCGATGATTGCCGTAGGTGGTCTGGGACAAATGGTTCTGCGCGGTATCGGCCGACTCGATATGGGTCTGGCGACCGTCGGCGGGGTGGGGATCGTTATCCTCGCGATTATTCTCGACCGTCTGACGCAGGCTGCTGGCCGTGATTCCCGTAGCCGCGGCAACCGCCGCTGGTACACCACCGGCCCGGTCGGCCTGGTGACTCGTTTCTTCATCAAGTAATTCTGCATTTCCCGGCAGCCCTGCCTGCCGGGTCCACTCCCTGATACTTATAAAGGAATAACGATGCGAAATAGCGTAATTTTTGCCACTGCGTTTGCCACCCTTGTCTCCGGTAGCGCGCTTGCTGCTGATCTGCCTGGCAAGGGCATTACCGTTCAGCCGGTACAGAGCACCATTTCCGAAGAAACCTTCCAGACCCTGCTGGTCAGCCGTGCGCTGGAAAAACTGGGTTACACCGTCAGCAAACCGAGCGAAGTAGACTACAACGTCGGCTATACCTCGATTGCCTCTGGCGATGCGACCTTTACCGCCGTGAACTGGAAACCGCTGCATGACGATATGTACGCCGCAGCCGGTGGCGATAAGAAGTTTTATCGTGAAGGCGTGTACGTGACGGGTGCCGCGCAGGGTTATCTGATGGATAAGAAAACCGCTGAGAAGTACCACATCACCAAAATCGATCAGCTGAAAGATCCGAAGCTTGCCAAAATCTTCGATACCAACGGCGACGGTAAAGCTGACCTGACCGGCTGTACGCCGGGTTGGGGTTGTGAAGCGGTAATTAATCATCAGATTGACGCGTACGGTCTGAGCAATACTGTGGTGCATAACCAGGGTAACTACGCGGCAATGATGGCCGATACTATTACTCGCTTTAAAGAAGGCAAACCGGTGCTGTATTACACCTGGACGCCTTACTGGGTGAGTGATGTACTGAAGCCAGGCAAAGACGTGGTGTGGCTGCAGGTGCCGTTCTCTGCGATGCCGGGCGAGCAGAAAGATATCGACACCAAACTGCCGAACGGTGCCAACTATGGTTTCCCGGTGAACACCATGCATATCGTGGCTAACAAAGCCTGGGCCGAGAAAAACCCGGCAGCGGCGAAACTGTTCGCGCTGATGAAATTGCCTATCTCTGATATCAACGCCGAAAACGCGATGATGCACGAAGGTCATTCGTCAGAAGCCGATATCCAGGGTCACGTGGACGGTTGGATTTCAGCTCACCAGCAGCAGTTTGACGGCTGGGTGAAAGACGCGATGGCTGCGCAGAAGTAAGTACTCTCTCGGGCCCGGCAGCATTCTGCTTGCTGGGCCTGGATTCCCACCCACCGCACTATCAGACATCCTTCATTTTCCTTCTCCCCGCACTTATTGGTTATCATTGCTTACCTGCAAAATAATCACGTAAAGAACAATGACTAAAAATTCTCATGGGCTTAGCCCGGCGCTGATTGCGCTGATGTCCGTCGCGACCGGCCTCGCCGTGGCCAGTAATTACTATGCCCAACCGCTGCTGGACACCATTGCCCGCGCCTTTTCCCTGAGCGCAGGACAAGCCGGTTTCATCGTCACCGCCGCGCAGCTGGGCTACGCCGCCGGGCTGCTGTTCCTGGTGCCGCTGGGCGATATGTTTGAGCGCCGAACCTTAATCGTCAGCATGACGTTACTGGCGGCGGGCGGAATGCTCATTACCGCGTCCAGTCATTCGCTGGCGATGATGATCCTCGGCACTGCTCTTACCGGACTATTTTCGGTAGTAGCGCAAATTCTGGTTCCGCTGGCAGCCACGCTCGCCAGTCCGCATAAACGGGGGAAAGTGGTCGGCACCATTATGAGCGGGTTGCTGCTCGGCATTTTGCTGGCACGAACCGTCGCTGGGCTGCTGGCCAGCCTAGGCGGCTGGCGCACGGTATACTGGGTGGCGTCGGTATTAATGGTACTGATGGCGTTCACCCTGTGGCGCGGCCTGCCGAAGGTGAAAACAGAAACGCACCTGAATTACCCGCAGCTGCTGCGTTCCGTATTCAGTCTGTTTAAACACGATAAACTCCTGCGCACCCGGGCGCTGCTCGGCTGCCTGACCTTCGCCAACTTCAGCATTCTCTGGACCTCGATGGCATTTCTGCTGGCGGGCGCACCGTTCCACTATTCAGAAGGCATGATTGGCCTGTTTGGCCTGGCGGGTGCTGCCGGGGCGCTGGGCGCTCGTCCGGCAGGCGGTCTGGCGGATAAAGGCAAATCGCATCTCACCACCACTACCGGATTGGTGCTGCTTCTGCTCTCCTGGCTGGCTATCTGGTTTGGACACGCCTCGGTGCTGGCATTAATTGTCGGCATTCTGGTGCTGGACCTCACCGTACAGGGCGTACATATCACCAACCAGACCGTTATCTACCGCGTGCAGCCAGAAGCACGTAATCGTCTTACCGCAGGCTATATGACCAGCTACTTCATCGGGGGAGCTGCCGGGTCACTCATTTCAGCCTCGGCGTGGCAGCACTGGGGCTGGGCGGGCGTTTGCGTGGCAGGTGTGACAATGGCTGCGCTGAACCTGCTGGTATGGTGGCGAGGATTTCACCGACAAGAAGCCGTTGTCTGAAAAGTCTCTACATTCAGGGCCTTATTCCCGCTTTGGGGTTTAAGCACATCCCCTGGTCTGTTAAGGTTATCTACCTGATTAGCCGGGCAACTGTTTCAAAGGTAAATTATTCATCCACACACAGAAACCTCCCGGACGCTGGCGGCGTGTACCTTTGCCGCCAGTCTCAATTTTTTGATTTATTTGCTCCAACGTATGAATTCGTCAGATTAATTCATTTACATTATTTGTCACCGTCGTTACTATATCGGCTGTAATTAATGAGGTTATGCCCAAATGGATAGTTCGTTTACGCCCATTGAACAAATGCTAAAATTTCGCGCCAGCCGCTATGAAGATTTTCCGTATCAGGAAATCCTTCTGACTCGCCTGTGCATGCACATGCAAGGGAAGTTGCTGGAAAACCGCAATAAAATGCTGAAAGCTCAGGGGATCAACGAGACGTTATTTATGGCGCTAATCACGCTGGAGTCTCAGGAAAACCACAGTATTCAGCCATCCGAACTGAGCTGCGCACTGGGTTCTTCACGTACGAACGCCACCCGCATTGCCGATGAACTGGAAAAACGCGGCTGGATTGAACGCCGTGAAAGCGACAATGACCGCCGCTGCCTGCATCTGCAACTCACCGAGAAAGGTCATCAATTCCTGCGCGAAGTGTTACCGCCGCAGCACAACTGCCTGCACCAGCTCTGGTCTTCTTTAAGCGTCACCGAAAAAGAGAGCCTCGAGCAAATCACCCGAAAACTCCTGACCCGTCTCGACCAGATGGATGAGGATGGCGTGGCCCTGGAAGCACTTCGCTAAGCGTGTGAATCGCTCAGTATCCTGATTTCAAGAATAAAACCGACAGGCCAGCAGCGAAATCTGCTGGCCTTTCTGACAAAAGGTCGGCTCAGCCGATGTGAAATAATAAGATCGTGGAGAAAAACATGAGCGCGAATGCGGAGACTCAAACCCCGCAGCAACCGGCCAACAAGAAAGGTAAACGTAAAGGTGCCCTTCTTCTGCTGACCTTGCTCTTTATCGTTATTGCCGTGGCATATGGGATTTATTGGTTTTTAGTACTGCGTCATTATGAAGATACCGATGATGCATACGTGGCAGGGAACCAGGTTCAAATAATGGCACAGGTGTCAGGCAGCGTGACGAAAGTCTGGGCTGACAACACCGACTTCGTGCAAAAAGGCGATGTGCTGGTCACCCTCGACCAGACCGATGCACAGCAGGCGTTTGAACGTGCACAGACGGGGCTTGCCTCCAGCGTGCGTCAGACTCGCCAGATGATGATCAACAGCAAGCAATTACAGGCCAGCATCGACGTCAAAAAAACGGCACTGGCGCAGGTGCAGACCGACCTTAACCGTCGTATTCCGCTGGGCACCGCGAACCTGATTGGTCGCGAAGAGCTGCAGCACGCCCGTGACGCCGTGGCCAGTGCACAGGCTGAGCTGAATGTGACTATTCAACAGTTCAATGCCAACCAGGCCATGATTCTGGGTACCAAACTGGAAGACCAGCCTGCGGTGAAACAAGCAGCGACCGAAGTACGTAACGCGTGGCTTGCGCTGGAACGTACCAAAATCGTTAGCCCAATGACCGGCTACGTCTCTCGCCGTGCGGTTCAGCCAGGGGCGCAGATTAGCCCAACCACTCCGCTGATGGCGGTGGTTCCGGCAACCAATCTGTGGATCGATGCTAACTTTAAAGAAACCCAGCTGGCGCATATGCGTATTGGCCAGCCGGTGACCGTTATCAGCGATGTCTACGGCGACGACGTGAAGTACACCGGGAAAGTAGTGGGTCTGGATATGGGGACCGGCAGCGCCTTCTCCTTACTTCCGGCGCAGAATGCCACCGGTAACTGGATCAAAGTGGTTCAGCGTTTGCCGGTGCGTGTAGAACTGGACGAAAAACAGCTGGCTCAGCACCCGCTGCGCATCGGGTTATCTACGCTCGTGAAAGTGGATACCTCTAACCGCGACGGTGAAATGCTGGCGAATCAAACGCGTCACACGCCTGCTTATGAAAGTAATGCACGTGAAATTAGCCTTGATCCTGTGAATAAGCTGATCAACACCATCGTGCAGGCCAACGCCAACTAATTCCGGGGTGAACGTAATGCAACAGCAAAAACCGCTGGAAGGCGCGCAACTGGTCATTATGACCATTGCGCTGTCTCTGGCGACGTTCATGCAGGTGCTGGACTCGACGATTGCCAACGTGGCGATCCCCACCATTGCCGGTAACCTTGGCTCATCACTGAGCCAGGGGACGTGGGTTATTACTTCGTTCGGGGTCGCGAACGCCATTTCCATTCCGATTACCGGCTGGCTGGCAAAACGTGTGGGCGAGGTAAAATTGTTTACCTGGTCCACTATCGCCTTCGTCATCGCCTCTTGGGCATGCGGCGTGTCGAGCAGCCTGACGATGCTGATTTTCTTCCGCGTCATTCAGGGTATTGTTGCCGGTCCGCTTATCCCACTTTCGCAGAGTCTGCTGTTAAACAACTACCCGCCAGCAAAACGCGCCGTGGCGCTGGCTTTGTGGTCAATGACGGTTATCGTCGCGCCGATTTGTGGCCCGATCCTCGGCGGCTATATCAGTGACAACTATCACTGGGGTTGGATCTTTTTCATCAACGTGCCGATTGGTGCCGTGGTGGTGCTGCTAACTCTGCAAAGTCTGCGTGGACGCGAAACCCGAACCGAGCATCGGCGCATTGATGCCATCGGCCTGGCGCTTCTGGTGGTCGGGATTGGCAGTCTGCAGGTCATGCTCGACCGCGGGAAAGAGCTCGACTGGTTTAACTCTACCGAAGTCATTGTCCTGACCATCGTCGCGGTGGTGGCGATAAGCTTCTTGATTGTCTGGGAGCTAACAGACGATAACCCGATAGTCGATCTCTCGCTCTTCAAGTCGCGAAACTTTACCATCGGCTGTTTGTGTATCAGCCTGGCCTATATGCTCTACTTCGGCGCGATCGTTTTGCTGCCGCAGCTGCTCCAGGAGGTATACGGCTACACTGCCACTTGGGCGGGTCTGGCATCGGCGCCGGTGGGAATTTTACCCGTTATTCTGTCGCCGATAATCGGCCGCTTTGCGCATAAGATAGATATGCGGCGGCTGGTGACCTTCAGCTTCATTATGTACGCGGTGTGCTTCTACTGGCGGGCGTATACCTTCGAACCGGGAATGGACTTTGGCGCATCGGCGTGGCCGCAGTTTATACAGGGCTTCGCGGTGGCGTGCTTCTTTATGCCACTGACCACCATCACCCTTTCCGGCCTTGGGCCAGAGCGGATGGCGGCGGCATCGAGCCTGTCTAACTTTACCCGTACGCTGGCGGGTTCTATCGGGACGTCGATAACGACCACCATGTGGAGTAACCGTGAAGCGCTACACCACGCGCAGCTGACCGAGTCGGTGACCCCTTTTAACCCGAATGCACAGCAGATGTACGGCAAGCTTCAGGATTTAGGGATGTCGGAGCAGCAGGCCTCCGGCTGGCTGGCACAGCAAATCACCAACCAGGGGCTGATTATTTCCGCGAACGAAATCTTCTGGATGTCGGCGGGGATCTTCATCGTACTCCTGGGGCTCATCTGGCTCGCCAGACCGCCGTTTGGCGCAGGTGGCGGCGGCGGTGGTGCGCACTAACGTCATTTGAATGACAGGACCCTCTTTTACAGAGGGTCTTTTTTTGTCCATTTCTCGCAAGACTCTGTCACCTCCGCTAAAGCGCCACGCCCTGCTCTTCCGTCAGGATTAAACCCACGACAAGAGGAGAACCCCATGCCGAACAACCCCGCTCAGAAAATGCAGTAGCTGGGCACAGTCGTGCTGATGCCAGGGCTCGCTATCGCCGTGCGCGTAATGATGGACAAAGGGAACCAGCGGACGATGGGTGAAGGAAAACGTGAGGGTTGTGGTCATTGGCACAATCGCGGTGGCGGGCCTGATAGGAAGATAAAAAACCCGGCGCTTTAGCACCGGGTATCTAAAGAGAATACTAGATGTGCAGTTCCTTCAGCTTCTCTTTTGGCAGCGCCAGCTCATCATTGCTGTTCACAAGAACACCACGGTCAATGATATGACGGGCAATTTCCTGCGCTTCTTCCAGTGAGTGCATAGTGTACGTACCGCACTGATAGACGTTCAGCTCTGGGATCTGGTTCTGCTCTTTCACCTTCAGCACATCGGCCATCGCGGCTTTCCATGCTTCGGCTACGCGGGATTCCTCCGGCGTACCAATCAGGCTCATGTAGAAGCCGGTGCGGCAGCCCATTGGGGAAATGTCGATGATTTCCACGCCGTTGCCGTTGAGGTGATCGCGCATGAAGCCCGCGAACAGGTGCTCAAGAGTATGAATGCCGCGCTCTGGCATCACTTCTTTGTTCGGTACGCAGAAGCGCAGATCAAAGACGGTGATTTCATCGCCGTGTGGCGTGTGCATGGATTTTGCGACGCGAACAGCAGGGGCTTCCATTCGGGTATGGTCGACAGTAAAGCTATCTAATAACGGCATTTTGTCTCCTCCGAACTCTTCTCATCCCTTGTGCCATAAGGGCTACGCGGAAAATATTACGAAGAGTATGATTTTTTTTTGAAATTAACTGAACTCTTTATTCCCAGGCGAGTCTTACTCTATGAAAGACGCGCATTTGTTATCATCATCCCTGTATTCAGAGATGAAATTTTGGCCACATTTACTGTGGCCTTTTTCTTTTCTGTCAGGCGTGACGCGCGACCAGCTCGGAAAACGGCTCTGTATCCGCCTCTTCAATCTGACGCTGACGTGCCAACGAAGCTTCACGCTCCGCTTCAAAATCCGCTTCGCTCAAAATCTCCAGCGGTTCTTCACGCAGCATTTTACGATATTCATCGCCCAACGCTTTGCCGGTGCCGCCAATGCCACTTTCAAGCATAGAACGCAAAATACGCGCTGAGAACGTTAATTCCGGATTATCAAAGCTTGCGACCAGCTCGTCACACACTGTCTGATAGGCGTCGCCGCCTTCGATGCCATCCAGCGTCTGCGCCACGCGACGCAAATCAGCAAATAAATCTTTGCCGACCTGAGCCAGCGGGAACTGTGCTGTTTCACAGCCAATGCCCAGCGTCAGACCCGGTTTACGACCTTCCAGAATCACACGATTCCAGTTAGTGCGAGTACATAACAGCTCATCGCTACTCATTTCTGGCGCATCTGCCAACACGCACCAAACCATGAACAGGTCGAGGAAACGAACCTGCTGCTCGTCCACACCGATGGGTGAGAACGGGTTGATGTCCAGCGAACGCACTTCGATATATTCAATCCCGCCGCGCAGCAGCGCATCAGACGGCGTTTCACCGCTGCGGGTGACGCGTTTCGGACGAATCGGCGCGTACAGTTCGTTTTCAATCTGCAAAATGTTGCTGTTGATCTGCAGATAGTTACCGTCTTTTGCCAGACCAATCCTGGCGTACTCTTCCGACGGTGTTTTGATCGCCCGCTTCAATCCTGCCACATACTCGTGGAGATCGTTAAACGTAATCCCGAGATTGCTTTGCGACTTATTGGTATAACCCAGGTCGCTCAAACGCAGAGACGTCGCATACGGCAGGTAATACATACCGCCCTCGGTTTTCTCAAACGGCAGCGTGGTCGGCTTGCCCTGCAAGAACGATGAGCAAACGGCCGGAGAAGCCCCGAACAGATACGGGATCACCCAACCAAAGCGGTAATAGTTGCGGATCAGGCGGAAATAGCCAGCAGAGATAGCTTCTTTGCCGTCTTCCTTGCCTTCGACTCCACACTTTGCCTGCCAGAACGCCATCGGCAGCGAGAAGTTGTAATGCACGCCGGAGATGGTTTGCATCAGCGCACCGTAACGGTTTTTCAGCCCTTCACGGTACAGCGTTTTCAAACGACCCACATTAGAGGTGCCGTACTGTGCCAGCTCGATATCCTGGCCTGGCGCGATATAGCACGGCATGCTCAGTGGCCACATGCGCTCGTCGCCGATATGGCGCGCGGTGTGGCGATGCACGTCACGCAGCAGCGTCAGCATGTGGTCAATGTCGCCATCTACCGGAGTGATAAACTCCAGCAATGCTTCGGCAAAATCAGTTGTAATCCATTTATGGGTCAGTGCTGAACCCAGCTCTACCGGGTGACCCGTTGTTGCCAATGAGCCATCAGCATTAACGCGCAGCGTTTCGCGCTCAAGACCGCGTTGGATCCCCTGAACTGCCTGAGGATTTTTTTCCAGCCAGGTCAGCGCCTGTGATACGTCCGGGATCAAATTGACCTCCCGCCTGTCGAAATCATTTTATTAAGCATAATTGTAATGGTTGACGTCACAATCAATCCAATTAGTGCCACCACGTCATACCCTGAAGCGTTGCTACGGCAATAGCCACATAGCGCAACGCCTTGCCAAGGCATAAGAAAAAAAGCACCGGTCCCCAGGAAAGACGCATCCATCCTGCCAGGACACACAGTAAATCGCCGATAACCGGCATCCAGCTAAGTAATAGTGTGGCCGCGCCATAACGTCTTAGCCAGCCCATCGCTTTCTCACGCCAACGCGAATTATCACGCTGCGGAAATAAACGCCCAAGAATAACGTTAGTTACCCCTCCAAGGCTATTACCCATTGTTGCTATTAACACGAGTAACCACGGATGGCTGACGCCCGCGATCAGCATGCCTATCAGGACAACTTCTGAATTTCCGGGTAACAACGTGGCGCTAAGAAAACTACTGGCAAAAAGCGATAACAGCGGGAGTGCGTCACTCACAGCAAACGCACGTCCACAACATCCATACCCGCACTTTTCGCCGCCTGAATACCAAAGTCGGCATCCTCAAACACCACGCATTGCTGCGCAGGGACGCCCATCAGCTCTGCACACAGCAAAAACGTATCCGGCGCAGGCTTATGATGAGAGACATGATCGGCGGCGACCACCGCAGTGAAGTACTGGCGCAGGCCCAAATGATTGAGCAACGCTTCCGCCATTGCACTTTCACTGCCGGTGCCAACCGCCATCGGGCGGCGGCCGTGCCACTCTTTGACGACGTCAATGAGCGGTAACGGACGCACGGTATCCAACAGAATCGCTTTCACCGCGTCCGTTTTCTCACGTGCCAACTGATGGGGATCGAGAGGGGCCTGATTCAGCTCAATGACCGCCTGAGCAATGCGCCAGGTCGGTGAACCGTTTAAAGCAGCCATAGCGTGTTCATCAAAGCGCATTCCGTATCGCCCGAGAACGTCTCGCCACGCTATAAGATGAGTGGGTTCGGTATCAAGGATGGTGCCATCCATGTCGAAAATCAGCCCTGCATAGCGCGCGTACATCATGTTTTCACTCACCGGATATCGAAACGTTACTTTAACGTATAACGTCACTGTTTGTCGCTGCCCGCTGAAGACAACAAAGGCACCAGACGGTGCCTTTCATACGTATTTTCAGACGTTACTTGACCTGCATGTCATTCTCGACGATACGCACACCGGTCACGTTCCGGGTTATCTCCACCGCGCGGTTAGCAACCTTCTGCGATGAGACGAATCCACTCAGCTGAACGCGCCCTTTAAAGGTCACCACACTGATGTCTGAAGATTTGATGTCTTTATCGTTGAACAGTGCGGATTTCACTTTTGTGGTGACTACCGAATCATCGATATAGCCACCTGTACTTTCCTTCGTGGAGGAGCCTGCACACCCGGCCAGGGACACACCAACGATAAGGGCTGCACAAAATGCAGAGACAGCTTTGAACCATTTCATGGATTTCTCTCCTTGCGACCTTAAAACAGATTAATCACAGATATAAATTAACCTGAAAGAGGAAAGATGCCAATAGTAAACAACCTGTTAATGAATTGTCTGGAAAGCTCATGACGAAGGGATAAACGAAAGAACGAAGAAAATATGTAGCAGGTGTGAGTGTTTAATGCAGGAGAAGGGATTTGAGAAGATGGTGCATCCGGGAGGATTACTCGCCGAAGGCTCGCCCTCAAGGGCCGTTGCTAAAGCAACGTTATCTTCCCTTGTGCCCGCTGAGAAAATAACTTTCTCAGGAGTACTATCATCGCTGATAGCCAGGAGAAGATGGTGCATCCGGGAGGATTCGAACCTCCGACCGCTCGGTTCGTAGCCGAGTACTCTATCCAGCTGAGCTACGGATGCATCGGAATTACTAAGGTACTGCTGACTCAATGTTACTCATCATGCCGCAACACTGATGAAGATGGTGCATCCGGGAGGATTACTCGCCGAAGGCTCGCCCTGAAGGGCCGTTGCTAAAGCAACGTTATCTTCCCTTGTGCCCGCTGAGAAAATAACTTTCTCAGGAGTACTATCATCGCTGATAGTCAGGAGAAGATGGTGCATCCGGGAGGATTCGAACCTCCGACCGCTCGGTTCGTAGCCGAGTACTCTATCCAGCTGAGCTACGGATGCATCGGAATTACTAAGGTACTGCTGACTCAATGTCACTCATCATGCCGTAACACTGATGAAGATGGTGCATCCGGGAGGATTACTCGCCGAAGACTCGCCCTGAAGGGCCGTTGCTAAAGCAACGTTATCTTCCCTGGTGCCCGCTGAGAAAATAACTTTCTCAGGAGTACTATCATCGCTGATAGCCAGGAGAAGATGGTGCATCCGGGAGGATTCGAACCTCCGACCGCTCGGTTCGTAGCCGAGTACTCTATCCAGCTGAGCTACGGATGCATCGGAATTACTAAGGTACTGCTGACTCAATGTTACTCATCATGCCGTAACACTGATGAAGATGGTGCATTCGGCAGAATGACTCGCCGAAAGTTTGCCCTGCTGGGCCGTTGCTAAAGCAACGTTATTTTCCCTGTGCCGCTAAGAATGAGAGTTTCTCTGGCATTCCGTCATCACTGACGGTCAGGAAAATATGGTGCATCCGGGAGGATTCGAACCTCCGACCGCTCGGTTCGTAGCCGAGTACTCTATCCAGCTGAGCTACGGATGCAAATGGCGGTGAGGCGGGGATTCGAACCCCGGATGCAGCTTTTGACCGCATACTCCCTTAGCAGGGGAGCGCCTTCAGCCTCTCGGCCACCTCACCATACGCCTCTTGCGAGTGCTTCGAATTACTCGTTAGAGCTCATCGTCGCTGCGTGGCGCACATATTACTTTCTGGGACTTATAAGTCAAACAATTTTTCCAGACCTTTTATCGTTTGCACAATTCCCGTTCAATTAGCCTGCAAAAACGGCAAAAAGAGCGATTAATCAACACAAAGAGTCAGCGATAACCCGATGAACGTCAGACAGACAACGAGGACGTTGAGCAAATAATCTGTGATGGATTCAGGTCTAAAACGAGAAACGAAGCGGAAAAAGGGAGAAAGCGAGAGGTTGCGTCTCACCGGGCAGTGAGACGCGGAAATATTAGTAACTGGACTGCTGGGATTTTTCAGCCTGGATACGCTGGTAGATCTCTTCACGATGGACAGAGACTTCTTTAGGGGCGTTTACGCCGATGCGTACTTGGTTGCCCTTCACCCCTAAAACTGTCACGGTGACCTCATCTCCAATCATGAGGGTTTCACCAACTCGACGAGTCAGAATCAGCATTCTTTGCTCCTTGAAAGATTAAAAGAGTCGGGTCTCTTGTATCCCGGCATTATCCATCACATAACGCCAAAAAGTAAGCGATGACAAACACGTAAACGTGTAAGCAGTCACGGCATTACATTCTGTTAAACGTAAGTTTAGCCGATTTACACAATTTCAACCTGACTTTATCGTTGTCAGTCTTGCTATTGCAAGGCGCCAAAACCGCATGGTTAAAGCGCCCGCCGCGTTTATTGTTATTACAGTTTTGCGCTGACCCAGCCTTTTACGCTGGCCAGTGCGGCAGGGAGAGCCGCTGCATCCGTACCACCGGCTTGCGCCATATCAGGACGACCGCCCCCTTTACCGCCCACCTGCTGAGCGACCATACCAATCAGTTCCCCTGCCTTCACACGGTCAGTCACATCCTTAGAGACTCCCGCAATCAGAGAAACCTTATCGTCTGCGACCGTAGCCAATACCACAATCGTAGAACCCAGTTGGTTCTTCAGATCGTCGACCATAGTACGCAGCATCTTCGGTTCAACGCCAGTAAGTTCACTCACCAACAGTTTCACACCTTTGATTTCTTCAGCTTTGCTGGAGAGGTTTGCACTCTCCTGTGCCGCAGCCTGCTCTTTCAGCTGCTGCAGCTCTTTTTCCAGCTGACGGGTGCGTTCAAGGACAGAACGGACCTTCTCAGTCAGGTTATGACTGTCACCTTTAACCAAATGCGCTACATCGTTCAGCACATCACTCTGCGAATGCAGAGTAGCAATCGCACCCTCGCCGGTCACCGCTTCGATACGACGCACACCTGCCGCAGTACCGGATTCAGAGGTGATGCGGAACAGGCCAATATCGCCGGTACGTTTAGCATGTGTACCGCCGCACAGCTCGGTAGAGAAATCACCCATGGTGAGGACGCGCACGCGCTCATCATATTTCTCGCCGAACAGCGCCATTGCGCCTTTCGCTTTCGCATCCTCCAGTTCCATGACATTGGTTTCGATAGGCAGGTTGCGACGGATCTGGCTATTGACCAAGTCCTCAACCGCGCGGATCTCTTCCGGCTTCATGGCTTCGGAATGTGAGAAGTCAAAGCGCAGCGCTTTGTCATTCACCAGGGAACCTTTCTGCGCAACGTGGGTGCCAAGCACCTGGCGCAGCGCCGCGTGCATCAGGTGCGTCGCGGAGTGGTTCAGCAGAATACGTGCCCGGCGAGCCTCATCCACGTCAGCCTGTACTGCGTCGCCCACTTTCATGGAGCCGCTGTTGAGCGTACCGAGATGACCAATTGCCTGGCCGTATTTCTGCGTATCGCTAACGCTGAAGGCACAACCTGCGCCTTTCAGTTCACCTTTATCACCGACCTGGCCGCCAGATTCTGCATAGAATGGCGTCTGGTCCAGAACAACAACGGCATTCTGACCTACTGCGATACTGTCTACGGCTTTACCTTCTACAAACAACGCGGTGACTTTAGCGTTCAGTTCCAGATGGTCGTAGCCTTTAAATTCGGAAGCACTGTCAACGCGGATCATCGCGTTATAGTCTGCGCCAAAGCCGCTGGACTCACGCGCACGGCGGCGCTGCTCTTCCATTGCGGCTTCGAAACCTGCTTCATCAACTTTGAGGTTGCGCTCACGGCAAACGTCCGCCGTCAGGTCAACCGGGAAGCCATAGGTGTCATACAGACGGAAAGCGGTTTCGCCATCCAGCGTATCGCCTTTCAGCTTCGACAATTCTTCATCCAGCAGAGCCAGACCACGCTCAAGCGTACGGGCAAACTGCTCTTCTTCGGTTTTCAGTACCTGCTCAACCTGAGCCTGCTGACGCTTCAGTTCTTCGCCTGCAGAACCCATCACGCCGACCAACGGGCCAACCAGTTTCCAGAAGAAGCTCTCTTTTGCACCAAGCATGTTGCCGTGACGAACCGCGCGACGAATGATACGACGCAGCACATAGCCACGGTTTTCATTCGACGGGATAACGCCATCGGCAATCAGGAACGCACATGAACGAATGTGGTCCGCGATCACGCGCAGAGACTTATTGCTGAGATCGGTCGCGCCGGTCTCTTTCGCCACGGATTGAATCAGGGTGCGGAACAGGTCGATGTCATAATTGGAGTTCACGTGTTGCAGCACAGCCGCAATACGCTCCAGACCCATACCGGTATCAACGGAAGGTTTCGGCAGCGGTTCCATCGTGCCATCGGCCTGACGGTTGAACTGCATGAAGACGATGTTCCAGATCTCAATGTAACGGTCGCCGTCTTCTTCCGGGCTTCCCGGAGGGCCGCCCCAAATGTGATCGCCGTGATCGAAGAAAATTTCGGTGCATGGACCGCACGGACCGGTGTCACCCATCTGCCAGAAGTTATCCGAGGCATATGGCGCGCCTTTGTTGTCGCCGATACGGATAATACGTTCACGCGGAACGCCCACTTCGTTGGCCCAGATTTCGAATGCTTCGTCATCGGTTTCATACACGGTGACCCACAGACGTTCTTTTGGCAGCGCAAACCAGTTCTCACCGGTCAGCAGCTCCCAGGCGTACTGGATAGCATCATGTTTGAAGTAGTCGCCGAAGCTGAAGTTACCCAGCATTTCGAAGAAAGTATGGTGACGCGCGGTGTAGCCGACGTTTTCCAGATCGTTGTGTTTACCGCCCGCACGTACGCAGCGCTGCGAAGTGGTCGCGCGGGAATAATTACGCTTGTCGAGACCAAGGAACACGTCCTTGAACTGGTTCATCCCGGCGTTGGTAAACAGCAGAGTCGGGTCGTTGTTTGGTACCAGGGAGCTGCTGGCAACTACCTGATGTCCTTTGCTATGGAAAAAGTCGAGAAACGCCTGACGGATCTCAGCGGTGCTCTTGCTCATAATTATCCTGGAATCACGCTAACGGATTGTTGCAGGCCGCAGCTGAACAGTTTTTACACAGTCAGGCGACCTGGCGGAAAAGTGGGAATAAGATAAGTTTTCTTGGGAGGGAAGTAAAATACCGAGTGACTCAGTCGGCAAAATTTCGCCAAATTTGCTGGATATCTTCCATTAGATAACCCCGGTTAAGGAGAAATCTCTGTACCTTCACTTTTTCTGCAAAAACAGTGGGAAGCGGTTCCCCGTATTTCCGCTGCGCCTGCTCACGGGCGAGTTCCATCCAGTCAATTTCACACTCATACATGGCCTGATCGATATCCGTTCGACCAATGCCTTTTTGATTCAATTCTTGGCGAATGCGTGCCGGACCATAACCCTTGCGCCCACGGCTGGCGATGAACTGGCGTGTGAAGCGTGCATCGTCCAGATAGTTGCTTTCTATACACCAGGCAACGACCTTATCCACCTCTTCCGGCGGTGCGTCGATGGGTTCCGGCCCTTTTTTGGTCAGCACTGGCGCCACCAGCTTTCGCCGCAACTCTTTTTCGCTGTGATCGCGCATCGCCAGGATGCGAATCGCCCTGTCCAGCAGACGCGCATAAGCGGAACGACGCGGTGAGCTTTCAGTCATATCTGGCCCTTGATAAATGCAAAATTTGAGCGGGATGAAAAAGCAAAAGGGCCGCATCAGCAGCCCTTTATCATTTCAACAGTGATACCCGTCATACTTCAAGTTATGGCTGCCGTGGCGTGCCTGCAACTTGCATTATTTAGGATAAATCAGAAATCTTCTTTGGTTTCTTCAACGCTGTTGTCATCAACGGTGATAGCCGGCTTGTCATCCTGATTGCTCAGCAGTAACTCGCGTACTTTCTTCTCGATTTCTTTCGCCGCGCCCGGGTTCTCTTTCAGCCAGGAAATAGCGTTCGCTTTACCCTGACCAATTTTGTCGCCGTTGTAGCTGTACCATGCGCCCGCTTTCTCGATCAGCTTCTCTTTAACGCCGAGGTCAACGATCTCGCCAAAGAAGTTAATGCCTTCACCGTAGAGGATCTGGAATTCAGCCTGTTTGAACGGTGCCGCGATTTTGTTTTTCACGACTTTCACGCGGGTTTCGCTGCCGATTACGTTATCGCCATCTTTCACTGCGCCGATGCGACGGATATCAAGACGTACAGAGGCGTAGAATTTCAGCGCATTACCGCCAGTGGTGGTTTCCGGATTACCGAACATCACACCGATTTTCATACGGATCTGGTTGATGAAGATAAGCAGCGTATTGGACTGCTTCAGGTTACCGGCCAGCTTACGCATCGCCTGGCTCATCATACGTGCCGCGAGACCCATGTGAGAGTCACCGATTTCACCTTCGATTTCCGCTTTCGGCGTCAGCGCCGCAACGGAGTCAACGATGATGACGTCAACCGCACCAGAACGGGCCAGCGCGTCACAGATTTCCAGCGCCTGCTCACCGGTGTCCGGCTGAGAACACAGCAGGTTGTCGATATCGACACCCAGTTTGCGTGCATAGACCGGGTCCAGCGCGTGCTCTGCATCGATAAACGCACAGGTTTTGCCTTCACGTTGTGCCGCAGCAACAACCTGCAGGGTCAGCGTGGTTTTACCGGAAGATTCTGGTCCGTAAATTTCAACAATACGACCCATCGGCAGGCCGCCAGCCCCCAGAGCGATATCCAGAGAAAGCGAGCCGGTGGAGATGGTTTCCACGTCCATGGAACGGTCTTCACCCAGGCGCATGATAGAGCCTTTACCGAATTGTTTTTCGATCTGGCCGAGTGCTGCCGCCAACGCTTTCTGTTTGTTTTCGTCGATAGCCATTATTGCTCCTGTCCGGGTGTTACCGCGTAAATTCTGTTTCGTTGAGGCAATTATACTGTATGGTCATACAGTATCAAGTGTTTTGTAGAAATTGTTGCCACAGCAGTTGCAAGGCATAAGCCGTAGCCTGACGCCGCACGGCTTCGCGGTCTCCTGGGAAGCATTCCTGGTAAGTAAAGCCTTGCCCATTCGCACAGGCCAGGCCAAACCATACCGTACCAACAGGCTTTTCTTTACTGCCGCCATCGGGCCCGGCGATACCACTCACGGAGAGCGCATAGGTGGCGCGTGCCGCGCGCAATGCACCAATCGCCATTTCAACCACGACCGGTTCACTGACCGCGCCATGGTTCAATAACGTCTCCTCGCGCACGCCAATCATCTGGGATTTCGCTTCGTTGCTGTAGGTGACAAACCCCCGTTCAAACCAGGCTGAACTGCCCGATATATCGGTCAGAACTTTGGCTATCCAGCCCCCGGTGCAGGATTCCGCCGTGGTGACGGTCGCACCCTGCGCCTTCAGCGCCAGTCCAACGTCTTCGCTGAACGCCATCAATTCACTGTCGGTCATCGTCATCTCTCGCCGCCTGAAAAAGATGTCCAACAAGATACCATTTTCTTTCGCAGGAGGGAGATGAGGTGACAATTTTACGAGGACGCTTCAGAAAAATCGTGCAGCGCCCCGGGCCAGCGGAGCGCTTATCAGAATTACTTCATACTATTGGCGAGAGATTCCACGTTGTGACGCAGCATTTTGACGTAGCTGTCAGCGACACCGCCAGGTTTCGACAGTGCCTCAGGATAGAGTTCGCCGCCAGGCTGTGCACCGGTTGCCGTCGCAATTTGTTTTACCAGACGAGGATCGAGCTGGTTCTCCATAAACCAGGTATGCACGCCATCGGCTTTAATCTGATTGATGAGCGCACCAACCTGCGTCGCGCTGGCTTCACTTTCTGAAGACAGCCCCTGAGGCGCCATGAACGTCACGCCGTAAGCCCGACCAAAATAACCAAACGCATCATGACTGGTCAGCACTTTACGCTTTGCCAGTGGAATAGCGTTGAAGCGCGCCTTCGCCCAACCGTCAATTTCCTGCAACTGAGCGATGTATTTCTTCCCGCTGGCATTGAGGGCGGCTTCGTCCTGCGGGTCCACTTTCACCAGCCCCGCCAGAATATTTTGGGCATACAGCGCCCCGTTGGCCGCGCTGTTCCACGCATGTGGGTCAGTCACGATTTTACCGTCTTCATCCAGCGTATGCGTTTTCACCCCTTCCGACGCCACGACCAGCTTGCCTTTAAACCCTGATGCCTTCACCAGCCTGTCCATCCAGCCTTCAAGCCCAAGACCGTTGACCACCACTATGTCGGCCTTGCTCAACAGCACACTGTCTTTGGGCGAAGGCTCGAAGGTGTGCGGATCGCCATCCGGCCCGACCAGCGTATCGACGTGGACATGCTCACCCCCGACCTGCTGAACCATGTCGCCGAGCACTGAAAAGCTCGTCACCACGTTCAGCGTTTTCGCCATCGCGCCCTGCGAAAGCGCCCCCAGCGCAAGCGCCAGAATCAATCCCGTTCTTTTCATCATTTCCCCTTGCGTTAAAAAGCGCTCGCAGGCTGAAAGCCAGCCGGCTGCGCGTGCCAAAAAATATCGAAATGAAAAACAATCCGCTGGCGGTAAGGACGATTGATGGCCCTGCAGGTAAATTGGCCGACCAGGACAGGCTTAAGCCGAACCAGGCGCAGAACGCGCCGCTGACCGCCGCGAACAGTAAAATACCGGGCAGGGTTTGCGCCCAGCAGCGCGCGGCGATGGCGGGTAGCATCATGACGCCCACCGCCATCAGCGTGCCGAGCACCTGAAAACCCGCCACCAGGTTGATAACCAGCAGCGCCAGAAACAGCCCGTGTAACAGCGACGGCAAGCGGCGGGCATTGACTTCCAGCCACGCGCTGTCAAAAGCTTCGCTGACCAGCCCGCGATAACACAGCGCCATGACCACCAGCGTCAGGCTGGCCACGCCGGAGACGAACAGCGCCGCATCGTTGTCGACCGCCAGAATCGAACCAAACAGTAGATGCAGTAGATCTACGCTAGAGCCCCGCAAGGACACGAGGGTGACGCCCAGCGCCAGCGAGCCGAGGTAGAATCCGGCAAAGCTGGCATCCTCCTTTAGCGGCGTGCGGCGACTGACCCAACCGGCGACCAGCGCGACGGTTATCCCCGCAATAAACCCACCGATAGTCATCGCCAGCAGCGACATTCCGCTCAGCAGGTACCCCACGGCGACGCCAGGTAAAATCGCGTGAGACAGCGCATCACCCATCAGGCTCATCCGGCGCAGCAAGAGGAAAACGCCGAGCATCGTGGTGCTGACTGACAGCGCTAGGCACACCACCAGCGCGCGACGCATGAAGCCAAATTCGATAAAAGGCTGAAAGAAGGTGTGCCAGATCATGCGCGCCTCACGTGGTCGAAGGCCGCCAGAATGGTGGGCGTGTCGCCCCAGCGGGCGTGCTGTGATTCCAGCAAAAGTGTTTCTGGAAAGTGGCGGGCCACGCGAATATTGTCGTGCAGCACGGCGAGAACGGTTTGCCCTTCGCGATGCATTTCCAGGATCAGATCCATGAGCACCTGGCGGGTTGCTTCATCGATTCCGGTGAACGGTTCATCCAGCATCACCAGCGGCGCCTGCTGAACCAGCACCCTGGCGAACAGCATTCGCTGAAACTGACCGCCGGAAAGCACTTCAATGGGCAGCGTACCAAGCGACGACAGCCCTACTCTTTCCAGCGCCGAAGCAATTCTGCGGCGCATTTCAGCATTGAAACCGCGAAACAGCGAAACACGCGGCCATACGCCCTGGCTCACCACGTCATAGACGCTTAACGGAAATTGCGACTCCAGCGCGTGACGCTGTGCCAGCCAGCCAATCATCGGGCGCGGTCCGTGCCAGCGCAGCTGGCCGCTGACCGGAGGAATAAATCCCGCCAGCGTTTTCAATAATGTGGATTTACCGCAGCCGTTAACGCCGACGATCGCCGTCAGCGAACCGGTCTCAATCGTGCCGCAGAGCGTGGGAGTAATGGCCAGGCGATCGTAACCCGCCACCAGATGGTCGAGTTCAATCATGGGAGCGCCACCGCCCAGCAAGTCGCCAGCCACAGAAAGGCCAGGACAAACAGAGCCAAAGCCAGCCGCAGCAGGCCGGAGGCGTTAAAAAGGGAAAAGGGAATCATCGCCAACCTCAATTACGTTATAACATAACAATAATAAGATTAACGAAAGTTGTAAATCTGCGTCTGACGTTGGGCCTGTATCGAAATGTTTCAGACCCCCCTCCCGCAGGAGGGGATATCGGCAGGATTACTGCTGAGCGCGCGCCGCCGCCACTGCCTGGCCAAGCTGCCAGACTGCCATCGCGTAGTGCGTACTGTGGTTGTAGCGGGTGATGGTGTAGAAGTTCGGCAAGCCGTACCAGTACTCATACCCGGTGCCCACGTCGAGGCGTAACAGGCTCGCCTGCTGGTGATCGCCCAGCGACTGAGTCGGCGACAATCCTGCGGCTGAAAGCTGTGAAACACTGTAGTTAGTTTTGAAACCGTTATCCAGGCCTGGCGCCTGGCCCACGGCTGGCACAGCAACCTGATCGCCCTTCACCCAGCCATGCTGTTTAAAGTAGTTGGCTACGCTGCCGATCGCATCATCCGGATCCCACAGGTTGATGTGGCCGTCACCATTGAAGTCCACGGCGTACTGCTTATAGGACGACGGCATAAACTGACCGTAGCCCATTGCACCGGCAAACGAGCCTTTCAGATCCAGCGGGTCGTCCTGCTCGTCACGCGCCATTAACAGGAAAGTTTCCAGCTCACCGGAGAAGTACTTCGCCCGACGCGGATAGTTGAATGATAGCGTCGCCAGCGCATCCAGAATACGGGTTTTGCCCATCACGCGGCCCCAGCGGGTTTCAACGCCGATAATGCCGATGATAATTTCCGGCGGTACGCCGTACACCTGCCAGGCGCGGGTCAGCGCATCCTGATGTTCATTCCAGAACGCGACGCCATTTTGTACGTTGTCCGGGGTAATAAACTGTTTGCGATAGCGCAGCCAGGCGCCGTTTGGTCCGGTAGGAACCTGCGCCGTCGGTGCCTGACGGTCCATCAGACGCAGAACGTAATCCAGACGTTTGGCCTGAGAGAGAATTTCATGCAGCTGTTGACGGTCAAAGCCATGCTTACTGACCATCGAATCAATAAACTGATCCGCCGCCGCGTTGTTGGCGAAGTCGCCGCCCATCAGGGTCGTATTATGCTGCGGCTCCAACAGGAATCCGCCTGAGGTATTCACCGTGGTCGGCGCTTCAGCGGTTTTCGGTTTGCTGCTACAGGCAGCAACCAGCACGCAGAGCGGGAGTAAGGTCAGGTAACGACGCTTCAACATGTGACATCCATTTAGCTAATTCGGCAAGAGCAAGTATGGTAAACATCCCTCACATGATAAGAAAGCGCAAGGCGGCGTCGGTTAAAAATATATTTTTAAACCCCTTTTTTGAGCCCAAGACGCTTTGCCAACCGATGCAGGTTGGCGACGTCCAGCGACAGCGCCCGCGCTGTCGCTGCCCAGTTGTTCTGCTGGCTTTCCAGCGCCTGCATAATCGCCTGGCGTTGAAACGCGTCGGTGGCCTCCCGTAAATTCACCGCTTCAGTCTGTATTTCACGCGGTTGTGCAACGGAAACAGGTTCGCTGTGAATAGCAAAATGTTGCGGTTTCAGCGTGACCTCTGCGCCATCGCTGGCCGCGCGCGCCAACACCACAGCCCGATCGATGGCATGTTCCAGCTCACGCACATTACCGGGCCAGCGATACGACGCTAAATGCGTGCGGGTTGCTGCATTAAGAATGACGCTGCTCAGCCCCATTCGAGCCCGGCACTGCTCGCAAAAATAGCCCGCCAGCAGAATGACGTCTTCATCGCGCTCGCGAAGTGGCGGCACGGAAAGTGGGAACACGCTTAAACGGTGGAACAGATCCGCGCGAAAACGCCCGGCCAATACCTCTTCGCGCAGATCGCGGTTAGTTGCCGCCAGCACGCGCACATTAACCCGTAGACTGCGATCATCGCCGACTCGCTGGATATCTCCATACTGCAAAACTCGCAGCAGCTTTGCCTGCAATGACAAAGATAGCTCACCGATTTCATCGAGGAACAGCGTGCCGTTATCCGCGATTTCAAATTTTCCGCTGCGATGGCTGATAGCCCCGGTAAACGCGCCCTTCACATGCCCGAACAGCTCGCTTTCCGCCACGCTTTCCGGTAACGCCGCACAGTTGAGATACACCAGCGGGTTCGCCGCGCGCGATGACTGCTGATGAATCGCCTTTGCCACCAGCTCTTTGCCGGTGCCGGTTTCACCGCCGATCAGCACGTTAAGATCGGACGCCGCAACAATCTCAATCTCTTTTTTCAGCTGTACCACCGGCGCCGAGAGACCAATCATCTCCTGCGCACCTGTCGTGGCGTCGCCATTGATGTTGGTCATCAACACATTCTGGCTTTCCAGCCGGGCAATCAGCAGCGCGTTATTCAGCGCCCCGGAAACCAGCGCGGCAATCAGACGCAGCTCTTCGTCGCTGTGGCTGTCAAACTGATGGGCGTCCATACCGTCGAGGGTTAACGCGCCAATCAGATTTTGCCCGGCGAACAGCGGCAGGCCGAGACAGGCGTGAACCTTCAGGCTTTCCTGCCCAGGAATCAGCCCGTCGTAAGGGTCCGGCAGCGTGCTGTCTGCGGGAAAACGCACGATATCGCCAGCGCGGGCAATCGCCTCCAACCGAGGATGGGCCTGTAACGCAAACCGGCGGCCCAGTACGTCTTTCGCCAGGCCGTCAATTGCCAACGGAATGAACTGATGTGCCTCGTAGCGCAACAACGCTGAGGCATCACAGCCCAACAGCTCGCGCAGAGTGATGATAAGCCTCGAAAAACGGTCCGGATGACCGATGTCGCTCTGCAATTCGATGGCTATTTTCGCCAGCGCTTCGGTAGAAAAACTCATGCCTGCCTCATTGTCATTATGACTGTCATCATTGTCTTTTTGACTACCTTAAGCATAGTCATTATGACAAAAGCCCACAACACTTAAATTAAAAAATCGTTAATTATCAATAAAATAAAAACTGGCACGCAACTTGATATAGACCATTAACGATTTGAACCAGAAGAGTGATTGAGGACGTTATGGCTATTCACGTTAAAAACAATATTCATTGGGTTGGGCAGCGCGATTGGGAAGTGCGTGATTTTCACGGCACCGAATACAAAACTCTGCGCGGCAGCAGCTACAACAGTTATCTGATCCGCGAAGATAAAAATGTGCTGATCGACACCGTCGATCATAAGTTCAGCCGGGAGTTCGTGCAGAACCTGCGGGCGGAGATCGATCTCGCCGATATCGACTACATCATCATCAACCACGCGGAAGAGGATCATGCCGGTGCGCTAACCGAGCTAATGGCATCCATTCCGGACACGCCGATTTATTGCACCGCCAACGCGATCGACTCGATCAATGGCCATCACCATCACCCGGAGTGGAATTTCAACGTCGTTAAAACGGGCGATTCGCTGGATCTTGGCAACGGCAAGCAGCTGATTTTCGTGGAAACCCCGATGCTGCACTGGCCCGACAGCATGATGACCTACATGACCGGCGACGCAGTGCTGTTTAGCAACGACGCTTTTGGTCAGCACTATTGCGACGAACACCTGTTCAATGACGAAGTGGATCAGGCTGAACTTTTCGAACAGTGCCAGCGCTACTACGCCAATATTCTGACTCCGTTCAGCCGCCTGGTGACGCCGAAAATCACCGAGATCCTCGGTTTCAACCTGCCGGTAGACATGATTGCCACCTCTCACGGCGTGGTGTGGCGCGATAATCCGACGCAAATTGTCGAGCTGTATCTGAAATGGGCGGCGGATTATCAGGAAGATCGCATCACGATTTTCTACGACACCATGTCCAACAACACTCGCATGATGGCGGACGCCATTGCTCAGGGTATTAACGAAGTCGACTCGCGCGTGGCGGTGAAGATTTTTAACGTCTCCCGCAGCGATAAAAATGACGTGCTGACCAACGTCTTCCGCTCCAAAGGCGTGTTGGCGGGCACTTCGACCATGAACAACGTGATGATGCCGAAAATTGCCGGGCTGGTTGAAGAGCTGACCGGGCTGCGTTTTCGCAACAAACGCGCCAGCGCCTTTGGCTCCCACGGCTGGAGCGGCGGCGCGGTGGACCGACTTTCTACCCGCTTGCAGGACGCGGGTTTTGAAATGTCGCTGAGCCTGAAAGCCAAGTGGCGTCCGGATCTCGACGCACTGGAAATCTGCCGCGAGCACGGTCGCGAAATCGCCCGCCAATGGGCACTCACCCCACTTTCACCACCCGTTACGGTGAATGTGCCGAGCGAGCCGCAGCCAGCCGACTGCGCCGTCGATGCCGGGCCTGCCATGCAGTGCAGTGTTTGCCAGTGGATTTACGACCCGGCAGAAGGGGAGCCGAATCAGGATGTCACCCCAGGTACGCCGTGGAGCGAAGTACCGGACAGTTTCCTGTGCCCGGAATGTTCCCTCGGCAAAGAGGTATTTGAGGTGCTGGCGACGGAGGCAAAATGAATCACGGTATCGTCATTATCGGTTCGGGCTTTGCGGCTCGTCAGTTGGTAAAAAGCATCCGCAAACAGGACGCTCAGGTACCGCTGACGCTGATTGCCGCCGACAGCATGGATGAATATAACAAGCCGGATCTCAGCCACGTCATCAGCCAGAACCAGCTCGCCGCAGATCTGACGATCCAGACGGCGGGCGAGTTCGCCGAGCAGTACAATCTGCATCTGTTTCCGAACACGTGGGTAACGGATATCGACGCCACAGCGCGTCGAGTGAAAAGCATTGACCAGAGCTGGCCGTACGACAAACTGGTACTGGCGACGGGCGCAACGCCGATCGTACCACCGGTTCCCGGGCACGAGCTGATGGTCACGCTCAACAGCCAGCAGGAATACGGTGCGGCGCAAACTGCTCTGCATGATGCAAAGCGTGTGCTGCTCGTCGGGGCCGGGCTCATTGGCAGCGAACTGGCGATGGATTTTTGTCGGGCGGGAAAAGCCGTCAGCGTAGTCGACAGCTCCGCGAGCATCCTCGCCTCCCTGATGCCGCCGGAAGTCAGCAGTCGTCTTCAACATCAGCTGACCGATATGGGTGTTCATCTACTGCTGAAAAGCCAGCTTCAGGGGCTGGAGAAAACCCACTCCGGGATCCGCGCCTGCTTTGATCGCAATCGGGTACTTGAGGTGGATGCGGTGATTGCCGTCGCCGGTTTGCGATCGGAAACAGCGCTGGCCCGTCGCGCGGGCGTGGATATCAATCGTGGGGTGCTGGTCAACAGCGCATTGCAAACCAGCGATCCGGCGATTTACGCCCTCGGCGACTGCGCAGAAATCAACGGTCGAGTGCTGCCGTTCCTTCAGCCGACGCTCCTGAGCGCGCTGACCCTGGCAAAAATCCTGCTGGGTCAGGCTGCAAACCTGACGCTGCCGCCGATGCTGGTCAAAGTAAAAACACCGGACCTGCCGCTGCATTTAGCGGGGGATACGCGTGATCCGGATCTGCGCTGGACGCTCGACACCACTACCGACGGGATGATTGCGCAAGGGTTTGATAGCGAGGAGAAGCTGAGGGCGTTTGTGGTCAGCGAAGGAAAAATGAAGCAAGCGTTCGCGTTACTGAAACAGATCCACGCCTGAAGAAAAAATGCCGGGCCTGATTTGGCCCGGCACCGGTTGCGTTACACGCTCAGTGCGTCATATCCGCGCCAGCGATATACCGCCAGAGAGACTATCCAGCAGGCGACAAACAACCCGATAACGATGAATCCGGCATTGCCGAGATTATCATTCAGCGCGCCAACCCAGTTCCACAGCCCACCGCTAAAGCCAAATTTATCCATCAGCAGGCCCAGCGCTTCCAGGCCGCCGATAAACAGCGCCACCACCACCGACGTGCCGGTTATGGTCATGTTGTAATACAGCTTGCGCTGAGGTTTGTTAAAGGCCCAACCGTATGCCCCGACCATTAACACGTTATCAAGCGTATCCACCAGCGCCATGCCGCTGGCAAACAGCGCCGGGAAAATCATGATGCTCCAGATAGACATTCCGCTGGATGCGCTGGCAGCCGTGATCCCCAACACCCCAATTTCGGTGGCGGTATCAAAGCCGAGGCCAAACAAAAAACCGACCAGATACATGTGCCAGCTTTTGTCGATCAGGCGGAACGTCTTGCCGAACAGCCAGCTCATCATCCCGCCCGTCGCCACCGGATCGCTGTTGAAAGGCTTACCTTGTTTGAAGGCGCGGAAGCTGCGCCAGATGCCACGCAGAATAACCAAGTTGATAAAGGCCATCGCCAGCAGGAACAGTGACGAAACCGCGGTGCCAATCAGGCTGCCGGTATCGTGAAACCAGCTCATGTGCTGCTGGAACGCTGTTGCGGTGGCGGCGATTGCCGCCGAAGCCAGCACCACAATGGAGGAATGACCGAGCGAGAACCACGCGCCAACACCGAAGGGGCGTTTGCCCTGCTGCATCATTTTGCGCGTAACGGTATCAATCGCGGCGATATGATCGGCATCCACCGCATGGCGCAGGCCGTAGCCCCAGGCCAACAGACTGGCGGCCATCAGCGCCCCACTCTCACCAAACACCTGCCACGCCCAGCACCACGCCAATAGATTGGCCATCATCAGCACGAAAACCAGTAGCGCTGCGCGTGGCTGTTGACGTAAAAGCCTAATCAGCATCATCCGTTCCCTTCCTCCTGGAGGCGGGCAGCGGCAATCACCGCCTGCCCATATGAAATTCCGCCGTCGCCCGCGGGCAAACGCTGCGGAAATAAAAGTGTAAAACCAGACAGATAAAACGCCAGCCGCTCGCGCAGCAGTCGGTTATGCAGCACCCCGCCGCCGAAAACCAGCGTGCGGATACCGCGAATGCCCGCGTGATAGCGCATCATCTGCGCCAGCCCACAGGCCAGCGCATCATGAAATGCCCACGCTTTATCTGCTTCTGGCGCAGACCAGTGCAGCCACTGCTGCCAGAAAATGCGTAAATTCAGGGTGTTATCCTGAAATAAAAGCGTCAAAGGATGGCCGTGACCCTCACATTTTCGCGCCAGCGCTTCCAGTCGGCAGGCCGCTTCACCTTCATAACTCTGCTCATCCGGCGCGCAGCTCAGCGTACTCGCGACCGCATCAAATAAACGCCCGCAGGAAGACGCCATCGGCGCATTTATCCCACGTCCAATGGCGCGAGCCAGCGCGGCGACGGGGTGTGACTGCAACGGCGCGAGCGATTGCCAGTCAGGTACAAACGCCACGCACTGTGCAAGTAAGTTTCGCCACGGCTGTCGAGCCGCCAGATCTCCGCCGGGCAGCGCTACCGCAGGCAGACCGCCAAGATGTTCACATTCCCGATAGTTCACCCGCAGGCATTCGCCGCCCCAGAGCGCCCCGTTTTCCCCCTGCCCGATGCCGTCGAGGGTCAGCGCGATAACATCGCCACCGCCCAGCGGCCAGCCCTGTTCTGCCATGCAGGCCGCAGCGTGAGCATGGTGATGTAGCACCCTGTCGCAAGGAATATTCAGCGCCTCGCCCCACTGCACCGAGCGATAACCGTCGTGCGCATCCACCACCACCCGTTTCGGGGTAAACGCATATATCGACTGTATTAATGCCAGCGCACTGCGCCACTGCGCCTCTACGCCTTCTTCGCAAACGTCGCCCAGATGCTGGCTCAGCACTGCTTCTTGTCCACGCACCAGACAAAATGTGTTTTTCAAATCCGCCCCGCAGCACAAGAGCGGCGGAACATCCGCAAAACCCGGCGGCAACGGCAGCGCATCCGGCACGTAACCACGCGCCCTACGCAGCATTTCGCCACTTTGTCGGACCACGGAATCATCCATACGCTGGACGATATCGCGGTTGTGCAGCAGAAACCCGTCGGCTACCTCCGCCAAGTCGGCCAGGGCATCCTGATTCGAAATCGCGGGCGGTTTGCCATTGAGATTCCCCGAGGTCATTACCAGCGGGCGTTTCAGCGACTGCATCAACAAATGCTGAATGGGGTTCGATGCCAGCATTACACCGATTTCATCCAGCCCGGGAGCAATGTCATCGCCTATGCCGTCGACCACGCTTTTCACCACCAGCACAATTGGCGACGCCGGAGTGTTAAGCAATTTCTGTGCCTGTTCCGGCAGGAAACTCGCCTGCGTCAGCATCACCGCCAACGGTTTCGTCGGGCGTCGTTTGCGTTTGCGCAGCAGCGCCACGGCTTCAGCGTTTCCGGCATCACACACCAGATGAAAACCGCCAAGCCCTTTGACAGCCACAATGCCGCCCGTGGCCAGCATCTCGACCGCCGCCGCCAGCGCGTTTTCGCCCGAGGATTGTTCAGAGGATGCGTGCCAACTCAGCTGTGGACCGCATTCTGCGCAGGCCACCGGCTGGGCGTGGAAACGGCGATCTGACGGGGCGCGATACTCTTTTTCGCAGGCCAGACAAAGCGGAAAAGCCGCCATCACCGTGAAGGGGCGGTCATATGGCATTGCCTGAATAATGGTAAAGCGCGGGCCGCAGTGGGTGCAGTTGATAAACGGGTAGCGGTAGCGCCGGTTCTGCGGGTCATTGAGCTCCGCAAGGCAGGTCGGACAGGAGGCGGCATCGGGTGCAATCTGCGTGCTCATGCGCCCGATGCCGCTTTGCTGGATGGTAAAATCCTGTGGTAAATCAGGCCAGTGATACGGCGTGATTTCAGTGGCGTCAATGCGCGCCAAAATGGGGCAATGCACCTTAAGCTGCGCAGCAAAGCCGTTTTCTGCACCAACGAGGTGCACCAGCACGCCTTCCGCGTCATTGCTGACGTTTCCCTGCCGGCTTAGCCGCTGCGCCATTTGCCAGACAAACGGCCGAAACCCTACGCCCTGAACCTTACCGCGCAGGCGAATGACGACGCCGTTCATTGCCATCTCAGTACGCCAGAGCCGTTCGGCGACGTTTCTCCGCATTGAGCTTGTCCAGCGCCGTACGGTCGATGCAGGTCAATGCAAACGTCGGACACACCGCCACGCAAGCCGGGCCGTCAACGCGGGTATGGCAGAGGTCACATTTGTTGGCTTCGGCTTTTTCCACTTTAACCCTCATGCCGAATCCGCTGGTGCGCACCACCGGACGAACGACGACGTCCATCGCCCCGTAAGGACAGGCCACGACGCAGGTTTTACAGCCGATACAGCGTTCCTGCATCACATGCACGAAGCCGTTTTCACGGGCGATGGCCCCGTTAGGGCAGACATTGGCGCACGGCGCGTCCTCGCACTGGCGACAGGCGGTTGCCGTAGAAAGGTTCACCCCTTTGACAACGTGAATACGGGGCAGGAACGTTTGTGGCGTCAGCGCCGCGCAGTCCTGATCTTGCTGATGGGCGACGGCGCAGGCCACTTCGCACGTACGGCAGCCAATACATTTGCTCGCTTCCGCGATGATGAAACGGTTCATCCACTTCTCCAGCCTTAGACGTTAAGCCGGGGGATATGCATTTTCCGCGCCATTATTAAAATGACTATTTATCAATGAATTAAAGCTTAAGACATCTGTCATCGACATTAATGACGACGACAGATGACAGGCATCAGGCGTGAGGACCAGGAATAACGGAATCACGCAGCATCAGTTCGCCGGGGAAGGATTGTTGTAGATGAAACTCACCGCCGTCGAGCATACAAATCAAGCGGTTGATGGTCTCTTCGATCATCTCGGTCACCGGGATTTTGACACTGGACAGGGCCGGAACGATGTAAGGCGCGAGGGCAATATCGTCAAAGCCAATCACCGATACCTGCTCTGGCACGCGCAAACCCGCAGTATTGAGCTGCTTGATGGCCCCGATGGCCATATCGTCGTTGCTCGCTACCAGTGCACTGAACGTAATCCCGCGAGCCAACAGCGTTTCGATGCCTGTCGCACCGGTGGCAGGCGTCCATTTACCTTCTGCAATCCACGCGTCTCGCACTGGAATGTCGTTGTGCTCCAGGGCCGCTTTGTAGCCTGCAAGGCGTTCAATCCCGGTCGGCGAATCGAGTGAGCCGGTAATGAACGCGATATCGCGATGGCCCATCGCAATCAGCCGCTCAACCGCCGCCTGGCTGGAGGCTTTTTGATCCGACCATACGCAGTGGCTGGCGTTGCCGCGCAGTCGGCGATTCAGCACCATAATCGGCCGATCGTGATCGTGGATGATCGCATCCATCTCATCCGGCGTCAGAAAACGCGGGTAGATGATGATCGCGTCGCAGCGCAGATCGAGCAGATACTGGATCGCCGCCCGCTCCTCTTCTGCGCTGTGTTTGCCATCTGCCAGGATCAGCTGTCGGCCCTGATCTTCGGTCAGACGCGCGGCGTGAAACAACAGCTCACTGAAGTAGACGCCGTGATACAGGGTGTTAGTCACCACCAGGCCCAGTGTCTGACTTTTTTTGGTCGCCAGATTGCGCGCCAGCAAATTCGGGCGATACCCGCTTTCGCCGATCGCCTGATACACGCGGTCTTTGGTTTCCTGGCTGACGTAGCCATTTCCCGACAGCACGCGGGATACGGTGGCTTTCGACACGCCAGCGCGCTTCGCCACTTCCAGCATCGTTGCCATGTTGCTCATCCGTCTGAAAAAAGTGCTGGCAGTGTACTTCAGCCTAAGACGATTTTCAGCAATGGCGATTTGAAGTGATCAATTTCACGAAAACGAAATAGATCGCCACTCAGTATTGTTTCAACAATCCGATCTCTTCATGATTTTGTGGAACCGGTTTCCTACACAAATTTTAATCACAATAAGATGGATTGACCCGATGCCGAAAAATTATGCCGCGCTGGCCCACGATGTGGTGGCCGCACTGGGCGGCGCTAACAACATCACCGCCGCGACCCACTGCATGACCCGTCTGCGCTTTGTGCTCAACGATCCGACGCTTGCCGACGCCGCCACACTGAAAGCACTCAATGGCGTGCTGGGCGTGGTGCGCAGCGATAATCAGTGCCAGGTGATCATCGGCAACACCGTTTCTCAGGCCTACAAAGAAGTGATGAATCTGCTGCCGGGTAACCTGCAATCTGCCGTGGAACAGGGGCCGCAGAAGCTGACCTTACGCCGTATCGGAGCGGGTATTCTGGATGCGCTGATCGGCACCATGTCGCCGCTGATCCCGGCGATCATCGGCGGCTCAATGGTGAAACTGCTGGCGATGGTGCTGGAGATGTCCGGCGTGCTGACCAAAGGCGCGCCGACGCTGACTATTTTGACAGTGATTGGCGATGGCGCGTTCTTCTTCCTGCCGCTGATGGTCGCCGCTTCTGCCGCAGTGAAGTTCAAAACAAACATGTCGCTGGCGATAGCCATTGCTGGCGTACTGGTTCACCCGAGCTTTATTGAGCTGATGGCGAAAGCCGCCCAGGGCGAACACGTTGAGTTCGCATTCATTCCGGTGACGGCGGTGAAATACACCTACACGGTGATTCCGGCGCTGGTGATGACCTGGTGCCTGTCCTATATCGAGGGCTGGGTCGACAAAATCACGCCTGCGGTCACAAAAAACTTCCTCAAGCCAATGCTGATTGTGCTGATTGCCGCTCCGCTGGCTATCCTGTTGATTGGTCCGATTGGCATCTGGATCGGCAGCGGCATTTCCGCAGTGGTGTATACCGTTCACGGCTATCTTGGCTGGCTGTCAGTGGCGATTATGGGCGCGCTGTGGCCGCTGCTGGTGATGACCGGGATGCACCGCGTGTTCACCCCTACCATCATTCAGACCATTGCCACCACCGGTAAAGAAGCGATGGTCATGCCGTCTGAGATTGGCGCCAATCTGTCACTCGGCGGCTCATCGTTGGCGGTGGCATGGAAAACCAAAAACCCGGAACTGCGCCAGACAGCGCTGGCCGCAGCAGCCTCCGCGATTCTGGCGGGCATTTCAGAACCGGCGCTATACGGTGTGGCGATTCGCCTGAAACGTCCACTGATTGCAAGCCTGATAAGTGGTTTCATCTGCGGTGCCATTGCGGGTATCGCGGGCCTGGCGAGTCATTCGATGGCCGCTCCAGGACTGTTTACCAGCGTACAGTTCTTTGACCCCGCCAACCCGATGACCATCGTCTGGGTGTTTGGCGTGATGGCGCTGGCAGTCGTGCTCTCCTTCGTGCTGACACTGCTGCTGGGCTTTGAAGATATTCCGGTGGAAGAAATCCCTGCTGTGGACGGTGCCGAACAGGCGCGCAAAGCGCAAGGCATCACCGCAACCGTTCAACCCTTACAAGCGAGGTAACGCATGTTTCCGAAAGGATTTTTATGGGGCGGCGCTCTGGCCGCTAACCAGTCTGAAGGCGCGTATCTGGAAGGCGGCAAAGGCCTGACCACCGTCGATACTATCCCGCACGGCGCCAGCCGTATGCCGGTCAAACTGGGGCTCGACAAGCGCTTTACCTTGCGCGAGGACGAATACTATCCGAGCCACCAGGCGATCGATTTTTATCATCGCTATAAAGAAGACATCGCGCTGATGGCAGAGATGGGCTTCACGGTGTTTCGCACCTCGATTGCCTGGGCACGCCTGTACCCGAACGGCGACGAATTAACGCCAAACGAAGAGGGCATCGCGTTCTACCGCGACCTGTTCGCCGAGTGCAAAAAATACAACATTGAGCCGCTGGTCACCCTATGCCATTTCGACGTGCCGATGCACCTGGTGAAGGAGTACGGCTCGTGGCGTAACCGTAAAATGGTGGAATTTTTCACTCGCTACGCCCGCACCTGCTTTGAAGCCTTCGACGGCCAGGTAAAATACTGGCTGACCTTCAATGAAATCAACATCATGCTACACAGCCCATACTCCGGGGCCGGGCTGGTGTTTGAAGAAGGTGAGAACCAGGAGCAGGTGAAATATCAGGCCGCGCACCACGAGTTAATCGCCAGCGCACTGGCAACGAAAATCGCCCATGAGGTGAACCCGCAAAACCAGGTCGGTTGTATGCTGGCGGGCGGTAATTTCTATCCGTACTCCTGCAAGCCGGAAGACGTGTGGATGGCGCTGGAAAAGGACCGCGAAAACCTGTTCTTTATCGACGTGCAGGCCCGTGGCGCCTATCCGGCCTACTCTGCCCGCGTGTTCCGCGAAAAAGGTGTAACTATCGAGAAAGCGTCGGGCGATGATGAAATTCTGAAGAACACCGTCGATTTTGTGTCGTTCAGCTATTACGCGTCACGCTGTGCCTCTGCGGATATGAACAGCAATAACACCAATGCGGCCAACATCGTCAAATCGCTGAAAAACCCGCATATCAAGGCCAGTGAATGGGGCTGGGGTATCGACCCGCTGGGCCTGCGCATCACCATGAACATGATGTATGACCGCTATCAGAAACCCCTGTTCCTCGTGGAGAACGGGCTTGGCGCGAAAGACGTGGTGGAACCCAACGGCGAGATCAACGATGACTATCGCATCGGCTATTTACGCGAGCATATCCAGGCAATGGACGATGCCATCAATGACGGTATTCCGGTGATGGGTTACACCACCTGGGGCTGCATCGATCTGGTGGCAGCCTCGACTGGTGAGATGAGCAAGCGCTACGGCTTCGTATATGTCGACCGTGACGACGCCGGGAACGGCACGCTGGCGCGTTCGCGCAAGAAATCGTTCTGGTGGTATAAGAAAGTGATCGCGAGTAACGGCGAAGATTTAGCCTAAAACAGTGCCCGGTGGCGCTAACGCTTACCGGGCCAACGCTTCATTACAACCGCTCAAACCCGCCATCACCGACCCACCCTTCCAGCCGCTGATACACCACCTCCGTCGCCGCTTTCACTTTCTCGGTCATCGGATAATAGAAGCCAACAATATCCGGCTGAATGCCGAGGAATATCACCTCGCCCGCATCCTCTTTCAACTGTTCAATCAGATAGTTGAGCGGCATATTGTGGGTAGTCATCAGAAACATCTCGGCAATATCGTCAGGATCGACAATACGTATCTCGCCTGGCTCCAGCCCCATGTCGGTGGCATCGACAATCAACAAGCACTCCGGCTTCATTTCGCGAATCGCCGCCACTTCTCTTTCCGGCGCGCTGCCACCGTCCAGCACCTGCCAGTCACCTTTTGGCGCTGCGGCACACATTTCCGCGAGCAGCGGTCCGGCGCCGTCGTCGCCCATCATGCTGTTGCCGACACACAGTAATACGTTGGACACGCTTTTCTCCCAATAAAAAATGGTCTGAATGAGCAAACTACCCATTGATATCAACGAATGATCCTAAGGGGGTATCTTATATTGCACGCAGCCCAAAAATAATGATCTCAAATAGCATTGCAGACGCATCCCAACGCTCTGCAATTTTCCGAAAACAGGCTGAAACGATGAATGATGTAAAGAAATTGAGTGGCAAGAAAATAAGAACCATTCCCATTTCAAATACGGAATGGAATAATCAATTGATTGCCATGATCAATTCTGGAGTTGATCCTGAATTACTGGAGTTCTTTCATCAGTTAAAAGACGAACGCGATGAATACCGCATTTTGGTGGATATCACCAACTCGGTTCTGGCACACCTCGACCGGGAAGGTCTGGTCAGCGCCATCGCCCAGGACATTCACCGTTTCTTCGCGATTCCCTGCGTATCGATTGCCTTCTTCGATGCTGAAACGACAGACGCTCTTCCGGTAACCGCCTGCAACTGGCAGCCTGACGGCCATCATTATTGCCAACAAACAACCTACCCGATTGCCCTGAGTGTGCTGAAAAATGTGCTGGATAACGGCCAGCCTCAGGCCGTTGCATTGCACGAAAACCTGCGCGACCCGCTGTTGCAGGATTTATTTTCCGCAGGGATGCAGGCCGCGCTGCTTCTGCCGCTAACCTTTAATACCCACGCACCCGGAATATTTATTCTCGCGCATACCGATGCAAGCGCATTTACTCCGGCAGTCTGTTCGCTGTTGGGTCAAATTGCGTCGCGCATCAGTATTGCAGTGGATAATGCCAACGCCTGGAATGAAATTACCCGGCTAAAAGATTCGTTAAAACAAGAAAATATCTGGCTTAACGAGCAGCTGCAAAATGTCGAAAGCCTGAATGATATTATTTTCCAGAGCGTGGCGATGAAAAACCTGCTGCGTCAGGTGGAAATGGTGGCGACCAGTGACAGCACCGTGCTGCTACTCGGCGAAACCGGAACCGGGAAAGAGCTTATCGCCCGCGCCATTCACAAACTTAGCCAGCGTAACAGCCATCCGCTGATCAAAATGAACTGCGCCGCCATTCCGGCGAGCCTGCTGGAAAGCGACCTGTTCGGTCATGAGAAAGGGGCTTTTACCGGAGCCACTAATACGCACATCGGCCGTTTTGAAATGGCCGACGGTGGCACGCTGTTCCTCGATGAAATTGGCGATATGCCGCTCGAACTCCAGCCAAAACTGCTGCGCGTGCTGCAAGAGCGTGAAGTGGAACGCCTTGGCGGCAGCAAAGTTATTCCGGTAAACGTCCGAATGATCGCGGCCACCAACCGCGATTTGCATGAGATGGTTCAGGAACGCGCTTTTCGCAGTGACCTGTTCTATCGCCTGAACGTCTTCCCGATTGTGATCCCGCCACTGCGTGAACGGCCAGAAGATATCCCGCTGCTCGCCACCTGGTTCACTCAGAAGCTGGCGGCGCGGATGAACAAAAATATTGATACCATTCCCGCTGCATCACTTCAGGCGCTGTGCCAGTATCCGTGGCCGGGCAACGTGCGTGAATTGCAAAACGTGATTGAACGTGCGGTGATCCTCACCCAGGGCAACACGCTGAATTTGCAGCTCAACGATTTGAAAATGCCATCGTCGACGGCGCAGACAACCCGCGTTCAGGTCCCCACCATCAAACTGCCGCCAATGTTTAACCCGCAAACTCCGGAAACGGATGAGGGAGAACGGGAACGGATAATCCTGGCATTGCGGGAAACCAACGGGATTGTCGCGGGGCCAAAAGGAGCGGCGCAGAAACTGGGGCTGAAGCGAACGACGCTGCTGTCGAGAATGCAGCGCCTGGGGATCAACACACGGGATCTGTAACAGCCTCCCGCGCGGTGATTACGCCAGCTGGCGTTTGACGATCAGATAGATAGCCGGTTCACGTTCGATCTCAGCCAGCAGTTCAATCAACCGCAGGCTCCAGCTTTTATAAGGCTCATCGCCACTAATGCTCAGCGGCGACAGCGCATTGGCCAGCAGCGACGTGTGAGTGGAATCAATGGTGATTTCCCCAAACGTCAGCAGGCCACGCAGTTTACGCCGCGCATCGCCCACCGGCAGCTGTTTCAGCCATTCCGTGTAGCCTTCCAGCGGACATTCCAGCTCCGTTTTCAGACAGTCGATCATGCCGACGTGATGGCCGATTGCCAGCGAGTAATACATGACCTGCTGGCTTTCAGCGGGCATGTCTTCGTCGCTGTCGACGAACTTCTGACGCAGCGACCAGAACGTCACTTTTCCAATGTCGTTCACGCCATCACCTCCCCGGCAATCACCGCCATCAGTGCGTTCACAATCTCAGTCAGCCGCGGATCGTTCTCTTTCCGCAGCCAGACGGAGACATCATGCGCCGCTTGCTGCGGCTGCTTATGCTGAATGAGCGACAGCAGACTCAAGCTGATATCCCCCCCCTGCCGATAGCCCGCCATCCTTCGCGCTTCACGCTCAACGGACACCCGCAACTGCAGCGGGACATCAGGCAGGATCAGCGCCGGTTTTTCACTTTCGCCCTGCACGTGTTCAACGCCTTTCAGCTTTTGGTCCAGCAAACCGAGCGCCACGGCAAACCCGTGGATCGTCGCCGCAGGCGTTGGCGGACAACCAGGGATCCACACATCAACCGGCACAATCGTATCGCTGCCTCCCCAGACGCAGTAGAGATCGTGGAAGATCCCTCCACCGACGCCACACGCTCCATAGGAAATACAGATTTTCGGATCCGGTGCCGATTCATAGGCTCGCAGCGCCGGAACGCGCATCGCACGGGTCACCGCCCCGGTGAACAGCAAAATATCGGCATGACGCGGGGAAGCCACCACTTTGATACCAAAACGCTCGGCATCGAACACCGGGGTGATCGCCGAGAAAATCTCGATCTCGCAGCCGTTGCAGCCACCGCAATCAACGCGATACACGTAAGCTGAACGCTTGATGTCTTTCAGCAGGGTCTGCTTCATGCGCGCCGCACCGTTTGCCAGCGTTATCGGCTGGCTGGCGTGATGATTAAACTCGCTCATTGCTTTTCTCCGCACCGATTGAACTGAACATCTGACGATCGTGCTGGCTCAACGTCCGCTGGCGTTTGCACGCTGGGCAGGTCGTAAACTGCGTGCCCATGCCTGCCAGCGCCTCGTCGCTCACGCCGGACTGCCGCAGCAGTTCAACCGCATACTGGGCCGATTTCTCCGGGGAGAACGGCAGCGTGCACATTTCGCAGTGCTGCAAGCGAAACACCGCTTTGACGTACAAATCAGCTTTGTTCGTCACTGCCAGTTCGAAATCATTGGTCAGGCGGATCGCCTTCGTCGGGCACACTTCTTCGCAGCGACCACAGAAAATGCAGCGCCCGATGAACAACTGCCAAATTCGCTCGTTGCTTTCCGGATGCGTTTCCATCGTCAGCGCATTCGCCGGACACGCCATGGTGCACGCCGCGCAGGCAATACACTGCTGTGGGTCAAGCTCCGGCCTGCCGCGAAAATCGGGGCTGATGTCCAGCGGTGCAAACGGGTATTTAACCGTCGGTTCGCCCGCTTTCAGGATAGTTTTAAACAGTTTCAGCATCGTTTAATCCTTACTTGATCGGCGAGTGTTTACGCTCAATGCTGTAGCGTTCGATCTCTTTGTACGGCACGGTAGTGGACTTACGTTTGCGAACATCCACCAGCGTGACGCGGTCGGTGCAGGAGTAGCAGGGATCGAGGCTGCCGATGATCAGCGGCGCATCGGATATGGTATTCCCGCGCAGCATGTAGCGCAGCACCGGCCAGTTAGCATAAGTCGCCGCGCGGCAACGCCAGCGGAACAACTTCTGGTTATCACCGAGCATGCTCCAGTGCACGTCTTCCCCGCGCGGAGCTTCTACATAACCGAGCGCAAATTTGTTCGGCTGATAGGTGAAACCTTCGGTCAGCAGCGGGCCGTTACCCATGGTATCCAGCGCATATTCAATCATCGCCAGCGAGTCAAACGTCTCTTTCACGCGCACCATCACGCGGGAGAATACGTCGCCGCCATCATAGGCAAACAGGGTTTTCGGCAGATTGCCGTAATCAGAATACGGGTGGTCAAAACGCATATCGCGTTTGAAACCACTGCCACGGATCAGCGGGCCAACCGGGCTGTAATCGCGCGCTACTTGGCGGTCGAGAATGCCGACCCCTTGCGTACGCTGGGCGATGTTCGGGGTGGACAACAGCATGTCGACCAGCTGCGTCACTTCCGCACGCATCTCGCGCACCAGCTGGATGGTTTTAATGCGCTGCTCTTTCAGGATATCTCGACGAATACCACCGATCAGATTTAGACCGTAGGTTTTACGTGAGCCGGTTAAGAGCTCTGCCATTTGCATGGATTTTTCACGCACGCGGAAAAACTGCATGAAGCCGGTATCAAACCCGACAAAGTGGCTCGACAGCCCAATGTTCAGCAGGTGGCTGTGCAGGCGTTCCACTTCCAGCAGAATGGAACGAATAGTGTGCGCACGCTGTGGCACCACGATGCCCAGAGCATTTTCCACCGAGGTGGTGTAAGCCACGCTGTGCGCAAACCCGCAGATGCCGCACACACGGTCAGACAGGAACGTCACTTCGTTGTAGCCCATGCGGGTTTCGGCCAACTTTTCCATGCCGCGATGCACATAGAACAGTCGGTAGTCGGCATCCACAATGGTTTCGCCGTCTACAAACAGACGGAAGTGGCCCGGTTCATCCGAGGTAATGTGCATCGGGCCAATCGGCACCACGCGCGCTTTGCTGTCGCCATCGTTGATGAATGGATAGGTTTCCGTTTCGGTGGTCGGCGCCGGGCGCTGGCGATAGTCCATGGCATCTTTGCGCAGCGGGTACATGTCGTCAGGCCAGTCATCTGGCAGCACCAGGCGGCGCTCGTCCGGCAGGCCAATCGGTTTCAGGCCATACATATCGCGAATTTCACGCTCACCCCATACCGCCGCTGGAACACGCGGGGTAACGGACGGGAACTCAAGCGAGTGATCGACCAGGCCTTTCACCACCACCCAGCACTTCTCGCCTTCTTCCATCGACATCGCGTAGTAGACTGCGAAATGACCGTTGAGCGTGCGCTCATCATTGCCAAACAGCACCGGCAGCCAGCCGCCGCAGCCGTAATAGAGAAATTCAACGATTTCAGGTAGATGACCAATTTTGACGGTGATGGTCACCTGATCGTTCGTCTGACGCTCTTCGTCGAGCACCGCGCCGGGAAATTTCTCCCGCACAGCCGCCAGATAACCCAAACCGCGTACATCGCCCTGCGCGAGGCCGTTCATATATTGTTGATAACTCACTTCGTTTCTCCAGCGCACTCGCGGGTGCAAAGACTGTGGTTAGTGGCAGCGGCAGTTTTACCCGCCCACGGCCACTGAAATTCTTGCTGCGGGGACTGATGCATCACAATCGACGCGGCATGTTCCAGCAGGCGGCTGACCGGCTGCGGAATGTGGGTGCCCATCACCAGCATCAGCACCAGCAAAATGGCCATCGGTAAAGTCGTCAGCAGACCCAGCTCGCCACGGCTGGTCGCTTCCGGCGCGCTGCCGAACAGCAAACAGGCGATCATGCGAACCAGCCCACCCAGCACGACGGTTAACAGCAGCAGCAGGCCAATAGTCAACCAGATATGTCCGGCGGCCAGACCTGCCGTCACCACCATAAACTCACTCAGGAAGACGTTGAACGGCGGCATTCCGCCGAGCGCCAGCGCGCCAGCGGCCAGCAGCACCGCGCTGAACGGCATCAGTTTAAGCATGCCGCGCACCACGCCGAGGTCGCGGGTGCCGTACTTCAACAGCACGTTACCGGAACCGCAAAACAGCAGCGTTTTCGCCAGGCTGTGATTGAGCGTATGCAGCAGCGCCGCCAACACGCCGAGCGGCCCACCAATGCCAAGCGCCACGGCGATGAGCCCCATGTTTTCCACACTGGAATAAGCCAGAAGCCGTTTCACGTCCTGCTGAACCAGAATGAAAAATGCCGCCACCGCGACCGACAACAGACCGAAAATCACCAGCAGCATGTTGGTGAACGAGGAGCCAATCGACAGAGTGATGATGATGTGGAAGCGGATAATCACCAGCAGCGCGCAGTTGAGCAGCACGGCTGACAGCAAGGCGCTGGTTGGGCTCGGCGCTTCACTGTGGGCATCCGGCAGCCAGGCGTGCATCGGGAACAGCCCGGTTTTAGTACCAAAGCCAATCAGCACGAACACAAACGCCAGATGCATCAACGTCGGATCAAGCTGACTGGCATGTTTCAGCACTTCACTCCAGAAAATAGCGTTGTGCGGATCCGGCATGAAGCTGGCAGCATTGGCGTACACCAGAATGGTGCCGAACAGGCCGAACGCCACGCCAACGGTACAAATGATGATGTACTTCCACGCGGCTTCCAAAGACGAGCGCTGACCGTAAATCCCCACCAGAAACGCTGAGCTGAGCGTGGTGGCTTCAATCGCCGCCCACATCACAATCAAGTTGTTACTGGTCACCACCAGCATCATGGTGAACAAAAACAGGTGGAAGAAACCGTAGTAGTTGCACAGCGTGGCGACGGAAATCTCACCTTCGTCGACCTCGTGGCGCATATAGCCCATTGAGTAAAGGCCGGTAAGAAAACCGATAATCCCGAGGATCGCCAGGAACAGCGCACTCAAACTATCGACATGCAGCCACAGATTGGTGGAGAACATCTCGCCCTGGCGATAAACCAGCGCCACGGCATACAGCGTCACCGCTAACAGCATAACAATGCCCACGCCGTGTAGCAGCGTGACCGCCAGACGGGATGCCGTGCCGAGACGCTGGCAGGCAAATGCAAGCAGCGAAAACACCAGTGGCGTCAGCAGTAACAAAGTGAAAATTGCAGAATGACTCATTGTGTTATCCCTTCAGCGCCGTCAGTTGATTGACATCCAGCGTGCCGAGCGTGCGCCAGATTTTTCTCACCAGCAGCACCATGACGATCACCGCGAAAATCGCGTCGGTGGCGATCCCAATCTCCACCAGTTCCGGCGCTTTATTCGCCAGCAGCGCCAGCACCAGATGCGACCCGTTTTCCATCAGGCAGTAACCGAACACCTGCTTAAGAATGTTGCGTTGGGTCACGATGCACAGTAGCCCCAACAGGAAGTGACCGAGCGCCACCGCCAGTGCGGGCTTCAACCCTTGCAGCAGCGGGAGCTGTACCGGTCGTACCACCAGCCAGCACATCACCACAATCACCGCGGCGGCCAGCATCAACAGTACCGGGCTAATCAGGCTGGCATCGGCCTTCGGGTCGTTGAGCTTACGCAGCGCAAAACCCATGATTAGCGGCACCAGAATGACTTTGGTCAGCAGCGCACTGAAGGACCACATCAGCAGTTGTTCGGAATCAAGCGTGCGTGAAAGCGTGAAAAAGATAAGTACCAGCACCAGCGATTGCAGGGCGTAGCACCAGCAGGCTCCACGCGGATGCTTCGCACCAATCACCAGCAGCGACGTCACCATCATCAGCCCGGCGAGATTATTTACGAGTAAGGCTCCGGTCATCGTCGTCTCCTTAATTAAGCCACATCGAGGCAATTACGCTGGAAACCAGCGACATGATTACCAACACGACCAAAACAGCACGCATCGCCCACGGAAGCGGCGCCATCTGCACGACTTCCGGGCTCGGCTCCCCAGGGACCACACGACCAAACCAGTAAATCAGCCAGGCAAAGCTTGCTACCGATTCCACCAGCGCCAGCACCATTACCGGGATCAGTTCCCAGTGTTCAGTTGAGAGGGTGAAGCCCGCGGCAAAGACCGGGAATTTACTGAAGAAGCCGTTGAACGGCGGCACACCGGCAATCGCCAGCGCGGCCACGCAGAAACCGATGCCGAGCAGTGGCGATTTGCTCATCACCCCGCGCAGCTTCGGTAGTAAGCGGGTCCCGCAGCTGTAGCTGAACGCACCCGCCACCAGGAAGAACAGGCTTTTGGCAAAGGCATGGTTGAAGATGTAGGCAATGCCGCCGTCGAGGGCCTGTTTTGAGCCCAGCGCCGCCATCGATAACGCGAGGAACATCCACGCCAGCTGGGTAATGGTTGACCACGCCAGCAGGCGTTTCATGTCCTTCTGCGGCAGGTACATCAGGAAGCCGTACACCATCGTAATGGTCGCCATCACGATACCCACCCAGCCAATGACGTGCGGTACGTTGCCGCCTTCCAGAATGGCGCGGGCAAAGATGTAAACACCCACTTTCACCATCGACGCGGCATGTAAGTAAGCACTGACTGGGGTCGGAGCTTCCATCGCATCCGGCAGCCAGGCCTGCATCGGCAACTGGGCAGATTTACCCCAGGCAGCGAACAGGATGCCGCCGTAAACGATGTAGCTGGCACTGCCCTGCAACTGGCTTAACGCGCTCAGCGCGAAGGTGCCGGTGTTGATGAATAGCGTCGCAGCGGCGAGATACAACCCGAGAGATGCCACATGGGTAATCAGCAGCGCTTTCATCGCTGAACGTTGCGATTTCTGCGTCTGGTAATAGCCAATCAGCGCCCAGGAACAGCCGCCGGTAATTTCGAAAAACAGCAGCTGACCGAGCAGAGTGGACGACAGCACCAACCCCGCCATCGCACCGATAAAAATCAGCAGGAAGGCGTAGTAGCGGTTATCCCCGTCATGCGGATGTTCACGGTTACCGCGGGTCAGATACCCGGTGGAATAGAGGCTTACCAGCAGACCGAGGAACACCACCGCAAATGCAATCAGGGTGCTTATCCGGTCAACGGTGAAACCAAACAGCGCCACGCCGTGATAGCTCACCAGTGTATAAGTGGCGTCGGTTTTGCCCCCCGCGAGGAACTGCCAGCCCAGCGCCACGGTGCCAAGCGTGGCCAGCAACGCAAATACGGTGCAGATACTTTTCGCCTGCGGCTTTGGCGAACAGGCCGTCAGCAGCGCGCCGACAAACGGCACCAGCAGGGTCGTCAGAGCGATATTTTCCATCATTTCACGGGGCTCCTTACAGACCGGTAAAGTAGAAGACGAAGCCCAGCGCCGCGACGCCAAACCCAAGCCAGGTCACGTGATGCGTCAGCAGGAAGCGTCCGCGCGCCAGCGAGTTTTCCACCAGCGATGCCAGCACGAATACCACCAGCAGCTTGATGACCATCACGACCAGCGCCAGCAACAGCGCGGTCGGGCTAAGGCTCACGGCCTTGCCAAACGGAATAAACACTGCGAGGAACATTTCGGCGACGACCACCTGCTTGAGGCCAATCCCCCACTTCACCAGCGCAAAATCAGAACCGGAATACTCGGTCAGCGGCCCTTCCTGCAGTTCCTGCTCGGCTTCGGCGACGTCGAACGGGATTTTGCCCATCTCGATAAACGACGCGAATCCGCAGGCCAGGAAAGCCATGAAGATTGCCAGCGGCGAACTCCAGCCGTGGTCCAGTACAGCGCTGATGGTGCCGATGTTGGTTGAGCCCACGATCAGCGCCACGACCAGCAGGCCAAGCAGCAGGATCGGCTCCACCAAAATGCCGAGCGTGAGTTCACGGCTGGCACCAATCCCCGCGAAGGAACTGCTGCTGTCGAGCCCGGAAAGAGCAAAAAAGAAACGGAACAGTGCGAACAGATACAGCAGGGTGATTAAGTCCCCTGCCCCGCCGAACGGTGAGGTAGCAGTAAAAACGGGCAGTGCCATCGCCACCAGTAGCATGCTGCTGAGCAGCACCCACGGCATCAGGCGGAACATCGCCCCGGACTGATCAGGGCCGACAGGCTGACGCTTTAGCAGCTTGCCGAGGTCACGGTAGTCCTGAAGAATGCCAGGCCCACGGCGTGAGTGCATACGCGCACGGATCTGGCGGGAAATGCCGGTCATCAGCGGCGTCAGCGCCAGCAGAATGACCGCCTGACACACGGCGAACAGTCCCATGCCCCACGCAGGCGTTTGTTGGATTAACATCTCATTCTCCTCACAGAGCCACGGTCAGTAACAGAACCACCAGCGCCACCACCACATACAGGCAGTAAAGGCGGAAGTCCCCGCTCTGCATTCGCTGAATACCCGCCCCGGCGCGCTGAACAAGCCGCACCAGTGGCCAGATAATACGGTCGTCCCAGAACGGTTCGACCGCCGCGGCGCCATCGGTGACTTTGGTCAGGCTGCGGCTTAACGCGGCAGAAGGATCGAGCTGCTTGCGCATCCGATACAGCGGAGCAAACATCACGCGCAGTGGCTGAGTGAAGCTACCCGCAGAGGCCGACATCGCCTCTTCCCAAGCGTAACCACAGGCCCACGGCTGGCCACGACGACGGAACGGCCCGCGTGCGCCACGCAGTACCCACCACACCGCCAGCGGCAGTAACGGCAGGCCCAGCAATAACAGGAAGGTCACGGCTGGAGAGAACATCGCCTGAGCGCTGTCGCCCGGTTGCAGAAGGGTGTTATTGGTGACAATCACATCTGAAGTGTGCGTCAGCGAGGTCGCCACCTGCGTCAGCACCGGTGCGACAACGGACGCGCCGACGCCTAACGCCACGCACAGCAGCGCCATCACGATCATCGCGGCGGTCATCGGCCAAGGCACTTCACGCGCGTGCTCCGCCTGCTCGCTGCGGGCACCGCCGCAGAAGCTGATGCCGTAGACTTTGACGAAGCACATTGCCGCCAGCGCGCCGGTAATCGCCAGCATGACCATCGCAATCGGCCCCGCGAGACGCATGGCGAAATCGCCGTCATGGCTCATGGTGAACAGTGACTGGTAGGTAAACCATTCGCTGACGAAGCCGTTCAGCGGTGGCAGTGCGGAAATGGACATACAGCCAATCAGGAAAGCGGTGCCGGTGAGCGGCATCAGCTTGGCGAGGCCGCCCATTTTTTCCATATCACGGGTGTGAACGCGGAAAATCACCGCCCCCGCGCCAAGGAACAGCAACCCTTTAAACAGTGCGTGGTTAAGCAAATGGAACAGTGCGCCGAGCAGGCCAATGGTCGCCAGCAGCGGATGGTGCGTAGCGATGCCAACCATGCCGACACCAACCCCCATCAGGATGATGCCGATGTTCTCCACGGTGTGCCATGCCAGCAGGCGCTTGATATCGTGTTCGGCCAGCGCGTACAACACGCCAAGCACCGACGATACCGCACCAAACGCCAGCACGAGCAGACCCCACCAGCTTTCGGTCGCCCCAAGCAGGTCGATCCCGACTTTGATAATGCCGAAGATACCGATTTTCACCATCACCCCGGACATCAGCGCGGACGCATGAGACGGGGCTGCCGGGTGCGCTCGCGGCAGCCAGCTGTGCAGTGGCAGCATCCCCGCCTTCGCCCCAAAACCGAGGAACGCGAGAATAAACACCACCGACGCCAGGCCTACGGAAAGATGCAAATGACGGAAGGATTCAAACTCCAGACTGCCGCTTTCGCGCCACATCAGGAAGAAGGCCACCATGATCAGCACCGACCCGGCATGCGCGATAAAGAAGTACAGCAGCCCGGCCTTGATTGACTCTTCACTCTGATCGGCGATGACCAAAAACCACGAGGCCAGCGACATCATTTCGAACAGGATGATGAACCAGAAGCCGTTATCCATCACCACCAGCCCGACCATTGAGGCGATAAACAGGTTCATAAAGAACCCCATCGACGCCGCGCCTTTGCCGAGATATTCCTGCATATAAGAGAGTGAATAGAGGGCGCAGAGCATCACCAGCAGTGAAATCACCGTCACCATAAACGCCGCCAGGCTGTCGATGCGCACGCTAAACGCGGCGAACGGGAACGGCCCTGCCGCACTCCAGTTCAGCACTTCACCGCTGAACAACACCGGCAGTGCGCTGCACAGGCCGAGCAAGCCACCGAGCATCGCACTGATGCCCGCCACACGAATGGCGAGCCTTTCGTTTTTTTGCAGCAGCAATGACGCTACGCCACCGACAACGTACAGGGCCAGCGACCACATCAGTAATTGCAGTGAATCCATTAGTTTTGCTCCCCTGCAAAATTCACCTGACCCGGCAAGGTCTCCGGCATCGACAGCGCAGTTTGCGACCGACGCTGTTTCGCCTGGGCCTCAATGGACTGCGGCTCAATCAGGTGCAGTGCTTTTGTCGGACAGGAATGCACGCACGCCGGGCCTTGCGGCAGGAAATGGCACAGGTCGCATTTCACGGCGATGGTGCGCATACCCGCATTCCAGCTCAAAAACGGATGCATGCTGTCAGGGCTGACCGGCACATCGCTGAGCAATGATGCCGGAACGTAGTGCTCAAACTGGGCGGGCATATTCAGCGGGGTGCTGCCCGCAGGCGTAATTGCCCCGAACGGACACACCAGGCCACAGAGTTTGCAGCCGATGCACAGGCTTTCGTTTATCTGGACGCTATCGTCCTCAAGTGCAATGGCGTTGACCGGACACACCCGTTTGCAGGGCGCATCTTCGCAATGACGACATAACACCGGGGCCGTGTCGTCACCAGTGCGCGCCATCGTGAGCCTCGGGTGCTGCTGTAGCCCCTGAGCTTTATGGACATCGGAGCAGGCCGCGAGGCAGGTATTGCATCCGATGCACCATTGAGGATCCGCAATCACAAAGCGGTTCATGGTTATTCCTCTGAAGCGGAAGAAAATTATCCTGCTCGTATAGCAATTTGCGTGCCATCCAATAACTTACTTATTAAACAATTAGTTATGATTAACGCTTTCCCTTCAGGGCCTGTCATCGTCAGCGTGACGACGATTGTGACGATCGACGTTTTCTGTGTCATTTGGCCTCGCCGTCATTTGTGGCGATGTACCGTCACTAATGTCATTCCAGATCTGTCATTCAGTGATTTACCGATAAAAATCAACACAATAAATAATGGCCTGTTTTTTGCTTAGGGAAGCGAAGTCCAGATTTGACGGGAAACGTTATGCACGAAATCACCCTTTGCCAGCGGGCGCTGGAAATTGTCGAGCAGCAAGCGCTCGCCAACGCTGCCAACCGCGTGACGGCGGTCTGGCTGAAAGTCGGGGCCTTTTCCTGCGTGGAGCCCTCATCCCTGAGTTTCTGTTTTGAGCTGGTGTGCCGCGGCACGCTGGCGGAAGGCTGCCAGCTGCACATTGAAGAACAATCAGCGGAGTGCTGGTGCCCGGAATGTCAGATGGACATCAAACTTATCTCGCAACACGTTCGCCGCTGCCCACAGTGCGGCAGCGACCGGTTACGTATTGTCGCTGATGACGGATTTCAGATTCAGCGCATCGAAGTCATTGAGGAATAAGGTATGTGTACAACCTGTGGCTGCGCGGATGGCAATCGCTATATAGAAGGCGACGAGCACAATCCGCATTCGGCCTTTCGCGGTGCGCCGTTTGCGCCCGCCTCGCGCCCGGCGCTCACCATAACCGGCATCACGCCAGAATTCAGCCCACAGCAGTCTACGCAGGGCGATTTGCACTACGGACACGGGGAAGCGGGGACGCACGCTCCGGGCATCAGCCAGCGCAAAATGCTGGAAGTGGAAATTGACGTGCTGGAGAAAAATAACCGGCTGGCGGCCCGCAATCGGGCGCAGTTTGCCGCGCGTGAACTGCTGGTGCTGAATCTGGTTTCCAGCCCCGGCTCCGGTAAAACGACGCTGTTGACTGAAACGTTGACCCGCCTTAACGCCAGCGTGCCGTGCGCGGTTATCGAAGGTGACCAGCAAACGGTGAATGACGCCGCCCGCATTCGCGCGACCGGCACCCCAGCGATTCAGGTCAATACCGGTAAAGGCTGCCATCTCGATGCGCAGATGATTGCCGACGCCGCCCCGCGCCTGGATCTGAAAGATAACGGAATTCTGTTTATCGAAAACGTCGGCAACCTGGTGTGCCCGGCCAGTTTCGATCTTGGTGAGCGGCATAAAGTGGCGGTACTCTCCGTCACCGAAGGCGAAGACAAACCGCTGAAGTATCCGCAAATGTTTGCCGCCGCGTCCCTGCTGCTACTGAACAAAATCGACCTGCTACCGTATCTGCAATTCGACGTCGAAAAGTGCCTGAGCTATGCGCGAGAAGTGAACCCTGCCATTGAGGTGATCCTGATATCCGCCACCAGCGGAGAAGGTATGGACACATGGCTGACGTGGCTGGAGACACAGCGATGTGCATAGGCGTTCCGGGGCAAATTTGCGCTATAGACGGGAACCAGGCGAAGATCGATGTCTGCGGAATTCAGCGCGACGTCGACCTGACGCTGGTCGGCATCATCGATGAGCAGGGCCAGTCACGCATGGGCCAGTGGGTGCTGGTACACGTCGGTTTCGCCATGAGCGTAATTGACGAGCACGAAGCCCGCGAGACGCTGGCCGCGTTGCAAAATATGTTCGACGTCGAACCCGACGTCGGCGCGCTGATGTGGGGCGAGAATCGGTGATGCGTTTTGTTGATGAATACCGCGCGCCTGAGCAGGTCATGCAGCTTATCGCGCACCTGAAAACCCGCGCCCCGCTTCTTTCCTATACGCATGAAAGACCGCTGCGGATCATGGAGGTCTGCGGCGGACACACTCACGCTATTTTCCGCTTTGGTCTCGACCAGCTTTTGCCGGACAACATTGAGTTTATTCATGGCCCGGGATGCCCGGTCTGCGTACTGCCGATGGGCAGAATCGACACCTGTATCGACATCGCCAGCCACCCTGACGTCATTTTTTGCACCTTTGGCGACGCGATGCGCGTGCCGGGAAAAAATGGTTCGCTGACCCAGGCTAAAGCGCTCGGGGCTGATATCCGCATCGTCTATTCACCAATGGATGCACTACGCCTGGCGACGGAAAACCCCGATCGTAAAGTGGTCTTTTTCGGCCTTGGCTTTGAAACCACCATGCCCGCGACGGCGATCACCTTACAGCAAGCAAAAGCGCAGAACCTGACTAATTTCTTCTTCTTCTGCCAGCACATCACGCTGATTCCTACCTTGCGCAGCCTGCTCGAGCAGCCGGACAACAGCATTGACGCTTTTCTGGCACCGGGCCACGTCAGCATGGTGATTGGTACGCACAGCTACGATTTTATCGCCGGTGATTATCAGCGTCCGTTGGTGGTTGCCGGTTTTGAGCCGGTCGATCTGTTGCAGGGCGTCAACATGCTGGTGGAACAGAAAATCGCGGGTAAAAACCACGTCGAAAATCAGTATCGCCGCGTAGTGCCGGATGCGGGCAATGCCCTGGCACAGGCGGCTATAGCCGACGTTTTTGCCGTCAACGGTGACAGCGAATGGCGCGGTCTCGGGGTCATTGCCGAATCAGGCGTGAAATTAATGCCGGAGTACCAGCACTTTAACGCCGAAGCCCATTTCCAGCCGCCGCCACGTCAGGTATGTGATGACCCGCGCGCCCGCTGTGGCGAGGTGCTCACCGGACGCTGTAAGCCGCATCAATGCCCGCTGTTTGGCAGCGTCTGCAATCCACAAAGTGCGTTTGGCGCGCTGATGGTTTCCTCCGAAGGCGCCTGTGCGGCGTGGTATCAGTACCGAAGTCAGGAAGGTGAACAATGAAAACCGTACAAATAGCCCACGGCAGTGGCGGCCAGGCGATGCAGCAACTGATTAACGATTTGTTCATGCAGGCATTCGATAACCCGTGGTTGGCAGAACAAGAAGATCAGGCCCGTTTATCACTCGCGTCGCTCACCGCCAGCGGTGACCGGCTGGCATTTTCCACCGACAGCTACGTTATCGACCCGCTGTTCTTCCCCGGCGGGGATATCGGCAAGCTGGCGATTTGCGGCACCGCGAACGATGTCGCCGTCAGCGGAGCTATACCGCGCTACCTTTCCTGCGGTTTTATCCTCGAAGAGGGACTGGAGATGGCGATTCTGGAAAAAGTCGTCAACAGCATGGCACTGACGGCAAAAGCCGCCGACATCGCTATCGTCACCGGTGACACCAAAGTGGTGCCGCGCGGTGCCGCGGACAAACTGTTCATCAACACTGCCGGACTGGGTGCCATTCCAGCCGATATTCATTGGGGTGCGCAGCAACTGGTGCCGGGCGACATGCTGCTGGTCAGCGGCACCCTCGGCGATCACGGCGCAGCCATTCTCAACCTGCGAGAACAACTGGGGCTGGACGGCGATTTGCGCAGCGACTGCGCAGTATTGACGCCGTTGATTCAGACTCTGCGAGACATTCCCGGCGTAAAGGCATTGCGTGATGCCACTCGGGGCGGCGTGAACGCGGTAGCCCATGAATTTGCAGCCGCCTGCGGCTGTGGTGTGATGTTGCATGAGGCCAGCCTGCCGGTGAAATCTGCCGTCCGCGGTGTGTGTGAACTGCTCGGGCTTGATGCCCTGAACTTCGCCAACGAAGGCAAACTGGTGATAGGTGTGTCCGCAGGAGATGCAGAGCGCGTGCTCTCCACGCTACGCTCGCACCCCTTAGGCTGTGATGCCGCCATCATCGGCGAAATCACCGAGCGCCGCGGCGTGCACCTGACCGGGCTTTACGGCGTGCGTCGCACGTTAGATTTACCTCATGCCGAACCGCTGCCGCGGATCTGCTAACGCTATTTTCGCGCCAGCGGCGCATTGTGGGTAAGCACTATGTCAACAACAGCGATGAGCGATCTCGGCCAGCAGGGCCTGCTCGATATCACCCGGTCTTTGCTGCAACAACGCGATCTGTCCGGCGTTTGCGAAGCATTGACGCAGTTGGTCAAACAGGCCGGGCTTGCCGAACGGGTCGCTATTTTGTTGTGGCCGCCTGGAAATCAACGCGTGAGTTTTCACGCCAGTGCCACCCGTGGGTCCGGCAAAAGCGACGAAGAAATTCTGCTGGCGCAGGGCCCGATTCACCGGATACTGACCCGGCCTGATACGCTCCACTGCAGCTATCACGAATTTTGTGCCGCCTGGCCGACGCTGACGAATAGCGCCCTGTATCCTGAATTTGGTCGCTATGCCCTGCTCCCGCTGGCGCAGGAAGGCCGCATTGTGGGTGGCTGCGAGTTTATCCGTGGCAATGACGCCGTGTGGAGCGAAAAAGAGTTTCAGCGCCTGCAAACGCTGACTCAGCTGGTGGCGATCGTTACCGAACAGTTCCTGACCCGCCTAAGCCGTAGCGTCGATCGTCAGCAGCTTCGCCTTGAGCGGGATAATTTCCGCATTCTGGTGGATATCACCAACGCCGTACTGTCGCGGCTCAACATTGACGAGCTGGTCAGTGAAGTGGCAAAAGCCCTTCACGATCATTTCCACATTGATGCGATTAGCGTGGTGCTCCGCAGCCCGCAGCCGGGCAAGCTCGACGTGTACACCAGCCATTATCTGGACGGTGAAGCGCCGCTGCATGATGTAGCTGAAGTGGACGAACGCGGTTCGCTAAGCGAGAAAATCTTTAAAAATCAGCAAATGATGCTGCTGACACTGGCCAATCTGAATCAGCTACCGCAAGGGGATCGCCAGCTATTTTCCCTGTGGGGAAATGAGCTACAAAGCCTGTGCTTGTTGCCGCTGATGTCTGGTTCCACGACGCTTGGCGTGCTGAAACTGGCCCAGCGTAACGAACAGGTTTTCACTGCCAGCAATCTTCGTCTTCTGCGCCAGATTGCCGGACGGGTGTCTATTGCGGTCGATAATGCACTGGCATATCAGGAGATCCAGCGGCTGAAAGAGCGCCTGGCAGATGAAAACAAAGTGCTCACCGAGCAGCTCAACACGCTGGATAACGAGTTTGGTGAGATTATCGGACGCAGCGATGCGATGCTTACCGTGCTGCAGCAGGTGGAAATGGTGGCGCAAAGCGACAGCACGGTGCTTATTCTCGGTGAAACCGGTACCGGTAAAGAGCTGATTGCGCGCGCCATTCACCATCTGAGCCATCGCCGTGAACAGCGGATGATCAAAATGAACTGCGCCGCGATGCCCGCCGGATTGCTGGAAAGCGACCTGTTCGGCCACTCGCGCGGGGCATTTACCGGGGCGAGCGCGCCGCGCGTCGGACGTTTCGAGCTGGCAGACAAAAGCTCACTGTTTCTCGATGAGGTCGGCGACATGCCGCTCGAGCTTCAGCCGAAGCTGCTGCGCGTATTACAGGATCAAGAATTTGAACGCCTCGGCTGCAACAAACTGATTCGGACTGACGTCCGCCTGATTGCCGCCACCAATCGCGACCTGCGGCAAATGGTGGAAGACCGGACCTTTCGCAGCGATCTTTATTATCGCCTGAACGTCTTTCCTGTCCAGCTGCCGCCGCTGCGCGAGCGCCCGGAGGATATTCCGTTACTGGCCAAAGCCTTCACCCATAAAATTGCCCGGCGGCTTGGCCGTCAGATTGACAGCATTCCAGCCCGCACGCTGCGCACGCTGAGCGAAATGCCGTGGCCGGGGAACGTGCGCGAGCTTGAGAACGTCATTGAGCGTGCGGTTTTGCTGACGCCGGGTCACGTGCTGCAATTTTCGCCGTCGGAAATGCTGTATCGCCCTACTGCACAGCGCGTAAATCAGGGTGAACCGCCGCAGGAAGGTGAAGATGAAACACAGCAGATCGTTCGCATTCTGAAAGAAACCAACGGCGTGGTAGCCGGGCCGAAAGGCGCGGCTCAACGGTTGGGCCTCAAACGGACGACGCTGCTGTCACGCATGAAGCGACTGGGGATCGATAAAGGCACATTGGTGTAAATCGGCGCATTTTCGCTATTTCTTCGGTCGGTATTTTTCCGGTAGCTCAGGCACCGCGCGCTTATCATCGATCAAATGCAGCACCGTCAGCAGTGGATGCCGCCACAGCATACGCGGCCCTGCCCAGCGCATAATGTGTTTCATCTCTTCCCGCTTAGCGGGCTGATAGCAATGCACCGGGCATTGTTTGCAGGCCGGTTTATCTTCCCCGAAGACACATTTGTCGAGCCGTTTTTCAGCATAGGCATTGAGCGCCACATAGTGCTCCGGCGCTGAAATGGCCTGCGGACAGCGTTTGGCATAGAGCGCAATCATCCGACGAATCGTCAGTTTCTCTCTACGAATACGGCTTCCTGACATGATGCGTCCTCGAATCATAAGATGCATCAATAATACCTTTTTTAATATGGGGATTCCAGGCAACCGATGACCCGGTGTCTAAAAAGAGACCCGAACGGCGTTAGACAAAAAACGAGCGTAGTATGTTATTTGCGCACTTTCCGGGAGGAGTCCAGTCCTTTATTCGTAAGGAATTTTTCGCTCTTTTAATACATTCTCTTTTATGCATTTATCTAAAACTTTCTTTGCTCTCGTTTTGTGTACCACGACAATTATTTCTGGTCACGCATTCGCGTTTAACATGCCATCAGAACTGACCACGTTAAATAATCAGAGTCTGACCCAGAAAATATCTGCGCCGTCGACAGAAAATATAAAATCAAAAATTCTCGATCAATATTCTCAGTGGAAAGGAACACGCTATCATTTTGGTGGATCGTCTCATCGGGGAATCGACTGCTCAGCGCTGATGCAGGCTGTTTTTCAGGGTTCAATGAACATGAGTCTGCCCCGCACCACCGGCGAGCAAATTCATCATGGTTTTCATATTACTCAGAATGAGCTGAAACCTGGCGACCTGGTATTTTTTAAAACCTCAAGAGTAACTCGCCACTTCGGTGTTTATGTGGGAAATAATGAATTTATCCATGCATCGAAAATAAAAGGGGTAACAATTTCAAGCCTCGCTAATAATTACTGGCAAGCCCACTACGAAACGGCTCGTCGAATTACCACCAACGCCTAAAGAAAACCCCGGTGATGTCAGAACATCACCGGGGTTTTTTCATTTCTTACGACAACAGACGAATCACTTCCGCCATTCCTCTGCTGAGAATTTTGTCCGGGCGCATCACAAACGCCAGCTGTCGATGTAGAACGGGCATCAGCGAATGAACCTCTAATCCATCGCGATCGAATGCACTCTCAACCGCCATCTGCGGCACAATACTCACCCCAAGTCCTGCCCTCACCAGCCGTTTGATCGCCTCAATGCTGCCCGATTCCATCACCGACGATATCGCCAGACCGCTGGCAGAAAACCAGCTATCGATGAGAATACGCGTTCCACTGCCTTCTTCGAAAGCGATCAACGGTAAGGCGTGCAGGCGGTCAGGTGTGAATGGCATCGCCCCCTCGCCCGACCGGCAAATGAACACAAATTCCTCTTCCCAGCAGCGGTTAACCACCAGCTGACGACTGCTGACAGGTAGCGTGACCAATCCCAGATCGAGGCGATTCTCTTCCACCGCCCGCACAATATCAACCGTGTTGCCCGTCGTGACGCCAACCTGCAGCGAAGGAAAGGTCTCTCGCAGATATTGCAGCACGGGCGGCAGCAGATGAATACACGCCGTCGCGCCGGTGCCAATTCGCACCTGGCCGCTCACCTCTTGCGAAACTTCACTCACCGCACGCACCGCATCATCAACGGCCTGCGAAATCCTCTCGCTGTGAGCAAGTAATGCGAGGCCCGCCGCAGTTGCCGTCACGCCGCGTCCGGTCCTTTCAACCAGCCGGGCTCGCAGCGTTTGTTCAAGTTGACGTATATGCAGACTGACCGCAGGCTGCGACAGGCCCAGCGCATCGGCGGCAGCGGAAAAACTTCCACGCCCAACAACAAGACGAAAGGTGGCTAAGTGACTCAAATTGAGGGACGTCATCTCAAAGTTTTACTCATACGCTGCATCAGGTTACACCCCTGCCATCTTACGGGTGAGCGGCATAGGCTGGATACCTTTGTAATAACATTGAGAGAAAACAATGACCAGCGATTATCTGACACCCAATCTGCGAGTGACGACCTGCGCCGGGCTGAGCCAGCTCATCAACTGGGGTATATCCTTTTATATGCCGGGCACCTTTGCCCACACCATCATGCTCACTACCGGCTGGTCGCCCTCTTTTATCTACGGGGGGTTAACGATGGCGATGCTCATCATGGCGGCTATTTCCCCTTTCACCGCCTGGCTACTGGCGCGATTTGGTGGCCAGCGACTGGTACTGACCGGCACGCTGCTTATCGCCTGCGGGTGTTTTATGCTCTCGCTTTCCACGAGTAAAATAATGTGGATTACGGGCTGGGGCGTTATCGGGATTGGGATGCGTTTGTCGCTGTATGACGCACTGTTCGCAGTATTGGTCGGCCTTTACGGGCCCGCTGCGCGCCGGGTGATTTCGCAAGTCGCGCTGTTTGGCGGCCTGGCCTCGGTCGTGTTCTGGCCGCTGGGAACCCTGTTGCTGGAATATGTCTCCTGGCAAACGGCCCTGTTTATCTATGGCTGCGCAGGACTGCTCAACACGGGTTTATTGCGGGCAATTCCTCATCGCCGGTCACCGCGAAAGCGTCAAGCGCACCACGCCTCCCGGGATACAACGGCCCGCTTACCTGCCATCCTCTACGCCCTGTTTATCGCGCTAATGACCTTTGTCTCAAACGGAACGTCAACACATCTGCCTGAGCTAATCACCAACTTCGGCCTTCCCGTCACCGTGGGAATGCTGTGGGGCGTGGGTCAAACGAGTGCCCGGCTGCTCGATGTACTCTCCGGACAGTGCCTGACGCCCGCCCGCCTGGCCGTTATAACGTCGTTACTGATCCCGCTGTGCTTTTTGCTCGCATTGACCGCCAACGTTGCGCCTGCCGCTATTGCAGGGTTTGCCCTCGGATACGGCGCGGTCAACGGGTTGATGACCGTGGTGAAAGCCACCCTGCCACTGCAACTCTTCAATCCGGAACAGTACGCCGAACGCACCGGCATTCTGCTGATACCCGGCCAGTTGCTGGCAGCCGCGTCCCCCTTTGCCTGGGCGTGGCTGGGCAGCCACGCGGGCATAGACGGTACGCTGTGGTTTTCGTTGTCGCTTGGGCTGGTGATCGCCATGCTTGCTCTGGCGCTGGCGAAATGCGTCTGGTCACGTTGTGAATTTTCCGAGCAACTATCCGGTAATCCTTGAAACGACCGCACCGTTTCATTTTCTCAGGAAGGCAGTGCGCATTTTGCATTTTTCCATCATCAAGATGCTGGACTGATCTCCCGTTCTTTTTATACTGCGCCACATACGGCAAAGGAGTGAATGGCGATGAATCTTCCCAACGCATCAGGGCTAAATGCAGTAAAAAAAGCGCGTCAGATTAAAGTGAGCTACGTCAGAAAACGCCATCAGGATCCAAAAACGGGACGCACGCGTCATTACAGTAGTCATCCAAGTCTGGTGCTCAGCGGTAACTGGCTTGAACAGGCGGGATTCCCCACCGGGGTGAATGTCTGCGTGAGCGTGCAGTATGGACAACTGATTCTGAAGCCACAGTATTCAGCTATTACGCTGTCAATTGAGGCTTAAAGCATGTCATTTTTTGTTGAAGTTTCAGGCCCACTGCCAGCGCAGTTTTTACTGCGAGAAAGCCGCTGTTCATGCGACAATAGCGCCATCTTACGCGCATGAAAAATGCCTGAATACTATTGTTTTTCAACGAAATGGACATCATAACTCCATGACCACACTTGAAAATTTCGAAGCCCACACGCCAATGATGCATTGGTGTTTCCATACTGTTTTTTAAGGATTTTTTTAGTTATAAACTGAAAAGTTATATTTTAACCTATATATTTATCATCATCTCATTTGACCGCATTTCATCATTTAATAGGAGAGATGACCTCCTTCATGTGAGCACTGCTCTGATTTTGGGTCAGGGTCAGATAGCCACGGAAAACAGGTTATCTGACCTATTAAAATTTAGAGCATAAATAAAATCCTTATTTTGCTTTAATGATTGCAAGATACATTGCATTCGTAAGCGTCATCCCTGCACTGTCTGGCGGATCCTGACCACCCCGATGCCAAAGACGTCGGGGTCCATAAAGGCCAGTACTATCTGACCCGCGCTCGCAATTTTATTTCACTTCAACTGGTGTCGGTACGGTATAAGAACCATTAATGACTGACTCACCAGGGCGATAAATACGCATTCCCAGATACCAGTTATCCCCAGGCGTCGGGAGCCAGTTTTTCTGCGTACCACAGACCTTTTCAGGGCCATAGTAAATAGTGAATTTACCATCTGGATCGAATTTAATGGTCCGGTTATTCAGAATAGAATTCTCATCGTGCAGATATTTATCCGCACCATACATCGTGAAGGAGAAGAAACCGCCCTTGTTAAAGTCTGGTTTGCTATAGGTGGCTTTGTAGCATTTATCACCGCTCAGGCCAAAGTCACGGTAGAGATAAACAGCATCTTTTGCCGGAAGCAAACCGAGTGCGACAGAGGCGCTCAGACGTAGCATCTTCGGATCAATTTTACCCCGTGCACCGGCTGTGTCGTTGAAGTTAGGCAATTTCGCTGCCTCGGCCTGATATTGTTTACGTAATGTCATCAGGCTGTCCTTATCCCAGTCAACAGGCGTATAAGACTTAACTTTGGTGCCTGCAGGCCATTTTACGGATATTTCATCCTGTAACTTATGGACATAGTCAATATCCTGCGGATCGCCAGGATTCACCTGAGTGCGCACCACGATCGCCGCAAACTCGGTTTTTGATTTTATCTCAAAAGGGCTTTGTTGAATAAATCAGATTTGAGGCGAGTTTCCCCTGTAACAGCTCCGGCTCTCAGCCGATACGTACACTTTCTGGCATACCTGCCTTCGTCATTTTGTTCAGCGCACGCACCATGGCCAAA